>CAWJFH010000009.1:0-40614 GCA_963842105.1 uncultured Flavobacteriaceae bacterium
TATTTCATTACATTTGCGATGTGAAGAAAACAGTATTTACTTATTTTTCTGTCATTTTCCTTTTCATCTTGATGTTGCTCAAGGTGACTTCATTTCATGTTTATACACATCAGGAAAACTCGGTTGATAAGATTGAAAACTGTAAATTTTGCCATTTTTCCCTTCAGAATCAAGATGAATTTTTCCTATTAGCAGCAACAATAGTAATAGTAAGTTCCTTTCAGATTCTTCCGGAAAGAGAAACTTTCATAAACACTTCACCAGGGTTACCCTCTTTTCATTTACGCTATAGTTTTTTTGGCAGGCCTCCCCCTGCTAAGGTGTAATTACATCCTAAAACTACATTCTATTGATATCCTATGATATCGATTATAATTTGCGTAAAATCATTAAATGAAGTATTTACTATTTGTATTTATGGTGCTTTTTGCACTTTTGACATCTGCACAGGACTGTAATTCTATCCTTGTGGGTGAGGTTGTGGATTTTCATGACAATAGTTCCTTAGCTGGAGCAACCGTAAGCATTACTGGTAAGAATATGAGTACTGTTTCCAACAAAAATGGAAAATTCAGCTTTAGAGATCTTTGTGATGGGGTTATCGAATTAGAAGTATCGCATCCTGTATGTACAACTAAATTTATAACTGTTACCATAGCTGGTGATTCCTTTGAAGAAATTCGTCTAGAACATCATTTGGAGGAGTTGGAAGAGGTTAAAGTGGTAAGTAGCGTTACTCAACAAACAAATTCTGGTCAAGAGGAAAACCTAAGTCTTAAAGAACTGGAGAGAAGTAGTGGTGGCAGTCTAGGGGATGCGCTCAAAACAATTCCTGGGGTTTCTACCCTCAATACGGGCGGAAATATAGTTAAACCCGTAATTCAAGGTCTTAACGGCAGTAGAATTTTAATACTGAACAACAATGTGCGAATGCAGGATATGGAATGGGGTGATGAGCACGCGCCAAATGTGGATATTAATGCAAATCAAAAAATAAGTGTTATCAAAGGTGCAGCAGCCTTGGAATATGGTGGTGATGCAATTGGTGGTGTTATCGTTTTAGAACCTGCACCCATCATAAGAAAAGATACACTTTTTGGGAAAACACAGTTAAACCTTTTTTCAAATGGCAGAGGTGGAAATATCACCAGTTCGTTGACAAAATCCTATGCTTCAGGACTTTATATAAAGGGTCAAGGTTCTTATAAACTACTTGGTGATTTGGAGTCGCCCAATTACGTTTTGTCCAATACAGGTATTCAGGAAAAAGGAATTTCCCTAAATGTTGGAAAGAGAGACTTTATTCAGGGTTGGGAAGGGTACTACTCTTATTTTGAGTCGGATATAGGTATTCTAAGGGCCTCACATATCGGTAATATTGACGACCTTATTCAGTCAATAAATAGCCAACAACCTAATATTATCAATGATTTTACCTATAACATTAGTAGGCCAAACCAAGAAGTCTCGCACCATTTGGGTAAATTAAACTATTACAGAAGGTTTGAAGGTTTTGGTAAATGGACTTTACAATATGATTTTCAGCAAAACAGAAGGTTTGAATATGATATTCGTGTGGGTGACGATGCGGATAAAGCATCATTAGATCTTCAATTGACCACGCATAGCTTCTCTACGGATGTTAAAATCGATTCGAAAAAAGCTTTAGGGCTTAAAATAGGTTTATTGGGACGATTTCAGTCCAATTTTGCCAACCCGGCAACCGGAGTGAGAAGGCTTATACCTGATTATGATAAATATGATTTTGGGGTTTTTGGGGTTGGTGATTATAAAATTGGGAATTCATGGGTCGTAGATGCAGGTCTTCGTTATGATTTCAACCGAATAGATTCCAAAAAGTTCTACAGGACTTCAAGATGGGAAGAACGTGGATATGATGAAGATTTTAACGATATCATAATCGAGGATTTAGGAACACAACTACTCACGAATCCCGTATTGGATTTTCACAATATTTCTGGAACAGCAGGTTTAAAACATGAAATTAACGCAGAAAATCTTATAAGATTCAACTATGCTTATTCACAAAGAGCACCAAATCCTTCAGAATTGTTTAGTGATGGATTACATCATTCGGCTGCACGGATAGAACTAGGCGATTTGCGAATAAAAAGTGAAAAATCTTCGAAAGTATCGGCTTCTGTGGAAAAAAATTCTCTCAAGTGGGGTTATACCTTATCCCCGTTTATCAATAGCATCAAAGATTTTATACTACTTGAACCTAGTGGTATTGAGTTTACCATACGAGGGGCTTTTCCGGTGTGGAGTTATAGACAGACCAACGCAAATTTAGTTGGTTTGGATGTATCTGTTTATAGCAATTGGACTTCTAAAATACGTACAGACCACAAATTTTCATGGGTTCGTGGAACGGATACGGAGACAGATATTCCATTGATCAATATTCCTTCGGCAAATTTGAACAACAGTATTGCGTACTCCAATGATAAATGGAAAGATTTTACAATAAGCTTGGAAAGCCAATTCGTTTTTGAGCAAAAAAGATTTCCTCCCAATATAACTGTATTTTCTCCTCAACAACAACAGGATGTTGTTTTGGATATTAATACTCCACCCGATGCATATCATCTTTTGGCCGTAAATACAGAAGCTTCCTTTAGCATTAAAAATAAAAAGGATTTAACTATTGGTCTCAGTGTTTCTAATCTATTAAATACATCGTATAGGGATTATCTTAATCGCCTACGGTATTTTGTGGAAGACACCGGAAGAAATATTAACCTACGATTAATCTATAATTACTAATTTAAATTTTATTCCAATGAAAACAATTCAAACAATTTTTAAGAACACATCTATTAAATCGATTATCGCTATAAGTATATTGACATTAGGTTTTATGTCATGTTCCAATGATGACGACAACCCTGAAATCGTGAACGAAGAAGAAATCATTACCACGATGAATGTAAATCTTGTTGCAGGTGGAACGACGGTAACCCTACAGTCCCAAGATTTAGATGGAGATGGCCCCGATGCCCCTGAAATTACGATTTCAGATAACTTGGCCGCAAATACAACCTATACTGGAACTATAGTACTTTTAAACGAAACAGAAACACCAGCAGAGATTATTACAGAAGAAGTAGATGAAGAGAGTGATGAACATCAATTCTTATTTAATTTTACCGGGTCTATTTCTGAAATTACATATTCCGATGAAGATCAAAATGGAAATCCAGTTGGTATTCTGTTTGAATTGACAACAGGTGATGCTGGAGCGGGAACTCTTCAAATTACCCTTCGTCATGAACCAAAAAAACCTAACGACGGTACTTTGGCAGACGCTGGTGGTGAAACGGATATTGCACAAACTTTTCCCCTAGTTGTAGAATAACTCAATTAAAAACAGTTAAAAAGCCATTGAAATAGCAATTTCAATGGCTTTTTTATTTTAAAATAATTTTAGTTTTTTAGCTCATACCATTCAATATTGGTAAGTGGGGCTCTTCTCCCCTTTTCCAACGGCGGATAATTTTCAACTAGATAGTTGACAATGATTTCTTGATTTTCCCCAAGCTCCCATAATCCTTGTGTTTTTTGCATCCAACGTATGGTAGCGTTCCACTGCTCCACCCCCATTCTATTTTGAATGACCAACTTAGATGAGTGGCAAGTAGTACAGTTATTGACCACAACTTGCAATCCGTCGGCATCAATAAAACCTGTCCGGACATGGATTCCGTTTTCAATTAAATCTGGATCGGTTTCCATTACTTGTTCTTCGGTCTCTTTTGGTCCGTAAACATAAAATAGTAGTATTCCTATTATCAAAAAGAGGGTACAAATGACAAATAGCGGTTTATATAACCGGGATAATTTCCTATTTTCCATTAGATCACTTTTATAGCAATTCTATGACAAGCATTATTCAGGTAGCCTTTAGGATTCCAACCGGGTAAAACCATAGGTTGTTTCGTCCCCTCTGAATCCGTGGCACGTGCCCAAATTTCATAATATCCTTTTTTGGGAAAACTAACGACCGAATTAAAATGCTGCCAAGCCAAACGGTTCGTTGGTGACGCTAAGTTGGCCAATTTCCAGGAAGCACCAAAATCGATGGAATATTCCAGTTGAGAAACTTCCAATTCTCCGGCCCATGCATGTCCGTTTATTTTCAGGGTTTCTCCTTCTTTTATCATTGCCCCAGATTTTGGATAGGTTATCAAAGATTTTACAGGCATCGATTCAATGATACACATTTGATCATCAGCGACTGTCTCCCCTGGAGCAACGGTTTCACAAGGTACCCGATATGAACTTCCTCCCATTTTTTCACCATCGTGCACTTGGTTGCGCAAACTTATTCGATTTAACCATTTTCCGGATGCCGAAGCCGGCCAACCACCTGCCACTAATCGTAATGGAAAGCCATGAGCTAATGGAATGGGTTCCCCGTTCATTTCAAAGGCAATCAGGGTCTCTTCCTGTAAAGCCTTGGATATAGGTACACCTCTGGATATGGGTTCCTTATTTGGATTTCTACTTAAATGAACATCAATACCGTGATACCCTATGTAAACAGCATTATCTTTTATACCTACATCTTTTAGAATATCTTTCAAACGAACACCAGTCCAATTCGCACAGGACACTGCTCCTATGGTCCATTGATTGCCCTTTGCAGGTGGATTGAATTCGCTCCTTCCGTTTCCTCCACATTCTAAAGTAAGCTGATAAGTATGATGTTTAAATTTTGATTTTAAATCGGATATTGAATACGTTTTGGATTTGGTAACAGATTCCCCGTCAATAGTAAGCGTCCAATTTTCAATGTTGATATTTTCAGGTATGAGTCCGTTGTTACGAATGAACATGAATTTGTTGGGGGTGACCTTATCGTTCAGCAAATGGGCCTGAGCTTCCATATTCCATGGCTTATCGTTTAGTACGACCATGGCTTCATCCTTTTCAAACATTTTAAAAGGATCAGGGTCTTGTTGTAGCGCTAACGGAACATATCCGTCAGGTAAAAATTCTTTAAAAACGATATTTGCCCCTAAAATGGTAGTAAGACCGGCCAAACCGGACTTTGCTACAAAACTTCTTCTTTTCAAAATCTATGGATTTGAGCTAAAGTTAAGTTTTTAATCCCTCAAATAAAAAGAGCATTAGACCCCTACGGTCTGTTTTGATTTTGTGCTTTTAAATACATAGGTATAAAGCCACATGAGCGTAAAAGATGGAATAAGGTCAAAACCGGGAATAATTTCCTCTATAAAACTAACAACACCGGCAACCTGTCCTATTCTACCTTTATACATTCTGGTCATTAACCAGGCCGATAAAGGAGCCCAAACCACATCTGAGAATTCCCCTATAAAGGGTATAGCGAAAGAAAGCATTCCAATGCCATCAAATAACAGCCCCATAAGGAGCTGTTTGTATTTTTTGTTTTGAAGTATTGACATCTTGAAAAATTAATGATTCCATCTTAGGAATACAACAAAGATGCCAATTTTTTAATTTAGTCCCTACCAGAAAAATAATCGGTTTAATGTAAGTCAGAACTGATTAGTTTCAAGAATTCATTCCTGGTTTCAATTTTTTCAAATTGTCCCCTAAAACCTGATGTAGTTGTAACCGAATTCTGCTTTTGAACCCCGCGCATCATCATACACATGTGCGATGCCTCTATTACTACGGCAACGCCTTTTGGTTTCAAAGTATTGTTGATACATTCCAGAATATTATGGGTTAGTCTTTCTTGGACCTGTAGTCGTCTTGCGAATACATCCACCACGCGGGGTATTTTACTCAATCCTACGATATGTCCGTTAGGAATATAAGCGATATGCGCCTTTCCAAAAAATGGCAACATATGATGCTCGCAGAGCGAATAAAGTTCAATATCCTTGATAATGACCATATCATCATAATCTTCTTTGAACATGGCCCCTTTTAAAATTTCCTCAGCATTTTGCTTATAACCCTGTGTTAGAAACAACATTGCTTTCGCGGCGCGCTCTGGTGTTTTAATCAATCCTTCTCTGGCAACATCTTCTCCAATCTCACCTATTATGGAAGAATAGCGATTCTTTACCTCGTCTGTTATTTCTAAATTATACTCTTCTAAATTTCTGTATGGAGACATTTATTATGTAATGTTTAAGCTATCTATTAAATTATTAAACAAAATTAAGCCTTTATTTTTTGTTAGCATATAATAAAATCATAAAAACAGATAAAAATACAGCTATATTTAAAACTGTTTCGGAAAAAGAGAATGTAGATAAAGTAAAATTTTAAAACTACAATGCTTCATTCCTTTTTCTTTAATTTAGACGAAATTATTTTTACAAATAACATACCAAAAAATTTAATTATATGATCAAAGCTTCTAACATTCACAAATATTATGGAGAATTAGAAGTCTTAAAAGGGGTTGACCTTCATATAAAAAAAGGTGAAATAGTTTCCATTGTTGGTGCTTCAGGTGCTGGTAAGACTACGTTGCTGCAAATATTAGGAACCCTCGACCAACAATCCAACAAAAAGAATAGTACACTATTAATCAATGATATTGATGCTACCGGTTTGAGCGATAAGGAGTTGGCCCGTTTCAGAAATGAACATATTGGTTTTATATTTCAATTTCACCAATTGCTTCCTGAATTTACGGCATTGGAAAATGTGTGTTTACCAGCCTTTATAAAAAAGACTCCGAAAACTGATGCGGAAATAAGAGCAAAAGAGCTATTGGATTTTTTAGGTCTTTCCCATAGATATCATCATAAACCCGCAGAACTTTCGGGCGGGGAACAACAGCGTGTGGCGGTAGCCAGGGCTTTGGTAAATAATCCCTCTATCATTTTTGCTGACGAACCCAGTGGTAATCTCGATTCTGAAAGTGCGGACAATCTTCATAAATTATTTTTTGAACTCCGTGAGAAATTCGGACAAACTTTTGTAATCGTAACACATAACGAAGAATTAGCTGAAATGGCTGATAGAAAGTTAACTATGGTGGATGGCAAAATCGTAGATAAGGAAGTAATTCTAGCCTAAACTAGATTGGAATGTTAGCTGAAATTATTGCCTTTATCAAGAATCCATTATATCAAGAAGACCCAAACAAGGAGACAAAATATCGGATTCGTTTTCTAGTCATTTGTACTCTTTTTGGTATTACCATTAGCATTGGTTTATCCCTTATTGCCGGCCTTTTTGAATCTATGTTTGATCTTGAACTTGGTAAACACGCCATGGATGAATTATTTGAAAAGTATTCTGCCATTGGCATCTTTTTTTTTGCGGTAATCGTTGCTCCTTTTTTAGAAGAATTATTATTTCGTGGACCAATCGTTTGGTTCAAAGATTCCAAATATTTCAAAACCATTTTTTACTTGATTGCCATTCTCTTTGGATACATTCACATTACGAATTTTGAAATTTCCACTACCGTATTGCTGCTCTCGCCAATACTGGTTGCTCCACAAATATCCGTAGGGTTGTTATTAGGGATGATTCGGATAAAATTTGGTCTCCTCTGGTCTATGGCGATGCATGCTCTCTATAATTTTATTTTGGCTTCACCTTTAATCCTCATGAAACTCTTAGATATTCCTTTAGAATGAAAAAAGCCGAACGCAAAGAATTTTTAGATGCCAAAGTACTGGAGTATAATAAACCGGATTTTCTAACGACCGATCCTATTCAAATTCCACATTTATTTACAAAAAAGGAAGATATTGAAATCAGCGGATTTTTAACAGCTACCATTGCTTGGGGAAACAGAAAAAGCATCATCAACAATGCCCATAAATTAATGGAATTGATGGACCATAGTCCGTATGATTTTGTTACGAATCATTCTGATGAGGACTTGATTCTGTTCGAGAACTTTGTGCATAGAACGTTTAATTCTTTAGACCTTTCTTATTTCATTAAAAGCTTGAGAAACCTATATGTACACCATCAAGGTTTGGAAGGCGTTTTCACGACCTATCAACAAAAATCAACTTTACAGCCCGCGATATCTAAATTCAAGGAGGTGTTTTTTGAACTTCCTTTTGAAAGTAGAACCACCAAACACGTATCGGACCCACTAAAAGGTTCAGCCGCCAAACGCATTAATATGTTCTTACGTTGGATGGTAAGGGATGCGAATACAAACGTAGATTTCGGTCTGTGGCAAAATATTAGTCCCGCAATTTTATCTTGTCCATTGGATGTCCATTCCGGAAACGTGGCCAGAAAACTAAAACTCTTAAAGCGCAAACAGAACGACGCCAAAGCATTGGCCGAACTGGATAAAAATCTAAGAAAACTGGACCCTATGGATCCAGTTAAATATGATTTTGCATTATTTGGTTTGGGTGTTTTTGAGAAATTTTAATAGACTTGCTCTACAAGTGCATCCGTTAGTGTTTTCATAAACGCAACCAACGCTCGTTCTTCCTCTTTGGAAAGTTCTAAATTATCAAAAGGCAAGGTTTGGTTTGGTAAATTAAATCCCAGCCCTGCTCCTCCACCTAGATTATAAAAATTAACGACTTCCTCTAAAGTTTGGTAGACTCCATTATGCATATAAGGAGCCGTTAGTTCTGCATTACGCACCGTTGGAGTTTTAAACATGCCCTTATAGAAATCATCATTATTGATTAGATAAAAACCTGGGTCTTCATCAAGCATTTTATTATCCGCATTGGAAGGAACGCCTATTACCTCTTTTTCATGCTCTGCAAAAAATGGAGGGACCGTACCATTGGTCAAAGGAATAAAATGACATGTAGCACAAAGCGCTTTCCCCATAAAAAGGTTAAAGCCTAATTTTTCCTGTTCCGTAAATGAATTTTCCTCTCCCCTTATATTTTTATCGAATTTAGAATCAAAACCGTTTAAGGTGGCTACATAGGCAGAAATGGCCTTAATGATCTCTGTATTCTTAGCGGATATTCCACCATAGGCTTCTTGGAACAAATCCGTATAAGTAGAATCGATTAAAATTTCTCCTGAAAACTGATGTACAGAAGCATTAAACTCCTTTTCATTATTGAAGACCGATGAAATTTGCGAAATTAAATCTGGTGATCGTCCGTCTAAAAATTGACTTCTTTGAAATGCTGAATTTATTAAGGTAGGTGTATTTCGAGTCAAAGGTTTTCCATCGTTATCAAAATTGGTAGGTAATCCATCTGCCCAACCTTTATTGGGGTCATGACACGTAACACAGGCCATTTTAGCATCTTGGGAAAGGTTTTTGTCAAAAAATAATTTCTTACCTAAAGCTACTTGTTTTTCAGATGCACTTTTATTGCTTACGGGCATAAATGCATTTACATTAAATGAATTGGTTTCAAAAAAGGTAGGTGCATCAAAATTATAAGGGTGATTATCGGTTGCATCCCAAAGGTTAGCTACTTTTCTAATTGCCACCCAATCACGGGTTATAGGATTCATGAAGTCCTTGATAAATGTGTATCTATCAAAAGTTTCAAAATTTGGATTCGTATCAATAAACTCAACTGCTTGTGAAATATGTTCCTTAAATTCCGTATCCAATTGAGGATTTTTTTCCTTTATGATGGATTGAATGGTCATTTCATAAACGTCCATCAAACTCAAAAGTGAAATTTTAGTTTCTTCCAATCCCAATTGACTTACAGGAGTATCGAATCCTGAAATTCCTAAACTTATGATCCGCATTAATTGTTGGTGTGTGGCAATGAAAAAACGTTGCGCCGTTATCGGGCGTTGTGGTATATAATTCCGTAGAACAACCAATAGACCTTTCGTTAAGATTCAATTCCCTTGCATATGCTTCCTCACTGTCTATTCCATCATATATACTTTCCTCGATTTTTTGTAGTCCGATTGGTGCCAAGACCTTTTGTGTATCTTCCGTAAGAATGGGTAGTGCCGGACCGTTCGCTCTATGGCCCACTTCTGGTTTTAAATAGGATGCATAGGGCTCAGCTTTTTTAAATTCTTTTCGTACCTGCTTAAAATATCCTTTTGCCTTATCATCAGTTACAGAAACCATTGCTAACGAATCCAAATATAGGACAGCCAGTGACATATGGTTTTCATAATAATTTTGGGCATTAAGGAAAATATCAGCATTGACTTTGTCAACGGTTTTTTCTACTTTTTGTTTACAAGAAAAACATACTAAACTTACTCCAATTAGAACCGTAATTTTTTTAATCATCGTTATGTATTTGAATGAAGAAAAGGACCTCCATGGGCATTTGAAGGTCCTTTTTAAAAATAGATAGTTGAACTATCTTGGTAATCCTTTTAGTATTACGATTTGTCCACCTTGATTATCTTCATAATCAGTACTAATGTGACCATCTCGGCCTTGAAAAGTATCGTTTACCCAATAGTGTGGTTGTAAGTTTAATATGAAAGTACCTGGTTCACCTACTTTATCAGATATATCGATTAGTGCTCCAAATTCACCGCTTAGGCCAGTACTACCGTTTTCAGCCAAATCTGATTTTACGATCAATTCCAATACAGGTCTCACATTATTACCATTCAAATCTGATTGATAAATATAAGCGGCATGTCCCCTATCAAATGAATTTGGATCTTCTTGGAAGTAAATGAAATTCTCGGTAACGCAAATATTATCAGGACTCTGTAATGTACTTACATTACCATCCGCATTATTTGAATCTGTATTGCCACTTACTACTTGTGTTAAATTACCCGTTAATGGTGAAGCCTCATCCAATTCCAATTTGTAAACTGTACCCCAATCATTATACGTTCCTGCACCAGGACCTCTACCGGTTACGGCAAAAAAAACATTTCTACCTAATTCGTCTGAACCTTTTTGGTAATCCACATCCTCTACCCTCATAAATGCAGAAGCAAAAACATTTACAGAAGCATCTTCCATTTCGTTCTTCGTAAGAGCTGCACCATCTACAATTTCAACAAATTCAACATCGTAAGATGTTTGGAAATCAAGGCTGGATTCATTGTATATGGTAGATGGAGCAACATCCATAACACCTCCAAGACCATCGGATACTTGTTTAAAACGTAAAACGTAAATTTTACCTCCTGTTAAATCGGCATCTCCAGCTTCCGAATAATATAGGGATACTTGACCTTCAGAACCACTTGAATCATCATCGCCGCCAATAATAACGGTTTTGCCTGTGTAAGCGTTTTTAGGTAATGGCACCGCATTTTCCCAAGAAAATTCACCCAATGCATCCAGACCAAAATCTGCGGTTGGTGTAGGAGTGGCAATATAAGGATCAATTCCTTTTACATCGTAATTGATACTTTCTGATGCAGATAGAAAAAGATCGGTTGCACCACCATGAATTTCTGCTTCCCACATGGTTCCAGAACATTGACGTGCAAAATCTGCAACTCCGGAATTCAATAACCAATCACCACTTATCGGGTTTAAGTTAGCATCTAATTTTATCCTGGAAACGGCATAAGCATCCTCTGAATTCACGACATAAATGTATCCATCACTTTCTGGATCTCTAAGAAATCCAGCACCATCTTGCGCTCCTACTAATTTGAAATCATTACTAAGCGTATCCGAAGAACTGATTAAAGAATAAGCTTCCACATAATTAAATTGAGGCATCATCGCTACCAAAGGAGATAGGTTGGATTTATTTTCGAACATGACTTCAGATAGAGTTAAATCTTGACCATCTACCCCGTCAGCACCGTCTGCTCCATCCTGCCCATCTTGACCATTAATCCCATCAACACCATTCATTCCATCCTCGCCATCACAACTGACCAAGGAGAGACTTAATGTTGACAATAGTACTACCTTAAATAAAAGACTTTTTGATTTTTTCATTTTCAATACAGTTTTTAGGTTATGAGCTCACAAAACTATATCGAGACCCTTGTGTTAAGGTTCACTTAAAATTAGTAATTTATTATGCTTAGGTGACTTTAACGTTAAGATGTAAATTTAAGGTCAATTGGAATTGAAGTTAACAGCAATTAATTGTTAAACACGATAATTTATATTTCAAACCAATTGATAATCAAGATACTAGCTCACTATCCCCATCATTCCTAAATCTAAAGATTGCTTTTGACCTCCTTCTGCAATGGACTTGTAAATAGCCTCTACAATAATCATATCACGTTTCCCCATTTCACCCGGCGCAACGTTGGGGGCTCCCATTAAAATATGCTTGGCAAAATCATCCATTTGTAAAGCTTGTTGCCGTTGATGCGGAAAACTGATTACATTTCCGTTAGAAGTTCTTCCACTTATTGGACCATAACTATGAGCAGGATCCAATTCAAACCAACCTTTACTACAATGAGATTTTAACCGATTACCATTCGCATTGTGTGAGGTCATCATATGACCAACGGCCCCATTTGGAAATTCAAACTGCGCTGTTATGGTCTCATCGGTTTGTTTAAAATATTCTGGCCGGGTACTAAATTCTTGTGCGGAAACCGATATGGGATTGTGCCCTGTTCCATAAATACTCGTCTGTATGGCATAAACACCCATATTCATTAATGCACCACCACCTGACAAGGACTTATCCAATCGCCATTGATCCGGATTTCCGGTTGAAATATATCCAGCATCCGAAGAGACAAAAAGCACGTCTCCGAAGGTTTTTTCCTGTACATATTTTTTCACCTCTTTGGTGTAGGGGTCACTTTGCATTCTATAACCTACAGCTAACTTTACCTTTTCCTTTTCACAGGCTTTTATGATGGCATCACATTCTTCTACACTAACCGCCATTGGTTTTTCACAAATCACATGCTTACCGGCTTTAGCAGCACGTATACTAAAATCAGCATGCATGCTATTGGGAAGTACTACATAAACAATATCGATATCAGGATTGTCGGCTATGGAATCAAAATTATCGTAGTCATAAACATTCTTTTTAGGGATGTTATATTTCTCTCGCCATATTTTTTCTTTCTCTTTAGTTCCTGTTACAATACCAGCTAGATAACAATGTTCCGTGTTCTGTAAAGATGGGGCTAACTGATGGGTGCTATAACTTCCTAAACCGACCAAAACTATTCCTAACTTCCTTTTTTCTTGACCTCTATTAATTGCACTTACAAACGGTACCGAACCAATTAGTGCCGAGCCTACCATTCCCTGGGAAACTAGGCTATTAAAACCTCTTCTAGTAAATTTTTTCATGTGATAATATTCTATTAAATGATGAGTACGACATTAAATTAAACAAAAAACCACCATTCTAAGAATGGTGGTTTTAAATATTGAGTTAGTCTAAGTAATTATGATTTTGGCATAACCACTGTATCAATAGCATGAATTAAACCGTTTGAGGCCATAACGTCTGCAATGACTACAGTTGCTGTACCTCCGTTAGCATCAGTCAAAAGTACATTACCATCTCTTAGAGTCAAAGTAATCATTCCACCGTTCACCGTTTTCACTTCAAAACTACCGTCATTACTTTGAATAGCTTCTATCACATCAGCGGCGTTATAAGCTCCTGATACTACGTGATACGTCAAAATACCAGTAAGCTTTTCTTTATTTTCAGGCTTTACCAAAGTTTCTACAGTTCCTTCTGGAAGTTTGGCAAATGCATCGTTGGTAGGTGCGAAAACTGTAAATGGGCCGTCGCTATTCAGGGTCTCAACCAAATCGGCAGCTTGAACTGCAGTAACTAGGGTTGAAAAATTTTCATCACCTGCTGCAACACTCACAATAGTAGGCATTTCCTCAACTTCAGCTACAACTTCCTCCATTTGTTCCTCTGCGGCATCCATGGAATCCTTAGCTTCTTCTTTCTTTTTTTCGCCGCAACTCATAATTAAAGTTGAAGCTAAAATTGATAACGTTATTGTTTTTAAAATACTCATAGTCTTTGTTTTATGTTAATTGTTAAACCAAAAATAGAAGTAATAAATTAAAATACTCTTAATTATTGTTTAAAGTTTTTAACTTTATATTGAACAAATTAACATTAGTACCATATGAGTCCAAAATGTCATTGGATATTGGACGTTAGATTTGAATAAGCCACGATTTATTGATACTAATTGTTATTTTCGTTAAACCAAAACCTAAAGAACTACATGAAGAAACTACTACAACTTTCGTTATTATTAGCATCTGCTCTTATTTTTGCCCAATCCAGAACTATTGCTGTTGATACTGCTGTAACCACACAGCACAATGTGACCATTAACGGCACTAACATTGCCTATACCGCCAAAACTGGAACGCAACCCGTTTGGGACGAAAATGCTAAACCAATCGCAGCGTTGCATTATACCTATTATACCAGGAATAATGTAAAAGATAGAGCTGCTAGACCATTATTGATTTCTTTTAACGGAGGACCAGGATCTGGATCCGTATGGATGCATTTGGCCTATACCGGACCAAAAATTTTAAAGATTGACGATGAAGGGTACCCGGTACAGCCTTATGGGGTAAAAGAAAACCCGTATTCGATTCTTGACATTGCGGATATCGTGTATGTGAATCCTGCAAATACCGGCTACAGTAGAACCATACCCGAAAGTGGAAAAGAAGTGGATCGCGATAAATTCTTTGGCATCAATGCAGATATTAAATACTTAGCAGAATGGTTAAATACTTTTGTCACCCGAAATAATAGATGGCGGTCCCCAAAATACATAATTGGAGAAAGCTATGGCGGCACTAGGGTCATGGGGCTTTCGTTAGCTTTGCAAAGCCAGCAGTGGATGTATTTGAATGGTGTAATTATGGTTTCACCTGCAGATTATAAGGTGATACAAAATAGTGGTCCGGTCGCTGAGGCTATCAACCTGCCCTATTATACGGCGGCTGCTTGGCACCATAAAGCATTACCTTCTGAATTACAGAATAAAGATCTTTTGGAAATTTTACCGGAGTCCGAAGCCTACACGATTAATGAATTAATCCCTGCATTGGCAAAGGGTGGATTTTTAGAAACTTCTGATAAAAATAAAGTGGCTGAAAAAATGGCCTACTACTCTGGTTTAGACAAAAAGGATATTCTAGACCAAAACCTTGTGGTGCCTACTTCCTTTTTCTGGAAAAATCTTTTAAAAGAAAAAGGTGGCTATACCATTGGTCGTCTAGATTCAAGGTATTTGGGAATGGACGGACAATTAGCCGGTATGCGTCCTGATTATAATTCTGAACTTACGTCTTGGCTACATAGTTTTACACCTGCTATTAATTATTATTTACAAGAAGAATTGAATTTCCAGACGGATGTAAAATACAATATGTTCGGTCCCGTACATCCTTGGAACAACGATGATGACAATACAAGAGATGATTTAAGACAGGCCATGGCACAAAATCCATATTTGAACGTAATGATACAATCGGGGTATTATGATGGTGCTACTACCTATTTTAATGCAAAATACACCATGTGGCAGGTAGATCCAAGCGGAAGAATGAAAGATCGTTTCAGTTTTAAAGGATACCGTTCCGGGCATATGATGTACCTTAGAAAAGAAGACCTTAAAACGGCAAATGACGATATTAGGGACTTTATAACCAGAACCTTAGCTAACGGTAAAAGTGCAAAGTATTAGAAAAATCAGCGATTAGATAAAACGTAGTATGAAATCCCCAATAACGATAGCGACTTCATAGTTTCTATTCTTATTGGGGATTTTTCTATTTTCAATCTGGTGTTATAACCAACAGCATCCTTAAATAACTTTTCTCGTTTACGCTGTTTGCGCTTTTTAAAAATATCTATGGTAACACCAACTGTTGCACCACCAAGTACTGTAGCCAAAAGATCTGCGTTATCCCAACCACCATACTGCTTCTGGTCAATACTTTCCTTTGCCAAACCAATAAGAAGACTTCCACCAACCGCACCTACAAAGGTCCAGGTTCTATTACCATCTGAAATTTCATTGGCTACTCCTGCTCCTACCAGACCATAAAGATTTCCGCCTAAAAAATGTAATGCTTTGTCGCTTTCAATCTGTAGCGAATAGTGTTTGCAGCGAAAAAATAACAATAAATAAGGGTAATGCCTTTTTCATTCGGCAAATATAAAAATTCTAAAAGCCCCTATGGATAAAAAAATAATCCATTATCTCTGATCATCGCTTCTAAAGGGTTTAAATTATATTATCTTAGGATTTTAAACTGCATATGGATTTAAAGAGCTTTTTGAAAAGTCTGAATATCATACATCTATTTTTAGTTGCGGGACTAAGCGTTGTCACATTATATGTTATATGGCAAATTAATAGCTTTAATGCTAGTAATTCTGGGGAAATCTTTTCTTATATGTCGTTCCTATTCTTGCACTAATAGGATACTTTGGCAGTCACTGACTTTTTAGAAAATTGACCACGAGAATTAATCCGTCTATTTCGTTAGAAGAAAAACTTAAAAAATATCAATCCTTCTTATTAATAAAATATGCACTTATTGAATTTCCTGCATTTATAGGCTTGATGGCCTATTACAGTTCCGGAAATGCACTTCCTTTGGTTATTTCCATATGTCTTTTAGCGTACTTTGCCGTTCAAAGACCTACCAAAGAAAATATTATAAAATGGGTACCTCTTTCTCGAGAAGAACAACTAAAAATTCAACAAATTTAAAATTGATTACAGCTATGGGTTTAAAAAATAAAATGAGTTTACTATCCTTATTATCAGTTTTAGGATTAACCACTATTCAAGCGCAGGATTGGGCAGATTTGAACCGATTTAAAGAAGCCAATAATGAATTATCAGCTCCAATGGAAAATGAATCGCGAATTGTTTTTATGGGAAATAGTATCACCATTGGATGGCTAAACCTAAGACCAGAATTTTTTGAAGGTAAGCCTTATGTAAATAGAGGAATTAGCGGACAAACTACCCCTCAAATGTTGGTGCGCTTTAGACAAGATGTCATTGATTTACAACCAGAAGTGGTAGTTCTTCTTGCTGGAACCAATGATATTGCGGGAAATACAGGTCCGTCCACCTTAGAGATGATTATGGATAATATTAAAGGAATGGCTGAAATGGCCCACGCCAATAATATTAAGGTAATACTCTCCTCTACCTTACCTGCATATGATTATCCTTGGAAACCTGGTATGGAACCCTCTGGAAAGATTATTGAATTAAACAAAATGATAAAGGCGTATGCCGAGGATAAAGAACATATTTACCTTGATTATTTTTCAGCCATGGTCGATGAACGTAATGGATTACCAAAAAAATATGCAGAAGATGAAGTGCATCCTACTGTTGCCGGGTATAAGGTTATGGAACCATTAGTAGAAGCTGCAATTGATAAAGCCTTGAACGATTAAGTTTCTCAAGAATATAACAGCGGAAAAAATTTACCTTCCATCTTTTCACCTTTTTGAATAGGCGGAACTCCTTTTAACAATTCATCGTTCGTATTACTTACGGTACCATCTGCGAAAACATTTAAAACAAAGGCCCTTCTGGGTTTATTTGAGGTATTCTCATAGGAACCATGAACTAATAAAGGATGATGAAAAGTACCATAACCCGCTTTTAATTCTATAGGAACGGGTTGGAAGTCCGCTTTTAGGTCTTTAGTCAAATAATCTAATAACCCGTCCATATTTCCCGCGAGTTCAGGAGCGTTCAACAAGCCCCATTTATGACTTCCGGGGATATAATGTAAACATCCGTTCTCCTTCGTGGCATCATCCAGACCTGTCCAACAGGTTAAATGTTGCATTGCAATAGTTCGGGTCCAATAGGAATAATCTTGATGCCATGCCACTACTCCACCATGTGCTGCTGGTTTATAGAACAACTGATCATGCCAAAACCTAACCGGCTTATCATCTAACAATTGATAGGCAGCCATTAAAAATGCCGGATTCCACAAAACATCATGAAACCCTTCTGTGATACGCCAATGTCCTAGAGAATGAAAAAGAACTGATTCAGAATTTACAGATTCATTGCTATGAAACTCATAGAACAAGTCATTGCCTTCATGATTAGGATCCATGATTCTTTCCATTTCCTCTTTCAACGAATTTATCTGTACAGAATTTAAAAGTTTTATATCCGAAACATAACCATATTCATGAAAGTGTTCAATTTGCTCTTTTGACAGACGATAGGCATCCCACGCTTCTCTAGTTGCGGGATACTCAAACAGATTAGAAATGGGTTTATGAATAGTAGCTAAATCCTCCATTTTTGAATTTTAAACCACTATTAAGATACGATATTATCTTAAATTGGGAATGTAATTATGTAATACTATATGAAAGCCATACTGAAAAAATCAACCTTAATAGCAGCTATCTTGTTATTGTCTATATCCTGTACAACCACAAATCAAGAAAGGGATAAAGAAGAAATCATGACCATTTTAAATTTGCAACAAAAGGCTTGGAGTCAAAATGACTTGGAGGGTTTTATGGAAGGCTATTGGAAATCTGATTCTCTATTTTTCTATAGTGGAGCCCAGTTGAAGAATGGGTGGCAGCATACCCTAAACAGTTACCAGAAAAATTATCCAGATATCGCATCCACAGGGAATTTAAAATTCAAGATTGTTAAAATCGCCCCCATTGATTCTGAATCCTATTATGTAATGGGTGAATATATATTGACACGACAGGTTGGCAACGCAAACGGAACCTTTATGATCATCTTCAAAAAAATTAATGGTGAATGGAAGATCATTGCCGATTCTTCCTGCTGATGGAATTTGAAACCTAACTTTTGATTATTTTTGGGAACTTTTGATAACAATTAAATTATACATGAAAAAGACAAGTATTTTATTGGCTGCTTTGGCGCTATCCTGTAACACTTCTCAAAAAACAGTGAAAGATGACACCAAAGCCCCTACTGCCCAGGAAACTATTTCTCCAACGCCTTATGCTGAATCAATCACCGAGGGGGAATTAAAAGATCATTTATATACGTATGCCTCAGATGAGTTTGAAGGTAGGGAGACTGGTACACCGGGTCAGAAAAAGGCAATCGCTTATTTAAAGGCTGAATATGAAAATTTAGGAATACCTGCAGCAAAGTCAGACGGTAATTATTTTCAAGAAGTTCCATTGGAAATAAGCAAATTACCAGAAGGAAATTTAACTTTTAATGGCAAAGAATTTATAAACGGCGAACATGTTCTCACATTTGCATCAGCCAAATCTACATTCAATGAGTTAATTTATGTAGGCTATGGAATTGAAGATGAGAACTACTCTGATTATACAGATGTTGACGTAGATGGTAAATTAATTTTACTGAAAGCCGGAGAACCAAAAAATGCCGATGGCACTTACGCCGTAACCGGTTCAATGGAAAAGTCGGCTTGGAGCAATATGTCAGAATCATTAGGAAAAAGAGTTGAATTGGCTATGGAAAAAGGAGCCGTGGGAGTTTTATACTACGATCCTGAAAACTTTAGTCGATTTAAAAGAAGGTTCGATTACATGAAAGATAATGACAGTGGTAGAATGGAGATTGCAGAAAGCGGTAACTCAGAATTTTATAGCTTTTTTATCGATCAAGAATTGGCACAAACCCTTTTACCTTCCATAGCGTCTCAGGACAATTCTCAAAGTATCGAAGCTACGGTAAGCCTAAATTTTCAAAGTGCCAACGATAAAATAGCTTCAGAAAATGTAGCCGCTATTATTAAAGGTTCAGAGAAACCTAATGAATACCTTATCATCTCTTCCCATTTAGATCATATAGGTATCACCGGTGAAAACGAAATCAATAATGGAGCCGATGATGATGGTTCTGGAACTGTTGCTTTATTGGAGATTGCAGAAGCCTTTAAGAATGCAGCTGATGCAGGTAACGGTCCTAAACGCTCTGTTGTTTTTCTTCATGTAACTGGTGAGGAAAAAGGCTTACTAGGTTCTCAATACTATACGGATGTTGATCCAATTTTCCCCCTATCACAGACGGTTGCCGATTTGAACATTGACATGATCGGTAGAATTGACCCTAACCGAAAAGGGGAACGTAATTATGTGTATTTAATTGGATCTGATAAATTGAGTACGGAGTTGCATGAACTTTCAGAAGAAGTCAATAATAAATATACCAATATTGAATTGGATTACACGTATAATGACGAGAACGACCCAAACCGTTTTTACTACAGAAGTGATCACTATAATTTCGCTAAAAACAACATTCCGATAATTTTTTACTTTAATGGAACACATGATGACTATCACAGACCGAGTGATACTCCGGATAAAATTAATTATGATTTATTGGAAAATAGGGCAAGATTGGTTTTTTACACCGCTTGGGAAGTAGCTAATAGACCGGGCCGTGTCGTGGCAGATAAAGCATCTAAATAAAAAAGCAAAGGGTAGGCACATACAATAACATGAGCCTACCCTTATTTCTACAATACTGATTATTAAATATTTAAAATAAAAAAGTCCCGATAATTATCGGGACTTTCTATTTGCTTCTAGGGTGGAAGACCGGGTTCGAACCGGCGACCCTCGGTACCACAAACCGATGCTCTAACCAGCTGAGCTACAACCACCATTTGTAAGCGAGTGCAAATGTAATTTTTTTAAGCATTCCGCACAAATAATTAATCAATTTTGAAAAATTAATTCTGTTAGTAGTAGCATATGAAATTTCTGACTAAATTTATATTTCTTAAAAAGAAAAACATTCTCCCAAAAATAAATTAATGAGGCTAAGGTCGTTCCAAAAGTTAACTATTTTAGTTTTCGTACTATTCTTATTTCAGGCAAATACCATTACCGCACAGATGGATAGTGTGGTTATTTTGAAAAGTAAAATTAAGGAACTAAGACTGTCCAGAGATTTTACTGAGACAAACACCAACTATATTGATTTACTAAATAGACTTTGTTATAATCTGAGATATTATAGTGTTGATTCTATGCCTATTTTAGCTAACCAAGCCTTAAATATTAGTGATTCAATTAATTACAAAAAAGGAGAATTAGAAGCTTTATCCAACTTCGCTACACTTCACCTCTTTAGCGGTAAAACCCAAGATGTTATTTTTTATTCCAATAAAGTCTTAGCCGCTGATAAGGCATATGATTTTCCTGATTTAAAAATGAAAACATACAACGAGTTAGGACAAGCCTATTTCATTTTACAGGATTACCCTTCAAGCTATTCTAATTTCTTAAAAGTTTTAGATCTTAGCCAAAAATATCAAAATGATGAGTATACCGTAAAAATAAATATGAATCTAGGGACTACGTTTAGTTTATTAGAAGATTATGATGAGGCTATACTTTTTTACTCGGAAGCACAAAAAAGTTTGAATAAAGCTCAGAATGGCAAAAGAATGGAAGCTATGATTTTTGCTAATTTAGGCTTCCTTAATACCCAAATTGGAAATTATCAGAAAGCCGAAGATTATTTAAAAAGCAGCAGTCAAGGTCTTTGATACAAGAAAAAGTATTGGAATGGTTGGCATTTTCATACACTACTCTGGGTAAGCTAGACCTAAAGATGAACATTTTTGAGGATGCTATTCGCAATTATCAAATGGCTTTAGATATTCATTCGTCCTTAAATGATATTAAAGGAAGGGCAGATATCAATTATGGATTGGCGAAAGCGAACTTGGAGTTAGGTAATTTGGAAGTTACTGAAACATATATTCTTGAAAGTCTTGAATTATTTAAAAAGTTCAAACTTAAAACCGGTTTAGAAAAATGTTACAGGTTACTCTATCAATTAAAAAAGAAACAAGGTTTCATTGCTCAATCTCTTGATTACCTAGAGCAAACCGAAAAATTAGCAAACGATATTTCAAAAGAGAAAAACCTTCGAAATCTTAAAATGTTAGATGCTAAACTCAATTTTGAAAAAGAAAAGCTAGCTCTTGAAGATGAAAAAGATATTGCCATAAGCAAAAGGAACAAATTTCTTCAATGGTCATTGGCTGCTTTATTTACACTTTTCATAGTTGGCATATTAATTCTAAGATCTAATCTTAGAGAAAAGAAACTAAATAAAATTCTTGAAAGCCAAGCGCTTATTTTACAGGATAAAGAAAAGACATTAAAAAATATTAATCAGAATCAAGACCGCCTTTTCTCAATAGTTGGTCATGACCTCAAGGGGCCTATTTACTCATTAAAAGAATTATTAAACCTTTATCTGGAAGATGAAAATGGCAAAGAATACTTTGAGAAGTTCGCTCCTAAACTTAAAGAAGATTTAGAACAAGTAGAATTCACCCTTGGCAATCTTTTACAATGGGGATCGATTCAAATGAAAGGATTTTCAATTAATACAGAAAAAATTCAAGTTAAAAAGGAAATAGATAAAACTATCACCCTCTTTAGAAAATCGTTATTGAATAAGTCCATTTCCATAACAAATAAAATTTCAGAAAGTGAATATGTTCTAGCAGATATAAATCATTTTCAAATCATTTTTAGAAATTTGATAAGTAATGCTATCAAGTTTACACCAGAAGAGGGTGAAATCCTTATTTCTTCTGAAAGGAAGAATGAAAATCTGATTATAGAAGTCCGTGATAATGGTTTGGGAATATCTAAAGATGTTCTTGAGAAATTATTTGAGGATAATGAACATCATAGCACTTATGGAACTAATCTTGAAAAAGGCACAGGTCTAGGTCTACGACTAACAAAAGAAATGGTGTATCATAATAAAGGTGAAATTACTGTTGAAAGTGAAGTTGGTTCAGGAACTAGTTTTTATGTTCTATTATCCACGCCTGTATAGCACTGTTAAAATTTTACAGGAAGCTTGATAAATAAAATATCTACTTGTCAGTTCACCATCATGATAATTTGAATATTCTCTCATTACTACAAAACTTTTAGTGAAAAATTGATTATCGAAAAATGCCTAATTATCGATGAACTACACGTTTGCATCGTTAAAACACACATAAAATAGCATTTCACAACATTTTTTATTTTCACCCCCTCCTAGTAAAGTAACTTTAGCTCATCAATTTATAAGTTTAGATGCTAAATAGTTTACCAAAACAAATTAGGAATTTTAATAACCGCCAACGTAATTACTTCGTATTAGTGGTATTACTATTTGTTTTAGGGCCAGTTTTTAGTCAAATATCTAGTAGAGACAACCTTCGGAAAGAAATTGAACTGCAACGAGAGAGAATAGGATTTATCAAAAAAGACACCCTATACGTCAACAGATTGTTAGAGTTGGCTAAACAACAACGATTCTACAAATTAGATAGTCTGTATAGTCTAAGTAAAGAAACCTTATCCATTAGCGAAAAAATGGGTTATTTGAAAGGTCAAGTAAGCTCCTTACTTAATATAGGAGATTATTTTTCTGATAAAGGTGAAATTGATGAAGCTCTGTCAAGCTTTAAGAAAGCGCATGAAATAGCTTTAGAAAACCGGTTTCAAGGCCTAGTAATTGAATGTTTAGATGCACTTTCTACAGAATATGCTTATCAAGGTGATTATTCTCAAGCTTTGAAAGGATATTTAAGCGCCCTCGAAATTGCCGAAGAAATTAATGAAAAGGAATTTTTGTCCATTATCAATGAAAACGTCGCCAATTTGTACCTATCTCAAAAAGATTATGACCAAGCCATGGTTTTCTTTAAAAAGGTAAAAGGAATAAATGAGGAGATAGGTGACCCTATTGTAGTGGCAGAAACAATGAGTAATATGGCTTCCGCTTATGCAGATATGAATCAGTTAGAATATGCCATGTTTCATATCAACAGCAGTATAATCACTTTTGAAAAAGAAAAGATTCTAGAGTGGCTTGCTTATGCTTATGAAGTTAAAGGGAAAATTTACTTAAAAAGTAAAAAGTACAATTGGGCCCTTTATTGGTACAAACAAAGTGAATTAATTCATGAAAAAGTAGATGATGATCGAGGTGAAATAGCTTTGCTGAATGGTATGGCAGAAGCTTATTTGCACATTGGTAATGATACCGAATCCGAGTCTTACGCGAAAAAGGCTTTTATATTATCAAATGATATCAGTTATAACTTAGGTAGACAGGAAAGCTCCAAATTATTGTTTCAGATTAATAAGAAAAAACAAGACTTTGAAAATGCTTTGATATTCCATGAAATCTATCAATCTACGTCTGATTCTTTATCTAAAAAGGAAAATAAAAAGGCGTTGAATATGTTGAAGACTACCATGGAGTATGATCAGCAAAAAAATCAATTAATGCTGAACAATGAAAAAGCCTTGGCAAAACAAAAAATATACATTTATGTTTCGGTAATCATTTTGGTAATTTTCTCAGTAATGTTATTACTTATCCGAAGAAATGAAAGTATCCAAAAACGTTTGAATAAAGAGCTATTATCCAATAAACTCGATTTAGAGCAAAAAGAAGAATATCTTAAAGAATTAAATCAGACAAAAAATAAATTGTTTTCTATTATAGGTCACGATCTTAGAGGGCCTATAGGAGCTTTTCAAGGACTTTTAAAATTATTTAAGCAAGGGGAAATGACCAATGAAGAATTTCTAAGCTTTATTCCTAAACTAAAAGTCGATATCGATAATATATCTTTTACCCTCAATAACTTGTTATCTTGGGGACAGACCCAGTTGAACGGATCTATTACCAAACTTGGAGAAACGGACTTAAAGGTTTTAGTCGATGAGAATATTGGTTTACTTTCTGAAATTGCTGGTTCAAAATCAATCACCATAAAAAATACTGTTCTTGAAAACACCAAGATTTGGTCAGATATGAATCAAATCGATATCGTAGTTAGGAACTTATTGAGCAATGCCCTTAAGTTTACCCATAATGGAGGCTTGGTGGTTATTGGTGCCATTGAAAAAACCAGAAATTGGGAAATATATATACAGGATGATGGATTGGGGATGAGTGAAGAGACTATGTCCAGAATTTTCAAAAAAGACGCAAACCACTCCACTTACGGTACCAACGATGAAAAAGGTACTGGATTAGGACTTTCTCTATGCAAGGAGATGGTCGAAAAAAATAATGGGAAGATGTGGGTAAATAGCGCATTGGGCAAAGGATCTAGCTTTTATTTTACCATACCTAAAATGGTCGAAAATTATAAAAGATCAGCTTAACAAATACCATCTAAAGATTTTACCGCTATCATTCGTTCAGTCGTAAAACCTTCCGCGTAACCTGTACCCACCAATCTACCTAAGTCCTTAGCTCTATAATGGACACTTTCTTTAAAGGTTTTACTACTAATAGGTGTTTCTGGCTCATCACTGTTAGGATCATGAAATTGTGATGCGTAAGCTAAAATGGCATCCGTTTTAACATCGATATAATCCGTTATATCCACAACGAAATCAGGAACAATATTTTTCCACTGTATATAATGGTAGACCACTTTAGGTCTCCATTCTTTTTGACTTACGCCTTCGATTTCGGTTTCAATTCTTCTAAGTCCGCTTAAAAAACACGCATCACTTACCAATTTACTTCCTTTTCCGTGATCAATATGACGATCATCAATAGCATTACACAACACGATTTCCGGCTGATATTTACGAACCATTTTTATCACTTCTAGTTGGTGTGCTTCGTCATTGATGAAAAACCCATCCCTGAATTTTAAATTCTCTCGAACGGCTACTCCTAAAATTTTTGCGGCATCTGCAGATTCCTTATCACGGATTTCTGCAGATCCCCGTGTTCCTAGTTCTCCCCTGGTTAAATCAATAATGCCTACTTTTTTACCTAAGGCTATTTCTTTTGCTATGGTACCTCCTGCCCCAAGTTCTGCATCATCTGGATGGGCTCCAAAAACTAAAATATCCAACTTCATACGTTCTTTTGTTCTTAATTCAATTTATAGGGATATCGAAGCTTCCATTTTCACCTTGGCCAACGCCTGAACAATATCATCCTGTAAGTCGTTAATTTCTTCAATCCCTACAGAAAACCGAATTAACCCGTCCGAAATACCCTGTTCTGCCCGTACTTCTGCGCTCATTAAAGAGTGCGAAGTTTGAGTGGGAGCTATAACCGTACTTTCAACGCCCGCCAAACTCATTGAAGGTTTTATCAACTTTAAAGCCTTTTGAAAATTGGAAGAATTTAAATAAGATTTCAATTCAAATGAAAGCATGCCACCAAAACCGTGCATTTGCTTTTTAGCCAGTTCATGACCTTGGTGATTGGGAAGACCTGGATAATAAACGGCCTGAATATCTTCATGTTCTTCCAAGAATTTGGCCATAGCCATGGCATTTTCATTTTGCGCTCTAACTCGTATACCCATCGTTTTCATACTACGCTCCAAAAGCCACACCGTGTAATCACTCAAACTGCCTCCGAAATTTTTAGCTAACTGAAAAATACGGTCCATGTTTTCTTTTGTGGAAGCTACGGCCCCTGCACAAATATCTGAATGCCCTCCCATATATTTGGTGGCACTATGAATCACGACATCAATTCCAAAATCAATAGGATTTTGATTAACAGGACTGGCAAAAGTATTATCTATTAAGGAAACTAAATTGTGCTTTTTTGCCAATTGGGCGACAGCTTCCATATCTGTAATAGTTAATAAAGGATTCGACGGTGTCTCGATATAGATCACCTTGGTATTTTCTTTAATTTCGGCTTCAAAATCAGAGGCCTCCCATCCTTTTGTAAAAGAATATTCGATCCCATATTTAGTGAATTCTTCGTTCACTAAATTGTAAGTACCACCATAAAGTGTTTGTTGAAGAACAACATGATCACCTGCCTTTAAAAAGGCCAGTAATGCTGTACTTACCGCTGCCATACCGCTACCAAAAATTAAGGCTGTCTCTGTATGTTCCAATGCTGCAATTTTTTTACAAAGTCCTTCTTGATTAGGAGTGTTAAAATATCGCGGATACCGCTTAACCTCCACATCTTCATATGCATAAGAGGTACTCATGTAAAGAGGAGAAACCGCACCTTTGTGCTGCGTATCCACTAATTCTCCTGTATGTGTACAAATCGTATTTAAACCTTTTGTTTTAGATGACATATTTCTTGCAATTTTTTGGATTTTAAAGGTACAAAAATAGCGTCGCATTTTAAGTGCATTACAGTTTACATAATACAAATCCCTTCAATTTTCGATAACATTCCATCGGATAATTTACAACTCTCGAATTTTTGGTAAGTAAGATATAGATTTACGCAATTCTATAGGTTTTAAAAATGTTCCCATTAAAATTGGTTAATTTAAGCCCTCAAATAAGCAACAAGCTACCTTGTATGAAATCAAATAATCTCTTTTTTTATTTTATTCTTTTCGTTTTAATCCTTTCCTGCAAAAATCAAGAACCTATTGCTCAAGGCTACCAAGGCCAAGGTAAAAGTCCGGTAGTTTCTACCCTTTCAAAACCGGTACAAAAGCAATGGAAAGGTATTTGGACATTTGCTGATGAAGGTATTTATTTCAGTAATGATTTTGAAAGCGGTCGGTTAAACGGAATAACTTCCGACGGAAATCATCATTATACCGCTCTTATTACTGCGGAGAATACACCCATAAATGTTAGTCCTTGGTTTGCTTTTAAAGTTTGGTCAGATACACCAAAAAAGATTACCGTTAAAATGACCTATCAAGATTCGCGAAGCAGATATTTCCCTAAAATAAGCACTGACGGAATTCATTTTAAACCTTTGGACAGTATCAATTTTCATCCAATTAATTCTGGAACTGGAGATTTTGGCATCAATGCAGCTCCAGAGTTTGTAGAAATCGACATTGAAGTTACTCCAGAACCAACATTCGTTACCGCCCAAGAATTATACGGTTCTACTAGAGTCAAACAATGGGTTGATTCTCTTTCTGCCAAGTCATTTGTAACTAACTATGAAATTGGTAAAAGCAAGGAGAACAGGGCCATGAACCTTTTAGAAATAGGTACTGGGACCAACAAAAAAGCAGTAATGGTCATTTCTAGACAACACCCCCCAGAGGTTACCGGTTTTTTAGCGATGAAATCCTTTGTAGAAACGCTAAGCGGTGACTCTCCTTTGGCCGAAACTTTTCGGGAATCCTATGATATTTTTGTGGTTCCACTAATGAATCCCGATGGTGTCGATAACGGTCATTGGCGACATAATATGGGTGGAATAGACCTTAATAGGGATTGGCAAGAATTTAACCAGCCCGAAACCAAAAGCGTTAGTGATTTTCTGATTAAAAAGGAATCAGAAGGGTATGAATTCGTTTTTGGAGCCGATTTCCACTCCACTTGGGACGATATCTATTACCCTATAGATTCCACTATAATTGGAGAAAAAGGAAAAATTGTGTTTGATTGGATAAATAATATAAGTAATCGCTTGCCACAAAAGCAAACTAATGTTAAGCCCTCCACAGAAATTAAACCTACTATGGTTTCCCGTAATTACTTCTATGTAAATCACGGTATGCCCGCCATTGTATTTGAGTTGGGAGATAATACCAAAAGGGACTTTCTTAAAAGTAAAGGTCAAGTAGCTGCAGAGGAGTTAATGAAACTATTATTGGATTAAGATTCCTTGGCATAATTCACTTTGTAGCGCCAATAACTTACCGCTCCGAGTACTACGGCTCCCGCCACCGTATACCATATGAAAACCGGGGTAATTACCTGGGCTCCACTGGCATAACTATGCAAACCTACCAAGTAGAAATTCACCCCAAAATAAGTCATCATAATACTTCCAAAAGCGATAACACTTAAGTAATTGAACGTCCATTTTCCTCGTAAACCGGGCACCAATCTGGTATGGATAACAAAGGCGTAAATCATAATGGAAATTAGGGCCCAAGTTTCCTTTGGATCCCAACCCCAATAGCGTCCCCAGCTTTCGTTGGCCCATTGACCTCCTAGGAAGTTTCCTATGGTCAACATAATCAACCCAACGGTAATTGCAAGTTCGTTGATAATGGTCAACTCTTTAATGTTGATATCCATGCGAGCCTTGTTCTTTTTTGTAGTTAGGATAATGAGTATCAAACTGACCAATCCTAAAATCATACCTACCGTAAGCGGACCGTAACTGGCAACAATCACTGCCACGTGAATCATTAACCAATAACTATCCAATACGGGTTGTAGGTTGGCAATAGAAGGATCAATCCAACTTTGATGTGCAATCCATAATAACATTGCAGTTACGAATGCAGATGCCGCAATGGTCATATTACTTTTTCTTCCAAAAGCCAATCCAATCCCCATCGTAGCCCAAGAAACATATAAAATACTTTCATAGGCATTACTCCAAGGCGCATGTCCGGAAATATAGCCACGTAAAATCAATCCGGCGGTATGCCATAAAAAGAATACTATAATCGTGCCTTTGAATAAATAGATAGCAGCTCGCCAAATAGAACGATCCTTAAATATTTGAAAAATCAGGGTGAAGAACATTAATATTCCAACCAATGCATAATATCTGTAGAGCCTGTTGAAAATATTCAAACGGTTATAAATGACCTCTGTTTCAATTTTTTGGTCGGATGGAAGCACTTCACTACCATGATTCAGTTGATTTTGCTCAAATGCCGCCAAGAGTTTATCGGCTTCAGCATAATTTCCTGATTGCTGTGCTTTGCCCAAAGTCATCAAATAATAAGGCATGGCATTCCGTATGAAATTTGAATACAAGGAATCCGCTACTTGATATTGACCTCCCCTATATTCTACGGCAGAAATCCATTTATTATTTTCATCGTTCAACAACGGGAAAATCTTTACGATATCCTGACCCAGTGCTTGATTTAAAAGACTTAACCTAATATTGGCATCCTTAAAATCCTGTTGGAACTTGTTCGGGTTTGTCGTAGCGGTAGCTTCTCGCAGATAGGGCTCTAATTTGTATTGTCCTTTATCATCAAAGAAATCTGTAGCTTTTACATATTCTTTTCCCGAAGGAACCCCAATGATTTTACGAATACTATCATTTTGCGTCTTTTTATCTACAGCTATAAATTCGGTATTATACCAAACTGCAGGGTTCATCATCATGGAAAGTAATACCTGGTCAGAACTAAAATCCAAATAGGTATCTTTTAAACTTAACTTTCTAAGAAGTTCTGATGAAAACGTATTGATTGGTTTCATACGACCACCTTCATCTTGAATCACCAATTTTCCAAATTTATCAGCATGCTCTTTGGCTACGATACTTGCCTTAATTAGCGAATCCACTTGTTGGGTGCTTGGTGCTTTTTGGTGGTCATGACCGTCGTTAGCAGTATGTTGTTCCTGTGCACTGGCACTAAAAGAAAAGGCTAATAATAAGCTAAGACTAGCCACCAAATTTTTCTTTTTGTTGTTCAATTTATCCAAAGAACTTGCCAAATCTTTAAATCTGGTCTTACCAAAGAACATGATTCCCATTAATCCTAAATACAAAAGAAAATAACCGATATAAGTTATCCATGTACCCCATTGATCATGGTTTACCGAAAGCACAGTTCCTTTTTCATCTGGATCAAAACTAGATTGAAAAAAGCGATAGCCTTTGTGGTCCAAAACATGGTTCATGAAAATATCATAATCAAAAGGACGTTCATCTGCTACGGTAACTCTACTCATAAAAGAAGCATATCCTTTTTCTGTACCTGGATATTTTTCAGCAATAAAATCATTTAACTTCATACCGAACGGTAACTCATATACTTTAGAACCATAACGCACTGCAAAATCCAGTCCGCCCACGGTAATCTTATCGCTGAAATCTGAAGGACCTTTACTTCCCAATACTTTCACCTGTTGGGTTTCTCCTTTCGCTTTGACTTCTAAAACCAAAGCATCTTGGTCCATTTTTGTTTTCTGATCTTCAGGAATCTCAATAATACCATAAGAACCTTGCACCAAAGAATCGGGCATAACGAATTGCATTCCAGCAGTGTTGTATAGAGAACGTAACTGTAATGGTTGAACACTGTCCTTTACAAGTTGTCCTTGAAACTGATCAGCCATGCGCATAAAACTACCATCATACGGGGCCTCAATTAGATACTGCGAACCTGTAGTTTTAATATTTATAGCACCGTTAGTTTGATTATTAAGGGCAAAAAGTACATTGTGTATACTGGCTACTTTTCCATTTTCCAAAAAATGTTCGTGCCGTTGACCATCGCCTGCCTCTACTATTTTTAAATAGGTATTTCCTGTTGAACTTGGAATAAGTCCTTCTTTGGCTCCAGAAATAAAATCCACATAAGAGATTTCAAAATCAGTTCCATTAAAATCGGTCGTCCAAGGTAAATTCGACTTTAAAGCTTCAGGCGTTACTAGTAAATCATCTTCTAAAACCTTTCTTCGTGGTTCGCCATCAATTTCGCCATCTACATGTACCGTAAGAAATGTTTTATCGGAATAAAAAACCTTTTCCGTGTTACCTTCCCGTATTGGCATCATTCCCTCAAAACTAATATAACGCGTAACAAAAGCACCTATAATTATCAATATCCAAGAAATGTGAAGGATTAAAACAGGCCATTTCTCTAAACGTAAAAGACGATACCTACCAATATTACCTATAAAGTTAATTACGAAAAAAACCATGATAGCTTCAAACCACCACGCATTGTAAATCCAAATCCGGGCAGTTTCAGTACTATACCAACTTTCTATGAAGGTACCAAAGGCCATTGCAGTTGCAAAAGCGATAAATAATACGGCCATTAACCGCGTAGAAAAGAATATTTTTTTGAACAATTCCGTCATGAAAGAAAGGCATTGATTTTCAAGATGCAAAAATACGGTGTTTTCATCATTTCGAGACCTCAATCATGGCTTTTATAGTTAAACAAACTTGTTAATTTTTATATAATAGGTACAACGGAAACTTTGTATTTTTGCGGGCATGATAACTGTTGTTATAGTGGGTACTGGAAATGTGGCCCAAAATCTTTATTATGCGTTAAAGGAAGAGCCACAGGTGGTCATAAAACAGGTATTGGGTAGAACTAAAAGTCATTTATCCTTTGTAGAAACGACCATGCCCAACAATACGGATTTTGAGAGCGTCGAAAATGCGGATGTTTACATTTTAGCGATATCCGATGAAGTAATACCCTTAGTTTCCAAAAAATTAAAGATCAAGGACGGTCTAGTGGTGCATACCTCTGGAGGCACGGCCATGAATAGCCTTAAAAATCATAAAAGAATCGGAGTATTTTATCCTCTACAGACCTTTACCAAAGGAAAAATGGTATCCTTTAAAAATATCCCAATGGTAGTTGAAGCCACCACAGAAGAGGATTATTTACTACTGGAAAATTTAGGCAGACTTTTAAGTGAAAATGTGGTGCGAATATCTTCTGAAAAGAGACAAAAACTCCATGTTGCCGCCGTGTTTGCGAATAATTTCACGAATTACATGTACACTTTAGCTGCCGAAGTTTGTGCTGAGCATGATCTGGATTTCGATATTTTAAAACCGTTAATAACAGAAACCAGCGCTAAATTAAGCGAGCTTTCACCCGAAATGGCACAAACCGGACCAGCAAAACGAGGTGATCAAAAAACACTACATAACCATTTAGCCATTTTAAAAGATAAGCAGCATCGAGAAATATATACGTTACTGAGTAATGCAATAAAAGAAACCCATGGAAAAGAGTTATAAAGAGTACCTTAAAGACATCACCACATTTGTATTTGATGTGGATGGCGTTTTTACAGACGGAAGCCTTCTAATTACAACAGACGGTGAAATGTTACGGAAAATGAGCGTAAAAGATGGCTATGCTTTAAAAGTGGCCCTAAATAAAGGGTATAATGTATGCATCATTACCGGCGGTACTAACGAAGGGGTCCGTAACCGACTTAAAGCTTTAGGCGTTACGGATATTTACATGGGTGCCCATCACAAAATTGACGCGTTAGAAGAGTATATGGACATCTATCAAATCGATGCGGAAAATGTCCTGTACATGGGGGATGATATTCCCGATATTCCGCCCATGAAAGAGGTCGCTTTAGCCACCTGCCCACAAAATGCCGTTGCCGAGGTGAAAAATATTAGTCATTATATTTCACATATTAACGGAGGTAATGGATGTGTACGTGACGTTATAGAACAAGTTTTAAAAGTACGCGGCGATTGGATGAGCCATTTTAGTGCTGCAAATGATTAATTATGCTTTCTGAAAAATTAAAAGACCACCATATTATTTTAGCCTCAGGTTCGCCTAGAAGACAACAGTTTCTTAAGGAAATGGGAATCGATTTTGAAATTAGAATAAAAGAAGTCGATGAAATATATCCCTCAGAATTAAAAGCAGCTGAGATATCGGATTATTTATCAAAGTTAAAAGCCGATGCTTTTAATAATGAATTACAATCCAAGGACATTTTAATCACTTCAGATACGGTGGTTTGGAATAATGGTGAGTCTTTGGCAAAAGCCGAAGATGAGAAAGAAGCAAGCCTAATGTTACAAAAGCTATCCGGTAATTGGCATCAGGTCATCACTTCTGTCTGCTTTACCACCAAGGAGGATCAACGTGTTAAAAATACCATTACCGAAGTCAAGATAAAGAAGCTTACCGACGAGGAAATCAAATTTTATATCGATAATTACGAACCTTTTGATAAGGCTGGTGCTTACGGTATTCAGGAATGGTTAGGCCTAATAGCCATAGAGGAAATTAAAGGTTCCTATACCAATGTGGTAGGCCTTCCTACCCAACTGGTATACAAAACACTTTTAGAGATGGTATCATAATCCTTTTTGGGTAACTTTGATGAAATTCTAACTTATGAAATCGAAATCACAATTTTCTAAGTACTTCGTTGTTACCCTAACCGTATTATTAACTTTTTTTACTTCCTGTAAAGAAGGTACAGATGGAAAAACAGAAGAACTCGCTTTAAATAAAAGCGAAACGGAAAAACAAGCACCGAAAAAACAACTTTCTCAAGAATTTAAGGACTATTGGTATGCAGGCAATGCAGAAATTACCTCCTATAAATTGGAACAGGCTAGATATGGTGAATTGCGAGAAGGAACAGCTGTCCTTATTTACGTTACCGAACCTTTTTTACCAGGATTACAAGTGAAGGCAGATAATAGTGATCCTAAGAACATTCCCGTTTTAAAATTAAACGCGACCAAAAACTACCTAACGGGTATATACCCCTACTCTATTATGACCAGTAGCTTTTATCCTGTTCATGATAATCAGCATGCGCTAAAAGTATCATTTTCTTCTCAGGAATGGTGCGGTCATGTTTACGCACAATTGAATAACAGGGATGATTTTAAAATCATGTCCCATTCCTATTTTGGAAGTGAAGCCGATCAGGATTTCCATTTGAATAAAGTCCTTTTGGAAAATGAAATCTGGAATAAAATACGCATTAATCCTACCGATTTACCTACTGGGGATTTAGATATGATTCCTTCCTTAGAATATATACGTCTATCGCACAAAGAACTGAAATCCTATAAGGCAACTGCATCTTTGACTACAATTGATGGTTTCAGTAGCTATGAAATTACCTATCCAGAATTGGAACGCACATTAACCATAAAATTTAATGAGGTTTTTCCATACATTATTGAAGGTTGGACAGATTCATTTAAAGGAGGTTACGGACAAGAAGCTAAAATTCTGACTTCTAGCGCTACTATAATCAAGAGGATTAAAACCCCTTATTGGCAACAGAATTCCAATAAGGATTTATATTTGCGCGATAGTTTAGGATTATAGCCAATGGAAAATTTTATTGCCAATCATCATAGTGAGCTCATCTACAGTCTCATTGTATTTATTGTTATTCTTGTTTTAAAATTTCTACTTACCGCTACCGTTAGAAAAGTAAGTAGGATAAGTGATTTCAATCCTGTTCGCACTAATCTCATTATCAAGTATATCAACTTTGTGCTTACGCTTATTAGTGTAGTATCACTTACTTTGATTTGGAGTGTAAATTATAAAGATTTAGGGGTTTTATTGTCCTCTGTTTTCGCAGTAATCGGAGTAGCATTGTTCGCTCAATGGTCCATTTTAAGTAATATTACCGCCGGGGTCATTATCTTTTTCTCTTTTCCTTTTAAAATTGGAAATACCATTCGAATTTTGGATAAAGAACTTCTTGATCCAAACTCTCAAGAATCTGAAACATTTGTTATTGAGGATATACGGGCATTTCATTTGCACCTTAGAAGAACAAACGGTGAAATATTGACCTACCCCAATAATTTGGTCTTACAAAAAGGAGTGGTTCTGATTTCTACCTATAAAGAGTCAGATTTTTTATCGAGCGAAGATTAAATTTGATTTTGTTAAAGAAGTTCTAAAAACATCGCTTTAGGGGCTAATCTTATTATATTTGGATTTACTACCTAAACCATCCAAAAATGTACTACTCCCTAAGACTTCTCGTATGCAGTCTTTTGTTTCTAAATCTTGCAACTGCACAGGCTCCGCCAAACAATTCTCCGTCCGATATTTATCATTCCATCGAAAAATTAAATTTTTTGGGTACCGCATTATATATTGCGGCTCACCCAGATGATGAGAACACACGGCTTATTTCCTATTTATCGAATAATATCAATGCAAGAACTGGTTATCTATCCTTAACTAGAGGTGACGGTGGACAAAATCTTATTGGTCCTGAACTACGAGAACTTTTAGGGGTTTTACGTACCGAAGAACTTTTAGCTGCTAGACGTGTAGATGGAGGGGAACAATTTTTTACCCGTGCCAATGATTTTGGATTTTCCAAACACCCAGATGAAACTTTGGAAATTTGGAATAAAGATGCCATTCTTGGAGATGTGGTTAGGGCCATACGAAACTTTCAACCTGATGTTATCATCAATAGGTTTGATCATCGTTCTCCGGGTACAACACATGGACACCATACTTCCTCTGCTATGTTAAGCGTAGAGGCTTTTGATTTGGCAGGTAGTTCTTCGGCATATCCAGAACAATTGAAAAACTTGGATACATGGCAACCCCAACGCTTATTTTTTAATACTTCGTGGTGGTTTTATGGTAGTCAGGAAAAATTTGAAAGCGCTGATAAATCTCAAATGCTAAGTATGGATGTGGGAACATTTTATCCTATGCTTGGTATGTCCAATAATGAAATCGCTTCTTTGGCGAGTAGCCAGCATTTATCGCAAGGATTTGGAAGGTTGACCTCTAGAGGTTCTGAACAGGAATATATAGAATTGCTCAAAGGAGATTTACCAAAAGATAAAGATGATATTTTTGATGGTATTGATACTAGCTGGTCTAGAATTGAAGGCGGTCAAGCAATTGGTGAGATTCTGTATAAAATTCAGTCGGACTTCAATTTTAAAAATCCATCGGTACACCTACCGGAATTATTAAAAGCGTATCAGCTTTTACAGAAAACTACTAACGAACACTGGAAAAAGATAAAGACTGAGGAATTAACCGATATCATCTTAGCGGTCTCTGGTATTTATTTAGAAGCCACTACAGAAACTGCAAATGCGACTCCAGGTAGTCAAGTCAAAGTACAAATTGAGGCCTTAAACAGAAGTAAAGTAAACGTGTCGCTTAATTCAATAGTTATAAACGACACAAAAATTTCCGAAAATGATGTTTCCCTAGATGACAACACTTCTTTTAATTTGGAATCTACCATAGGGATTCCAACAGCTACCAAATATACTAGTCCGTACTGGTTAGTTGAAAAAGGTACTTTGGGAACCTACACGGTAATCGATTCGGAATTAATAGGAAAGCCAGAAACACCAAGAGCGTTCAACGCTGATTTTTTATTGGACTTTAATGGTACCATGGTAGTAGTAAAAAAACCAGTAGTTTACAAATATGCGAGACCTGATAAAGGGGAACTCTACCAACCTTTTGAGATTGTTCCAGTAGCTACCGCTAACAGTACAGAAAAAGTGTTGATTTTTGCGGATGCATCCTCTAAAACCATACCTGTTACCATAAAAGCAAATAAAGATAGTATTTCTGGCGAAGTCCAACTTTCATATGGTAAGGGGTGGAAATTGGATAAAGAACAAAAACCTTTTTTCATTGCTAAAAAGGGAGATGAGTTGACTATCAATTTTACCCTAACCCCTCCATCATCAGAAAATGAAGCCTATATAAGTCCTATTTTAAAAATAGACGGTAAGGAAATCAGCAAGGAAATGGTGAGTATAGCCTACGACCATATTCCGGCACAAACTGCCTTATTACCTAACGAAACTAAAGTAGTACGATTAAACATTGAAAAAGCCGGAGAAAATATTGGTTACATCATGGGTGCCGGCGATGAAGTTCCAACCAGTTTACGACAGATTGGTTATAATGTTCAATTGATAGACCCAACGTCCATAACTTCCGCTTCGTTAGCCAAATTTGATGCTGTCGTTTTAGGCATACGTGCCTATAATGTTTTGGATGAACTTAAGTTTAAACAAAGGTTTATCTTGGACTATGCTAAAAATGGAGGTACGGTGATTGTTCAATATAATACAGCGGGTAGATGGGCCGATCAATTTGAAAATATAGCTCCCTTTAAATTAGAAGTATCAAGAGACCGTGTTACCGATGAGAATTCTGAAGTTAAAATAATTGCTCCAGAACATTCCTTGGTCAATTTTCCTAATAAAATCGAACAAAGTGATTTTAAAGGATGGGTACAGGAAAGAGGTTTGTATTTTCCAAATACTTGGGGACCAGAATTTACCCCAATCTTAGAGATGAAGGACAAGGGAGAAGACCCTAGTAAAGGAAGTCTTTTAATTGCTCCTTACGGAAAGGGGTATTATATTTATACCGGACTCAGTTTTTTCAGAGAGCTTCCCGTAGGAGTTCCTGGAGCTTATAAGCTTTTTTCAAATATGTTATCCGTCGGAAAAGAAAAAATGGAAGCTAAAGAATTAATCAAAGGATGAAAGTAGAACGGGACGAAAATAAAGTTTGGAAAAAGGAGTACTCAATAGTTCTGATACTCAATGTTTTCTATGTCCTTCTTTTTTATTATGTAATGACCTCATTCAATTAATATGGGCGCATTAGACTGGGTAATTCTTATCTCCACCTTACTTTTTATAGTTATTTACGGTGTTTGGAAGACCAAAGGAAGTAAAAATGTAGACGATTATGTTCGGGGTGGTAGTGATTCCAAATGGTGGACTATTGGGCTATCGGTCATGGCTACACAGGCCAGTGCTATTACTTTTTTATCTACACCTGGGCAAGCGTTTCATGACGGTATGGGTTTTGTCCAATTTTATTTTGGACTGCCATTCGCCATGATTATCATTTGTATGGTATTCGTTCCCATTTACCACAAAATGAAAATTTATACGGCCTATGAATTTCTGGAAAATAGGTTCGATCTTAAGACAAGGTCCCTAACGGCCATGTTATTTTTAATACAAAGGGGGCTTGCTGCAGGAATCACCATTTTTGCACCCTCAATAATTCTTTCCGCAGTATTAGGATGGGACTTACGTACTTTGAACATCATTATTGGATCTTTGGTAATCATCTACACTGTATCTGGTGGTACCAATGCAGTAAGTGTAACCCAGAAACAACAGATGTTCATCATCATGACTGGTATGTTCATCACCTTCTTTTTCATCTTAGGGTACCTCCCATCTGATATTACATTTAGTAAGGCCATGAAAATCGCAGGAGCTAGCAACAAATTGAATGTTCTTAATTTTGATTTTGACACTTCTAGCCGATATACCTTTTGGAGTGGGATTACAGGCGGACTTTTTCTTTTCTTGGCTTATTTTGGTACCGATCAAAGTCAAGTACAACGGTACCTTACCGGTAAATCTGTTCGGGAAAGTCAATTGGGATTAGTTTTCAATGCTATTTTTAAAATTCCGATGCAATTTTTCATTCTGCTCGTTGGGGTCATGGTTTTTGTGTTTTACCAATATAATCCTACTCCTCTAAATTTTAATCCGTCAGCAACGCAAGCAGTTATGGAATCTTCCTATGCAGAGGATTATAAACTTTTACAGGAAGGTCAAGTAGCTTTGGAAGCTGAAAAAAGAATTGCGCAGAATAAATTTTCAGCAGCTTTAGAGATTAAAGAGTACGCCGCTGTAGAAGAAGCCAAACAACAAATCATCCGAATCAATCAAAAAGACAGTACAAACCGTATTGCAGCTAAATCATTGATTAGTCAGGCAAACGACATAGTAGAAACCAATGACAAGGATTATGTTTTTATCCATTTTATCCTCAATAATTTACCAAGCGGTTTGGTAGGTCTGCTTTTGGCCGTAATATTATCAGCAGCCATGTCCTCGACCGCATCAGAACTAAATGCGCTGGGAACCGTAACCGCTTTGGACCTCTACAAACGTAATAGAACAGGTGATTTTACCGAGGCCCATTATGTAAAAGCTTCAAAGTACTTTACACTACTGTGGGGAATCGTTGCCATATCTATTGCCAGTGTTGCGAATCTTTTCGATAATTTAATTCAGCTCGTGAATATTATTGGAAGTATATTTTATGGCAATGTTTTGGGTATTTTCTTAATTGCCTTCTTTTTTAAATTCGTTAAAGGAAATGCTGTTTTCTTCGCAGCAGTTTTAACCCAAGTCATCGTTTGTGTTATCTATTATTATCTGATTCATATATATCCTTCTGGTGAGGAAAAATTAGGCTATCTGTGGTTAAACTTTATTGGAGCGGCGCTAGTCATTATCACGGCCTTTGTTTTTGAAGCCTTTGACCGTATGTTAAAAAAACCATTGACTGCCAGCTAATCCCCAACTATAAAGTAATCCATTTATGATACATGAAAAGGTAAGTTCTTACTTTAAGAAAAAATACCGTAGTGAACCTATTTTAATAAAAGCACCCGGCCGTATTAATCTCATTGGGGAACACACAGATTATAATGAAGGATTTGTACTGCCTGCAGCCATTAAAAAAGGAATTTACTTCGCAGTTGCTCCTAGTTCTGCAAGCCATATCCAAATTGAAGCTTTTCTAACCCAGCCGGAAATCATTAGTTTCGATTTCAAAGGTAGGCATAAACCCTTTCAATCTTTTTGGGGAAATTATTTTAAAGCGACACTTGAAATACTGGCTGAAAGAAACTTTCCTGTTAAAGGAATGGATTGTGTTTTTGGCGGTGATATACCTATTGGCTCCGGCCTCTCCTCCTCCGCAGCCCTTTGCTGTGGTTTTATCTTTGCGATTACCCAAATTTCGGGTAGGGAATTATCTAGAAAAGAAATTGCCCTTATTGCTCAGGAAGCCGAACATAAAATTGGTCTTAACTGCGGAATCATGGATCAGTACGCTGTCCTCTTCGGTAAAAAAGGAAACGCTCTATTTCTAGATTGCCGGGATTTAAGTCACCAATACATTCCTATTAACCTAACCGGATACCAATGGGTTTTGATCAATTCAAACATAAAACACAACTTGGCGGTAGATTCAGAATACAATAATCGAAGGGTATCATGCGAAAATGTGGTTAAAAAAGTTCAGGAACATAAAGCAGAAGTCACTTCATTAAGGGATGTTACCCTAGAAGATATCGAGCAAAATTCTAATTCTCTCGATAAGGTGGATGTGCAACGAGCACGATATGTGCTAGAAGAAAACAAAAGGGTAAAACAGATGATAAAGGCTTTATCCAATGGAAATGCAAACGAAGTTGGGTCGATTTTAAGAAATGGGCATTGGGCTAT
>CAWJFH010000010.1:0-76772 GCA_963842105.1 uncultured Flavobacteriaceae bacterium
GGTTCCCCTTTACTATTTTGGCCAGTATGGTGCCAATCATCATCTTTTAATTCATAATTGAATTTTAGGGTAGCGCCTACCCGAGCATTATCCCGAGAAAAGAATTCTATATTTTCAGTGTAAACACCATTTGAAGAGGTAAAGTTACCACCACCGGTACCTGAGAATTTCATAGTATCTGTATCGTAGGCAATCCATTGAAAAGTACCATCTTTTAGAAATTTTAAGGTCTTTCTAGCACTTTCCTCTCCCCGTCTATCTTGGCCGGTGTCGGGTCCACGAGTGGCGAATAACCAAGCTGCATCCAACGCTTGCTCCAATTCGGGAGCTTTTTTAAATACCGTATTGGCATCCAGTTTCAATATCAAGTTTTCATTTTTTATACTAAAAGGTACTACCCAAGTTTTAAGGGAATCTATTTCATAATCCGAATTGAACTCTAAATCAGCCATTATTTTATCGGTATCCACGCTGTAAAAACCTCCAATGGATTTTACAAACTTGACAGGATTTTCCTCATAAACGGTATAAATGAAATAGTCTTGGGTAAGCTTTACTTGGTGAATGGTTTTTGTCCCATTCCTTTCTGTTTTATGCAGGTATACCCCTGGTAAAACTTGACTAAAAGATATCCAACTCATCATAAAAAAGAGAAAGACCATAATTTGTTGGCCATATTTTTTTGAAAAAGGTAATGAGTTCATGTTTATTTTAGTTTCAAGTATTTAAAAATAAAGTAGTTGCGTGAAAATTTAATGTTATTTTCAAATATACGAAAGGTTAAAATGTGGCTTATCGTAAAAAAAGTGAAAATCCTTGTTTTTTCATTTTTTTTGATTTCATTTGTTATCGCTTAGCTATTGGCCGTATGTAAGGTTTGTTAGGCTTGATACGGATTACCGTGAGCAGTTATTTTATGTTGGGACTTGTTGAAAATTGGAAGTATAAACCTCAAGTAACTTATCAGATAAGTGACCCTTTCTGGCGAATTCCTTCCAAAATAATGCTACCAACCGTGCAAAATCAGCACGAGGATTTCTTCGTTCTTACAACGTCTAGACAAATTCTCATTTGATAATTATTTTGGGGAATTACCTTTTCTTAACGTTGAATACTTTTTCTAGTTAGTATATTTATAAATTTCTATTTAAAATATCTCATTTTCATGAATACCAAATACCTTGATCTTATCGATCAAACCTATTATTTTCCACAAGAAGAATTCAATCTGGACGGTGAGTACCTACAATTTCATGGTATTCCGTTACAGGAGCTGGTTCAAAAATATGGTAGCCCTTTAAAGTTCAACTATCTTCCTAAAATATCCGAGAATATTTTAAGGGCGAAAAATTGGTTTTCCAACGCGATAGAAAAGAATGACTATAAGGGGAAATACCATTATTGCTATTGTACCAAAAGCTCCCATTTTCAACATATCATGCATGAAGCCTTGAAAAATGATATCCATATGGAAACTTCATCGGCTTTTGATATCAACATCATTGAAAAATTAAAAAAGGACGGTAAACTTACAGATGACAATTATGTGATCTGTAATGGTTTTAAACGTGATAAGTACATTAACAATATTGCTCGATTAATCAATAACGGACATAATAACTGCATTCCTATTATCGATAATTATGAGGAGTTGGATTTATTGACGGATGTTATCGATGATACCTTTAAAGTTGGTATTCGTATAGCTTCTGAAGAAGAACCAAAATTTGAGTTCTATACCTCACGTTTGGGTATAGGCTATAAGAATATAGTTCCTTTTTATGAAAACCAAATAAAGGATAATGATAAGGTAGAGCTTAAAATGCTTCACTTTTTCATTAATACCGGTATACGCGATAATGCCTACTATTGGAACGAGTTGGTAAAATGTCTAAAAGTATATGTGCGTTTAAAGAAAATGTGTCCGTCTTTGGATAGCTTGAATATTGGTGGTGGTTTTCCCATTAAAAATTCATTGGCTTTCGATTATGACTATCAATACATGATCGACGAAATCTTGAACCAGATAAATATTTCCTGTTCTGAAGCAGAGGTGCCGGTGCCGCATATTTTTACGGAGTTTGGAAGTTTTACGGTAGGGGAGAGTGGTGGTGCCATTTATGAAATCCTATATCAGAAACAACAGAATGACCGTGAAAAATGGAATATGATTGATTCATCTTTCATTACTACCTTACCAGATACTTGGGCAATTAACAAAAGATTCATCATGCTGCCCATTAACCGATGGAACGACGAATATGAAAGGGTGCTTTTAGGTGGTTTAACCTGTGACAGTGATGATTACTATAATAGTGAGCAGAACATGAACGCCATCTATCTTCCAAAGTATAAGCGAGATAAACCCTTATATATTGGGTTTTTTAACACGGGAGCCTATCAAGAAACGATTGGTGGATATGGCGGTCTACAACATTGCCTAATACCACAACCTAAGCATATTTTGATAGACAAGGATGAAAAAGGTGAATTTACCTATACTCTGTTTAGGCCTCAGCAAAAGGCAGAAGACCTATTAGGTATTTTAGGATATGATGTTTCTGAAAATGAGGAGCTTGAAGCGGAGGAAAATAAGGTCAACGCATCTGAAAACGAATAATGTTTTTTCTATTTTTAACCCATTAAAAAATGGTTGTCGTTGTGGACACCATTTACAAATTATAAAACAACTATTAATAGTAACGTAACATGAGTACATCTAAGAATTATGCGGGTATACCCGATGAGTTCGCCCAATTGGAAAAATCCAAGGTAATTCTAATTCCCGTTCCTTATGACGGCACCAGTACTTGGGGCAAAGGAGCGGATAAAGGCCCGGAAGCTTTTTTGGAAGCATCGGAAAATATGGAGTGGTATGACATCGAAACCGATTCTGAGGTTTACAGACAAGGTATTCATTTGACAGACCCTATTTTGGAAAGCAGTTCCCCAGAAGCCATGGCGAAAGCGGTGTACTCAATAACCAAAGATTTCATTAAACGGAATAAGTTTGTAACAGTATTTGGTGGTGAACATTCCGTATCCATAGGCACCATTCGTGCGTTTAATGAGTGTTTTGATGACCTTACCGTATTGCACATAGATGCGCACGCAGATTTAAGGGAATCGTATAACGGTTCAAAATACAATCATGCCTGTGCCGTTCACGAGGCAAGTCAGACCACCAATTTGGTGCAAGTGGGTATCCGTTCTATGGATGCTATCGAGAAAACGTACATGGATGAAGAAAAGACCTTCTTTGCCCATGATACCGTTAATGACGAATATTGGATGGACAAGGTTATCGAGGCCATGACAGATAATGTTTTTATCACATTTGACCTTGATGCATTTGACCCCTCAATTATGCCTTCTACAGGAACACCTGAGCCAGGCGGATTATTCTGGTACGAAACGCTTGAATTCTTGAAACAGGTTTTTGAGGATAAAAATGTAGTTGGTTTTGACATTGTGGAACTATGTCCAAATAAAAATGATAAATCTTCAGATTTTCTTGCCGCCAAATTATACTATAAAATGTTAAGCTATAAATTTGCAGGCCAAGATGTGGATCAAGAATACGATAATACCTACGATATAGATTATAAAGCAAATACGAATTCAAAATTTGAGGATGACGAAGACTAAAGGAGCGATCACCAATTTCATAGAAAAATACTATTTACATTTTAACGCTGCTGCATTGGTAGATGCGGCCAAAGGGTATGAGGACCAATTGAATAATGGGGCCAAAATGCTAGTTTCACTTGCTGGGGCCATGTCTACTGCTGAGTTGGGTAAAATCTTTGCAGAGGTTATCCGTCAGGATAAAGTTCAGATTATATCCTGCACCGGGGCTAACTTGGAGGAGGATATTATGAACTTGGTAGCACATTCCCATTACAAGCGTGTTCCTAATTATAGGGATTTAACTCCTCAGGAGGAATGGGATTTGTTGGAAAAGGGTTTAAACCGAGTAACGGATACCTGTATACCAGAAGAAGAGGCTTTTAGAAGATTGCAAGAGCATATTTTCAAAATATGGAAAGATGCAGATGATAAGGGAGAACGATACCTTCCACATGAATTCATGTACAAAATGCTACTTTCTGGAGTACTAGAGGAGTACTATGAGATAGACCTAAAGGATTCTTGGATGTATGCGGCGGCGGAAAAAAACCTGCCTATTATTTGTCCGGGTTGGGAAGATAGTACCATGGGCAATATTTTTGCTTCCTATGTGTTAAAAGGAGAGTTAAAAGCGAGTACCATGAAATCAGGTATTGAATACATGACCTTTTTAGCGGATTGGTATACGGATAACTCTAAAAATGGTATCGGATTTTTCCAAATCGGTGGGGGTATTGCAGGAGATTTTCCTATTTGTGTAGTGCCAATGCTATATCAAGATATGGAACGTACGGACACACCTTTCTGGAGCTATTTCTGTCAGATTAGCGATAGTACCACGAGTTACGGATCTTATTCTGGCGCAGTACCAAATGAAAAGATAACTTGGGGAAAATTAGATATCAACACCCCAAAATATATTATAGAAAGTGATGCGACTATCGTTGCTCCTTTAATATTTGCTTACTTATTAGACATGTAATTATGGACAAGAACGCACATTTAAAAAGAGTTATAGTAGACTTTAAAAAATTGACTCCAGAAGTACTTAAACTTTTGGTAGAAAAATATCCTGATGGTTATGACGATCGCAACATCATTTCCTTTAAAAATGCTCATGGTGAGCGCATAGAGGCGGTCGAGGTTCTTACCGAGGATACCAAATACCTGGTAAAGATCAGTGCTAAATTGGAGTACACCATGGAGAACTATGATGAGGATGATTACGAAGATTTCGCTGATGATGATCCAGAAGCAATAGCTGAGCCAAATCCTGAGGATATGGTGGATGGCGAAGACGAGGATTAAAAGTTCCTTTGTTGCTAATCGTAACTTTTCCAATACTTTTACGACCAAGGATTTGGCCTAACTTTTTGAACTCAAAAAATAGCACTATCTGTTAGTATACTGGTGGTTTGGGCCAAACATTCTAATGTTAAAGAATTGCATGAAAATAGAAGAAATAGAAAATATAGAGTTAAAGTACCTTGATTTAAAGGATTATAAGGAGCTAAAGGAAGCCATGCTTTCTTCCTACCTTAATATGCATGATGCTATTTGGACAGAAAGGGAAATTACTCGTTTGATCAAAAAATTTCCAGAAGGCCAGGTCGTTATAAAAATCAATGGTGAATTAGCAGGTTGTGCGCTATCCATTATTGTGGATTATGATAAGTTCGAAGATCAATCATACGTACAAACAAATTACCGGTAATGATACTTTTAACACCCATGATGATGAAGGTGATGTATTATATGGTATAGATGTTTTTATTAGTCCGGAATATCGCGGAATGCGTCTGGGAAGACGACTTTACGATTACCGTAAGGAATTATGCGAAAAGCTTAATTTAAAGAGTATCGTATTTGGCGGAAGAATGCCAAACTATCATAAATACATGAAGGATTTTACGCCTAAACAGTACATTGCTGAGGTACGTAGAAAACAGATTGATGATCCGGTCCTTAATTTTCAGATCAGTAATGATTTCCATCCTACCAAAGTAATGAAAGGGTATTTGGAAGGAGATAGGGATTCCAATGATTTTGCGATTTTGATGGAGTGGGATAACATCTACTATCAAAAACCATCTAAAAAGGCCGCGGTTAATAAAACGGTTATTCGGTTAGGTTTGATCCAATGGCAAATGAGATCCTATAAAGGTATCGATGATCTTTTGGAACAAGCAGAATATTTTATTGATGCTGTTTCAGGATATCGGTCAGATTTTGCGTTGTTTCCAGAATTTTTTAATGCGCCATTAATGGCTGGGAACAACCATATGTCCACGCCAGATGCCATTCGTGAACTGGCGAAGTATACAGATGAAATTGTACAGAAATTTGCTGAATTTTCCATCTCCTATAACATCAACATTATTACAGGCAGTATGCCGGAAATAATTGATGGCCGACTCTATAACGTAGGTTATTTATGTCGCCGGGATGGGAGTATGGAACGCTATGAAAAATTGCATGTAACACCAGATGAAGCCAAGGTTTGGGGAATGCAGGGAGGAACAAAATTACAAGCCTTTGATACGGATTGTGGAAAAATAGGGATTCTGATCTGCTATGATTCTGAGTTCCCAGAGTTAAGTAGGCTCCTAGCCGATGAAGGCATGGATATCCTTTTTATCCCCTTCTTGACCGATACCCAAAATGGATATTCAAGGGTGCGTAATTGCGCACAGGCCAGGGCAATTGAAAATGAGTGTTATGTGGCCATTGCCGGTAGTGTGGGTAACTTACCCAACGTTCAGAATATGGATATACAATTTGCACAATCCATGGTATTTACACCATGTGATTTTTCGTTCCCTACGAACGGAATTAAGGCGGAAGCAACTCCTAATACTGAGATGATTTTAATTGCTGATGTCGATATCAGCCTATTGCGTGAATTAAATCAATTTGGGGCGGTACGTAATTTACGGGATAGAAGAACTGATATCTTTGAGTTACGAAAGAAATAAATGATGTTTGACCGTCTATAACGACGGAATTAAAAATAGTGATTTGGAGGATTTAAAGATTATAGGTAGTGAAGAGTGGTGTGTTTTCAAGGAACTTGGAATTCCGGCGATAAAGGCTAGAGTGGATTCAGGAGCGAAAACGTCTTCCATTCAAGCGACCAACACCAAAATATTCAATAAAGGTTCTCAAGAATGGGTAAAATTCGAAGTGAGCCCATTGCAGGAAAACCGAAGCATTGCCATAGAATGTCAGGCCAGATTGGTCGACCGTCGTATGGTAAAAAGTTCCTCTGGTATTTCTGAAGAACGCTTGGTCATCAAAACACCGGTGGCTATTGGCGATATGGTTTTTGACGTTGAATTGACATTGGCGAATAGAGATACCATGGAGTTTAGAATGTTGTTGGGTAGAGAGGCGTTGAACGAACGGTTTATCGTTAATCCAGCGGTTACTTGCCTAATGCAAACTTTCGAAATTTCTGAAATCAATAAAAAATACGCGCCCTATTTTAAGGAGAAAACCGGACTCAAAATTGGTCTTTTGGCCAGTAATCCGCTGTTGTACAGTAACAAGAGATTGATGGAAGCCGCAGAGGCTAGAGGTCATGAGATTGTTTTCTTGAATGTGGAACAGGCGTATATGAAATTGGATGCACATTCCCCTGAAATTAGATATCGTGGAGGTAATATCCTTAAGGATTATGACGCTGTCATTCCACGTATTAAACCAGCAGTTACTTTTTACGGTTGCGCGCTAATACGCCAGTTTAATAACTTGGGGGTTTACTGCCAAAATTCAGCAGAGGCTATAGCACAGTCGCGGGACAAGTTGTTCGCTTCCCAGTTATTTTCAAAAAATGACATTCATATTCCCATTACCGGGTTTGCCAAGTCCCCAATGGATACCAAGGATTTGATAAAAATGGTGAACGGGGCTCCGCTAATTATTAAACTTTTGGAAAGCACCCAAGGAAAAGGGGTGGTACTCGCCGAAACGAATAAGGCTGCGGAGAGCGTTATCAATGCCTTTAAAAGCGTTAACACCAACATTTTGGTACAGGAGTTCATAAAGGAAGCCAATGGTCAGGATATCCGTTGTTTTGTAGTAAACGGTAAAGTAGTGGCGAGTATGCAGCGTCAGGCCCAAAAAGGGGAATTTAGGGCTAATATTCACCAAGGAGGAACAGCTTCCATTATTAAGATAACTTCAGAAGAGAAGAAGCTTGCACTAAAAGCGGCCAAAGTTTTAAACCTAGCGGTTGCCGGAGTAGATATTATCCGATCTAATAAAGGCCCGTTGTTGTTAGAGGTAAATTCATCACCAGGTTTGGAAGGTATTGAAAATGCTACGGGTAAGGATATTGCGAACTCAATGATTATGGCGATTGAAAAACGTCTAAAATTTGGCCATATGGCGCAGATTTAATTCTTATCCATGACTAATAATATTTTTTAGCATTTCTTCGGTCGTTTTTTGAAGGTCGAATTCCGCACTCCAATTCCAATCTTCTTGTGCTTGGGAGTCATCAATGCTATTGGGCCAAGAATTAGCTATTTCTTGCCTAAAATCTGGGGCATAGTCTATTTTGAATTCAGGAATTAACTTTTGAATGCTTTCTGTAATTTCTGCCGGAGTAAAACTCATTGCGGATAGATTATACGAGGAGCGTTGTTTTATTACATCACTAGGGGCTTCCATGATATTTAACGTAGCACGAATGGCATCATCCATGAACATCATGGGCAATCTACTTTCCTCTTCCAAGAAACAAGTATATTCTCCTTTTAACAAGGCGCTATGGTAAATTTCTACAGCATAATCCGTAGTGCCGCCTCCTGGCTTTGTTTTCCAACTGATTAATCCAGGGTATCGTAAACTTCTAACGTCAACCCCAAATTTTTTAAAGTAGTACTCACACCAGCGTTCACCAGATTGTTTGCTTATTCCATAAACTGTACTTGGCTCCATAATGGTATGTTGTGGCGTATCGTCTTTTGGGGTATTCGGGCCAAATACTGCAATACTTGAGGGCCAGAATATCTTTTCGATTTTTTTATCTTTTGCCAAATTAAGCACATTGAATAGGGTGTTCATGTTCAAGTTCCAAGCTCTCATTGGAAATTTTTCTGCAGTCGCACTTAACATGGCGGCCATCAGATATACCTCACTGATTTCATAATAGGCAATGACCTCTTCTAGATTATCATAGTTGGTAGCATCCAATATTTCAAAAGGTCCAGATTGCATCAGTTCTTCGCTTCCTTCCCTGATGTCACTGGCAATGACGAATTCACTACCGTGTTTTTCCCTCAAGGCAAGGGTAAGTTCTGTTCCAATCTGGCCACAGGCCCCAATAATCAATATGTATTTTGACATTTAAATATGCGTTAAATGGATATGTGCATAAAGATACCTTTTCTTAAAATTTGTACATTCGCTTATGCTCAGAATATTCTTTTTTTTATCGGTCTTTTTGGCTGTTTGTTCTTGTAAGGACGGGGTTTCGAATACAGCGGAAACAGCGGAATCTGTTTGGCAGGTTTCCATGGATAGCTTACCTGTAAAGCGGAGTGTGTTGCCTAAGGCCCAACAAATTTTGAACGATTGGAAAGAGCATACCGTTTTGGAAAGAAGTTTTGATAAAATCTATACGACGGAGTTTAGGGAGGATTTGGTCCTTATCATTGAGGAATTGATAGAAAATCAGAAGAAAATGGAAGCTGGCTGAATATCCAGAAGCTTTCAATATTCCCCAAATAAAAGGGAGGCAAAAGGTGTTTAAAACCTATCTCCTAAAAACAAAAGGTGATTTAGAATACCGTCAGAATCCACAACAATCTTTGACTGAAATGATTGAAGCTTTTAATGATTTAAGAAATCAGTTCAATGTTACCGTAAATAATACCTTACCCGATGAATTACGTTCCAATGAAGAAAGTTAGTGTTGTCTTATTTTTATGTTGCTCTGCGTTGTTTTCTCAAGAAACCGAAAAGAAAGAGATTTCCAAAACCTTAGATGCATGGCATGCGGCTGCTGGTAGCGCCGATTTCGAGAATTATTTTGACTTAATGACTCAAGATGCGGTCTTTATAGGTACCGATGCCGGTGAGAATTGGAACCGCCAAGCATTTATGGAATATGCCAAACCGCATTTTGACAAAGGAAAGGCTTGGAAGTTCACCCCGGTGGAGCGTCATATTTTCATCGATGCAGCGGCAGAATTCGCTTGGTTCGATGAGCTCTTAGATACTCAAATGAAAATCTGTAGGGGTTCAGGAGTGTTGAAAAAGGAAGATGGGAAATGGAAAATTGCCCATTACGTACTTTCCATAGCAGTACCCAACGAGCATGTTGCCGAGCTAATTCAACTAAAAAAAGCAAAAGATGATTTGCTTTTAGAACAGTTGAAAATGAAATAAAAAAAGCGGACTGGTTGGTCCGCTTTTTTATATAATTTAAGATTTACTCTTTTTTCTCAGCAGGCGCTTCTTTTCTAGAAGTAAGGGCTTGCTTACTTAGACTTGCCAAATTAAAATTAGGATCCATTTCGATAGCTTGGTCTATGGTTGCGATGGCTGCATCGATATTGGTTTTATCCATATTATATTGAACAAGACCTTTCAAGTGTAAGAAGGCAGCTTTCAAAGGAACCTCATAAGGTTGTTGCCGCTCGTAAAAAGCATATTTCATATCATCGGTGGCATTGGCCAAACCATAGGTTACTTGCTCCATAGCACCAGCATTATCTCCTAATTGCACTTTTAAATCGGCCATTTCATAGGCCAAATAAGCGTTAGGCTCACGACTATAAAGCACTTCAAACTGCTCCAATGCTCTTTTGGGCTGGTTCAGGGCTTTTAAGGAAATCGCTTTCACCTGTACCGCAAGGTCAGAATCCGCATCCACTTTTTCGATACCAATGGTGTTCAGTGCCTGTAAGTGTTGATTGTCATTGGCATAGATATAGGCCAACGTATCCATTCTTTCTTTTGATGGAGCAAGTACGTTTAAGTGTGTAAGAGCATTGATAACACCATCTACATCACCCTGTAAGCGCATTTGGTCATAAAAAGCCTCGTAATGTTTTTGTAATTCCGTTTTCGTTTGTGAAAATCCGTAATTGAAGGTTGATAATACTGCTATAAACAGTACTAGTGTTGATTTTTTCATCTTTTATTGGTTCTTTTTAAGGTGGGCTAAACTATTAAAATAATTTGTATCCTCCTGTTAAGGAAAGCCTTAAATGTCATAAAATGAAAAAGGCGCTCTACTGGCGCCTTTCTAAGTGTTAAGTGATGAGTTCATACCAGTTCCATTCTGTTTTTAGGTTTTCCAAAGTTTTTCAGTAATTGTGCGTAAAAACCTAGACTTTTTCTGTCCTTGTCTATACAAGACTTTAAAAATTTCAATAAGCTGTTGAATAACAGGTTTGTTGGAATTGTGGGAATGAAGGTATTTACCTTGTTTGGGTCGTAATCGGCATCATCCAAAATAACTTCCATTTGGATTCTATGTCTATGGTAATCGATAGACACATTGGTAGCATTGTAGTATTTTTTTAATAATGCAACATGCAATTGATTGTACTCTTTGGATTTTTCGGGATTTTTACAACTTATAGCGATTAAGCCATCAAGTTCCGTCAAAATCTTTTGCTTTAAATTGGATTTTTCCATGACGATGATGTTTAAAATTCTTAAACAAAGGTATGTCATACGTCGATAAAGTGTTGAAAATCAAAGATATATTAACATTAGTCAAGGGTTTATGTTGTGAAACAGTAAATAGTTGTGGTGAGGAGTTAATTTATAGATGTAGAAAAGTGATATTTATTAGTAAGAAAAATATTACAAGTATTGATTTTTTTATGTATTTTGGTGTTATCTTGATTATATTGTGGAGGTTGTAATCCTCTTTTTAAAGCTTCTTTCATATAGTATTCTGATTTTTCTGGATGACTGGGATAGACCGCATTCAATAGCTCGTTCCAGAATTCATGGGTTATTACTGCTTTGATAATGCCTATGCAATCCTCTAAGTGAATGAGATTGACCGGAGCGTTTCCGCCGCTCAAATTTTCCCTTCCAGATAAGATGGTTACTGGGTGACGATCCGGACCTATTAAACCTGCAAATCGGATGATGGTCGCCGGTAGCTCTTTGTCATTTATAAATAACTGTTCACATGCTAGAATTTGTTTTCCTGATGCTGAGCTAGGTTCTGGGCGGGTTGCTTCCGTCACTTCTCCTTCCACATCACCATAAACGGATGTACTACTGATGAAAATCACTTTTTGAATTGCAGATTTTTTTATTTCAGTGTGTAGTAAGCGTATTTTAGAAATATAACTCTCTTTAGGTCCTTTGCCGCGTAGACCGGGTGGAATATTAATAATCAAGAGGGTACAATTATTCAGAAAATCTTCTATAGGACCATCAATTCCATTTTCCGAAATTGAAATCTTAAAAGGGGTAATTCCCTTGTTCTCCAATTCTTTTATTTTTACTTTGGATGTGGTGGTACCGCTGACCCTATGGCCATCTGCTATTAATGATTCGGCCAAGGGTAGACCTAGCCAGCCACAACCTATAACTCCTATTTTTTTACTCAAAGCTTATTTTTTTAATGGTGAGAATGGCATCGTTCAATACAAAGGGCATCGGTAAGTTGTGCTCAGGTCTTTTGGGAATATTGAATTCCGGACTTTCCAATAAATCGTTTGAAGCTTCATAAACGGTAAGCTCCAGAGTAGACTCCTTAGGTATTTCGAGATTCAATTCTGTATATTGAATATCACTCACATAATGGGTAATCAATTTATTTCCTTTTCTATTTTTCAAGTAATAGTCTGATAGTGGTACTGAATTTACATCGGCCTTTAAAATGGTAGTGTTATTTGTGAACACTTCCAAACGGTTGATATGCCTTTGCGGTGTAATACAGACTCTTAGTTTTCTAATGTTGTCAATAATAGTATCCAATTGCACTTCAATGTTAGGGGTAGGAATAGCTTTAAGAGAAGCTTCTTCCGTAAAGGTAAACTGTGTTCCGTATTTGCTGCTGATGGTATTTTCTGATAATAGTCCGTCTACTTTATCTGCATCGGTAAGGTAGTTTGCCGTCCAATCGGAAATTACGTGTTCATAGGTAGCCCAAATGGCTTTTTCCGTATTGGCGTCCAAAACATATAATAGGCTCGTCGGTTTTGGGTTTTCTTTGCTGAAACCTGATTTTAAATGTGCAGATATCATCAATCCGATAAAAAACAACAAAGACATGAACGCCAACACTCCCTTTTTCCTGTATTTGGTGAGTAGCGGTAAAAGAAGAAAGAAAACTAAGGTGACCAATAACGTTGTGCCCACCATCATCTTTAAACCCAAACCTACAGGAAGCATTTTAATGAAAGGAGAAAGTATAAAAAGGGCAGGTATGCCCAAGAATACTAGTAACAATACGTTTGGGTGCTTTTGGTTGATGGTAATATATAGCGCCACCAAAGTACTATAGACAGGGATGATAAAAAATGCCGCACCTTTTAGATATACAGAAAGCAAGCCACAAATCACCAACCAGATAAAAATGGGAGCAATCAATAAATTCGGCGTTTTTACTACTCTAAATCTATGGTAGGCATAAAAACAGCAACCAATAGCGAACATGGTAAAAGCAAAAATATACGCATGGCCGTTATAGGTAAAACCATGTAGCATATCTTGATAACTTGGATATAGCCATTTGAGAACCGGCCAGCTATAAAAACCGACCAATCCATTGATCAGTAAAGAAAAAAGAACCGGTACGAATCCTTTTAAAATATCTTTTGCATTCAAAACTTTTTTTCGAAAACCTAGAATAAGTAAGGCTATAAAAGATAGTATAGCCAAGATTAGCATTGGCATGATCCAGTCAAAAGGGTAGGTGACCATTTTAAAGAAAGGAACATTAAAATAGACGTTGTCCTTTAAACTTTTTAAAGTGCTTAAATCGGCATTGCTAAAATAGGTCATTAAGGGCATCAGATAACTTCCCTGATGGGCCAAGGTGTTGCGGTCCAAACGTTCGTAATTGTCATTGGCGGTATGGTAGTCATAATGGTCATCGATAAACGCAAAATTAAATCCTTCAATATCTGCATCCTCCCTAAAAACGGTAAGGTCTGTATCATTGGGCAACATTTTGTAGATGCTATATACCAATGAATTGGCCACAGGGAATTCTGGATTTGCAGCGATAAATTCACTGATCATATGATTGTTGCCCCGGTTGGTTTCCATAAGCATATAGCTAGGGCCGCCACTTCCACGAGCCTCAAAATTGAGTACCAAACCTACGTTGGCCAGCCAAGGATGTTTATCTACAAAGAGATCCGCTCCGTTTAGGCCCAGTTCCTCCGCATCTGAAATGAGAATAATAATATCATTTTTAGGTGTACTGCCACTTTCTAAAAAAGCCCTAACACCTTCAAGGATGGTAGCCACACCGCTGCCCGCATCACTGGCGCCTAGCGAGGAATGTGGATTACTATCATAATGACTTAACAACAACAGTGCTTTTCCATCTCCACTTCCTTTGATACGCGCTAATATGTTTTCCGCTTTACTCAAATTGCCCCAATCACCGGCAGTATACCCTTCTTGAATCGAGGTCTGTAATCCTAATTTTTGAAGTTGCGAAATGACATACGACCGGACTTTACTATGGCCCGGAAAGCCAACGCCGTGTGGTTCTTTTGAAATTTCTTTTACATGTTCTAATGCTCTGTCCGTTGAAAAAAGAGTCTCAGGAACGGTATTATCTGCCGTATAGGTTGGCATTTGAGATTCAAAACTCCAATAAACGGCAAGGATGATCAGTAGTAAGCTTAGGACGGTTGGGGTCTTTTTCATGATTGTTTAATTCGTATTTAAAATCATAAATAATTGAAAAGTAGTTGACATATAACTACTTATATTATGAAATATCATATTATTTGTTATCTTTAGTAATCAACCTCTAAAAAAACTGTTATGGGAATCAAGAGCTTTCAAGGCGTTCGCAAGATATTTAAAAAAGAATTTGAGGCCCCAATTTTGGTAGCCGATTACATGACCACTAAGTTAATCACTTTTTCTCCGGATGAGTCTATTTTGGCGGTAATGGAGAAATTTGCAAAACATCACATTTCCGGGGGACCGGTTCTGGATAATAATGGGTTCTTGGTAGGCATTATTTCAGAGGCCGATTGCATGAAGCAAATTTCTGAAAGCCGATATTTCAATCAGCCTATTTTAGATAAAAGTGTGGAGAAATTTATGACCAAAACGGTGGAGACCATACCACATGATATTTCTATTTTTGATGCTGCAGGTATTTTTGCACAACACAATAGAAGACGACTTCCGGTGATGAAAAACGGAATATTGGTAGGGCAAATTAGTAGAAAGGATATCGTAATCGCCGCACTTAAACTAAGTGGGCATAATTATAAATAGCTGTTGCTGAGTAGTGAGTACTGAGTATTGAGTACACAGTAGTAAGATTTAAAAAAGCTTCCTATTAGGAAGCTTTTTTAATTTACAGCCAACAGCCAACAGCCAACAGCCAACAGCCAACAGCCAACAGCCAACAGTTATTCCCGCTTCACAATCATATAAAAATCGTTGTCTAACGGTAGGTATCCCAAATCATAAAGGAAGTAATAGGTTGTTCCTTTTTTAGTGGTGTACAGATTTGTCACATAGTCAAAATCAAAACCTTTGTGCAATAAACTGGTCTTGGTGGTTTTGGTTTTTCCGTCAGTTAATTTGAAGCTGTCCAACACTCGATAATTTTTCCGAAGTCGGTTATTGATGTTACGGATAAGATTTTTAGCATCGGGGTTGACTTTATTGTTGTAGGCATTACGACAATAATCGTTACAGAACTTTTTGTCGATACGACCCAAGACCTCATTGCCACATTCCAAACACTTTTTTTTCATTACTGTCTGTGGTAATTGAATTGAACTTCATTCTCACTACCATCCGCTTCTTCTATCACCACATACATGTTTATTTCTTTGTCCGAAATTCGTTCTATGCTAAAGTCATCAAAGTATAGTTTATTATCCTCTACCTTTACCAGTGGAAAATTAATAGTTTCATCCTTTTCCTCCCAACCCATTAAATCTGGGTCATAATGTTTTAGTTGTAGGATTAAGGTTCCATCGGTTTCTAAGATATGACCGAATTCGTAAAAACTAACTTGTCCTTCAGATACTAATCGAAAGGAAAACATCATACTGTTGCCCATTGGCGGACTCCAAATTTCTTCGGCTACTCCACCAAAAGCTTCTCCTTTCCAATGCCCACTTAGCCATTCAATATTTTTTAAGGAGGCGGTTGGACTCGTCATTCCTTCTTCAAAGGACATTGTGTTTTGGGCATGTAGTATACTTGCCGAACTTATAATTAATAGAAGTACAGTTTTCATGGTCAGGTATTTGAAACAAGATACAAATTATCCGTTTACAAACGACTGCGGTTTACTTTTCATAAAACTCAATGGGCAAATCATCAGGGTCGGCAATAAAGGTGAACCGCTTTTGGGTAAATTCATCCACACGAATAGGTTCTGCCTGAATATTATTAGCAATGCAGTGAGCGATTATCTTTTCCAAATTATCTACTTCAAATGCCAAATGCCGAAGTCCTGCTGCTTCAGGTCTTGAGGGGCGTGTTGGGGGATTGGGAAAGCTGAACAATTCTATAATATAGTGTCCGTTTATGGCCAAATCCAATTTATAGGATTGACGTTCTTTCCGGTAGATTTCCTGTAGGACTTCCAACCCTAAGACATCAATATAAAATCGCTTTGATACTTCATAATTGGAACAAATGATGGCAATATGGTGGACTTTATTCAGCATTAGGGCAGGATTTTTAATTTGTGCTTCAATAAAAGCCCAGCAAGTCCTTCTTTTGAAAAAATGGCACCTGTCATTCTATTATTTTGTGGGTCAATGCTGAAATTTGTCGCCGTACTAAAATCTGCCTTTTCAAGATTGGTTCCAAAGAATATGGTCCGTTCTAAACTACAGGTGTCAAAAAGTGCCTTACTGAGATTCGTATTTGAAAATTCAACTTCACTTAAATTACAATCATAAAAAGCCTGGCCAATCATTTTTAGATAGGCAAAATTGGAATAGCTAAGATTGCAGTCAAAAAATGAAAAGTTCATTAAAAAGGAATTACAGCTGTTGAACGCAAGTCCCATGAGCTTGCAGTGCGAAAATTTTACTTCGTTAAACGACGTGTTCACGATATTCGCACTGCTCAAGTTACAATCCACAAATTCACATTCTGTAAACGTCTGATTGTTCAGTAGGCCATTCGAAAAATCACAACCTTCAAAAAGGCAATGTTCATATTCTGCAATAGGTAAACGATTCTTTGTAAAATTAGTACCCTTGTATGTTTCGTCTAGTATTATGGTTTGCAAAGTGTTTGTAATTTATTCTTTGGACATGATGATTGCAGGAATGTCTAAAGCCTTGAACATGGTATTATAGTCTCCCATTTCAGTATTGATGATGGCGTCATGTTCCGTTTTGAACGTTTTCCATTCTGCCAACAAATCCTGTAACCTTACTTTGGCCCCTACCGTAACTTTTGGCTCTGCTACATCCATATATCCTCTTAAATTCAATAATTGGGAATTCAACTTGTTCTCAAAATTAATTACATCCTGAAAGGTTTTCTGTTTGGGCTGGATGAGGTTCTCTTCCCAAGTGGTAATTCGCTTCACTAAGGAATCTCCTTGCTTTAGAAGTGCTTCGGCTTTTACGTTATCCTTTAAAAGTTTGGCATATTGGTTCAATTGTGATTTAGCGGAACGCATGGCATTCACAGCAGTATGAATTTCCACAACCGTAGCCTCAATGGTTTTCATGAGTTCTTGTTGTTCTGCATAGTCCGCCGGGGTACTTTTTACTTTTGGATTTGGCAAAATGGTTACCGTTGTTTCTGAAACCGTTTCTCCTAAAGAAAGTTTCAAGGTGTAATCACCAGGGCCAACTGTGGAGCCATCGTGACCTCCTAGCACAAAAACCTTATCTACTGATGGAAGACTTTCTCGTTTAAAATCCCAAGTAAAACGATTGTAGCCTTTTTTAGAAGGTAAAACACTTGGTTTTGAAGGTCCGCCTGGCCATGTTTTAAAATCCTTTGGTTTTTGGTTGGTAAAGGTACGGATGACTTGACCGTCCTTCAATACTTCCAATGTAACGGTTGTGCTATCTTGCTTTTCACTTAAATAAAAATCAATGGTCACTCCGCTTTTGGGATTGCTTCCCAAACCTGGAACTGGTTTTTCACTAGAACCACCCATGAATAAATAAGTATCCTTTGGCTTAAATAGGTTCACTTCCTGTTTTGGGGTTGATATGTTTTGAAGTGTAGCGATATCATCCAAAATCCAAAATGCCCTACCGGCAGTGGCCGCTATCAAATCATTATCCTGGATGGTCAGGTCATTAATAGGGGTTAGTGGTAAGTTTAATTGTAAGGACTGCCAATGCATACCATCATCCAAGGAAATAAATAGACCAGTTTCTGTACCTGCATATAAAAGACCTTTTACCTTTTTATCTTCTCGAACTACCCGGGTAAACGTATTATCACCAGTAATTCCATTGGTAATTTTTGTCCATGTGGCACCGTAATCCGTGGTTTTGAAAATGTAATTGGCAAAATCCATAGATTTATAGCGCATCAGCACAATATAGGCGGTTGCCGGGTCATGCGGTGATACCTCAATGCTATTAACGATGCCTTCTTTGATACCTTCTGGTGTAACGTTGGTCCAATTGGAACCACCATCTTTGGTGACATAGACCAAGCCATCATCACTACCGGTCCAAATAACACCTTCCTCATGTGGAGACTCCGTCATATAGGTTAGTGTATTATAGATTTCACCACCGGCAGCTTCATTGGTAAAGGGTTTGCCTCCAAGTCCGTGCTTGTCGGTTTCATTTCTAGTCAAATCGGGACTAATAACGTTCCAGCTGTGCCCTTCATCTGTCGATTTGAAAACGACATTTCCGCCGTGGTAAATGGTTTTTCTATCGTGAGGTGATGTAATAATCGGTGCGTTCCAATTGTACCGATATTTTGCATCTTCCGGAGAAATACTTAAACCAAGTTCTGGATATTCCTTGATGGGTTTGGATTCTTTGGTATTTGCATCCCATTTATCAATATTCCCTTGATAAGTGCCTCCATAAATCAATTGCGGATTGTCTGGGTCAAAGGCCAGAAAAGCACTTTCACCACCGGCAACAGAATACCAATCTTTCCAATCGATTCCGTCGTCATTCGTTCTAGAAGCGATGGCAACGGTAGTATTATCCTGTTGACCCTCCATATACATTATAAGGCACTAGGTTATCGGTAATTACTCTATAGAATTGTGCCGTATTCTGGTTTTCCTGTGTGCTCCAACTTTTTCCGCCATTGTTGGAAATATTAGAACCACCATCATTGGAATTGATCATCCGTTGATTGTTCAAAGGGTCTATCCATAAGTGATGATTATCACCGTGCGGCGTGGACAGGGGCGTAAAGGATTTACCCCCATCTATTGATTTTGTGACCGGTGCATTTAATACGTAAACGATGTTCTCATTTTGGGTATCGGCAAAGATTTCCATGTAGTACCAAGAGCGGGTAATATTAATGCGGTCCTTATTGACCTGTGTCCATTTTTTACCGGCATCGTCTGATCGGTAAACGCCTCCTTTTTCACCTTCGGCCTCGATTACGGCAAAAACAAGTTCTGGATTTGCGCGGGAAACAGAAATTCCTATTTTCCCCATTTCTTTAGGTAAGCCTTCGGTCAGTTGGTTCCATGTGGTACCTCCATCGGTAGATTTATAAATTCCAGAATTTTTTCCTCCAGATTCCATCGTCCAAGGAAAACGTCTGTGTTGCCACATGGCAGCATACAAAATAGTCGGATTGGTCATGTCCATGGATAATGAGGAGGCACCCGTAATATTATCTACAAATAGCACATTCTCCCAAGTTTCTCCACCATCTTTGAGACGGTAGACACCACGTTGGGCACTAGGACCATATTGTGCGCCTTGGGCCGATACAAAAATGATATCTGGATTAGTCGGGTCTATGATTACGTCCGATATATGTCGGGTTTCCTCCAATCCCATATGCTTCCAGGTTTTTCCTGCATCGGTAGATTTATAAACTCCATCACCCATGGAGGTCATGACCCCTCGGGCCGCATGTTCTCCCATACCGGCAATTACGATATTGGGATTGCTTTCAGAAACGGTGACCGCACCTACGGTCGCCGTTTTAAGAAATCCGTCCGAAATATTCTTCCAAGTAATTCCGTCATCCACCGTTTTCCAAATACCTCCGCCAACGGTTCCCATGTAATAGGTCATGGGCTGACCAACAACTCCGGTGGAAGCGACACTTCTACCGCCCCTGAACGGACCTATATTACGCCATTGTAAACCTTGAAATAGGGAATCCTCTAATTTAATAGTGGGCTCAGTGGTTTTGTTTTTTCTACGTTGCGATTGCAAGGCAATTGGAGTGATTAAAAATAAAAGGAGTAAAATGCGGATGGTTTTCATGGTGTGGTCTGTTTTCGTAGTTGAGAAAGGGAAGATAATAAAAGCGATTGTAAATAGTGCGCGGGGAAAATTGTATTTGACGATTTAGATGAAAAATAGTGCACGGGAAAATTGTATTTGATGATTCTAGATATTGCAATCTAAAATTTACGGTATTTCCAAAATCAAAACCGCTAAAATGATAAATTGGTTTTAATAATCTAGCTACTTCTTTTTTTGAAAAAAACGGATTAAGTTAGTTGCTACATGAAGCATAAAAAGTCCTTTTTAGAAGAAGAAATTAATATCAAAAATCTTCAGGAATATTTCCCGTCCGGCGTTACAAAGGAATATGAAAAAGGACATGTCATTTGTTACATTCACAAAAAAGTACGCACCTTTAAATGGTTGCTGGAAGGAAGTGTCAATTATTACATTTCCTTGGAAAACCCTGAAAATGATGTGCTGGTCTGTCAGAATTCAGAACCCTTAACCACTATTGGCTTAAACGGGTTCAATACCCCAAAACGATATACGTACAAAGCGACTGTTGGGTCACATCAAGCTACATTCTTTGAAATACCTTTCGAGGATTTAGAAACGTATTTGAGAAGGGGGCACCAAAATATTCTTTTAAAGAATATAGGAGCCAAATTGTATCATTTATTGGAGGCTGCCCTTTTAAAACAAACGGAGTTGTTGAATCCCGTTCGGTTTCAGCCTTTTGTAGAAGACCGACAGTTTTTTATTTCCCCAGCAGCAGAAAAAGAGGAAATCGTCTCGCTAATGAGACGTTCACCCTTTCTCGATTTTTTCGAGGAAAAATACTTGATGGCTATTGCGGCATTTGCTGAACGGAGGGAGTATGAACCCGATGAGGTACTCTATGTTCAGGATGGGTCCAGTAATGGTCTATTTATCTTAATCCATGGCGAAGTCACCATAAAACGAATCGAGAATACGATTGAAATTAGGCAGCGTTCGATTAAGAATTCCGGATTTATTTTTGGCTGGTCTTGCTTGCTTAAAGAAAATGATATCTGTTCTGCCATTACCAGTACAAAAACATCGGCCTATTTTATTCCTGAAAATGATTTGATGCGTTTTTTCAAGGAAGACGATGCTTTTGAAGGCCAGTTTTTCCAACGGCTATTATGGTTGATGGGCAATCAGCTCAATGCCGCTTTTGTACGCTATGTTGGTTTGCTGGGGAAACATAACCTACAGGCCGTTTACCAATTGATACGCAATAACAAATCGCGTTTATTAGTATCATCGCCCTTGCACCCCGTGCCGCATCTTTTAAAAAGTAACCATACCAAACAGTTCGCTTACGATGCCTTGCTTAAATTGGTGCAGGATGGTACCGCTTTGGAACGGCATATTGCTTCCTTAAGTTTAGAATTGCTGGCAGAGGACCAAAAGGAGTTTCGTTTCATTAACGGGCTTCAGGAAATTTATGAGCATGTAGCGGAAAAGAATGATAAGAATCCCGTAGTAAACCGAAAAGCCTGTGCGGAAATTACAACCAAGGTTTTTAAAAATGTGCCTCATGTAATCGAAGGCTGGGATAATTTACCGGAAAGCACTGGGGAATATTTTTATCTACAACCACTTGGTCAATGACACGTATTACACCCTGAACAATAATTTTCAGATTACCTTGGATTCCCATTTTTTAAGTGCGATGGTGCTCTATAAAAAATATAACGAACCAGGTATACGTACGGTAAGGATTGGGAAGGGACAAGAATATGGGCATCAGAATTATTACGATAATCTTGGCTATATTAATGTATATACGAAAGAGTCTGAAGAAACCTCTGCGGCTTATAAAGAACAGGCCCGAAGTATTTTTTACAGTGAGGCTTCCAAACATTTAAGTGATGATTATAATTTGATTATTAGTCCTGAAGGCACCTCTTATAGAACGGAGGAATCCCCAGGTCCTTTTAAAATGGGAGCATTCAAGTTGGCGATTAATTCGGATCCAGAGCCCTATATCGTGCCTGTGGTCATGGTGAATTTTGACCATCGCATCGGAAAATCACTTTATTATTGTTGTATTAAGGAGCCATTTTTACTTAGCGAGAAAGTGCCTTCCAAAAGAAATGAGGACGTTTTTGCCTTCGTTCAGCAATATCAGGAACAGTATCAGGAATATGTACAGGAGGCTATAGAAAGGGCGGAAGAATTATTTTTATCTCCTTCTTCAGCGGAAGATTTGGAAGAGCCCCCCGCAATGTGGTGCAATGAAATTAAACGGTTAAAAAGAAGGATTGCTAAACTGGAAACTCAAGAAAACCTGATTGCTTTTTACGGGAGTTCTTCTGTTCGCTTATGGGTGCACATGAAGCGTGATTTGAGTCCGTTCCATGTGGTGAACCTTGGTTTTGGTGGGTCTACCTTTGCCTGGTGTATTCACTATTTTGATGAAATATTCCACGAGGCGAATCCAGAAAAAATAGTATTGTACGCAGGTGAGAATGACCTTAACGGAGGAAGAACACCTCAGGAAGTGTTAGCCGATTGTCATGTATTGGTCGAAAAGATCAAAACCAAATATCCTACTGTGGAATTGGCCTTGATCAGTTTAAAGCCCAGTGTGGAGCGTGAAGCTTTGATTCCGCTCATTATGGAAACCAATTTACTACTCTCAAAATATGTTATTTCTGAATTGAACGCACAGTATATCAATGTATTTGCACAAATGATTACTACGGATAATAGGCCCATCCCAGAGTTATATCTGTCCGATGGACTTCATTTGAACAAACAAGGGTATGAGCTATGGAGTACCGCTATAAAAAAGGCCTTACAAGCGGCCGATAGCCTAGAGCTTGAAAATCAGGAATAATTTTTTATTCCTGACCTCCTTTACGTTCCGGACTTCTAGGTTCTGGCCATTCCATCATCTCACCGGTGCGGGAATTTTTACCTAAAACCGCTTTTTCTCGGGATGTTTTTTCTGGATCTTCACAAGCCATGTAGGTTAGAATAGCGGTTAGTATGGCATTGTTACGCACATCATCAAACACGATTTTGTCATAAGTATCCAAATTGGTGTGCCAAGTATAGTTCCAATAATCCCAACTCAAGGAACTTAAGGAAAAAGCAGGTGCACCTGCGGCCACAAACGAGGCATAATCCGAACCGCCACGACCTGGTGAACCTGGAAAAGTGGTTTCAATTTCGTTTTTATAGGTTTCAGGCACTGCTTCTAGCCATCTGCCTAAATAATCGTAGGAATTCAGAAACCCTTGTCCGGATAAACGAACCACACGACCCGTTCCATTATCTTGATTGAAAACGGCCTGTACGCCAGCTACAATTTCTGGATGGTCTTCTACAAAGCCTCGTGAACCGTTCAATCCTTGTTCTTCACTGCCCCAATGACCTATTAGAATGGTACGTTTAGGATTTGGATATATTTTTTTAAGGATACGGGCAGCTTCTAGCATGGTAATGGTTCCTGTTCCGTTATCTGTTGCTCCGGTACCACCGTCCCAAGAGTCAAAATGTGCGGAAAGGATAACGTACTCATCGGGGAATTCTGTTCCTGGAATCGTTGCAATGGTGTTGAAAGTGGGTACTACGCCTAAGTCTTTGGATTCTGCTACTATTTTTAGCTCCGGATTAGCACCGTGTTCTACCATACGATATAACATTCCGTAATCTTCTAAAGAAATATCCACAGCCGGAATTTTTTCAGTTCCCGCACTGAATATTTTATTCGCGCCAAAACCTTCTGACCATCGGGATTGTGCAATACCTACGGCTCCTGCCTTTTCAAAAGCGGCATTGATGTTTCTACTAGTGTATCCTGTATTCTTGATATTCTCATTCCATGCTTGATTCCAAAGAATCCTTTTCTTTTTTCATCTTTTCAAAGGAAGCCTCGGTGGCATATTCTTTCCAGTTTTCTTCAGGACGACCCGTGGGTTGTAGCATACTTGTCATCACTATTTTACCTTTAACGTTAGGAAGCCAGTTTACAAAAGACAACGAATCCTTGAATTGGGGAAGTGTGATCAGGGCGGCGGTTACTCCTTTTTTATCGGTGCTTGGGTTCCACGCCAATTGGGTAGCTCGAAGTGAAACCACTCTTGGCGAAACCATATCTACATGCGTAATGCCGCGTTGCCATCCTTTCCAGGTTCCCCACTGTTGATTTTCTGCCGAAATACCCCATTTCTTGTAGGTGTTTACCGCCCAATCGTGGGCTGTTTTCATTTCAGGAGTACCTACGAGACGTGGTCCGTTTAAATCCATCAATTCATACGCCAATTGCTCCAACTGTGAATTTTCTGTACCCTCTTTCTCAATGGCCGCAACGATTTCTTCTTGGGTTTGGGCATTTAAAATAGGACTGAAAATAAATAGGGATATTGCAAATAGGAAAAGTAGATTTTTCATAAGTGTTATTCTTTTGGTTTGAAGTTATTAAAGATACCATTAATGTGTAAGACAATTTTTGACCGAATCTTAATTTACAGCTTTTTATCCAAGGCCAATATCGTATTCAATAGCACATTCGCACCATTAGCCATATCTGAAGCCGATGTAAATTCCTTTGGAGAATGGCTGATGCCATCTTTACTGGGTACGAAAATCATTCCGGTTGGTGCGATAAGCGCCATATCCTGTGCATCATGACCGGCTCCGCTGGGCATATATTTAGAAGTCAGGCCCAACGTTTTCGTAGTTTTTTCAATTTCCTTTTGAATGGCTGTTGTCATAATAGCTGGGTCTGCGGTGGTGTCCAATGGTGAGATGGAAATTTCCACACCTGATTCCGCACTTATATCAGCTGCTCGTTTTTGAATGGCATTGAACACTTTTTCGATGACTTCAGAGGATAAGTCACGTATCTCTAAACTCGTGGTTACTCTTCCCGGAATTACATTGGGTGCTCCGGGCTCCGCCTAAATACGACCTACGGTGGCTACTTGCGCACCCTCAAAACTATTGGCGACTTCATTTACCGCAATAATAAATTTAGAAGCGGCTAATAGCGCATCCTTTCTAGCATTCATAGGTGTGGTGCCCGCATGGTTGGAAAAGCCTTTAAATTCCACGTTCCACCATTTTAAACCTACAATGCCTTCAACGATGCCAATATCCAATTTTTCTTTTTCCAAGGTTCCTCCTTGTTCAATATGAAGTTCCAGAAAAGCTGCGATATCTCCTTTCTTACGGGCTACTTCGGCAATTTTTGTAGTATCCCCACCTAAGCGCATCATGCCTTCGCCAATAGTATATCCTGTAGAATTTTTTATAGAAAGGGCAGTTTTGTTTAAATGGCCGGCCATGGCTCTACTGCCTACAACTCCACCTTCTTCATTGGAAAAAATAATGACTTCCAAAGGATGTTTGGTTGCGATATTATTCTCATTTAGGGTCTCAATGACTTCCAAAGCCGCCATGGAACCAACGCAGCCATCATAATTACCACCATTGGGAACACGGTCAATATGTGAGCCAAAAGAAATGGGTGCTAAATTTTTATCGGTTCCAAATCGCTTGGCAATTACATTCCCGGCATAGTCTACATATGTGGCAAGTCCCATACCTTTTAGTTGTGAAATTACCCACTGCTGTGCTTCCACATCGGCATCGCTAAAGGCAACACGTTCCGTCTCTCCATTTTCTTGAATTCCAAATTGAGCTAGTTCCTTGATTCGATTTTCCAATCGGTCTTCGTTGACCTTTACTTGTGCCTGTACGATAGATACGGTTAATAGAAGTGTGACGAGTACTGGTTTCATGTGATTTTTCAAATTTATTTTATACTTAATTGGGACCTATTAAAAATACAGTTTTCCATAGGTGGCTCACCTCGCAATATGGCCAAGGTGTTTTCAACGGTCATAGTGCACATTTTGGTGTAGGTGGTACTGGTCAGGCTTCCTAAATGTGCGGTCACCAAAACATTGTCCAATTTTAATAACGGATCATTTTCTTTAGGAGGTTCTTCGGCTAACACATCTGCGGCAAAACCAGCTATACTTTTTTGACTAAGGGCATGGTAGAGCGCATTTTGGTCTATAATGCTGCCTCTCGCCGTATTAATCAATAAGGCCGTTGGCTTTATTTTCCTCAGTGCTTCACTATCGATTAAATTTTCAGTTTTTGGGGTTAGCGGAAGATGTAAACTGATGATATCCGAAGTCGATAACTACTTCTTCAAAGGTTAAGAAGGAGTAGGGGACTTCCTCTTTGTGAGCACTCCAATACACCACCTTCATGCCCAAGGCCGTGGCAATCTTGGCTACCTTTTTTCCAATATTTCCCATACCGATGATACCCAATGTTTTGCCATGGGTTTCATCACCACTATAATTCGCCCTATTAGCCCATCGACCTTCTTTGGTCATGGTAACTGCGTTATATAAATTCCGCTGAAGCATTAATAATAGTGCAATGGTATGTTCTGCAATGGTATCGGCGTTGGAGTTGGGTGCGTTTACGACCTTGATATTTCTTTTTGTGGCTTCGGATACATCAATGTTATCCAAACCTACCCCACAGCGTGAGATGACTTTAAGCTGGGGAAGGTGGTCCATCAAAGTGGCCCGTACCTGACCCTTCCCACGGGTAATAATGGCATCAATTTGATGGGATGTGATCTGTTCCTGAAGGGTGGTTTCGTCAAAACCGGTCAAAATTTGCATATCCGATGCAGCTTCTAATAAGTGCATCGCATCATCGGCAACGGTTTCGAGTAGCAATATATTTTTACTCATCAGATTTATGGTAAAGTGTGGCGTCCTTGGATTTGTATCCTCGAAAATCGTTTCTTCCGGAAACATAAATTCCCTCTTTGTACAAATCGTCCTCGAAAATATTTTGGGTCTATACTATCCTTCATTTTGGGATCCGATGACAGTTCCACTAAATTCCCTGATGGATCACGAACGAACATTTGAATGGCACCATCGGGCAATTGACGTACGTTGCCCCAAGGTTTAATATCGATGATACCCAGTTCCTTCATCCGAAAGAAAATAGTATTGATGTCATCTACCTGTACGCAAATATGGCCTCTAAAGGAATAGCTGTCTTCCCATTCCGTTAAGTGCAATTGCTGTTCCTCATTGAACTTGAAAAATGCCGTCGGGTAGTCGAATAAAAAGGCAGGAATAGGTTCCAGACCCAATTCATTTTCATAGAATTTACAGGCTTCTTCAAGATTACTTACCACTAAGGCAACGTGATTGATTTTTACCGCTCTTGCCATTTTTTACTGTTTAAATTCTTTTACAAAATCCCAATTAGGGGTCAAGCCCAATCCGGGTTTATCGGGGGCGGTCAACATTCCTTCAGCGTCCACGGTGATGTCTTCCTCTACCAAATCGTACATCATTGGATTTCCTCCTAAGGAAAATTCGATGACATTAGCCGATGGAGAAGCGAAGGCAACTGAAAGTCCCGCCATAAAGGAGAATGCAGAACCCCAACAATGCGGAGCCAGTTCCAGCTGATAGGTGTGTGCCAATTGAGATACTCGCATGGCCTCGGTTATGCCACCGATAATGGCACAATCGGGTTGTAATACATCCAAAGCACGTTCCGTAATCAAGTCCCGCACATCAAAAGCGGTGTATTCACTTTCGCCAGCGGCTATTGGGATAAAGGTGTTGGCCCGGACTTCTGCCGTACCAATTTTATTATCCGGATTGATAGGCTCCTCAAACCAATATACATTACAATCTTCAACACCTTTGGTGAATTGTTTGGCTTCGGGAACGCTAAAGGTTCCGTGTGCATCGGTCATTAATTTGATGTGGTCGGGTAAAGCTTCCCGTGCCGCCTTCACCCGTTTTATACTTTCGGCAACGGTTAGGTCCATAATTCCCACCCGCATTTTTACGCCACTAAATCCTTTGGAGGTGTAGCCTAATAATTGTTCACCAATAGCATCGGCCTTCGCCCATCCACCACTGGCATAGGCCGGCATTTTGTCGCGACAACTTCCACCCAACAATTCAACCACAGGAGCTCCTAAGGTTTTTCCTTTAATATCCCAAAGTGCGGTATCAATACCGCTCATGGCGGAAATGGTCAGTCCTCTTCGGCCCAAAATAGGAAACTTACGTCCCCTGGAAAGGGAATAATGATCCCGGGTACCGTTATAGATATGTTCCCAAATGCGGGAAATATGACGGGCATCCTTACCCTATCAATTGCGGTTTCAGTTCATTCTCGATACAGCTTACGATAGAAGCACAGGAACCTGAAGAACCTACGGCCGCTTTGGCTTCGCCAAAACCTTGTAGTCCTGTATCCGTGGTCACCACCACAAGGGTCATGTCAAAGTTGGTGAGTAGGCCATAATCGGAGAAATGTTGTTTCTCTTTCGGGATGGGACAACGCAACCAAAAGGCTTCTATATTGGCAATTTTCATTGGATAAGTGATTTTAAGGTGTCGATTGATTTTTTGGTGAGCATCGTATAGAATTCATCGGTTATGGCAGAACTGCCGTGATCTTCCAAAAATTTCTTTTGTTCAGCCGTTAATTCCTTTGGGTCGGTTTCGATAGAATTCGGATAGGGATTTGCAGGGGTGCGGTCTAAAGGAGCACAAAATTCAACTGATAATACCTTGTCGTATTCAATTTCTTTTAAGGTGCTGATGATTTTTGGCCAGTTAAGGTGTCCCATCCCCGGTGCCATTCTATTATTATCCGCAACGTGAAAGTTGACGAGTCGGTTTCCTACTTTCTTCATCGTCGCGAACATATCCGTTTCCTCCAAATTCATATGAAAGGTATCCAAACAAACGCCGCAGTTTGGACCCACCGCTTCAGCTAAAGCCAAGGCTTGCTCGCCACGGTTGATAAAATAGGTTTCAAAACGATTGATCGGTTCAATACCGATTTTGAGTCCGTGATCCTCCGTATATTCATAAATTTCTTGAATGCCTTCAACGGCCCATTCCCATTCTTCTTCCGGCCGTGCATCGGGTACAATTTTACCAACGGTTGCCGGTACCAAAGAAATAACGGAACCACCCAGTTCGTAAACCATTTTCGCAACGTCCTTTACATATTGGACGGACATTTTACGCTGGTGCCGGATCTTTAGCCAATAGATTGCGTTGCTCCAGCATTAGGGTAACGGAACCCCAGCATTTGATGCCATAAATATCCAACAACAATTGGGCCTTTTGGATATCATAACTTTCTGGAGCCCCTTGTATTTCAAGGTGGGTGTACTCCAGCTTATTGATTCTATTGAGGGTATGCTCTAAAGATTCCGCACGCATCCAATTGTGTATGGCTAGTTCCATTCGTGTAATTTATTGTTAAGCTATTATCCGATGAATTCTATTTTTCGATGCGAACCATCACAAAACGGTTTGTTTTCTGATGCACCACAACGGCAAAAACCTGTAGTTCCTTCTTTAGTGACCACTTCTCCTGAGGCTAGTTGGATTTCTAGGTTTCCTTTGATTTTTAAGGGACCATTTTGAAATATGGTAATTGGGGTCGCCTGATTAGCAGTTGTTTCTTTTTCTTCCATTTTTTCGTTGTTCATGTAATAGGTTAGGGCGCCCGACGGACATTTATCAATCTGCGATTTTAAAGCTGGAGGTACCAGTGTTTTCTGGAGTAATCCAAGGTTTTTCCTGGGGTTTGTACACCTCTGGAAGGGTATGTATACATACTTCTGAGTGAATACATTTTTTAGGTTTCCACACCACGGTCAGTTCGCCGTTACTATATTCTTTGGTAATTTCTTTTTCCATATACCTTATTCAATATTGATTCCTTTCATGACCAGTCGTTTCCATTCTGGATTGCGTTTTAAATATAAGGCTACAAACGGACAAAGCGGGACTAAAGTCAGCCCTTGTTGATCAATGTCCTCTAAAACTTTGGCCACTAACTTCGATCCAACCCCTTTTCCTTCCAATTCTTGGGGGACTTCCGTGTGGGTCAGGTAAATTTTGTCCTGTGCTTTAATATATTCTATACGGGCTGTGGCACCTTCAACAGTGGCTTCATATCTTTTTTTCTCCTGATTATCTACAATATTAAATTCCATTTCAATACCATTTAAATTTTAAGGATTTAAGGTAGTTAAAAAATGTTTGTTTTAAAATATCGATAGGTACCACTATGCAGAGACAACCAAAACTCGTCAAACATTTTGAAAATGAGAAGACTGAAAAACTAGTAACTGAAAATTTTAGCAATAAAAATAAATATGGTATTAGTTGTAGAGGTTATCGTTTTAAGGGAATAACAGCAAGATGGATTACCTGCCGGAAATGTAAAAATAGGTTTCGGAAAGAACTTTTGATTTTTATAGAACATTAATGGTCCAAGGTAAAGTTCAAGAACTTTTTAAATTGAGTTTATTGCCTCTTAACTTTCAGGAAATCTACTTATTACCTTAGTTAGTGTTAAGACCAAAGGAGGGCTGACGCAAACAAATTGCTTTAAAAGCTTTTAAATTAAAAAATATCCAATGCTTATTTCAAAAATTGAATAAACATTGGATAGTAAACGTAATACTAAAAAATCGATATGATTTACTTTGATTTTTTCGATTGTATTGGCTTCAAGAAATTTGTTAACCTCTAACCAGTGCATAAAGGAACCGAACCATTGGTTACTTGTTCTATCGGGATTTCCTAGACCAAAACCGTGGCCGCCATTTTGATAAAGGTGAAACTCAACCGGGATTCCTGCTTTGTGCCAAGATTCTATGACCCCAAATTGTCCGCGAAAAAGAAAATCATCCGTAGCGATAGCGTTGAACATAGGCGGGGCATCATTAGGTACATCCACTGGCCCCATACCTCCATAAATAGGACCAATAAAGGCCAACTTCATGGTCTTGGAATTTAGGGTGGAATGCATGGTGAGTCCAGCTCCGGCAGAGAAACCGATCATACCAATTCTATTAATATCCACTCCCCATTCATTAGCTCGGTCTACTATCATAGCATAAGCCGCTTCTGCATCTTCCAGCTGATTGGATAAATCACGTTGTGGCGGACTTGGTGGTGGTGTATCATCTGAGGTATCAGCGTTTTCTGCTGGTGAAGTTCGTGGGCGATTCATAAAAGCAGTGAAATCTTCCAGTGATTCTGCAGTGGGCTGAAGTCGATATTTTAAAACAAAGGCTGCAATCCCTTTTTCGGCCAATGCTTCCGCTACTTCCCAGCCTTCGTTGCCCATGGAAAGCCACATAAAACCTCCTCCGGGTGTTACAATGACCGCTGTACCATTCGCTTTTTCCGGATCGGGTAAAAATGGGGTAAGGGTTGCTTCGGTTATATTTCTTGCCATAGGATCTCCCCATTGTTTAAACCAAGTCTCAGAAGAAGGTTGGTTTTCTACACCACCTGTGTTAAGGGGTATAGCATCGGGTTCATCAGGGGCTTCAAGTGGATAAATTGTCCCATCTTGGGCGATTGTTGTTGTAGTCAAAAAAACTGCTGCGATAAAAAAACAACGTTTAATAGGTTTTAATTGTGTCATTCTCATGGTAAAGTGTTTATGTTACACTTAAATGTAAGTAATGTTTTAGATATTTTATAATAAATTTCATTTTATGACGAATTGTAATTTTTTTAGAAGGTATTACATTAATATGGGCATCTATATATTGAATTTGAAATATTTTTGATAAATGAATATTGCATATAATTCACTGATATTAAATATTATAAAAGTTTTCAAACGACTGTAAACGATAACAAACGATAGTAAATGTTTTACAACCGGTTAACTTTTCAATCCGCTTTTATGTTTGCAGTGTCAAGTCAAGGAGGCTTGGTAGTATGAACTGTTTAACGATAAAAATTAGTAAGATGAACGCATTAAAAAACAAAGTACAGTTGATTGGAAACTTGGGTCAAGACCCAGAAATTGTAAATTTGGAAGGTGGCACTAAACTGGCCAAATTCTCTATAGCTACTACGGATAGTTATAAAAATGCCAAAGGTGAAAAAGTGGATGACACGCAATGGCATAATATTGTCGCCTGGGGCAAAACAGCAGAAATCGTGGAAAATTATTTAGCCAAAGGAAAACAAGTGGCCATAGAAGGAAAGCTCACGCATCGTTCTTATGAAACCAAGGAAGGTGAAAAACGATACATCACAGAGGTACGATGTACGGAACTTTTGATGTTGGGAAAATAAGTTAGTGTGTCTTTACGAGGGTTAGCGAAGTGATTTGATAATTGGGAACATTAAACTATCAGATTACTTCGCTTCGCTCGCAAAGACGTTTTTAACTTCCTATTTTTGCAACACATGACAACAACAGCACAAACACTTTTCCCTTTATTAAAAAAGCATTTTGGTTACGATTCCTTTAAACCTAACCAATTGGCTATCATTGAAGATGCGTTGGCCAAAAAAGATTTGTTGGCCATTATGCCCACAGGTGGCGGAAAATCGCTTTGTTATCAATTGACCGCTTTGGCTTTGGAAGGAACTGCAATTGTCATTTCTCCGTTAATCGCCTTAATGAAAGATCAGGTAGATGTGTTGCAGGCCAATGGCATTGCCGCGGCGTATTACAATAGTTCCCAATCTCAAGAAACCCAGCAGCAGATTCTTAGGCAATTGGAAAATGGAGAACTGAAACTGTTTTACGTAGCACCAGAAAGTCTCGGATTTTTTACCGGAATGTTGGAAAAGCTGAACATTAGCTTATTTGCGGTTGATGAGGCGCATTGTATTTCTTCATGGGGGCACGATTTTAGACCGGCCTATACCCAATTGGGAAATTTGAAAAGTCGGTTCCCTATGATTCCTGTTATGGCACTTACGGCCACTGCCGATAAAACCACACAAGATGATATTGTGCATCAATTACGTATTCCGGAAGCGGAACGTCATTTGGCATCGTTCAATAGGCCTAATCTTTTCTTGGATGTAAGGCCGGCACAGGATCGTATCAAACATATTCTTGAGTTTTTAGAGGAACGCCCTTTCGAGAGCGGAATTATTTATTGTCTAAGCCGAAAAAGTACGGAATCGATTTCCGAGAAGTTACAGAAAGCAGGATTTAAGGCCAAGGCTTATCACGCGGGCATGTCGCCCGATGAACGGTCCTTGGTACAGGAGGAATTTATTACGGATCAGGTGCCAATTATCGTTGCTACGATTGCTTTTGGTATGGGTATCGATAAGAGTAATGTGCGTTGGGTCATTCATTATAACCTACCTAAAAATATTGAGGGCTACTATCAGGAAATTGGCCGTGGTGGTCGTGATGGATTGCCGGCTCACGCTCTATTGTTCTATAGTTTTGCCGATGTCGCCCAACTGCGGCGATTCATTTCCCAAAGTGAAAATGCCGATGTGGAGTATGCCAAGCTGGAACGCATGCAGCAATTTGCCGAAGCTTTAAGCTGTAGGCGCATCGCTTTGCTCAATTATTTTGGGGAACACGTAACCAAAGGTTGTGGTAATTGTGATATCTGTACGAGTCCGCCCGCCTATTTTGATGCTACGGTATTGGCGCAAAAGGTCTGTTCTGCCGTTGCCCGACTAGGGGAGCGCGAACCGATGGGGATGGTTATCGATGTATTGCGTGGAGCGCAAAATGCCCAAGTATTGGAGAAGGGCTATCAACAGGTGAAAACCTATGGTGCGGTTAAGGAGGTCTCTTGGCTGGACTTGCAACAATACGTGATTCAGTTACTGAACCAAGGAGTGTTGGAGATTAATTTTAGGGAAGGCGCCCGACTGGGCTTAACACCCTTAGCGAAAGAAGTTTTATTTTCTGGCAAGCCGATTCAATTGGCTGTTTTGCAAAAAGGAAATGAGAAGAAGGCGGTTGTGAAATCTAAGACTCACAAAACGGGTCTTTTTGAAAAACTACGTTTGTTACGGCAAGAAATTGCCACGGAACAAGGCGTACCCGCCTATGTGGTTTTTGGGGATGCAAGTTTAAAGGATATGGAAGCCAAACTGCCTAAAAATGAAACGGAATTTATGGAAGTATCCGGGGTGGGGCAGGCCAAATTGGAGAAGTATGCAGCCATGTTTCTAAAGGAAATCGCCAAATATTCTAAAACTCCAAAAAAAACGAAACGCGCGACCCATGACCAAACCTTCGATTTATTTTCTGACGGATTAACGATTACCGATATTGCGGAAACAAGAGGTTTGTCGGAAAATACAATTTATGGTCACCTCATGAAAAAACATGCGGAAGGGGAGGAGTTCGATTTGAATCAATTTGTAAGCTCGGTCGAAATCGCTAAAATCGAAGAAGCTAAATTAGCTTTAACAGAAGCCAATGGTTTAAAGGATTTTTTCGAATATTTTGAGGAGCAAGTACCCTATTGGAAAATTAAGTTGGGCTTGTATTTGTTGGATGCATAAGTCCAGAAAAGTTCATCCAAATCAGATAGAGTTACCCTTACCAATATTTCGCCAATGCGATTAAACTTATTACAATCAATCGTCAATTGACGAAAACACCATTTGCCTAAACTTCCACTGATTGTCACTGACCACTGGGCCTTGAGTCTGTTTCATAATAATGCCGATTACTTCTTCTTTTGGGTCTGCGAAATACTGAGTATTGAAGTAGCCACCCCAGTCAAAGGTACCGTCACTGCCGTCACCGCCTTCGACTTCACCTTTGGCATTGATCAATTCAAAAGCCAGTCCATAACTTTTACCACCTTTCCAGATATCACCGATCTGATTGCTTAAAATAATATTCACGGTTGTTCTACTTAATAACCGGGTTCCATTTAATTCGCCACCATTTAAATACATTTGAAGAAAAGTAGCGTAATCCATTGCAGTACTCGAAAGTCCAGCACCACCAGCAAAATAGGACATGGCCCCTTTTTTAGGATAATCGATTTCAAAAACTGGGGTAGTAAAACGTTTCCAGTTGCCATTGTCATTTACTTGAACGGCCACCAATCGTGATTGTTTTTCTTTTGGAAGGTAGAACCAAGTGTCTTTCATGCCTAAAGGCTCAAAAATTCGGGTTCTTAAAAACTCATCAAAGGGTTTACCTGAAATAATTTCGACCAAATAGCCTAATACATCCAATCCTTCGCTGTAGGTCCAATTTTCTCCTGGTTCATGGTGAAGAGGAAGCTTGGCCAATTTTTTAATATTGTCTGATAACAGTACTTTTTCTGAAGTAAAAGCATCTACAATTCCGGCTTTAGCATAGATTTTACGAAAGCGTTCGTCGCCATCTATCATTCCATAGCCAATACCTGAAGTATGGGTCAATAAATCCCTTATGGTTATCTGGTTTTCTGCTGGTTTGGTGGTATAGGTGGAATCCGCATCGTTAAACGTATCTAAAATTTGGGCTTCCTGAAATTCAGGAATGTATTCAGAAATTTTGTCATCCAATTGAAATTTTCCTTCCTCCCATAACATCATCACTGCTGTGGCCGTAATAGCTTTGGTCTGTGAAGCGATTCTGAAAATAGCATCTTTTTCCAATGGCCTTTTCTTTTCTCCATTATCCACACCGTAGGCTTTCTGGAACACGATTTTTCCTTTTCTGGCAATGAGGGCAACCACTCCTGGAATATGACCTTCCTGGACCTCTTCAGTAAGCATGGCGTCTATTTTATCGAGTCGCTCTGCGGACATTCCCACTTCTTTCGGGTCTCCTTCTTGTAAGGGTGCGGAATTTTGTTGGGAAGGAGTTTGTGCAAATGCAGTAACCGTAAATAGGACAAGATAAAAATTGAATAGTATTCTCATTGGGTTGGTTTTCAAGTATCCAACTAAAGTAATGAAAGTTTCACAATTTTTATCTAGAATAAATATTGAATCATCGAGAAAAATTCAGTTTACTTATTAACTTCCTAAAAATTGATACTAAGGCCCATTTGACCGGGACCAAAGTTGAGGTTCCAGCTGACCATTTTCTGTTGGTTGTTGTATTTTTCCTCATATTTCTTGTCCAGATAACGGTCAATGGATTCTACGGTGGCAATACTAATGGCAAAGGCAAAAACCATATCGCTTAACCAATGTTGACCATCCCATACCCTGGAAATACCAGGAATGGCACCTACTGTGTATATTCCGGCTTTTACCCACGGATTTTTAAATTGTTTGGCAATGGCATAGGCGTTCGTAAACGCTAACAATGCGTGGCCAGACGGGAAAGAATGAAAGTTTCTACTTGGGTTGAATGGGTCAAAGGTATCCTTACCTAAATTGGCCAAAGGTCTTGCCCTACCTACCACCGATTTTAATACTTGCTGTAAGAGTCCGGCCGAGGTTGCCGAAGAAATCAACAAAACCCCTGTCCTCCGCAATTTTTCATTTTTTGTAATCAATCCGGCAAGGTATACCCCTGAGGTAGCGATATAGTTATTTTCTGGACTTCCATAGAGCTCACCATAATCCCGTATCCACCTAGGAACACTTTCCCTATTGTTGCGTATAAATCTTGAGGTATTATCATCGGCTAAATACACCAAGCCTGTACCACCAACAACGGCCCCAAACTGCCCCCATTGTTTGCCTTCCCAGTGGAATGGGCGAGCATAAGAATACCCAACACCTTTAAACATATTTCCAATATCATAGGTAAACATTTGCCAACGGGTATCCGTAGAATCTTTCACGGCATCTTGACTTTGTAGCATTAAGCAGGAACATATGCCTAGTAGTAAACAAATCTTTTTCATAACGTAAAATTAAACTTCTGGTCACTTTAAAAATAATCGTAACTGTTCAATTATGAGTTCTAAAAATAAAATTTTCGTTAAAAGTATAGGGATTGGGCCAATCTGAAGGTATTCGCATGCGCTTCAACAATAATTTTAATCTCGGGTGAGTAGCCACCACCCATACTACATTGTACGGGTATTTTTAATTTATGGCAGGTACTTAAAACGTAGGCATCCCGTTTTTTGCAGCCTTCTAAACTTAAGCCTAAGGTTCCCAATTTATCACTTTCCAGAACATCGACTCCACAGAGATAGAAGATGAAATCTGGTTGCACGCTATCTAATAGTTTAGGTAGGTTTTCTTTTAAAATTGACAAATAGCTTTCATCTGTTGTTCCCTTTTCCAGTGGAATATCCAAATCTGATTTTTCTTTTCTGAACGGATAGTTTGACGCCCCATGCATGGAGAAAGTAAAGACATCTGGATTATACTGAAATATTTCAGCAGTACCATTTCCTTGATGTACATCAAGATCCACAATCAGTATTTTTTTTGCTAACCCTTCTTTTAGTAAATAGGTAGCGGCGATAGCTTGGTCGTTCAGCATACAAAAAGCTTCTCCGTGGTCGCTATAGGCATGGTGGGTACCGCCTGCGATGTTCATGGAAATACCATGTTGTAAAGAAAAATGACATCCTTTTAAGGTGCCATCTGCAATGATACGTTCCCGTTCTACCAAATCTTCCGATAATGGAAAACCGATTTTACGGGCTGCTTTTGCTGAAATTTTAAGGTTTAATAGGTCATAAAAATATTCTGGATCATGAGCGGCAACAATGTATTTGTCATTGGGTATTTCTGGTTCATAAAAATTAGCTGGAGTACACGTGCCTTCATGAAGCAACTGTTGCGGCAAGAGCTCGTACTTAAGCATCGGAAAACGATGACCTTCCGGTAATGGGTGTTTATAAATGGGATGAAAGGCTATTTTGAGCAAGTGAAATTATGATGGATTATTCGCAAAACTAAAAAATTAAATATGGATATATTTTTTAAGCATTTGAATACAGGCTTCCTTATTGGTTGGTTTAATTAAAATATCAGTAGATCCAGCTTCCATTATGGTGGTATGTTCATCGTTCATGGCGTAAGCGGTATGTGCTATTATTGGGATTGTAGTATTTGTTTCCCTAATGATTTTAGTAGCTTCGATACCATTGATATAGGGCATACGTATGTCCATTATTATTAAATCTATTTCTGGATGTTCCTTGAACAGCTGAAGGGCTTCCTCGCCATTTTTGGCGTGGATTATGGTGCAGGTATCCTGAATCCATACCTTGAGTAGGAAGAAATTGATTTCTTCGTCTTCTGCAATAAGTATTGTACATTTTGTATTCATAAGTTAGTTTTGACGTGGTGGTATGTAGGGAATACTAAAATAGAATACACTTCCTTTTCCAAATTCAGATTCCAACCAAATCTTACCTCCAAAAAGACGTACAAAACCTTTAGCTATAGAAGTTCCTAGTCCGGTTCCTTTATTCATTTTGGTCTTGTCGTCCAAGACCTGTCCAAATCTTCTGAATATTAATTTTTGGTCCTTTGCTTTAATACCGATACCGGTATCCTCTACAAAAAACAGCAATTGATCTTTCTCTAAACGATAGCCAAATGTAATGCTTCCTACTTCTGTAAATTTAAAGGCATTTTCCAGCAGATTGGTGAGTACTTGTGTGAGTCTTACCTCATCGGTTTTTATTACAAATGAATCTTGCAATACACCTTTTTCCAAACTGAATTTTATTTTTGGGCTGGAATAGGATACTTTAAATTGGTGAAGTATGGAATCCATGATTTCGTTAAGATTATGATCAGCATATCTTAGTTCCTGTTCAAAAGCATCAATTTTAGATAGGTCTACAATATCCGATATGAGACGCATTAACCTATTTCCTGATGACTTTATATAATCTAAACACTTATTACGCTCTTCCTTACCTAAACTTTCTTTCTCCAACAATGCCGCACAACCAAGAATACCATTCATTGGTGTACGTATTTCGTGTGACATGTTCGCTAAAAAAGCAGATTTTAGCCGTTCATTTTCCTCGGCTTTTTTATAGGCCTTTTCCAGTTGTATACGCTCATTTTCTTTTTGGGTGACGTCCCTAAAAATTTTCACCACTTGCCCCTTTACAGGACTATAGGCATTTATTTCGTAGTGTTTTTTGGTATTGTGATTGTATTGGGTGGTTTTAATGGGTTCCTGGGTGAGGCCTACCTTACCTACCAGTTTTATCCAAGATTCCTCAATATCAGGATAAAATTCCAACATGGTCTTTCCTACGATGTCTTCCCTTTTAATCTTCGTATGTTTAATAAATGCAGGATTCACATCTAAAATGCGATAGTCTATAGGCTCATTATTTTCATCACAAATAATCTCGGAATGTATAAATCCATCCATCATATGTTCGATTATCTTGCTTTTGAGGGATTCACTTTCCTTTAATTTTAATTTTTCCTTCTCCAACTCAGAAATATCCTTAATGATGATGATAACCTGGTCTTTAAGAGGGGAAAATGCGTTCAGGGAATAATGTTTTTTGGTTATTTTACCATAATCGATAATGGATTTTGGAACTTGGGTTATGGCTACTTCAATCACTGTGTCTAGCCAAAACCTATCAATACTTGGAAAAAGCTCAAGAAAAGTTTTGTCTATTACCGCAGTTTCGTCGATTCCTGTATGAGTTTGAAATGCCTTATTGGTCTGTAAAATTCGTATATCGTATGGCTTTCCATGCTGGTCATAGATAACCGAACCTTGTAGGAATCCATCGCCCATATTATCAAGAATCTCTGCATTAAGTTTTAAAGATGCATTATTTTCTTCATTTTTCAGATTTAGTTCAACATCGCTAGTAATGTCTTGAAAAAGCACTGAAAATTCACCCTTTTTAAGGGAAAAGGCACTCACCAAATAGTGTTTTTTGGTGTTGTGGTTGTAATGGGTGATGGAGTTTGATTTTTGGGTAAGGCCTACTTCCCCATAAAATTGAATCCAAAATTTTTCGATATCAGGAAATATTTCGAGAATAGTTTTGCCAAGAATATTTTGGGTTTCTAAACCACTATGGCTCTTGAATTTTTTATTGACCGCTAAAAGCCTGTAATCTATAGGCATTCCATGTGTATCTGTAATTACTTCGCCTTGAAAATATCCCTCAGATAAGTGATCCGTAAGTACGTTCAGATCTTTTTCATCCTTCAAAATATTTAGTTTTAACTCCTGAATAAAGCTTTTGGTTTCATCAGTTTGCGAAATTTGTGATTGAAGTTGATTTAATTTTGAGATTAATTGTTGAATCATTTTTTGTACGTTAGGCAATACAAATGGGTTAAAAGTTCAACTTTGGGGGTAGTTGTAACTACTCGTTTACTTTTAAAAGTAAGAATTTTATTTCATTTAATTAAAAATTTTTAAGACCAGAAAGAGAGGTTATTTATGCAATTTCAATTGAATTCTTTTTCTGGGTACATCTACCTGCAACACTTTTACGATAAGTTGCTGGTGTAGATGTACATGTTGGTTCACATCTTTTACGAAACTGTCTGAAAGGTTAGATACATGGATAAGCCCACTTTCTTTAATACCAATATCCACAAAACAACCAAAATTGGTGATGTTGTTGACGATGCCCGGTAATAACTGACCTTCATGCAAGTCTGTTATCGATTTGATGTTTTGGTCGAACGTGAAGACTTTCGCTTTTTCCCTACGGTCCAACCCCGGTTTTTCCAATTCTGAACGAATGTCCTCTAATGTTGGTAGACCTACATTGTCCGTGCAGTAGTTCTTTAAATCTATTTCCTTAAGTAAAGCCTTGTTGCCAATAAGATCAGGTACTTCGGTCTTTTTATCCTTTGCCATTTGTTGTCAACGATGGCATAACTTTCTGGGTGAACGGCCGAATCATCCAAGGGATTTTCGGCATCTTTAATGCGTAGAAAGGCCGCACCCTGCTCAAAGGCTTTACCACCTAACCTTGGAACATCCATTATTTCTTTCCGGCTTTTGAAAGCTCCTTTTTCTTTTCTAAGGGTAACAATATTCTCCGCCAATTTGGGTCCTATACCCGATACATAACTCAATAAAGGAACACTAGCGGTATTAATGTTGACCCCAACGGAATTCACACAACTTTCCACCACCATATCCAAGGAAGATTTTAGTTTGGTTTGGTCTACATCATGTTGATACTGCCCCACACCAATGGATTTTGGGTCTATTTTCACCAGTTCTGCCAATGGATCTGCCAAACGTCTGCCTATAGAAACCGCACCACGAACCGTTACGTCATAATTAGGAAACTCATCGCGGGCAATTTTGGAGGCCGAATAAATAGAGGCTCCAGCCTCGCTCACTACAAAAACTTCTACGGGGTTATTGAAAATCACTTTTTTTACGATGCTTTCCGTTTCTCGGGATGCCGTACCATTACCAATCGCAATAGCTTCAATTTTATAGGCATTGGCTAACGAACTTAGTTTTTTTATGGCACCGCCAACATCATTTTGCGGTGCATGCGGATAAATAGTTTCATTGTGTAAAAGATTTCCCTGTGCATCTAAACAGACAATTTTGCAACCGGTCCTAAACCCTGGGTCAATGGCGAGAATCCGTTTTTCGCCTAAAGGCGCACCCAGTAATAATTGCCGTAAGTTATTAGAGAATACGCTGATGGCCTCATCATCCGCTTTTTCCTTCGCCGCCTTTAAAAGTTCATTGGAGAGCGAAGGGAATAATAATCTTTTATAGGCATCTGCGATGGCTAATTTAATCTGTTTAGCACATTCGTTGTTGGATGTAATGACCCTGTTCTCAATGCGGTTCAAAAGTCGCTCCTCGTCCAACTCAATTTTAACCCTTATGAATTTCTCTGATTCTGCCCTCAAGAATCGCTAATAATCGGTGCGAGGGACATTTATCCAACGGTTCGTTCCAATCAAAATAATCCCGATATTTCTGTGCTTTTTCTTCCTCTTTTTGTGCCGAAATCACTTTTGTGGATATGATGGCAAAACGGGCCAACTGGGTTCTGATCTGGTTCCGGATATCCGTTCGTTCATTGATCCATTCCGCAATGATGTTTCGGGCTCCTTCCAAGGCTTCCTCTTCATTCTGTATTTCATCAGAAAGATATTTTGAAGCTATAAACTCAATATCACCGGATCTTTGCGCCATGATAATTTTGGCCAAAGGCTCCAATCCTTGTTTACGGGCCACTTCTGCCTTGGTTTTCTTGCTCTTTTTAAAAGGAAGATACAGGTCTTCGAGTTGGGTTAAATCAGATGCATTTCTCAAATTTTTGCTTGAGTTCAGGCGTCATGGCATCTTGTTCCTCCACCGCTTTGATTATCGCTTTCTTACGTTTTTCAAGCGCTTCAAATTGTTCCTTGAATTGAACTATGGCTCCAACCTGTACTTCATCCAAATTTCCTGTCCGCTCCTTACGATATCTTGAAATAAAAGGAATTGTACAGTCTTCGTTTAACAGTTGAACGGTGTTTTGAATTCCTTTTTCAGGAAGTTGGGTGTGATTGAGTATGTAGGAAACTAGATTCATAAAGATGAAGTCTCAATAAAAAATTAAGTTCTCGACTGTTTTCGAAAAGACAAGATTTATTTTAAAATTTCAAAAGTTGATTAGATGTTAATTTCATAGCCAATCCATTCCCATACACCGATCTGTCGAAGTGTCGGGATTGACAAAAACCAATTTGCCATCGGCATTTTCGGTCATTAAAATCATGCCTTCACTGTCCACGCCACGAAGTGCTCTTGGCGCTAAATTGACCAAAACGGTTACCTTTTTGCCTACGATTTCTTCAGGCGAAAAGCTTTCAGCAATACCAGAAACTATGGTGCGCACATCTAAACCAGTATCGACTTTAAGGACCAACAATTTTTTGGCCTTTGCCATTTTTTCCGCTTCGATAATGGTACCTACACGCATATCCAATTTGGAGAAATCATCAAAAGTAATCGTATCTTTTTGGGGCATCAGTTTTTTGTTTTCGTTTTCGTTCGCTTTTTTAGTGGCTTGTAGTTTATCCAATTGTGCTTGAATTTCTTCATCCTCTACCTTTCTGAACAATAGTTCCGCCTGATTTATTTGATGACCTGCAGGAAGTAGGGTTTCTTGAGTGGAAACTGTATTCCAACCTAGGCTACCAGCTCTGCTCGAGCTAACATTAAGAATATCTTTAAGCTTTGTTGCCGTAAAAGGTAAAAAAGGTTCGCTCAGCACCGCTAGACCTGCAGCAATCTGTAAGGCAACGGACATGATCGTTTTTACCCGTTCCTCATCTTCCTTGATCACTTTCCAAGGTTCGGCATCGGCTAAGTATTTATTACCTAAACGTGCCAAGTTCATTAATTCTTGACCGGCTTCCCTAAAGCGATAGCGCTCTATGGAACTTGAAATGATTTCTGGAAATTTTTGTAGTTGGTCAAGCGTTTCTTGATCAACTTGTAATAAATTTCCAGTAGCAGGTACCTGCCCTTCGTAGTATTTGTTGGTCAATACGACTACACGGTTGATGAAATTCCCTAAGATGGCCACCAGTTCATTATTATTCCTTGCTTGAAAATCTTTCCAAGTAAAATCGTTATCCTTGGTTTCCGGTGCATTGGCAGTTAAGGTGTACCGTAGTGAATCCTGCATTTCTGGAAAATCTAATAGGTATTCATGCAGCCAGACCGCCCAGTTTTTAGAGGTGGAGAGTTTGTTGCCTTCTAGATTTAAGAACTCATTGGCAGGAACATTTTCCGGAAGTATAAAGCTACCTTCTGCCTTTAGCATGGACGGGAAGATGATACAATGAAAAACAATATTATCCTTTCCTATAAAATGAACCAATTTGGTGTCCTTGTCTTTCCAATACGGTTCCCAATCTTTTCCCTCACGTGCTGCCCATTCTTTAGTGGATGAAATATACCCGATAGGCGCATCGAACCAAACATAAAGGACTTTACCTTCTGCACCTTCAACAGGTACGGGTATGCCCCAGTCTAAGTCGCGTGTTACCGCACTGGTTCCAATCCGCCATCAATCCATGATTTGCATTGCCCGTAAACATTAGGCTTCCAGTCGTCTTTATGTCCTTTTAAGATCCATTCCCTAAGAAAACTCTCATAGCGATCTAAAGGCAAAAACCAGTGTTTGGTTTCCTTGGTGGTGGGAACGGTGCCGGTGATGGTGGATTTAGGATTAATTAAATCTGTCGCATTTAAACTAGAGCCGCAATTTTCACATTGATCTCCGTAAGCCTCTTCATGGCCACATTTAGGACACGTGCCGATAACAAAGCGATCCGCAAGAAATTGCTGGGCCTGTTCATCATACAACTGTGCTGTAGTTTCTTCTATAAAATCTCCTTTTTCATAAAGGTTCAAGAAAAATTCTGAAGCTGTTTCATGATGTACTGCGGCAGAGGTTCTTGAATAATTATCGAAGGTAATCCCAAAATCCACAAAGGATTTTTTAATGATGGCGTGATATTTATCAATGATATCCTTTGGGGTTACTCCTTCCTTTTTTGCTTTCATGGAAATGGCAACGCCATGTTCGTCGCTACCACAGACAAAGGCTACATCCTTACCCGTTAAACGCAGGTAACGCGCATAAATATCTGCAGGAACGTAAACGCCCGCTAAATGGCCAATATGTATGGGTCCATTCGTGTAAGGTAACGCTGCGGTAATGGTATATCTTGCTGGTGTTTTTATATCGGACATCAAAGTAAAATTAAGCAGCAAAAATAAAGATTTTATAGCGAGGGAATTGACTGATGCCATAAAAAACGAAAAACCTTCGGCATGCCAATAAAATTGGGTCCGAAGGTTAAGTACATAGTGGGGAAACGGTTTAAGCTACCATCACGGATTTACTCATCTTTTGATTTTGTACACTGATACGATAAATGTACTTACCGGTTGATAGATGTTTGGGCATGCGCTCTCGTATATTGATTTCAGTAGACCCTTCAAACATCATTTCGTTAAAGACGGTACCTACATTCTGGCCTAGAATATTATAAAGCTGAATGTCTACATGGGCGGAAAATGGCATTTCCAAGTAAATATGTGGGGTGCTGTCCGTTGGATAAAAAGGTTTATGGACGACCGCATTCAATAAATCTGGGTTAAAAGGAGTTTCAGCTTCCTCATCTGGCGGAACGGGAGGCGTTACTTCACCATCACTATAAACGATATCTGGAAAATCAACACCACTGCAGTTGAAGCCAAGGTCAACAGGAGCATAAGGGTGATCTAAAAGGTGTTGTTCTACCAGTGGGATATCTACACATAACCATTCCGCTAGAACGGTTGCATAGAGATCTCTAAAATCCATCGTGTACTCCAAGTTTCCACGGCCATCTGGGTCGTCCAAGGTAGGATGGTCACCTACAAAGGCACTACCGTTGAGTCCAGAGCCAAAGAAAAGGGTCGGGGAGGCTTTACCATGATCGGTTCCATTAGATCCATTTTCAAAAATTCGGCGTCCAAACTCAGAGAAAGTCATGCTTAATACTTTATCGTCTTGTTGGGTAAAGGCAATGTCCTCATAAAAATTGTTGATGGCCACCGAAAGGTTCGTCATCAATCGGGCATGTGCCTGGGGTTGGTTACCATGGGTATCAAAACCACCCATGGAAATCATATAGACCTTAGTGCCTAAATTACCTTTTATCAATCGGGCCAGGAGTGCTAATTGGCGGGCGAAGCCATTATCTTGGTATTCTACTTGATTTGATCCACGTTCATAGGCATCATGGATAATTCCAGAATATTCATAGGTAGTATTGGCAACTCCGCGTAAAAATTTGAGTTGGTCACCATACATACAATTATTAAAAAGGGAATCCTCTAATCCGTAAACTACACCAGACTCGGCAATTTCTTCTAGTTGATTAACATTGGAGGTTACAAAAGCATAATTGGTCTCTTCTCCTTGAAAGACCAAATTACCAAATTGACCTATTTGAATGGCCGCAGGAGCCGCAGGAGGATTTATTAGGTAATCCGGATAAATATTCTCAAAATGTCTGCCCATCCATCCTGTATTTAGGCCACTGAACCCTGATGTTGTCAGGTCTGTATTCGCAAAAATATCCGAACCTGTAAAATGGGATAGACTTTGACCTTCATAGCCTACACCGTGTACCGCTTTAAATTGACCTTCTTGCCACATGGGTGCCAAGGCGTTCATGTAGGAGGGTACTCCAAATTCATCGGTCAATTTTAAAACTTTACTTTCGGGAATATAGATATTAGGACGTGCTTTGGCATAACTGTCATATTGTTCTATAGGGATGACCGTACTTAAGCCATCGTTACCACCCGAAAGACGAATCAGGATTAAAATATTATCTGTTTCTGCTGCCGCTATGCCTGCCGATAATGGAGATGGGGCGGAGGCAGTTAGCATGTTGTGACCTAACATCATTGAACCGGATCCGGCAATGCCCATGGCTTGTAAAAAGGAACGACGACTCCAGACTTTATGTTCTTCGTCATGACCTTCATGTTGAAGGCCTTTATGTGGGGAGTGGTGTGAATTGCACATAGTAGTAGGTATTATTTTAGTTGAAACTCAGGTTGTCTGGCTATATATTGTAATAAGAGGTACACTTGAAATGGTGCTTGTGGCCATGTGCCTAAGGTCCATGACTCTTGATTTCCGCCTTCATAATAGACATCTTCGACATCACTTCTAAAAATGGCAAAGGCCTTATCATACTCACCTTGATCCAAAAGTCCCTTAGGAAGTATAAAGTCGATAATCAATCGGGCAACAGCATCTGGGTTAGCACTGGTTAAACCTGTATTACCGGAGATATCTAAACCTAAAGTCCTAAATTGTTCATTATCGGCGCTATAAAAATTCTCCAAAATACTTTCGATGGATAACCAGCGCCCGATCATAAAATTGGTATTAATCCAAGTTCTATTACGCTGCCAACCGGCCACGTCAATAGGTTCAAATATTTCCTGACTTAACATCCCTGCATAATTGACCATTTCGGCAACGTTCGTATCGGTGTAGGTGAAATCAGTTTCCTTTAGCGTATGGAAGTAGAAGTCGATTGGACTTTTAATAATGACACCTATCGCCTCATCATCAAAGAAATGCTCACTTTTAAAGAGTTGTCTTAATACAGGGGCGATTTCAAAATTGTTGGAAACAAAAGTCGCTGCCATACCATCAATAATGGTTTGGGCATTGTTCGCCTCATCTTTTGAATCTGGATGCACAAAGAATTCATAAAGTTTCCTACAGATAAATTCGGCAATTTCAGTGGGTCTTTGGGCAAAAAGAATATCGATGACATCATCATATCCCCAAGCACCGGTTTGCCCTAATATGGTTTTGGTGCCGGCATCATGTTTACTTGCATCAAAAGCTACAGGGCTACATCCTATTTCGCCACGCTCTACATAACCGCTTAAAGCTCTAGCGGTTTCAATAATATCTTCTTCCGTATAACCGTTACCTTCACCTAAGGTAAAAAGTTCATAGAGTTCCCTACCGTAGTTTTCGTTGGGATTTCTACCATTGTTGAAGACACCATCCAAGTAATATAACATAGCATTGGTTAAACCAATTTCACTTACAAAGGTTTTGAAATTGCCTAGGGAGTTACGTTGAAGGCAATCAATGTACTCATACAGATAAGCGTTACAATTGTAAATATCCAACTGGGTCACAAAATGATTGCTCCAAAAAAAGCTTAACCGATCCCTAAGGTTATTGTTCAATAGGGAATTGGCATACGAAAGTTGGAATTCAGATTTTTGCTGGTTTTGTAGTTGCCTTCTTGCGTCGTCATCTTGTGGATAATTAGCGTTGGTCCAATTGGCCCAAGTTGGCGCTGCAATAGGGGCCATGTTGATGGCTTGGTCTACCAAACTGTCTACAAGGGTTCCTGCATTTTGGCCACTGGCCTGATTTACAGTTGCAACCGAGGCGCTAAATCCTAGTCTTCTATATAAATGGGATGCTCGTATCTGGTCTAAAGGTGCTGCATACGGCGCAAGAGTAGAAGTATTACAATTAATGAAATATTCCATAGTCTTAATAAATAGGCATTTGTATTACGTTCGTAGAGTTGGGGCTTCTATGCTAAACGTTTCGAAATTTGGTATAGTATTGTAAACCAGTTATTTTCGATTCATAAATATCAAATAACGAGATTTAATATCAAAAAAGCGCTGAAAGGCCTTAATTTTCGATGAATTACCTATTTGTAAAGTATTATTATGGGAAAACATAATGAATTTGGAAAGGAAGGGGAACAATTGGCCGTGGATTTCTTGATTAAGAAAGGCTATTCCATTCGTTATAGGAACTACCGATACCTTAAGGCAGAAATTGATATCATAGCGCAGAAGGGCGAAGTTTTGGCGATTGTAGAAGTACGATCTAGAAGTAGTGATTTTATTGAAAATATTGCAGAAACCGTAAATCAGAAAAAGATTAATCTATTGGTCATGGCGGCGGATCATTATGTGGTGGATAATGATTTGGATGTGGAAGTGCGTTTTGACATCATTACGATACTTAAGAATAAAAGCCGATTTGAACTAGAACATATAGAATCTGCTTTTTATCATTTCTAAGTAATCTACTAATTAAGTAGATTTATATAAAAACATTTTGTTTTATTTATAACAAGTTGTTATATTTGCACAACAACCAATAAGTGTAATGAAAACAATATCATCAGTCGTAGAGGAGTACATTAAGAAAAAACCATTTCTACAAAGTGCTCTAGCCCAAGGAATCATCAACCTTACTTCTTTGTCAAGAATCGTTAAACCAGAGATAGAACACGAATTAGGTAAGGATATTCGTAACGGCGCCATTGTTATGGCCTTAAAACGTTTGTCCGATGATTTGGAATTTAGGGCTACCCATAAAATTCTAAAGGTATTGAAGAATATTGGGGAAATTACCGTTCGCTCGTCCTTAACCGATTACACATTCTTGGCATCCAATGATATCTTGGTAAAACAGGCGAAATTATTGGAAGAAATCAATAACAATCAGGATGTGTTCTATACCTCTAGCCGTGGTGTCAATGAAATCAATATTGTCATCAGTAACGTGATGGACAAGAACGTGGAACAATTGTTCAAGGATGAGAAGTGTACCCAAAAAGCTGAGGAGCTCTCTTCGATTACAGTGAAATTACCTGCAGAAAACGTATCTGTTCCAGGTATTTATTATTTCATATTCCAGCGTTTGGCTTGGGAGGGTATCGTGCTTTATGAAGTGATCTCCACCACCAATGAGTTTACCATTTTGGTAAATGATGAACAGGTGGATATAGCCTTTAAGACGATTAAGGATTTAAAATCACTTTAGTTCTTTAAAAATTCAAGAACTTCCTCTTGACTATCTGGTTTGGCAATGATGTGCTTTTCATTGTCCAAAATAAAATAAGTGGGCGTTTTTTGAATGTTGAAAGTAGTCACATATTCACTATCCCATTTTTCTAAGGAGATACCATGAGTAAAGTTGGGTAGGGTTGCTGATACTTTTTTCCAATTCTCTTCCCCATCTTCCAATCCCATGGCCAAAACTTTTACATTTTTAAAGTTTTGCAATTCTTTATGTAGTTCTGGAACTTCTTTTAGACAATGAGAACAGGTACTGCTCCAAAATACGAGTACGTAACAATCTGCAGGTTCCATCGAAGAAAGGGTACGTGATTTGCCTTTTTCGGTCCAAGTGATATCTGGCGACAAAGCACCAATTCTTAGTCGGTTTAAAGATTCAATTTCAGTTACCATTTTTTGGTTTCCTGTAGTATTGGCCAAATCTTTGAGATAAGTATCAAAAATGTAATCCGCCACTTCGGTTAAGGAATTGGCATTGGCTACTTTCCAAAGTTGGTGTAGGACTTTGACTTGAAAGACATCTGGTGTTTCTTTTATTTTTTGGTGAACTGTCTCCACGTTTTTAATCACTTCTGAATTCACCGTTGTTTTCGAAGAAATTGTTGTCGGGAATTGCAGAGAAAACATAATTGGAGATTTTATCGGTAATAAAACCAGAACTTAGTAAGGTTTTATTGCCAAAGTCCAAATGCTCAAAATAGAGTTTCTTTTTATTTTTCAAAAACTCTGATGCTGTTTGGTAGGATTCAGGTAAATAACCCCGGTTAGCTACAATAAATTCATGGGCCATGGTAGCTTCATGTTCGCTTTCATACGTATTTTGAATAGCTTCCATAGCGTTAATAATTTCCATAAAGGCATCTTTTGAAGAACTACCACTTTCATAAAATTTGTTCAACTTATTTTCTGCGTCATGTATGGCATCAAAATACGCATTGAACCATTTGTTTTCTTCGGAATTGGTAATGGTAATTCCCTCTGCTAGATTAAAATTGAATTGGATATCTTCCTTCTTGTTGTAAATCAAGTCAATGAAGTATTGGTCTTGTGGCACCGCATAGACTAAGCGGTATAGGCCTGGTTGTGCGCTTACTGGCATTTTAAACGAAAAGTGGCCGTCCTTCACCGCCGTATCCGTCACATAATTTTCGCCTCCAGGGGTAAGTTCATAAGCAATTAACCATTTGAAATTTTTTTGGGGGGCAAAATTACCTGAAATGGAACCTTGGGCTTGTACTCCTATAGCTATTAAGAGTGTATATAAAAAAAGAAGTTTTCGCATAAAGTTGTAAAAAACAAATATTGGACCAAATTGATTTTGATACTGTAAAGTAATCAATTTCTTTCCTTTTATGGAAGCTGATAGGGGTTAACTTTAGATAAAAAGGCTTTCGATTTTGATTGCATCGGAAGCCTTTTTAAAGTTAGTTGATAATTTTACTTTCTGTTTGAGATGCATATTTTTAGCATGATTCGTTTTCCATACCAATATGCTGTAAAGTCTCCATAATCAAATTAACTTCTTTTTCGTGAAGAAATCCATCTGAGATAGCCACTTCATCCAATAGTTTGGCAACAACTTTTTTCTTTTCCAATTCCATCTTCCCCAGAATGTCTAAAGCTTGTTTCTTTTTTAAATCTCTGGCCTTTCCTATAAAAAAAGTGTCAAAATTAAAGCGTTCCATCAATTGGGTCAATAGGTTCATTTCGCCTGGAGCTACTTGACTGTCTGCAAGAATAACATAGTCAATCATTTTGACCATAGCCAGTTTTTCTTTTTTGGTAAACTCCATATCCTATTCAGATTCTCCACCCATACCAATATTGATAAAGGTATCTATAATCAAATCCATTTCTTTTTTGTGAACAGATCCGTCTGATATGGCCACTTCCTCTAAAATTTCTGCTAAGGCTTTCTTGTCCTCATGCGGTAACTTGTATAAGGTAACAAGCGCATCATCGTATTCCAATTGCTTGGCCTTATTTAAAAGGGCCTCATCAAAACCAATACTTTTTTTCAGTCTCTCCAATACTTCCAATTCACCTGGATGCACTTTACCATCTGCTTTTATAACATCGCAGACCATTTTTAAAAAAGCTAGTTTTACGGATTCTTCTAAATTCATATCTTAAATTTTAAGAGTTGAAAGATAGGTAAAGACAACGGATTTTAAATTGACACAGGACAAGGACTTTGTGAAATTTCAGAAGGCTACGTAGTTAGTTTCTTTAATAATAGGTGATTATTCAAAAGGATACTTTCCATAAACCGCATCCCTAAACTCTTTATGCAATCCTATCTGGTCATAAGGAAATAGTTGCACGAACATTACAGCGGTTAATTCATTCACCGGGTCAACCCAAAATAGGGTAGAAGCAGCGCCATCCCAATAGAATTCTCCTACGGTTCCATTATTTTCTTCTGGAGTTTTAGGCGGTGCAACTCGTACAGCAAAGTCAATTCCAAAACCTACTTGTCCTTTGGTAGGTAACCAAGAACGCTCGGTAATGCTATCTGCCAATTGATTAGTTGCCATCAATTTTACGGTTTCCGGTTTTAAAATTTGTACGGAGTCTAAACTACCTTCATGTACAAGCATTTGTGCAAAACGCATGTAATTGTCCAACGTTGAGGTAAGTCCAGAACCTCCACGGGTCAACGGCCAATGTTCTGTGTAATTGCTATAGGTTATGGAATCTTGTAGCCAATTCGCCTTCTCCCAGTTCGAATATATAATTTTGCAAAACGGTCACGGTCTTCCTCGGGAATGTAATAACGGGTTTCTTCCATTTTAAGGGGGTCGAGCACATGTTGTCGAACATAATCGCCGTAAGGAACACCAGAAATTCGCTCCACTAAAAGTGCCTGTACATCAACACTTGGCCCATATTCCCATTGGGTGCCCGGTTGAAACCATAGCGGTACTTTGGCCATTTTTTCAGCCATTTGGGTCAAGGTGTTTTCCCGGTTCATGGCATCGGCCTCTTGGAGCATTTCGCTAAGACCTGGAATATCGGCCCTGTTAGGAAACCCTGCGGTATGTCGGGTTACGTCTCTAATGGTGACAGGCCTATCCAAAGGTTCCGTTAGTACTTTTCCGTTTTTATCAACTCCCGTATATACGGTCATATTTGAAAATTCCGGAATGTACTCGGAAATAGGGTCATCTAATTTAAATTTGCCTTCCTCATATAACGTCATTAACGCAGTACCGGTAATCGGTTTGGTCATGGAATAAATTTGAACGATAGTATTCCGGTCCATCGGTTTTTGAGCTGCTTTATCCGCAAAACCAAAAGCGTTATAATACACTTCCTTTCCCTGCTCAAAAATTAGGGCCGAAACCCCTGCAATATTATTGGAGTCTACAAATCCTTGTAGAACAGAGTCAATTCTAGCTTTTGCTTCACTAGTGATAACAACAGGTTCAACAACTACTTTTTCTTTTGGACTTTCTTTACAGGCCGAAATAAATAGAAAAAATAGTAAAACAAAGGATAGTTTTTTCATGGATGGCTGAATTAAGCTATAGCTTTTAAATGTACTAAAATTTAACTAATAAAAATTCGTAGAATTATGGAGTCAGGGCCAATATCTGTTCCCAAATTTTGGTGTTTACGGGGATACCTTCCTTTAGGTTTTTAGCACGTGTTGCTAAAGTGCGTTCTCCGGGATAGAAAGTTCGACCCCCATTCTGCATAGGTTCCACGTCATGCGTGTACTGTATGATTTCCTCAAGTAGTCTTTCCTGCAATTCACTATCTCCGTAAACACTTGGGTCAATACACAGAAATACTTGCGATAAAGAGCTTTCATTAGGTTTAAGTCCGATTTTATAGGTGGAATTGCCTGCGGATAAAAGTGTGGCCAACATGTCCAAAACCATGGAGAGGGCAGAACCCTTCCAATACCCTACGGGCAGTGCACGTCCAGATGTTCTTATCAGTTCAGGATCTTTACTTAAATTATTTTCTTGGTCCCAACCCCCATGAAAAGGAAGTTGTTCATTCTTTAATTGAAGACTTTCCATCTTCCCAAAAGAGAACTGTGAAAGTGCCATGTCCAAAACTACGTGTCCTTCTTTTCGAGGTATGGAGATTACCAAAGGATTATTACCGATGCGATTATCTCGACCGCCCCATGCAGGCATATTGGGCATGGTGTTGGTAAACATAATCGAGATGCATCCTTTTTCGGCAGCTTGCCAACCATAGGTGCCACCTCGCATCCAATGATTGGTGTTTCGTAAGGCGACCAGACCCATACCGTATTTTTTGGCCAATGCAATGGCCCTGTCTGCACATTTGGTGGCGTTGAGGATTCCTGAAGCTAAATTCCCATCCCAACGTTCCATGCTTCCCATTTCTGATACTTTTTCTGCGGCTAGCATCTATTTTCACAAGGCCTTTACTAACGTATTCTAAAAAGATTGGCACCCGATTAATTCCGTGAGAATTCACCCCGTCTAAGGTGCTTTCGGTATGGACTTTGGCAAGTAATTTGGCTTGTTCTTCCGTAAAGGAATAGCTTTGGAAAAGTGTTTCCAAAACTTTCTGCATTTCTTGAAAGGGAATTTTCAGTTCGGTCAAAACTTTAGATTTAGTCGTTTCGTTAATTATCCCTCAAGTTACGAGAAGTTGTTGAATCCTTTAAAATCTAGGACTTTTCCTTTTTGGTTTTCTTGTAAATGAACTCCATCAAAAAACAAGTAACGATAATGGATAGCGATACGATTACACCGATTTATTGGCCGAAAATTGTTGGATACCAATACGATACATGCAACCAGACAAACAAGAATCCTGCAAAAGTGATGGATTTGTTTGGCATTTACTTTATTCGGATAATTTATAGGCGCTATAATTGACCAAGGCAAATATCGATAAGAAATCCTACACTGCCTGAGGTCGAAATACTTTCTAAATTCAAGGTATTTACCAAAACCAAAGTGAGCGCAGCGGTAATTATTAGGCCAATGGGTTGATTCCAAAATTGGCTGTTAATGCATGGGGTAATTCATCATCCTCCGCAATTTCATAACTCACTCTGCTACCTCCGTAAAGTGAGGCGTTAATCGCGGAGAAGGTAGATATTAAGGCAGCAATGGTCATTACGGTGAAACCAACTTGCCCTAACATGGGTTTTGGAGTATAATCCCAGCATGATGATGTAACTGATCCAGAGCAGGTTATTAAGTCCACCACTGAAAATGTTTTTACCTAAACCCTCATTAATAAATTTTACGGTGCCGCCTCGGTCAGGATAAACCAGCGATAATTTCACATAACTGTAAGATGTGAATAAAGCTAGAACACCGGCAATTAAAAAAGCAACAGGTGTGCCTCCTTGTGCAAGCGAAACGGCCAATCCTAAAACAGCAAAAATACCACCACCAACCATGCCGCCTATTCCAATCGACATGGCTTCCTTAAGACCGATTTTATCACTCATGCTGGTAAGTTAATTTGTTACTATGGATGAAATTACGTGTTTAATGACCTCCAATTCTTTTTCATGAAAAAATCCATCCGAAATGGCGACGTCCTTCAAAATTTTCACTAGTATTTCCTTTTTGTCTTGAGGGACATTTTCTTTACTAGGCTGATGCTGTTTTCCCTATCCAAATTACGGGCCTGTAGCAGAAAATTAGTATCAAAATCAATCACCTCCATCAATTCGCTAAAGGCATTTATCTCCCCCTTATGCACTTCACCATCGGCCATAATGACAGAATCAACAAGATTCACAATGGCGAGTTTTTCTGAGATTTCAAACTTCATGTTATGCCGGTTGTTTTTGTTTTATTTCAAAAGGTTGCATGGCCAACAAGGCCCTATCCACCGATCGTATATTTTCGAATACCAATAATAAACGAAGACCATTTCGGGTCTGTTTTTCTTTTATTTTACATTGCTGTGCATGGGATTGTACATATTGTAAAACGCTGGTGAAACGTGGGGTTTGATAGAAAGCGGATTGTTGGTCACTGATAAAATAACCGATCATCTTCCCTTGTTTCATTACGATTTTCTCCAAACCGATGCTGTTGGCAATCCACTTGATACGAACGGAATTCATTAAATCCTGGGCTTCATCGGGTAATTCTCCAAAACGATCTATCAATTGTGCCTCGAATTTTTGAAGGGCTTCTTCGTCCTTCACTTGATTCAGGTCAGTATATAAGGTCAACCTTTCCGTAATATTGTTGATGTAATCATCGGGGAAGAGCAGCTCAAAATCAGCGTCGATTTGGGTTTCCTTTACGAATACTTTTTCGTGCGGACCTTCGACTTCATCATACAGTTCCTTGAACTCATTTTCCTTCAGTTCTTCAATGGCTTCTGCCAATATTTTTTGGTAGGTTTCAAATCCGATTTCATTGATGAAACCACTTTGTTCACCACCCAATAAATCTCCTGCACCACGTATTTCTAGATCCTTCATGGCAATATTGAATCCACTGCCTAATTCCGTGAATTGCTCCAACGCTTCGATACGTTTACGGGCATCGGAGGTCATGACATCATACGGAGGTGTAATAAAATAGCAGAATGCTTTTTTGTTGCCCCGGCCCACTCGTCCTCGCATTTGGTGTAGATCGCTCAATCCAAAATTATTCGCATTGTTAATGAAAATGGTGTTCGCATTGGTGACATCCAATCCACTTTCAACAATGGTCGTAGAAACTAAAACATCGAATTCACTGTTCATAAAACCAAGCATCAAAGCTTCTAGTTTTTTACCTTCCATCTGACCATGACCAATACCCACTTTGGCATCGGGTACCAGACGTTGGATCATACCTGCTACTTCCTTTATATTTTCAATACGGTTATGGATGAAGAATATCTGTCCGCCACGCTCAATCTCATAACTTACCGCATCGCGAATGGTTTCTTCGTTAAATCGAATTACCTGACTCTCGATTGGATATCTATTGGGCGGCGCTGTGGTAATGGTAGAAAGGTCACGCGCAGCCATTAAGCTAAATTGTAAGGTACGGGGAATAGGTGTTGCCGTTAAGGTCAATACATCCACATTTTCTTTGATGGATTTTAATTTATCCTTTACCGCCACTCCAAATTTCTGTTCCTCATCAACGATTAAGAGCCCTAAATCCTTGAATTTTACATTTTTATTGACGAGTTGATGCGTACCGATGATGATATCCACTTTACCGGCCTCCAAATTCTGCAAGGTTTCTTTCTTTTCCTTTGCGGTACGGAAACGGTTCAAATAATCTACGGTAACCGGCATATCCTTTAATCGTTCCGAAAAGGTGCGGTGGTGCTGAAAAGCCAAAATGGTCGTGGGCACCAGAATCGCTACTTGTTTCCCATTATCAACGGCTTTAAATGCGGCACGTATGGCCACCTCGGTCTTACCAAAACCAACATCCCCGCAGATGAGTCGGTCCATGGGTCGTTCGCTTTCCATGTCCTTTTTTACATCTTCTGTGGCGGAACTTTGATCCGGAGTATCCTCATAAATAAAAGAAGCTTCCAGTTCGTTTTGCAAATAACTATCCGGATTATATTGAAAGCCTTTTTCCAGCCTTCGCTTCGCATAGACTTTAATAAGGTCAAAAGCGATTTTCTTAACGCGGTTCTTGGTCTTGTCCTTTACTTTTTTCCAAGCTCCAGAACCTAGCTTGTATATTTTGGGTACTGCGCCGTCCTTGCCATTGAACTTGGAAATTTTATGTAGGGAATGAATGCTTACGTACAAAATATCCCGCTCACCATACATCAATTTGATGGCTTCTTGTTTTTTGCCGTCGACATCAATTTTCTGTAAACCTCCAAACTTACCAATACCATGGTCAATGTGGGTGACATAATCCCCAATTTCCAATTTGTTCAATTCCTTTAAGGTAATCGCCTGCTTTTTGGCATAGCCATTCTTCACATGGAATTTGTGGTAGCGTTCAAAGATTTGATGATCGGTATAACAGACCAATTTTTGTTCATCATCCACAAACCCTTGAAATAATGGGAAGACTAAGGTTTGATAATGCACATGTTCATTAACCTCTTCAAAAATGGCGTGGAAACGTTTGGCCTGCTGATCGCTGGCACAAAATATATAATTGGTATAGCCTTTCTCCTTGTAAGCGTTGAGATTTTCAATAAGTAGATCGAACTTTTTATTGAAGGAAGGCTGTGGTTTGGTGTTAAACAAAATGGTATCAGAATCGTCTCGTTGAGAATCTAGGGTTATCAACAGAAATTCCGATAAATGCTTTTTAAACTCCGCACCACCCATAAACAGTTCCTCGGGTTCTGCATGTTTAATGTCTTTGGAAAGTTTTGAAAAGGCTTCTTTCGCTTTCTCGAAGAAATCATCCAAACGGGCATAAAGCAACTCGGTATTTTTGGAGAAAACCAAGGTCTTGTCGGCTACATAGCTTAAGAAACTCTGACGTTTTTCCACTAGAAATTTATTGGCCATATTGGGCACAATAGTGATGGATTTCACTTTTTCCTTGGACAGTTGCGTTTCCACATCAAAAGTTCGAATACTGTCTATTTCATCCCCAAAAAATTCTAATCTATAGGGCTCGTCATGGGAAAAGGAATACACATCTACTATACCACCACGTACTGAAAATTCACCGGGCTCCGTTACAAAATCTACGCGTTTGAATTGATATTCAAAAAGCACTTCATTCAGAAAATCCAAGGAAAGTGAATCCCCCAATTTCATTTTCAGGGTATTCTTGTCGAGTTCCTTACGGGTGACCACTTTTTCAAAAAGGGCATCGGGGTAGGTAACGATAATGGCCGGTTTTTTTCTGGAATTGATACGGTTCAATACCTCGGCACGTAAAAGTACATTGGCATTGTCCGTTTCCTCAATTTGATATGGTCTACGGTAACTTCCGGGGTAAAACAACACATCGTTTTCCCCAACCAATCGCTCCAAATCGTTCAAATAATAGGCAGCTTCTTCCTTATCATTGAAAATTGCCAGAAAAGGCCTGTCCTCTCTTTCGAATATACTGGCCAAAACAAAGGATAAAGAAGATCCGGTTAGTCCTTTTAGATGTATGTTTTTTGAGGTGGATGCTTGGGATTGGGCAATAGCTTGCTGCAGTTTTCCGGTTTGGGAAGACTGATCGTACCGTTGTTGGATAGAAGAATGACTCAACAGTTAAAAATTTCTGCAAATATAAGGATACCTGAGCAACGGATACGATTCATTTTAATCGAATATGAGGTAGGGTTTGACTCAAAATTTTCGCAAATTAGGGCATACCAAAAAATGGATAAGAACGATGGATTTACAACTGAAGGATAAAAAAGTATTGGTAACAGGTTCTACGAAAGGAATAGGTAGGGCAATTGCAGAAACGTTATTGCGTGAAGGAGCAGAGGTGATTATCAATGGCCGTAGTGCGGAAAGTGTGGAAGATGCCCTTTGCGAAATCAATAAGAATATAGATGGAGCTAAGGTATCTGGTATTCCTTGCGATTTTTCCAAACCAAAGGATATCGATAACTTAATCGAGGCTGCTGGAGTAATAGATATTCTAATCAATAACGTTGGTATTTTTGAACCGAAGCAATTTTTGGATATACCCGATGAAGATTGGCACCGATTTTTTGACCTGAACGTGATGAGCGGGGTACGGCTATCCCGAGCTTTTTTACCACATATGTTGAAACAGGATTGGGGCCGTATTATTTTCATATCCAGCGAAAGCGGAATTAATATCCCCGAAGAAATGGTGCATTATGGTATGACAAAAACAGCGCAGTTAGCCATATCTAGGGGAATTGCGGAATCAACTAAAGGAACTAACGTAACGGTGAATTCCGTTTTACCAGGACCCACATTATCAGAGGGGGTGAAGGAATTTGCTGGTATTGGCGAAGACCAATCCCAAGAAGAAGTGGAAAAGCAATTTTTCAAAACCGAAAGACCCACCTCCTTAATTCAGCGATTTGCGACTACCCAAGAAGTGGCCAATATGGTGACCTATGTGGCAAGTCCGTTATCTTCAGCCACCAACGGCGCCGCACTAAAAGTAGATGGTGGCGTAGTTAAAACAGCATTTTAAATGAAAGCTAAAAAATTCGACGTTTTTGTAATCGGCAGTGGTATTGCCGGACAAACAGTGGCCAAGGCCTGTATACAAGCGGGTAAAAAAGTAGCGATTGCCGATAATCGTGAATTCGGAGGAACCTGCTCTAATAGGGGCTGTGACCCAAAAAAAATACTATTGGGTGCTACCGAGGCTTTTGAATTCAACGAGAATTTAAAAGGTAAGGGAATCGCCAAATCCACCAAAATTGATTGGAAGCAATTGCAGAAATTTAAAAGCAATTATACGGATAGTGTTCCTCCTAGCACAGAAAAAAACTTGAAAGAGTTAGGTCTCAAATTATACCATCAATCGCCCAAATTTGTAGATGAACAGACCCTCTCGGTAGAAGGTAAATTGGTGACGGCAGACCAAATTGTAATCGCCACGGGTCAAATACCCAGAACGCTTTCGATATCCGGAGAAAAGTATCTGAAAAGTTAGTGATGATTTCCTAAATCTTAAAAAGTTACCAAAGAAAATCATCTTTATTGGTGCCGGATACATTGGAATGGAGTTTGCCCATATGGCCGCTAGGGCAGGGGCGAAAGTGACAGTGCTGGATACGGGCAAACGACCTTTGAAACATTTTGATGCCGATTTGGTCAATGAATTGACTAAGTATTCTGAATCATTGGGGATAAAATTCATTTTTGGTGCAGAACCTACCTCCGTAAAAAAGAAACGAAAACGCTATAAGCTAACCTACGAAGAAAAGGGCTCTAAAAAAGAACTTACGGCCCACGCCATTTTTAATACGGCTGGGAGGGTTCCGGCGTTGGCTGAGTTGGATTTGGAAAAAGGAAATGTCGCGTTCAATGAAATTGGGGTCGAAACCAACAGTTTCTTGCAAAACACAAGTAATCCAAGGGTATACGCTTGCGGTGATGTGTCGGACAAAGATGTGCCTTTGACACCATTATCGGGCCGTCAAGGTTATGTGGTTTCAGAGAATATTTTGAATGGAAACAAGAAAGAATTGGAAGTGCCGGTTATTCCATCCGTGGTATTTACACTACCTAATTTGGCAACCGTAGGATATTCTGAGGAAGAGGCTAGAAATCGCTATAAAAATATCCGGGTGAACTTTAAAATAACGACGGATTGGTTCAATGCCAAACGAATCAATGCCCCTCTATATGCACATAAAATTATTCTAAATGATAGGACGGGAGAAATTGTTGGCGCCCATTTATTAGGACCTAAAGCCGCGGAAACCATTAATATTTTTACCATGGCCATCAATACCAAAATGACGGATAGGGATATCAAATCCACTATATTTTCCTATCCTTCTTGGGCGAATGATGTAAAAAGTATGGTTTAGGAATTTTCCGCTAAGCGTTCCTGAAGTTTCTTTCCGGGATTGGTCGCTCTGTTTTTATAGCCATGTATGGAAACGGCTATGAACAGTATGACGACACCAGCTAATGCGGTATAGGCAATAGAGCTATAGGAATCTTGATGCCTAATGTAGATTGCAAAGAGCGCCCAAATGCCAACACCGGCAAATTCGCGCATATTACGCTTCCAAATCATCGTTAAGTTGAGTAGTACTGCAATGACAATCATAATAATCGTCCAAGAAACTTCCGAAAAAGGTCCGCCGTCCCAGTTCAATTTTGCCAGATAGGCCGAAATATTGGCAATGGTGGCTACAGATATCCATCCGCTGTAAAAACAAATAGGCCACCATACAAAAGCAATCGTAGCTATAGGTGCATCCCAGCGCTCCATATTCGTGTTCAATATTATTTTTATAAGTGAGAATAATATCCCGAACATAATGAGTACGGATAATCCCGTAAAGTCGTAGACAAAAGCGAACACCCAACAGCAATTCAATACATTGGCCAAAGCGAACCAGTAACCGGTCTGTTCAATAAACGGACTTTCCTTTTTACTGAAAAAGGCCCGGCGTACTTGGAAGATCCCGTATCCTACTAAGGCCAAAAAGATAATTCCCCAAATGGCGAAAGCATAACTCGCCGGGGTAAAAAGGTTTACATATCTAGCACTGATTTCGCCAATGGTCGTATCATTAAACGAAACGGCCTGTGAAATATAATTTACGGCAATGACCAGAATAACGGAGGCTAAATTAAGAACGGCTAATCTTTTTTTCATAATCGTAAAGCTACTTTGATTGTTTCATTCCCTGTTGCTTTTTAAACAATTAAATAGACTATTTTCGATAGTTACGTTTCTTTTTAACCTCTTTGATGGGTACGGGCAGTACGGCATCTCCAAGTAGTGCAAAAACTTCACAACCCTCACAAGGTTCTAAAGTGTAGGTGCCCGTGAATTCTCCAAATGCGGGAAGAATCATTTGATGATTTGTTTTATAGAAGCAAGGTAACTGTGGGGATTAATTTTATTGTATGTCTGATAACCTGATTCTAAAAAAATAGAATATCGTGATTTCAAGATTGAAAGTTATCTTTAATATTTATAATTAATAATGTTTATTTAGAGGCATTGTTAGACAATAACTCCGCAAGCATCAATGCATTGTGAACGTTCACAATTTTTCCTGATTTTGAAAGCTTTTTAAATGGAATATTAACTTTATTATCAAGCGAATCATACATTTTTACATTGATATTATATTCTACACCAGTTTTCATTAGAATCTCTTTGAGTTCTGAAGCCGTGAAGTTTGGATAAAACGATTTTATTATAGCGGCTGATTTTGTAAAAACAGCAGCAGCAGCAGAAGTACCACTACTGTACGTATATGTGCTATCGTTTAATGAAGAGGTCGTGAAAATTTCTTCTCCAGGAGCAAAAATATCTACTTCAGATTGTCCGTAATTGGTTGCAGGGTGAACGAAAGTACTGTCCATTTTATAATTGGACCCACCTACTTTAATAAAATTATTTGATATTTCTGAATTAGTAGAAAAGGAAAAATCGTTTGGATAATTAAATATTCCAGGGGCGTTTAAATCCAACCCGTTATTACCAGATGACGTTACAACTAACACATTTTTTTTGTTTGCATATCTAATGGCGTCTTGTACCCAATTTTCATGCATAGAAAAATATTTACCGGAACTAATATTTATAATATCTGCGCCATTATCAACCGCGTATTTAATAGCAAGCGCCATATCTTTATCATTCTCATCACCGTAGCCTGAAATACATAAAGGCATTATTTTAATTTTGCCGATAATTTGTCTTAGCGTTTCATTATTATGATGGGATACTATAATCCCCGCCATTAAAGTACCATGCGTCATTACATCAAGATTATGATTAACAATATTGTTGCCATAGTCTTTATTGTCTAGGTCGTTTACATTATCGCCAATTTTCTCCCTATCGTTAAAATCAACATTCAAAAGAACATCGATTCTGTTTTTAGCCATTAATAATGTTTCATTAATGTAGGCTTCATCAATTTCTTCTTCTTGGTAAAGTTGAAATAATTCTATGGCATCTAACAGACTTTTGTTTTTTAAATTTTGCAGTTTTACACTATCAACTTTTTCCTTCGTAATCTCATCTGGTAATAAGGAATTTATAGTTGCTTTGTTCTGACGAAACATACTGTCCATTCTTTTCACATTTTCATAAGCTTCAATCGCATATTCTGTTCTTGAGTCATGCGCTATTTTGGCTTTATTATATTGTTTTAGAATGCTTGAATCGGAATATTTCCCTTTTGAATGAGCTTTAAGTATCCGAGTATACTCATAATTCATAAAGACAATATTTTCTCCTTTTAAGTTTCCTATGAAGTTCCATCCGTTAATATCATCAATGTAACCATTCTTGTCATCGTCGATATTATTGTTGATAATCTCATTTTTATTTTTCCAAATGTGGGCTTTCAAACCTTCATGATTAATATTTACAGGCATATCTATAAGGGCTACGATTACAGTATCCCCTGTTTTTTCCTTAAGAAAACTTTCGGTTGCTTTTAAAAGACTAATTCCAGGAATAGTGTCTATTTGAATATCCTGAACTAACCAATTTTCAATATTAGACGTTATTTCTTTCTCCTTATTATTATCAATAATTACGATAGATTGAGAATTTATGACTATTGGCGTGTTTTTTTTAACGCATGAAGCGAAGAGTACTATACATAAAAGGAAATTAATTTTTTTCATTTACGATAAATAGGATTTGGTAGAATTAAGTTATTCATATCAATTTACTTTTCTTTTTTTAAGGATATTATTCCAAGCAGAATTATTTTCTATTTTTTCCTTTTCAATAAAATTAATTGATCATTGTGAAAGGCTTCTAAAATCGCTTTCTCTTTTTTACCTCTTTGATTGGTACGGGCAGTACGGCATCTCCAAGTAATGCAAAAACCTCACAACCCTCACAGGGTTCTAGCGTATACGTACCCGTGAATTCTCCAAATGCGGGAAGAATCATTTGATGATTTGTTTTATAGAAACAAGGTAGTCGAACAGATTGCCGACCTAAACCACTCAGCCGAATTGCTGGGTGAATATGGCCCGAAAAATTAAAAAGTCCCTCGCGCTCCTCTGGATGGTGGGTCAATAAAAACGATCCTAATACTAATTCCGGAATTACCGCTACGCCCAATTCCTCATATTTTAATGGAGAAATAATATCATGGTTTCCACTGATTAAAATAATTTCAGCGGAGGTTGACAGTACCCAATTTTCAAAAAGCTCCCATTCTTTGTTGAGCGAGGAATGGAACAAATCCCCCAAGAATACAATTGATTTTGGTTTAAAGAATGCAACGGCCTCGTCCATGGCATCAAAATTTTTCTGCACTGCCTGTTGAGGAACCGCAGCCCCATATTTTCGAAAGTGGGAAACCTTGCCCAAATGCACATCGCTAATGATCAACATCGATTGCTCCTCCCAAAATAAGACACCGCTATAGTGCATTTGAAAATTTTGCTCCAAGATATTAATGGATTGGGTCATGGTGCAAAATTACGGGAAACAGTTAGGTTATGGAGTGGTTCGGATGTTTAAAACTAGTTTGTCACTTCGAGTTAGATTTCAAGGCACGAAGAAATTAGTATCGAGAAGTCTCGCGTGTTCCGCTGGTTCTCGATACAATTTATTCTTTTCGTTTTACTCCAAGAATAAATCACTCGAACTGACAGTGTATTTTTATTTCAATAACAGAATTTAAAGTCGAGTTGTCACTTCGAGTGTTTTCATTGAAGCGTTAGCGGAAATGAAAATGTATCGAGAAGCCTCGGGTGTTCGGACCGTTCTCGATACAATTTATTCTTTTCGCTTTACTCCAAAAATAAATCGCTCGAACTGACATCAATTTATAAGGGTATTTGGGGGCCCTTATTTCTTCATCAAAAGCGCCGCCATTTTTTTGATACGGTCCGCTAACTTTTCACTGGACAGTTTTTCTCGGCTCATACGGTCGGTAATTAAAGGGAACGAGAAGGGAGTGGGTTTTTCGCATTGTTTCCAAACGATTTTCTGCTCTGCAATTCGTTCTAAAGAAAGTCGTAACCTGCCTTCCTCTAATTGGTGTTCAAAGGTTTCGGTAAAGGCTTGTTGAAACAGTAAATTATCAGGCTCATAATCTCGGAATACATCAAATAGTAATTGAGAACTACTTTGTAAATGTTTCATTTTAATGCCCTTTTTAGGATATCCGGTAAAGACCATGCCGCTGATAATCGCCACATCCCTAAATTTACGTCGGGCCATTTCGGTAGAATTCAAGCTTTTTTGAAGATCACTCAGCATATAATCTGTGGTGAACAAGTCATTGTCCAATACTTGTTGCATATCAATCGGCTGGTCTGATAATAGCTCGAATCCATAATCATTGAAAGCTAAGGAAAAGGTGATAGGGGAGAGCAGACTGATGCGATAGCCTAAAAGACTGCCCATGGCCTCATGTACAAAACGACCTTCGAACGGATAAAAAAGATGGTGGTAGCCATCACGGGTCTTAAAGGTTTCTATGAGAAATTCATCGGGATTTGGAACGATGCTCTCCCTACGCTGCCGTTCAAAAAGATGGGCCAGCGAACGAATTTCAATAGATTGTTTTTCTGGAGGTAAGCTGGAGCTATAAAGCTCATTTCTCAGTAATTCTGACATTTGTGCGGATAGCGTCAAACGGCTGCCCATCCAACTGGAAACCTTGTTCGTTTTTTTGGTGGAATTCTTTACTTGAACGGTCATATCCTTTAAACGGATGAACTCTAGATTCCGCCCGGCAAAGGTGAAAACATCACCCCGGTTCAGTTTAGATATAAAGAACTCCTCTATGGAGCCAATATAGCCGCCCTTTTGATATTTTACCGCCAAATTTACATCGCCTACAATGGTTCCTATTTGGAACCGATGCCGCATCGCTATGCCCCTATTGGTCACTATAAACTTACCATCTTCCTCAACTTCCACTTTTTTGTACTCGTCATAGGATTGTAAACTTTGGCTACCCATGACCAAGAAATTCAATAACCACTGCCATTGGTCCTCACTTACGGCTTGGTAACAAAATGTCTGTTTTATTTCTTGATAAATTTCTTTGGGATAAAATCCGTCAGCAATCGCCAGCGTTGTTAAATATTGCAGCAATACATCATAGCTGTTGAGGTAGGGGAGCCGGTCCTCTACCGTATTTTCCTTGACCGCTTTTTGTAAGGCCGAGGCCTCAATGAGTTCTATGGCGTGGGTGGGCAGAAAATGGATGACACTTTCCTTGCCGGGACGGTGACCACTGCGGCCAGCACGTTGAAGGAAACGGGCAACACCTTTTGGTCCGCCAATTTGAATAACGGTTTCTACGGGGGCAAAGTCGACTCCCAAATCGAGACTTGAGGTGCAAACCACCGCTTTTAAACTTTCATTACGGATAGCGTTTTCCACCCAAACCCGGGTTTCTTTATTGATGCTACCATGGTGCATGGCCATTTCGCCCGCATATTCCGGATGCTTTTCCAATATTTTTTGGAACCAGATTTCACACTGGCTTCTCGTATTGGTAAATAAAAGCGTTGTTTTCGAATTATTGATGATGGGAATCACCTCTTCCAATAAATGCAATCCCAAATGGCCACGCCAGGGAAAGGCTTCCATTTTTTCTGGAATGATACTTTTGACCGTAATTTTTTTGTTGATGTTCGCCTTTATCAAAATGGAATTTTCTAAGGCTTTGGATTCCGGTCCCAAAAGTACATCACGGGCTTGTTCCGAGATTACCGATGGTGGCCGAAATTCCCCAAATACGCAAATCTTTGGAAATGGTTTTGAGTCGGGATAAGGCCAATTCCATTTGTACGCCGCGTTTGGTACCCAACAATTCATGCCATTCATCGACTACAATGGCGGAACAGTCCTTGAATATTTTGTCGTATCCCTTGGTGGCTAGTAATAATTGAAGACTTTCTGGGGTGGTGATCAACAAATCGGGCATTTGCTTTTTTTGATGCGCCCTTTCTTTAGTGGAGGTGTCTCCCGAACGAATTCCTACGGTCATTTGAGTGCCCAAATCTGCTGTTACCCGTTCTGCGGATTGCTTTATTTCTTGGGATAAAGCGCGTAAAGGGGTTATCCAGACCGCTTTTAATCCTTTTTTATGTTTGGTTTTATACTCCGGATTTTTCTTGATATAATTCAAAACGATAGGAAACCATAGGGCATAGGTTTTACCGCTTCCGGTGGGTGCATTCAACAATCCGTTTTTACCCTGTAAAAAAGCCTTCCAAGTATCTTTTTGGAATTTAAAAGGTTTCCATTGTTGTTCTTGAAACCAATTTTCTGCGATATGGAAAAGTTCTTCTCTAGGGGTCATTACGAGGGTAACCAAACATTTTTAGGGAAATTATTTAGTTGCTTTTTTATCCGTTTTCATTTCAACAATTTCATTATTTGGTATTTGCGATTTTAAATCCGAAATCGTATTGGCCTCATGAATATTCTTATCTTGCCGCCAGCGCAACATTCTAGGGAATCTAGTGGCGACCCCACTTTTATGACGTTTGGAAAGGGCAATCCCTTCAAAGGCAATTTCAAAAACATGATGTGGGGTCACACTACGTACCGGACCAAAACGTTCCAGAGTGTTTTTTTTGATCCAAGCATCCAGTTTTCTAAATTCTGCATCGGTCAATCCGGAGTAGGCTTTTGCGAAAGTCACCAGTTCCTTTTCGCCACTTTCGTTTTCATCCCATAGGGCAAAGGTATAATCCGTAAATAGATTACTTCGTCTTCCATGACCACGCATGGCGTAGGTAAGTACGGCATCGATGGTCAAAGGGTCTACTTTCCATTTCCACCAATCTCCTTTTTTCCTTCCAACTAAATAAGGGGAATCTTTACGCTTCAGCATCAATCCTTCGCTATGTTTTTCTCGGGAACGTTCGCGTTCTTCAGCAACCTCTTCCCATGATTTAAACTGCATGGTTTCGGAGAGATACAGTCGTTTTTTCGACCTCGCTAGAGGTAATGGATTCAAATAGGATCTTCCAGTAATTTTCTTCTTTCAATAAAGGGTTTGCTCCGGATATCTTTTCCTTCCCATTCTAAAAGATCATAGGCTTTTAAAATGACGGGGACTTTTTTCAATAACGCTGCAGATACCGTTTTACGACCTATTCTGGTCTGAAGGTCATTGAAAGTGCCGATACCGCCTTTAGGAAACGGAAGTATTTCTCCGTCGATAACGGTTCCGTTGGGAATGGTGCCAATGAATTTTTCAAACTCGGGATATTTATCCGTCACGAGTTCTTCGCCCCGGCTCCACACAAACAATTCATCATTTCTAAGAATCACTTGGGATCGGATACCATCCCACTTATGTTCTGCTGACCAATCTGAAATAGCACCTAAATCCTGAGCTTCTCCCTCAAGGGCATAAGCCAAATAGAACGGATAGGGTTTGGAGAGGTAGTCACTTTCATTTTCTTCTAAAATCAGTTCTTGGAACGAAATTTTATTGGGGTCCCAGTTCCCCATCAACTTATAGGCGAGAATATCCTCGTCAATTTCCGTGGCTTTGGCCAAAGCTCTGGTCATCAATTTTTGACTGACGCCAATTCTGAATCCGCCAGTAATGAGTTTGGTGAAAACGAAACGTTCATAGTAATTCAAGATTTTCCAATTTTCATAGAGATAGGCCTTTTTCTCTTCGTCCGGTTTTTTCTTAAGGGCAATCATTTCCCTTAAGAATTCGGTCAGACTTTTTTCAGAAGACTCTTTGGCCAATGGTATTACCAATGCAATGGTTTCTGCCAAATCACCCACAATGTGGTAGCTTTCTTCGAATAGCCAAAGCGGAATATTGGCCAGTTCGGAAGCCCATTCCCGCAACATAGTCGTATTTACCGGTCGTGGCGGCCTGCGATGCGAAAGGATGGCAATGGTCCAGACCTTATCTTCATCATTTGCCTCTAAAAAGTAATTGGTCAAGGCCTGTACTTTGACCGTGGTTTTATTAGTGCTATCTAAAGCTTTGATCAGCTGGGCAAAATTTCTCATACGTCTGCGGTGGATTTAGAGGCCAAGGCAGCTTCATTTTCTTCTTCCCCGTATTGGGTGGCTTCGGTACGGGCGTCATATCCTAAAGTGCTCAAATAGCGTGAAAATATATCGGTATAGCCATGGGTGGAAATCACTTTTTCCGCTCCTGTTTCCTTAATGCTTGATAAAAGTCCCGGCCAATCACAATGATCGCTTAAAACAAATCCCTTATCTATGGCCCTTCTTCTTCTCGCTCCACGAAAGGTCATCCATCCGCTGGCAGATGCGGTCACATAGGGAACCATTTTTCGGATCCAAGTACTGCCATGGGCGCTAGGTGGGGCAAGCACAATGTTCCCTAATAGTTCTTCTTTTTTAGTTTCTTTGGTGATGAGGGTGGTGGGTGGAAAATCAACTAATGGGCGCAAAACTTCGGTCATATTCTCAATGGCTCCATGCGTGTATATTTTTCCGATATCCGTATTCAGATATTTTAATAAGCGTTGTGCCTTTCCTAAACTATATCCAAATAAAATAGAAGTCTTTCCTTCAGCACGGTTTTCTGCCCACCAATTGTTAATTTCTTCAAACACCTCGGCTTGCGGCGTCCATTTAAATGCAGGAAGGCCAAAGGTACATTCGGTAATGAACGTATGGCATTTTACAGGTTCGTATGGCGTTGAAATTCCGTCATTTTCTGTTTTATAATCGCCAGTAAACACCCAGACTTCCCCTTTATGTTCTACCCGTATCTGCGAAGAACCAATGATATGACCAGCAGGGTGCAGGCTAAATTTCACGTTATTGATGACGAAAGTCTCGCCCCATTCTTTTCCGGTTACGTTAATTTCACCCAAACGGTGGGTGATGATCGGGACATTCCTGTGGTGGGTAATATATTCTTTATGGCCCCAGCGACTATGGTCTGCATGGCCATGGGTAATAATAGCCTTGTCTACAGGTTTCCAGGGATCGAGATAGACCTTGGCTTCTTTACAGTAAATTCCTTTATTCGTAAATTGTAAAAGTGGTGATTTCATAGCTATGGAAAGTTACGAATTTAGGGAGTAAACAAAGTTGTCTACTATATAAACTATGACCTGTAAAAAAATTATATTTGTCCAATAATTAAAAATTGAAATATGTCCATTGCAGATTTATACACTAGTGGAGAGCATAGAAGAAATTTGGCGCATTTTGCTGCCTTAGCTACTTTGGCCGCTATTGATGGAGAATTGAGTACCGAAGAAAAAGTTATGTTGGATCGTTTTGCGACGAAATTGGATATTACCAGAGCTGAATTCGATGAGGTAATGAAAAAGGAAAATAAATATCCAATAGAGGCGCCGCATGATGCCGAAAAGCGTTTGGAACGATTGTTCGATTTTTTCCGTATCATCTACACAGATCATGAAATCGATGATGAGGAGATGATTTTGATTAAAAAATATGCCATCGGTTTAGGCTTTGCTGGAGATAAGGCAGATAAAGTTATAGAACGATCGGTAGCCATCTTTGGAGGTAGGATAGGTTTTGAGGATTACCTCTATCTTCTTAAGCATTAAATGAGATTCAGAATAATTAAAAAGGGAGCGAATAGCTCCCTTTTTTTAATGGTACTTGTTTAAGAATTCTTGTAGTTTTTCTACCATTTTTCGGCTACCGCAGAAAAAGGGCACCCGTTGATGTAGTTCTGTAGGTTCAATGTCCAATATTCTGGTTTTTCCTCCAATGGCGATACCGTTGGCCTGCTCCGCAATGAAAGCCATAGGATTACATTCATATAGCAGTCTTAGTTTTCCGCTTTCGGTAACACTGCTTTTTGGATACATATAAATACCTCCCTTAATCATGTTTCTATGAAAATCAGATACTAGGGAACCAATATATCTAGAGGTGTACGGCCGATCATCTTCTTCCATCTGACAATATTTGATATAATCTTTTACTCCTTGATGAAAATGGACATAGTTCCCTTCGTTCACCGAGTAAATCTTTCCCGTTTCCGGAAATTGCATATTAGGATGTGATAGGTAAAAAGTGCCCAAGGCAGGGTTTAACGTAAAACCGTTCACACCATTTCCCGTTGTATAGACGAGCATAGTAGAAGTGCCATAAACGACATAGCCTGCAGCCACTTGCTTATTACCGGGCTGTAAAAAATCTTCCATGGTTACAGGAGTTCCGGTGGGTGTCACTCTTCTATAAATAGAAAAGATAGTACCTACGGAAACATTTACATCAATATTAGAAGAGCCATCCAAAGGATCAATAAGTACGATGTATTTATTCTGATGGTTATCGTCATTACTATTGATGCTGATAAAGCTATCTTCTTCTTCCGAGGCTATACCACAAACTATCTCACGATTCCGTAAAGTCTGTATAAACTTTTCGTTTGCAAAGACATCTAGTTTTTGTTGATCTTCACCCTGTACGTTGGTTTCACCTACGTCGCCAATGATATCTATCAGTCCGGCTTTACTTACCTCGTGGTTGACCACTTTAGCGGCTAAACGTATGGCATTAATTAATTTAGACAGTTCTCCAGAAGAGTACTGGAACGAATCCTGGTTTTCAATAATAAACTCTCCTAGGGTCTGATTTCTTTTAGATGTCATAGTTAACCGTCATGTTGTTTGATTACAAATATCGGGTATTTTGTGAAACTCTGAATTTTCGTTTCTTTTTGTTTTTTTAAATTTATAACTTTGTGTTTTATTTGTAACAATTATGGAATATAGAATACGGACAAGCAGAAGGGAAGATATGGGGCAAGTGCTCCAATTGATTCAAGAATTGGCCATTTTTGAAAAAGAGGATAATGCCGTTGAGGTAAGTTTGAAAAATTTGGAAGAAGATGGTTTTGGCAAAAGTCCTTTGTTTCATTGCTTTGTTGCTGAAAAGGAGAATCACATAGTAGGTATGGCCTTAGTCTATCCCAGGTACTCGACTTGGAAAGGTCCGGTAATCCATTTAGAGGATTTGATAGTGACCGAGGAGATGAGAGGTAGTGGATTAGGAACTGCTCTTTTGAACGAAGTTGTAAAATATGGCCATGATTTGGGCGTCAAAAGAATTAGTTGGGAAGTTTTGGACTGGAACGAGCCCGCTATTGGTTTTTACGAAAGCAAAGGCGCCAATGTGATGCGAGATTGGGACGTGGTCCACTTGGACGAACAAGGAATGAAGAATTATTTGAGCGCTATTTAAAGCCTCAATCTTTTAATTAAAGAATAAGATAGTCAACTATATATGAGGATTTTTAAATTTGGAGGTGCCTCTGTTAAAGATGCAGATGGCGTAAGGAATGTAGTCAAAGTTTTGCAAGAAGTAGGTTATGAAAATACCCTATTGGTGGTATCTGCAATGGGTAAAACGACCAATGCGATGGAAGATATTATCAATGCCTATTTTAAGGATAAAAATGAAATCGTTTCTAAGGTAGCGGAACTGGTAGATTACCATCATGAAATTGTTTCAGAGTTATTTCCCAATCCCCAACATCCTATCTATCAAAAGATAAAGGTATTGATTGATGAAATTAATGGCTTTTTGGTATGGAATAAATCACCCAATTATAACTTTGTTTATGACCAGATCGTGGGCTATGGCGAATTAATTTCCACTACGATTATAAGTGCTTACTTAAAGGAAATAGGAATTGCCAATAATTGGTTGGATGTACGTAACTATATCAAAACAGATAATACCTATAGGGATACTACGGTCAAATGGGAAAAGACACAAGAAAGTGTTTCCAATATTGATAAAAAGATTTTAAATATTACCCAAGGTTTCTTGGGAAGTGACGATAATAATTTCACCACGACCTTAGGTCGAGAAGGCTCAGATTACACCGCAGCTATTTTGGCTTATTGTTTAAATGCAGATTCCGTTACTATTTGGAAAGATGTACCAGGGGTATTGAATGCAGATCCACGCTATTTTAAGGAAACACAACTCTTGAACAACATTTCCTACAGGGAGGCTATTGAGTTGGCATTCTACGGGGCATCTGTAATTCACCCAAAAACGTTACAACCGCTTCAGCGTAAAGAAATTCCGTTACATGTAAAGTCTTTTATCAATCCATTGGATAAAGGCACTACGGTAGGAAAGGTGTTGGAATTGAGCCTAGGGTACCCTGCTTTATTGTCAAGAAGAACCAAGTTTTGATGAAATTGTCTTCTTTAGATTTTTCATTTATTGTAGAGGATAGCATCAGCGAACTTTTTAAACTTTTTCATCAATATAAGATAAAGGTAGATTTGATTCAGAATTCAGCCATTAGCTTTTCCGTGTGTGTCGATAATAAGTTTGGCGGACTGGAAGATCTTATTGAATCAGTTAAAGAGCAAGTTTAAAGTAGTGCATCAGGAAAACGTTTCTTTGTACACCATTCGCCATTTTGATGACAAGGCATTGGCATCTCTTCAAAAAGGCAACGATGTACTTTTGGTGCAGCGCGGAACAGAAACTGTACAGTTAGTCGTAAAATAGAAAACTCTTATTTTTTTCAGTGTTCAACTAAAGGAAGCTCTCGTGTCTATTTTGCTATATTTACAATCTAATTGATGACGACGATATGGGTTTAGTTACCGCTAAGGAAGTTGCAACCGCAATCAATCTCTCTAAATATGGGGTATTGGGCACATTCATTGGTTGGGTGCTTTTAAAAGTGACACGTATTGCCAGCATCAATTCCTTTTACGATTCCATAGCCCATCTAGAAGGTGAAGCTTATGCTGATGCCATTTTGGAGCATTATGAAATAGATTATGAAATTCCCGAAGAGGATTTTAGACGCTTACCTAAAGAAGGACCTTATGTGACCATTAGTAACCATCCTTTAGGTGCCATAGATGGTATTATACTCTTTAAATTGATGCTACGGCAACGGCCTGATTATAAGATTATGGCCAATTTTCTATTACAGCGTATGGTGCCGCTGAAACCCTACATCATTCCTGTAAATCCGTTTACGGATCGCAAGGATGCTAAAAGTAGTATTGCCGGTTTTAAAAATACACTACAACATTTAAAGGATGGACACGTATTAGGTGTTTTTCCTGCAGGGGAGGTTTCCACACATAAGGAAGGAAAGTTAGTAGTGGATAAACCTTGGGAAGAGGCCGCCTTGAAATTAATACGGAAAGCGGAAGTGCCCGTAGTTCCTATATATTTCCATGCCAGAAACAGTCCATTGTTCTATCGTCTTGCCAAACTGGGGGATTCTATCAGAACAGCTTTGATTCCTTCTCAAGTTTATTCTCAAAGAAATAGGCCTATAAAAGTTAGGATAGGTCAACCAATCTCGGTTGCCACCCAAAAAGAACAGGAAAACTTGGAAGAGTTTACGGAGTTGTTACGTAGAAAAACCTACATTCTTTCCAATGCCTATGAGAAAGAACGGTTGATAGACCAATTACCGACCTCTTTAAAGTTGCCTAAACAACCTAAAAAAATTGCCAATGCAGTGCGCAAAGAGGTGATGGAAGGGGAAATCGATAAACTTAGGGAAAAGGATTGTCGTCTTTTACAAAGCAAGAACTATGAAGTCTTCTTGGCCAAGGAAAAGGATATGCCTTTTATACTTAAAGAAATAGGAAGACAACGAGAAGTTACCTTTAGGGCGATCGGGGAGGGGACCAATAATTCCATTGATCTTGATAAGTTCGATACGTATTACCATCACCTTTTTCTTTGGGATGACGATGCCAAATGTATTGTTGGTGCCTACCGTATGGGCATGGGTTCTGAAATATTTGCACAATATGGTATCGATGGCTTTTATCTTCAAGATTTATTTAGAGTAGAACCTGAGTTGTATGAGATGATGCAGAATTCCATTGAAATGGGGCGTGCTTATATCACCAAGGAATACCAACAAAAACCGATGCCCTTATTTTTGCTTTGGAAAGGTATCGTGCATACGACCCTTAGATTCCCAGAGCATAAATATTTGATTGGGGGTGTAAGTATCAGTAACCAGTTTTCAAATTTTTCGAAATCCTTGATGATCGAGTTTATGAAATCCAACTATTGGGATCCTTATGTGGCGCAATACATCCGCCCTAAAAAGGAATTCAAGGTAAAACTCAAAGATGCCGATAAGGAATTCGTTTTTGATGAAACTCAGGCCGATTTAAATAAATTCGATCGTTTAATCGATGAGGTTGAACCTGGTAACCTACGTTTGCCAGTGTTGATTAAAAAATACATAAAACAAAATGCAAGGGTGGTCGCCTTTAATGTGGATCCCTTGTTCAATAATTCCGTTGACGGATTAATGTACATTAAAATCGCAGATTTACCTGAAAGTACCGTTAAACCGGTGATGGAAGAATTCCAAGCAGAGTTGGAGCGTAGGTTGTTAGAAGCCCAATCCGCCGAAAAAGAATAATCTAGTCCACACCCACGACCGTACTTCTACGTTCAAAAAGAACGTTATCGATCCAGTTCCCGTTAAGTTTTCCAACGCGTTCCCGTTTACCGATATACCTAAAGCCAACGGCTTCATGTATTTTGATACTACTGATGTTTGTTGGAAATACGCCGGACTGCAAGGTCCAAAGACCTTCTTTTTCACTTTCGATTATTAAGTGTTCCAGTAACCGTTTGCCCATTCCTTTTCCTCTAGCCTCTTTTGCAATGTAAACACTTACTTCGGCAACGCCGCCATATACACATCGGCTGGAGACCGGAGAAAGCGCTACCCAGCCTAAAATGTTCTCGTGTTTTTCTACAACGAACCTACAACTATTCATATGTGCTTTGTCCCAAGCTTCAAAAGAAGGCACTTTGGTTTCAAAAGTGGCAACACCGGTTGCAATGCCTTCTTCGTAAATCTTAGCAACAGCTTCCCAATCTGATGCTAACATCTTTCTAATGGTTGGTTCCATTTCCTCTTTTTTTAACAGCAGCCACTACCCGGGGCGCAAGCGGATGTCAGTAATTCTTCTGTAGGTTCAGGTATGCCACAGGTTTCTTTGGCCTTACAATCCGTTTTTTCAACACCTAAATGAAATAAAAGGTTATTGTCTTTTATGGAATAGGAAAGGACAAATAGCTGTGCGGTATGAAAGGAGGAATTACTATATTCAAATTTAACCTCGACCTCTTTTTCCATTGGTTTTATTTTATCTACCTTATTTAAGATGGCCAAGGCTTTATAGGCGGTCATGTATTCTTTTTTATCCTGTTCCATTGGGCTTTCCCACAATTGGATTATGGTTTCTTTCCAAAAATCTACACCAGCGCCGCAGTCGACGGAATCAATGCTTATATTTTTGATTTCCGTGATATGATAATTGGCGCCTACCATAGCACCAGGCTTGTATTCGAACAATAAGTTCTTGTCTGTGTTGTCTTTTAGTAGGCTTAAAAATTCTTTTGTTTTCATGTGGATTGATTTTTTAATTAACAACAATTACTTTTTGTGGTATTGAAAAAAGAATTGAATAGGCTTTGGATTTCTGCCCATCGTTCAAGATGGATACAGTAGCATACTTTTTTCCCTTCTATTTCACCTTTGATTAAATCGATACTTTTTAATTCCTTTAAATGCTGCGAAATGGTAGGTTGTGCCAAGCCAATTTCGTCAACAATATCATTGCAGATACAGGCATCTTGCCTGCTTATGTATTCTAATATGGCTATACGAGCGGGATTGGATAGTACTTTAAAAATAGTAGCCAATTCATTCTGCTTCGTATTGAAAATTTGTGTTTTCGTAATCCCCATTTCATATTTATATATTGCAATATTACGATAATAAATCAATTAAAAAAAGTCGGACAGTATTTTACCCGACTTCTATTTTTTAGAACCAAGGTTTTCTCCCTACTTGATAGGTGTTGTAAAACTCCGCATCTGTTTTTGTTAAGTAAATAATTCCTTCAATTAA
>CAWJFH010000011.1:0-281961 GCA_963842105.1 uncultured Flavobacteriaceae bacterium
TATTGTTCTTTTGCGTTTTTAATAAAAATCGGATTAAAAATTGCTTTTTTCTTTTGAATTTATCTAGGGAAAGCTATTAATTTTGATTGCATGACGCACATGCCCAAAAAACTGATTAGTAAGCTAGACACAAGAGCAAAGGATAAAACATTGCGTGCTTTAGCTGCGCCTAATAATCTTGTCGATTTTTCTTCGAATGATTATCTGGGTTTCGCCCAGAACGAGTCGTTATTTTCCAAGATATTTCAGGTCGTATTACGTGAAAATATTAGTCAGAACGGGGCTACGGGCTCTCGGTTGATTACTGGAAATCATAAGCTCTATCCAATTCTCGAGGAGTATTTGGCCAAGTTTCACGAAACCCAAGCCGCTTTAGTCTTTAATTCCGGGTACGATGCCAATATCGGCTTTTTTAGTGCTGTACCCCAACGGGGCGATTTTGTGTTTTACGATGAATATATTCATGCGAGCATAAGAGACGGTATAGGTATGTGCCATGCGAAAGGTTATAAGTTCAAACATAACGACCTTAACGACCTGAAGGGCGTTATAGAGAATCTAAAATTAAATACTTCTGAACATGCTGGTGCTGAAGTATATGTCGTTACGGAGTCCGTTTTTTCAATGGACGGAGATACTCCAGATTTGAAGGTTTTCGTCAAATTCTGTAAGGAGAACGGGTATCATTTGATAGTGGATGAGGCACATGCGGTAGGCGTATTGGGTAAAAATGGAAAAGGTTTAGTTCAGGATTTGGGCTTGCAAGATCAAGTTTTTGCACGCATGGTTACTTTTGGAAAAGCAATGGGTGTTCATGGTGCTGCCGTTCTGGGAAGTACTGGATTAAAGGAATATTTGGTGAACTTTTCCAGAAGTTTTATTTATTCTACCGGACTTTCTCCACATGCAGTGGCCAGTATTTTGGCATCCTATGAATTTTTAAATGCTGATGGTAAAGAAGGAAGAACCGAGCTGGCTGAAAAATTGTCTTATTTTAAGGAACAGCTTAAGAAATATAAATTGGATTCCCATTTTATTGAAAGTAGCTCTGCAATTCAATCGTGCATAGTTCCTGGGGTTAAGAAGGTGAAAACCGTATCCGAGAAGTTGCAAAATGATGGGTTTAACGTAAAGGCCATTCTTTCACCTACCGTACCTGAGGGTCAGGAGCGACTACGTTTTTGTCTACACAGTTACAATTCTAAAGAGGAAATTGGTTTAGTATTGAAGCTACTTTCTGGCTATCTTTAGACCGCTATGGAAGGTAAATTCTATCATTTGGCCTCTTTTGAATATGTGGCCGATGTTCAAATCGTGAAAGGAAAACTGGAATCTGAAGGAATCCCCGTTTTTTTGCGGGATGAAAATACCTTAAACTCAGATCCACTCATCAGTAATGCTATAGGTGGTGTAAAGCTACAGGTCTATTCTAGGGACAGGGAAAGGGCAATTGAGATTTATGATGAAATTAGGGCCTATGCTGTAGATGATTTTGGAATGCCAATTATTTGTCCAAACTGTAAAGCCCAAAAATCGGAACCATATTATAACAGGAAAGGAGTTTTTTATAAACTTTTTCCATTTTTTGAAAAAAGAAAATATAAGTGCCTAAATTGTGGGATAATCACTAAACCTTAAGAAAAAGAGCTATGCAGAAGATATTTGTTACCGGAATTTCCACTGAGGTTGGAAAAACAGTTGCTTCGGCCATTTTTGTTGAAGCCTTAAAAGCGGATTACTGGAAACCGGTACAGTCTGGTGATTTGGACCATACGGATAGTGATACGATTAGAGAACTTATTTCTAACGATAAAACTAAAATACATCCTAGCAGCTATGAACTTAAATCGGCCATGAGTCCTCATGCAGCCGCGGAAATAGATGGAATTCGTATCGATAGGTTTCATATTAACGAGCCAGAAACGGATAATCACTTGGTGATTGAAGGAGCTGGAGGAATTTTAGTGCCATTGAACGAAGAGGATACCATGTTCGATATCATCATGCCAGATTATAAAGTGGTCGTAGTGTCCAGACATTATTTGGGGAGTATCAACCATTCCTTATTGACCATAAGTTGGTTACAGAAAAAGGGATATGACGTTTCCGTTTTATTCAGTGGAGCTAAAAATCCACATACTGAAAATATTATTCTCCATAAAACGGGAGTTTCTTTAATTGGTCGTATCGAGGAGGAGGAAAAATTCGATAAAGAAACCGTTAAAAAGTACGCGGATAAATTCGATGGTATTTTGGAATCACTCTAAGCGCTGCAAAATTTCTGCATTTTCAACCGTGGCTAGGAGGTAATAATTTTTTTCTAAATAGTCATCTATATATTGATTTTCCTCGATTTCTTTTTTATCGAAAATACGTTTGCCTTTTCGGATAACGATAGTTTTGGGCTGTAGTTGCTCCATTAAATATCGAATTTCTTCTAAGCTATTTTTTCTCGGATTTTTATAAAAGGGAAAAAGTTCATCCCTGCAAAGGTTGCTTGGGTGTGTTGACGCTGTTGATGGTGGTAGCGTGTTCAAGTTCCAATAACCAATATGATATTCAAAAAATAGGATGTTTTTGGTTTCCAAATTATGCGCTGCTATATATCTAGGGACAGAGAATCCTTCACCATTATAAAACGTACCGTAGCTTATCTTGTTTTTAATAACATTGGCATATTCCAAATAACTTTCCGCAGGTATCAGTACTAAAATTAAGACAGCGTACTTTGATATTTTCAAATGATAAATCTGGATGCTCCTTAGAAGAACCACTGCCACCAAAATGAGGAGCATTGGGTGAAGCTGTATCAGGTAATGTCCGTTAATGCGCCCTCCTTTTAAAAAGGAGAACAACACTCCTATGATGGAAACAATTAGAAGTTGAACCACCGGATTTCGAAAATCCAAGATTTTCTTCTTCCAGGAGTATGCTAAAAAAGCGCTTACCACTATAAAGAAAGGTGCCAGTTTTAAAATAGGATACCTACGGGCTTCGGTATATTCTAAAGGGGCCAAAATAACAGAATCCCACCAAATTTGAAATTGGCCGGTGCTATAATAAGGCCAAATGGTAGCGGTTATGACGAGTAGAACTCCAAGCCCAAAAAGAATTATGCGCAATACGTTCGTCGCACTGTCTTTTCTAAATACATCGGCTGCAATATATAATCCTATGAATAGGATAGGGAACGCCATGTTTAATTTGACCATTACGGTTATCCCCATAAACACGCCTGCTAAAAAGAACTGGTGCCATTTTTTATTTCTTAATAGCAGGTAAAGAGCCGGCATAAAGAAGGCCATGCACAAATGTTCAGACATGACTCCTTGTAAACTTCCAAATAAACTTAACAAGACCACACAACCAATAGCCGCTGAGAATGATGCTTTTTTGGTCGTTACCTTGGATGCTATTTTAAAGGTGAAAAAGGAAGTAATACAGACCAGCAGGACCCCAGCTAGTCGAATGGCGATAAAACTTTTACCAAATAACGAGATGAGTATGGCAAAGAAGGCAAAGGTGAGAGGTGGTTTTAAGTCCCATAATTGGGTATAGGGTAAAAAACCATCCGCCCAAGATTGTCCCAAGAGGATAAAGGTGCTTTCATCTCGATCAATATAATCCCTGAAAAAGAATGGAAAACGGATGAGAAAAGTGATTAAAAAAAGATATAGAAAAACCGTACCCGATGTTATCTTGGAAAAATCAAAAAGGCGATTTTCGTTTCTTTTAAGTGACATCTTTGTGTTGCGGTTTTATTCCCGATCTTTGCAAGATAGATAAAATGATGAATCTTAATATTTCATGAACGTAGAAAATCTATCGGACCGAGACAAACGAAATCTGTGGCACCCCCTAACCCAACACAAGTTAAATAAGAAGGTTCTCGGGATTGTTAAGGCAAAAGGTGCATTACTTTTTGATGAGAACGGAAGGGAATATATTGACGGTATCGCTTCTTGGTACACGACCATGTATGGCCATTGCAATGAAACAATCATTGAAGCCATGACCGCTCAAATGAAGCAATTGGATTTTGTAATGTTCAGTGGTTTCACCCATGAGCCGGCCGTTCAACTCGCCGAAAAACTCATGGAAATCCTACCAAAAAACCAATCTAAAATTTTCTTTAACGATAATGGCTCTACCGCGGTAGAGGCTGCCATTAAAATGGCCTTGCAATTCCATCATAACCATGGGGATAAAAGGGACACTTTAATTGCCTTTGAGGATGGGTTTCATGGAGATACTTTTGGGGCCATGAGTGCTTCCGGGTTATCTTCATATAACGGTCCGTTCGAGGATTTTTTACTCAAAGTGAAGCGTATTCCTGTTCCTCAAGAAGATAATTTGGAGGAGGTATTAGACATACTTCGAAGAATCTTACGGGATAATTCCTGTGCAGCTTTTGTTTTTGAACCATTGGTGCAGGGTGCGGCCGGTATGAAATTCCATTCGGCAAAAGGTTTGGATGCGTTGATTGCATTGTGTCAGGAACATGAGGTGTTGTGTATTGCCGATGAAATCATGACGGGTTTTGGTAAAACCGGAAAGAATTTTGCTTCAGACTATCTTAACAATACCCCAGATATCATCTGTTTGAGCAAAGCTTTAACGGCCGGTATGTTTCCGTTGAGTATTACCAGTTGTTCCCAAAACGTATTTGATCGGTTTTTAAGCGACGAGGTCTCCAAAGGATTTTTTCATGCACATACGTTTAGTGCACACCCCATTGGTTGTGCAGCCGCTTTGGCAGGGATTGAACTATTACAATCTGATGAAATCAAAGAGCGAAAATTGTATATCGAAAAGGCCCATAAAGACTTTTCCAATAAAATCAAGAATCATAAAAAGGTAAAAGAGATACGATCGTTGGGTGTTATTTTAGCGATTGATTTAAATGTGCAGACCGAACGCTACGGAAACTTAAGAGACCAATTGTATCAATTTTTTATGGAACGTGGGGTAGTGCTTCGACCTTTGGGAAATACTATTTATGTATTACCTCCCTTTGTGATAACCAATGAGCAATTACAGAAAATATATGACAGCATAGAAGCGGTATTCGAAACTATTTAAGGCCGATGTTGAAAGAAAAAATATCCATAACCGCTATTTCGTCTGTTTCTCCGTTGGGGAATAAAGCCGAAGAAATTTGGGAAGCCTATCAGAATCAGGACCACTATCTAACGCTGGAGAACTTTAATGAATCACCCACTTGGGTCGGTTCCTTACCTTCCTCGTTAAAGAAACAAATGGAAGAGTTAGCATCGTCTAACTCCAAATATCAAAAACTGGATAACAGTGTGCTGTATGCTATTTTTGCGGCTAGACGTGCTGTACAAAAAGCGGGGTGGAAAGGGAATCAAGATTTTGGAGTGAACCTAGGTTCCTCACGTGGAGCGACTCATTTATTTGAAAAATACCATCAAGAATTTTTGGAAACGGGTAAGGCTTCTACCTTAAGTTCACCTACCACTACATTAGGTAATATTTCGTCTTGGGTAGCCCATGATTTGGGGAGTAACGGTCCGGAAATTTCGCATTCCATCACCTGTTCTACTGGATTACATTCCGTTTTAAACGGTATTGCTTGGTTGAATAGCGGCATGGCAGACAAATTCTTAGTGGGCGGGAGTGAAGCGCCTTTAACGGACTTTACCATTGCACAAATGAAGGCGCTGAAGATTTATGCAGCTGCACAAGTCGAAGGTTCGAACACGAGCGTAGATAGTGGCTTAAGTTACCCATGCCGTGCTCTTGATTTGGAAAAGGAAAGAAATAGCATGGTTTTGGGAGAAGGTGCTGCCGTGGCCTGTTTGCAAAGGGGCATTACAAAAAATGCATTGGCCATCATTGAAGGAATAGGATATGCAACAGAACCCTTGGAGCATAATACTTCTATTTCTATTGAGGCGGATTGTTTTCAGAAATCCATGAAAATGGCATTAGGGGAATTGAATCCAGAAGCGATAGATGCTATTGTACTCCATGCACCAGGAACTATTAAAGGGCGATTCATCTGAAGTAAATGCTATTAAAAAAGTTTTTGGAAAACAACTTCCATTACTGACCACGAATAAATGGAAATTAGGACACACTTTTGCGGCGTCGGGCATGTTCAATTTAGAATTGGCAATTTTCATGATGCTACACAATCACTATATACCTGTACCTTATTTGAATTCGGATAACGTGGAAAGGGAAATTAAAAAAGTAATGGTAAATGCCGTAGGATTTGGTGGTAACGCGGTTAGTTTATTAATTTCCAAACCTGAAAGAATTTAGATTAGAAAGTAGAAGATGAGGAATAAAAGTAAATGGATTTTGTCACTGGGTGTTCTTATGATTTCGATCAGTATAATAACTGAACATTTTTTTAAATGGAACGATTTTGTTTACGGACTTTGTATTGGTGGAGGAATAGGACTTTTGATAACCGGATTGTATTTGAATCAAAAAATCTCAAGGTAAGCGAACTTACTTTATTATTATTTCTGACGGAATAACTCTATTTTTGAAAACTAAAGAAATTGACTTTATGAGCGAAGCAAGACATAACTGGACCAAACAAGAAATCCTTGATATTTACAATAAACCATTAATGGAATTGCTGTATGATGCAGCCACTATCCACCGTAAAAATCATGACCCAAATACAGTTCAGGTTTCTACTTTGCTTTCTATCAAAACAGGTGGCTGTCCTGAGGATTGTGGTTATTGTCCACAGGCCGCCCGTTATCATACGGACATAGAGGGCAATGATTTGATGAAAGTCTCGCAGGTAAAGGCTCAGGCATTGCGCGCTAAAGCTTCCGGTAGTTCTAGGGTGTGTATGGGCGCTGCTTGGCGAAATGTAAAGGACGGTCCTGAGTTCGACCAAGTCCTGGAAATGGTGAGAACCATCAATAAGTTGGATATGGAAGTTTGCTGTACCTTAGGGATGATTACTGAAAATCAAGCGAAACGATTGGCCGAAGCAGGACTTTATGCTTACAACCACAACTTGGATACTTCCGAAGATTATTACAAAGATGTCATTTCTACCAGAGCGTTCGAAGATCGTCTAGATACCATTGAGAACGTTCGTAAAAGTAACGTAACCGTTTGTAGTGGAGGAATTATAGGGATGGGGGAAGCTTTAGAAGATCGTGCAGGAATGTTGGTCGCTTTGACATCGTTGAATCCACAACCGGAGTCTGTTCCCATCAATGCATTAGTGGCAGTTGAAGGAACTCCAATGGCGGATATTGAACCAATTTCCATCTGGGAAATGATTCGTATGGTAGCTACTACTAGAATTGTTATGCCAGAAACCCAAGTGCGTTTATCGGCTGGCCGTACGAAGATGAGTAGGGAAGGTCAAGCCATGTGTTTCTTTGCAGGTGCCAATTCTATTTTTGCAGGTGATAAGCTATTGACCACACCAAATCCTGATGTTGGTGAGGATATGGAAATGTTTAAACTGTTAGGTTTGAATCCTCAAAAACCGTTTACCAAAATTTCACAACCTAAATCTGTAGAAGCTGCTGATTCGCAAATACAACCAATGGGAGAAAAACCAAAATGGTCAAGACCTGGTCATACTATAGAGCGTAATGAGGTTGCCAAGCAAAAGGCAAAAATCGTGGACTAATCTACATTAATACATTTTTAAGAAATTGTTTTCGCAACGTTAATTACCTTTGGTGTCCCAAAAAATCCAATTGTAATTGAATTTAGCAGCTATCCCTCGGGAGAAACATATTACCAAAAAGGACTTTATTGAAAAGTACTTTAAACCACAAAAACCGGTCGTCATTTCCAATGCTATTGAGAATTGGCCTGCGTTTAAAAAGTGGGATTTAGAGTATATGAAAAATGTGGCTGGTGATATTGAAGTGCCCTTGTATGACAATCGTCCGGTACAGCATAAAGACGGATTCAATGAGCCGCACGCCAAAATGAAAATGGCGGACTATGTAGATTTGCTAAAAAGTGAACCTACCAAATACCGGATTTTTCTTTGGAATATCCTAAAGGAAGTACCTGTATTACAAAAAGATTACGATTACCCTGATTTTGGTTTAAGATTGATGAAAGGTTTGCCTATGCTCTTTTTTGGAGGAAAGGACTCTTATACCTTTATGCACTACGATATTGATCTGGCCAATATTTTTCATTTTCATTTTGATGGGGAGAAAGAGGTGCTATTGTTCCCACAATCAGAGAGTAAGAACCTGTATAAGGTACCGCATTCTTTGATTACCCATGAAAGTATCGATTTCTCCAATCCTGATCTTGAAAAATGGCCAGCCTTAGCAAAAGCATCCGGCTATAAAACACAGCTTAAGCACGGTGAAGTTCTTTACATGCCAGAAGGCTATTGGCATTATATGAAATACAATACTCCAGGTTTTTCTATGAGCTTAAGAGCAATAGCCCGTAATCCAAAAAACTTGTCCAAAGCGTTTTACAATGTCTTGATCATGCGTTATTATGATGTGATCATGCGCAAGTTAAAAGGGCAAGAGTGGATAGATTGGAAGAATGAACAATCTATTATCAGAACAAATATGGCCGATTAAAATAATTATTGAATACTTTTGCAAAAAATAAGGCTACTATGAAGACAGCATTACTATTTGCAATATGCATGTTACTAACTTTAAATCTTTGCGCCCAACAATCGTATTTTGGTAAAGATGACCAAAAATTTCAAATTGGTGCGAATTTTCAAGAAAATGGAACCGGCATAGTTTCCAGTTATGACTTGGGCATAGGGGAAAATATTTCCATAGGTTTTCAAGGTTCTTACGTATTAGGGGTGAACAACGCTATCGATGCCGATTTTGGCGATCGATTTGATATCAAGGGAAGATTTAACGCAAATTTGGGCAACGTGCTCAAAATTGATGAACGATTGGATGTTTATCCAGGATTACATTTAGGACTCAAAAACTTTGGGGCTCATTTAGGCACACGGTTTTTCTTTTCAGATGGTTTCGGTCTTTTTGCTGAAGCAAGTCTACCTATAGCAAAATACAATAATGACGAACTGACCTTAGCTAAGGAATTGAACAATCAATTTATTTTTTCTATCGGGGCGAGTTTTAATCTCTAAGGTTATTTTTAAATAAGTTCTTTTAGTTTTTCATAGACCAGATGACTTTCCCATCCTCTATATAAAAGGTAATCGGCTAATTTCTTTTTTCTTTTTTGAATATTGGGTTCGTTCAATTGTGCCAATCGTTTTTGTGCAAGCGTATCTAAGGTATTTAGATATTCAGCAGGGTCTATTTCCTGTAATGCAGCGGTAATATTATACTTTGAAATCTCACGTTGCTTGAGCTCATTGACAATGCGGTTTTTACCCCATTTCTTAATGTTGAATTTTCCACGTGCAAAGCTTCGGGCGAACCGTTCTTCATTCAAGAATTTATCGGCAATAAGTTGACCCATTATTTGGTCAATGGCCATAGGTATCATGCCCATATCCCTCAGTTTTGAAGCTACTTCTTTATGGCAACGGTCTTGATAGGCACAATAACTTTCTATCTTTTTAGTCGCTTCTTGAAGCGTATAGGTTTTAACGTGGTATTTCATGAATGGTAAAGTTACTAAACAAAAAAAGCGACTCCGTTTAGGAAGTCGCTTTTTTATTAATAGATTGTCTTACCGTCCTTATTTTTGAATCGGTATTCGAGATACGTAAAAGCATCCCTTGGTTGTATTTTGATCCATCTTTTATGTTCTAAGAACCATTTTGTTCTTATGGATGGAAATCCTTTTGTAATAAAGGCTGCAATAAAAGGATGAATATTAAGAATAATATGATTGTCCTTTGCGGGTCCTTTAAGGAGTCTTTCAAGATCCACCGTTATTTTGTCAATTAAAACTATTGGAGCCTCAACTTCCTTACCGGCTTGGTTGGGGTCTTCTTCTGTTGTTTTAATATTCATTTCAGGTCTTACCCTTTGGCGGGTAATCTGTATTAGACCAAATTTACTAGGTGGTAATATTTTGTGTTTGGCACGATCATCCTTCATTTCATCACGAAGGTGTTCAAAAAGCTTTTTTCTATGCTGTGATTTTACCATGTCGATAAAATCGACAACGATAATACCTCCCATATCGCGTAGGCGTAATTGCCTAGCTATTTCTGAGGCAGCGAGAAGGTTTACCTCAAGGGCAGTGTCTTCTTGGTTCTTTGCTTTGTTAGATCGGTTACCACTGTTTACGTCCACCACATGTAGTGCTTCAGTATGCTCTATAATTAAATAGGCACCCTTACTCATGGTTGCGGTACGTCCAAAAGACGTTTTGATTTGTCTTTCTATTCCAAATTTCTCAAAAATTGGAACGGTAATATCATGGTGCTTTACGATATTCTCCTTTTCTGGAGCAATTTCGGCCACATACTCCTTTATCTCATTGTAAAGGGTGGCATCATCTACGTAAATACCCGTATAACTGTCATTGAAGACATCTCTCAAAATGGAGGAAGCCCTATTTAATTCTACGAATACTTTAGATGGTGTTAGAGCACGCTGTAATTTTTTACACATTGCTGTCCATTTCTTCAGCAAGTTTTCTAGATCTTTGTCCAGTTCCGCTACTTTTTGTCCTTCTGCGACTGTCCTGATAATAACTCCAAATCCTTTAGGTTTTATACTTTTAACAAGTCTTTTCAACCTATCTTTTTCTTCTTTGCTGGCTATCTTTTGAGATACCGATACACGGTCAGAAAAAGGTACCATGACCAAATAACGCCCTGCTATAGAAAGCTCAGAACTAATTCTGGGTCCTTTGGTGGATATGGGTTCTTTTACGATTTGTACTAAAAGGGATTGGTTGGCTTTAATGACATCGGTTATGACGCCATTTTTGTCAATATCCTTATCCATTGGAAAATTCTTTAAGGAGTAATCCTGTAATTTTCCAGAGCTCACTTGTTTTATGAACTTAAGCATAGAAGATAATTGGGGGCCTAGATCGTGGTAATGCAAGAATGCATCTTTTTCATAACCTACGTTTACGAACGCAGCGTTAAGACCGGTCACTGGTTTTCTGATTTTGGCAAGAAAAATGTCGCCAACAGAAAAATCATTGCTGTCCTCCTCTTTATGCAGTTCGGTGAGTTTCCCGTCTTTTAATAAGGCAAAGTCAACGGCATTGGAACTAGATCTTACGATTAATTCTCTATTCACCTGAATATATTTTGTGTCATCCCTACTTTAAAAGCGGGGAAGAACTGATTAAACAATACCTGAAACAGATGGCTAACATCTGCCGAAATTCTCTGCGGAATCTCTATGTCAATGAACAATAAAAAGAAAAAGTAGTTAAAAAACTACTTTTTCTTGTGTCGGTTAGCTCTCCTACGCTTCTTGCGCTTATGTGTAGCTACCTTATGTCTCTTTCTTTTCTTACCACTCGGCATAAAGTTCTGTTTTTTAGATTAATTTTATTTTACGTGTACGTTGCTCTTAACTCCTTCAACAAAAACCTTTGCAGGTTTAAAAGCAGGAATGTTGTGAGCGGGTATTTTAATAGTTGTGTTCTTGGAAATATTCCTTCCGGTTTTTTCGGCTCTAGTTTTGATTATAAAACTTCCAAAACCTCTAAGGTAAACGTTATCACCACTTTCCAACGATGTTTTTACCTCGTCCATAAAGGATTCAACTGTAGCTTGTACATCTCCTTTTTCAATTCCCAGCTTATCTGAGATTTTCGATACAATTTCCGCTTTCGTCATCTTTCAATATTAGATTTTCAGTATGTTTTTTCGGGTTGCAAATATATAAATTAAATTCCATCTTTCTTTCTAAACAACTAATTTTAAGTATTTAAACTGCTACTTTTATCCCTTAGTATCTTATAGCATGTCATTTTCTGATAAAATATTGGGCTGGTACCATCAAAACAAACGGACTTTACCGTGGAGGGAAACTACAGATCCTTATAAAATTTGGTTGTCAGAAATTATTCTGCAACAAACCAGAGTTGCCCAAGGCACCCCGTATTACTTGCGTTTCATTGAAGCTTTTCCCACGGTAGAACATTTGGCGCAGGCTGAAGAGGAGGAAGTTCTTAAACTTTGGCAAGGATTGGGGTATTATTCGAGGGCTAGAAATCTTCATGCAGCGGCGAAGATGGTCGTTGGTGAATATCATGGGGAATTTCCTAAAACTTATACCGGTCTTTTAAAATTAAAAGGTGTAGGGGATTATACCGCTAGTGCCATTTCTTCTATCAGTTTTAACGAAGCACAAGCAGTCGTAGATGGTAATGTATACAGAGTTCTGGCCAGATATTTTGGAATCGACCTACCTATTAATAGTACAGAAGGTATTAAATATTTTAAATCCTTGGCATTAAAGGTGATGGATGCTACCCAGATACGTGACTATAATCAAGGTATAATGGAATTTGGGGCCATGCAGTGCAAGCCTAAAAACCCCTATTGTTTACATTGCCCACTGAATGAAAGTTGTGTTGCGTTGCAAAAAGGGTTAGTGGAAAAATTACCGGTAAAGGATAAAAAAACGAAGGTTAGAAATCGCTTTTTTAATTACTTAATACCTTTATATAATGATAAGGAAGGAAACACCTTTACCAAACTGCAACAAAGAAAGGGAAAAGGAATCTGGCAAAACCTTTGGGAATTCCCACTTTTGGAATCCAAAACACCATTAAGTCTAGAGGATGTTGAAGAGAGTTCAAAGGAAATTCTGAGGGATGCGGAGTTAGGGGGAATTACCGCTTATAATGAGAAACCTATTGTACATAAGTTATCACATCAGCATTTATATACCCAATTCTGGATAGTTCAAATCGATAACAATTTTAGCGATAAAATACCTGTTGCCACACTAAGTGATTATCCTGTTCCAGTTTTGATCTCAGACTTTATAAAAGCATTTAAATTTTAGTATTTTTGACCTTTATAGATATAAGGTTATGAGTGGTACATTAAATAAGGTAATGCTTATCGGGCATTTGGGAGATGAAGTTAAAATGCATTATTTTGAAGGGTGGAGGTAGTATTGGTAGATTCCCCATAGCCACTAACGAAACCTATACTAATAAATCTACTGGCGAGCGTGTTACCAATACAGATTGGCACAACATTGTAGTTCGTAATAAAGCGGCTGAGGTTTGTGAAAAGTACTTGAGCAAAGGAGATAAGGTATATGTTGAAGGTAGATTAAAAAATAGGCAATGGCAAGGTGAGGATGGTAATACCAGATATACAACAGAAGTACATGTACAGGAATTTACCTTTTTGACCACCAAGAAAGAAAGCATGGCCGGTAACGAAAGTACAGCTCCACAACAACAGAATACAGGAGGTGACAATAGAACCCCACCAAAACAATCAGGTCCTTTAAGTCAAGAGACCGAGGATGATTTACCGTTCTAAATTAACTTAAATCATAAGTATTGGACCCAGACCCCTTTCCGTTTTTAATGACTTCATTGGCTGTAAACGGTGTTTTTGCTGTTAATATAGCTGTACTTGATAATTTTACTCATTTGTTCTGCATTGGTTTCTGGAGCAGAAGTGGCCATGTTCGGACTATCTCCAACAGAGATTAGGGAAATACAGGAGGAAAAATCTGCAAAAAGTAATATCCTCGTCAAATTATTGGAACGACCCAAAAAGTTATTGGCTACGATTTTAATAGCCAATAACGCCATTAATATTGGTGTAGTTTTGCTTTTTAGTATTATTGGTGATACTCTTTTTGCCAATGTCAATCAAGTATTATTTGGGGTAGTATCGGTTCGGTTTTTGTTAGAAGTGGTTGTGGCCACATTCCTGATCTTAATGTTCGGAGAAATTCTGCCCAAGGTTTACGCCAATAGAAATAGAATGAGTTTTTCACACATGATGGCATTTCCTTTACGGGTGTTGGATTTCTTATTCTCCCCACTGAGTTTACCCATGCGATCAGGTACACTTTTTTTATATCAATAAATTGGGGAAACAAAAATCTAGTTTAAGCATAGATCATTTATCTCAGGCACTTGACCTTACTTCTCATGGGGATACCACCAAAGAAGAAAAAAAGATATTGGAAGGTATCGTAACGTTTGGTAATACCGATACAAAACAGGTCATGCGACCACGTATCGATATTTTTGCACTTAGCGAACAAATGAAATTTCCCGAAGTTTTAGCGGAAATCAAAAAGAACGGATATTCACGTATTCCTGTATTTGGGGATAATATAGATACGGTAAAGGGAGTACTTTATGTAAAGGATTTATTGCCCTATTTGGATAGGAAGACGTTTAATTGGATGACCTTGATCAGGGAGCCTTATTTTGTTCCTGAGAATAAAAAGCTGGACGATTTGTTGGCTGAATTTCAGGAAAAGAAAAATCACTTGGCCATAGTGGTGGATGAATATGGTGGTACATCTGGATTGGTGACCTTAGAAGACATCATCGAAGAAATTGTTGGTGATATCAGTGACGAGTTTGATGATGAAGATTTGGTTTTTTCAAAATTGGATGACCATAATTTCATTTTTGAAGGTAAAACACCTTTAAAGGATTTTTACAGGGTCATACGCTTAGAGGACAATGATATCTTTGAAGAAAATAAAGGCGAATCTGAAACCTTAGCCGGTTTTGTGCTTGAATTTGCAGGGAGTTTTCCCAAACGAGGGGAGAAGATAGTTTTTGAATCCTATACTTTTATAGTGGAGAGTATGGATAAGAAAAGACTTAAACAGATAAAAGTAACCTTGCCCCATGAAGAATAGCCGTCTACTTCTTTTAGTACTTTCTGATAATTTTCTGCATAAGCTGTAAGGATGAGCCTATTCCAAAGCCAAAAGCAAAAATAAGATTGGAATATCCGCAGGGAAACTTAGCAGAATTACAGGCCGATAATTTCAGTTTCAAATACAATCAATTGGCAAATCCAGAATCAAATGCTGAAAATGCCTTTACCATTGCCTATCCAGATATGAACGGGGCAATTTTTCTAAGTTATAAAAAGGTAGATGGAGATTTGGACAAATTGATTTACGATGCCAAACGGCTTAGTTATGAGCATGCGGCCAAAGCCGATAATATTGTAGAGCAGCCTTATGTAAATCCACAAGAGAAGGTCTATGGTGCGTTGTTCGAGGTTCAGGGAGACGCTGCATCACAATCTCAATTTTATGTAACGGATAGTACCGAGCATTTCTTGACAGGTTCCGTTTATTTTTATGCCAAGCCCAATTATGATTCCATTCTTCCCGCAGCGGCGTATTTACAAAATGATATTAGAGGTATCATTGAAACACTCAAGTGGAAATAGAAGTTTAGGAATATGACAAAGCAGCAACTTTTAGATGGTCACCAACGAATACAGCCCTATATTCATAATACAGCTGTTCTCAATTCTAGGCTGATCAATAAAATTATTGGTGCTGATGTTTATTTCAAGTGCGAAAACTTTCAGAGAGCCGGCGCCTATAAAATGCGCGGTGCCACTAATGCGATTTTGCAATTAACCGAAGCTCAGAAAAAAGACGGGGTTGTTACCCATTCTTCGGGTAATTTTGCCCAAGCTTTATCGCTGGCAGCTCAAAGTATTGGTGTTACGGCACATATTGTTATGCCAAATACTGCACCTCAGGTCAAAAAAGTGGGTGTGCAGGAATATGGAGGCAACATCTATGAATGTGAGTCTACGGTTATCGCTAGGCAAGGATTGGCAGATAAAATTGCTCAAGATACGGGAGCTACGTTCATACATCCTTCTAATGATGAAAATGTTATACTAGGTCAAGGAACTGCGGCAATGGAACTTTTACAAAAGCATCCTGATCTTGATTTTATAGTTTGCCCTATTGGAGGTGGAGGCCTCATCGCAGGATCTGCTTTAGCTGCAAAATTCTTCGGCAAAAACTGCAAAGTAATTGGCGGCGAGCCTTTCGAAGCAGACGATGCTTATCGGTCTTTGATAAGTGGCAAAATTGAAGAAAACGAATCGGTAAATACTATTGCTGACGGACTCAAAACCATGCTGGGGGATAAAAATTTCCCTATCATTAAAGAACACGTTTCCGAAATTGTACGGGTGACCGAAGATGAAATCGTAGCTGCCATGAAACTGGTTTGGGAACGGATGAAAATCATCATAGAGCCTTCGAGCGCGGTTGCCGTTGCTGCCGTTATCAGAAAATCTAAAGAGCATCCCAGATATTTTGAGGACAAAAAAATTGGAATCATCATTTCTGGTGGCAATGTAGATCTGTCAAAATTACCTTTCTGATAGAGTCCACCGGTAAATTAGGGAATGTTGAATTTAAAAAGTCGGATAAAAAAGTTCATGTTTTGGATATTAGGAGTAATAGGTGTTTTAGTGCTAGTTGTCTTTTTATTTGTTTCCCTTAGTCCACAGTTTGGCGCATCTCCATCTAAAGAACAATTAGCAAGCTATGCCAAATCTGCTCAGTTCAAAGAGGGTAAATTCCATAATATAGGGGGTGTAGCATCGAACATCGCCTTTGGTGATATGTTTAAAGTTATAAAGGGCTATTTTGTTCCGCAACCCAATACGATTCCAGATGAAAATATTTCCGTCGAACCAATGGATTCGATTAACATCGCCGATTATGCTGGAGATACTAGGATATTTTGGTTCGGACATTCCTCGTTTTTACTCCAGACCAACGGAAAGAATATTTTAATCGACCCTATGTTTGGTGAGGTACCTGCTCCAAGCCCGATGTTAGGAACGGCTAGGTTCAGCAAAAACCTACCTATTGCTATAGATCAATTACCAAAAATAGATGCGGTCATTTTCTCCCATGACCATTATGATCATTTGGATTACGGTTCTGTAAAAAGAATTAAAGATAAAGTAGGTACATTTTTTACCCCGCTAGGCTTGGGAGCACACTTAACTGCCTGGGGCGTTCCAAAGAAAAATATTATAGAAATGGATTGGTGGGATCAAACCGAATTTCTTAGTATGAATCTGGTATGTGCCCCGGCGCAACATTTCTCCGGAAGGGGCTTTGGAGATAAGGGAAGTACTCTTTGGTCCTCGTGGATTATAAAGACCGAAACCGAAAATATCTTTTTTAGTGGTGATAGTGGTTACGGTCCCCATTTTAAGGAAATCGGGGAGAAATATGGTCCCTTTGATTTTGCGATGATGGAATGCGGTCAGTACAATGAGTTATGGAAAGAAATCCATATGATGCCCGAAGAAACGGCTCAAGCAGGTTTAGATGTTAGGGCAAAAAAAATAATGCCTATTCATTGGGCAGCCTTTAAATTAGCAATGCATCCTTGGACAGAACCTATAGAAAGGGTTTCTAAGAAAGCAAAGGAGTTAGGGCTTGCCTTTGGTCACCCCAAGAATTGGCGAACCTGTTTATCTAAAGGAAAATGTAAGCGCAACGGATAGCTGGTGGACCAAATACTAAAAGAGAAAAAGAATTAGTTCTTTAAAATTTCCTCAGCTCTGGCAATGCTTGAATTAATAGCTTCTTTAACCGCTTCAATTTTCTCTTCTTCCTCGTTCAATAATTGTACTTTCTCTTTGGATAACTCTTTACCGTCTAAAATTTCTTCGGAATCAAATTTATCACCGAATTCTTGCATCCAATCCATCATCGATTTATTGGCTTCTTGCAAGTCTTTCATAGCTTTTGCTTCGGCGGATTCCATACCTAAAGAATCTGCCATGGGCTTCAATTGTCCGACTAATTTACCTATCGTACCCATTTTTGGCATCACTTCATCATGAATTTCCATGACCTGCTCCATTTGTGTAGGTCCCTCTATTTTTTTCTCATTTTTGCAAGAGCTCAAAGAAATAAGGCAAACGATTAAAAGTGTGGTTACTATTTTTTTCATGGTACTAATTATTCTTGAATGGTGACTTTATTAACGGTGTAGGCGTAATTTTTCACTTTAGTATTGGTGATAATTGATTCTATAGCGTCGATAGAAACTAGGGATGGGTCATAACTAATGACCGCTCTTTTATCAGCATAACTTACATCAGCTGAAGCTATCCCATCAGTTTCCATTAAATTGGAGCTAATCTTATCTGCACAACCTTCTTGACAGGCCATTCCTTCAATTTCCAAAATAGCTGTAGACATTATATGTTGTGTTACGTTCGAAGTTGAAGTAGGAACCTCTTGAGCTATTGTTATACTAGATATTCCAAAAAACACTGTGATAAGTATTAGAAGTCTAAAGTTCATTTCTTTTATTTTCTTGATGATTCTCTAGATTTCAGATGAATGCTCATAATCCAGAAAGTTGGGTAAAGATACCAATTATGGAAAACGAACTTTGTAACACTTTCATAAAATTGCTAGGTCTACTATGATTTAGTTTAGAAAGGTTAATGTATCAACATTTTTGAATTTGAGTTTAAATGGGATTGCGTGGAGATTAAATAACATTATAAATACATAAAATAAGGGCTAAGATTTTCCGAAGTCTTGAATTATTAAAATTTTAGATATATAAAATACGGATTGACAAGGCTAATAATTTTAAAAATGTAAAATTTGCGGTATAATTCAGTATAGTTTGAAAGGAATAGAGCAAAAATGGATTTATCTACTCATTCTCTCCTTAATATGGGGCTCTTCCTTTATTTTGATAAAAAAGTCATTACTTGGTTTTGCACCTTTGCAAGTTGGAGGTTTAAGAATTGTTTTTGCTTCTTTGGCTTTATTTATTGTGGGGTTCAAATCCTTGAAAACCATAAAAAGAGAAGATTTAAAATGGATACTCATTGCGGGACTTGGTAGTTCTTTTTTTCCTCCTTTTTTCTTTGCGATAGCCCAAACCCAAATCAATAGTGGGGTTACCTCTATTTTAAATTCTGTAGCACCTCTATTAACGACTATGGTCGGTATTGCCTTTTTTGGAATGGCATTTAGAAAGAATCAAATACTGGGAGTAATTATTGGCCTCTTAGGTACTGTTGTGCTTATTGTTGCGGGGATGGAGTTTAAGCCAGGTCAAAATTATTGGTATTCGCTTTTTATTATTTTTTCTGCTTTAGGGTACGCCTTCAATATCAATATCATCAAATCAAAATTGGCGCATTTATCACCCTTGGCCGTAACCACTGCAAGTTTTGGCGTGGCCTTTATGCCAGGGTTGTTGATATTGCTGTTTACTGGGGTGTTTTCAGAATTTTCTGGTAATCCAGCAATGCATACATCCATTTGGTATCTATTGGCTTTGGCTGTTATGGGAACTGCCTTGGCCAATATTCTTTTTAATAAATTGATACAATTGTCAAGTCCGGTTTTTGCAGCTTCGGTCACTTATTTAATACCTCTTGTAGCTGTCATTTGGGGTCTCTTGGATGGTGAATTTATCACCATTCATCAAGTTTTGGGAGGATTCATCATTCTATTTGGGGTTTGGTTGGTCAATAGAAAGAGGAAATAGGATTACTTTCCCAAACTGTAACAAATTCAAATTACCCTAGTCTTTAGAATAATCAACATAAATACACAGAGATGAAAAATACAATTATGGCCATTTTTGCAATGGTCTTTCTAAGCATCGGATTAAAAGCGCAAAATAAGAATTTTGAGGTGCGTTCATTTGATAAAATTATTGTGAGCCCACATATCGAGGTAAATTTGGTAGAGGGGGACGAAGAAGGAGTTCTCATTGAGAATGCGAAGGTTTCCTTGGATAAAATCAATGTTGAGGTTGAGGGCAGTACCTTACGTCTTTATTTGGATGACGCAAAATTGGTAACCAAATCAGAACAAGTTTCCAATGATAACTGGAGAGGTAAAAAACCAATCTATAATGGTACCATGGCCACTGCTACGATTACTTATAAAACTTTGAAAAACCTTTCGATTAGGGGTGAAGAAGTGGTTAGGGCCAAAAACCAAATTAAAGCCAAGGATTTTAAAATGTCTTTATATGGTGAGGCAAAAGTATATTTTGATGCTGTGGATATAGATGAATTGACCGTAGCCATTTATGGCAGTAGCTATTTGGAAATAGGGGAAGGTAATGTGGGTAGACAAGTTTTTAGGGCTTACGGAGAAAGTGAAGTTAATACCGTAGGTATGAATGCCGATGAAACAAAAATCACCGCCTATGGTGAAAGCAATTTCAGGGTCAATGTATCCGATAGGTTAAAAGTAACTTGTTATGGAGAGACCAATGTCAATTATACGGGCAGTGCCCAAGTGGATAGAGGTATCATCATTGGGGAAGCTAGGGTAAGAAAAATAGGATAGTGTTTATTTAGTTTACATTAAAAGAAAAAAGCCCACTCATTATGAGTGGGCTTTTTATATGAAATAAAACTTTCATTATTCAAAATCGGCAGGTGTTACACCATCGTTGATTTTAATTTCTGAAATTATAAATTCAAAGCTTTGCGGTCCTACGGTTTGAATTAGCTTAAATGGAAATAAAATTCCAGATACTTCCTTGTAATCTTCAAACGAGAAAGTGCTTTGCATTTGTTGACCTTGTATTTCAGCAACATTTACTTCCTGTAATTTGAGTCCGGTTTCCGTATCGTAAAAAGCGGTTTTGCCGTCAGTTATTTTGACTTTATATGCGCTCTTATCACCAACCATTTCTGTGCCTTCTAAAGAAATACCACCAGCAGCCAAATAGTTTAATTCTGGGAAAGGAGCAGATTCTTCCTTGATTTTACTGATTTCCTCTTCGGATAAATCTTTACGTTGCCCTTGGTTCACCATGTAACCTTTATCGCCATCAAGAACTTGTTTGCTCACAGAATTCCCCATCATCTTTACATCTTGCATGAATTGGTCGTTATCCGTTTTTTTCATTTCAAGATTCAATTTCATTCCTTGCATTTCTGCTTCGGCATTCATGGAATAGGATTCTACAGCTTCCAATTTTGCTTTTCCACCGATAGCTTCGATGTATTTTTCGATTACAGCTTCTGCAGTTAAACCTTCGGGTACGGCAGCTTCATAATTAGGGGCATCCGTTCGTTCTGCCGTTTTGGAGTAATAAAGTACAGGTAATTTCTTCCCTTTATAATCTACATTTTGCAGATTTTCCAATACTTCACTTCCTTTACCAGTTACCACTACTCTGGCGTTAGCTGAATTGAAATATTTTTGTGCGGCGTTTTGAACATCAGCAATGGTTACTTTATCCAATCTTTCCAAATACGTCTTATAGAAATCCTTTGGAAGGTCTTCGGTTTCAATATTAAGGGCATATCGCGCTATGGTTTGCGGATCTTCCAATGCCATAATAAATCTACCTGCATATTTGGCCTTCGTGTTTTCTAACTCTTTAGCACTTACTGGTTCTGAATTTATACGGTCTATTTCTTTTAATAATTCTACCACAGAACTGTCCGTCACCGCATTTCTAACTTGAGCGGTAGCTCTAAATCTAGAGGCTGCATATTTATCATCGTTGATGGAGGAATACGATCCGTAGGTATAGCCTTTGTCTTCACGCAAATTAAGGAACAAACGACCTTCACCACCGCCGCCAAGAATTTGGTTGGCAACCAAAACAGGAAGGTAATCTTCATCTTTCATTTTTAATTCCACCACATTCTGTACAGCTATTTCCGATTGAACGGCATTGGGCATATCCACAAAATTAATCTGTGTATTGGGCACATTTGAAGGGTTTGAATAACTGATGCTTGGTGGAACTGCCTTTGTCCATGGCGTAAAATATTTTTCGGTCAATTCCTTTACAGAATCTAAAGAAACATCTCCTACAACAATTAAATAGGCATTGGCAGGCACAAAGTAGTCCCTGTAAAATTCCTCAACATCAGAAAGGGTTACATTATTCACGGTTTCTTCGGTAGTAAATTCTCCGTAGGGGTGGTCCTTTCCATAAGCTAAGGCACGCTGAACTCTACTTGCGATGGCAGAAACATCTTTCTCTTCCGATTTTAAACCGGTGATTAAAATATTTTTTTCCTTTTCAAATTCATCTTGAGTAAAGTTGGGATTGATAGCGGCATCAGCCATTAATTCCATCATTCGTGGAAAATATTTGGAGAGCGATTGGGCATAGGCGCCTTGTGAGCCAAAGCTTAAACGTGCGCCAAGAAAATCGATTTCCTCATTAAATTCATCTTTTGGAATATTGGTGGAACCATTTCCTAAAAGACTCCCGGTAAGACTACTTACTCCAGCTTTATCACCTTCCAAAATTGGTGGATTATCGATGGTAAGTTGAATGGATACCCTTGGTAGTTTATGATTTTCCACCACCATAACTTTTAATCCATTATTCAACTCAAAACTTTCTGGGTCACTCAAATTAATTTCGGGTGCAGGACCTGGTTTAGGCATTACGCTTCGATCTACCTGTGCTTGGACTCCTAATACCGTAAAAAATGCGGCTACTAGTATATATACTTTTTTCATATTATTCTTAGTTTGCTGTGTTTTCTGCTGGTAAATATTCCAATACCAACCTTTGGTTAGGTTTTAAATATTTGCTAGCTACTTCTTTAATATCCTCTCTGGTGATGGAGCGATAAATATCTATTTCCTTATTGATCAATGAAGTGTCCCCATATAGTAAATAGTATCTGGCCAATGAATTTGCAATTCCTTCAACACTGGAGTTTGAATTCACAAACTGGTTTTCAAATTTGTTCTGTAATTTTTGATAATCCTTTTCTGAAATCAAGGCGGTTCTTACTTTTTCAACTTCCTCCTCCATTTCTGTGGTAAGGGTCTCTAAGCTGGTTTCACCAACGGGAAGACCGAAAACCACATACATTCCATAATCTTCCTGGGCAATATTGAAAGCTCCAACTTGCAAGGCCTGCTTTTGGTCATCAACCATTTTTTTATAAAGCTTAGAAGATGGTCCGTCACTTAAATATGTGGAGATCATATCCAATACATACGCATCCTTTTCTTTAAATCCGGGTGTTCTATAGGCAATCATAGAAGCAGGAATTTGGATATTGGGATCATATGCTTTTGCATTCTTCTGTTCTGTTATGGGAGTTTCTTTTGGGTAGTTCCTTACAATTTCTTCTCCTCTTGGGATTGGGCCAAAATAATCTTTAATCATCTTTTTGGTTTCCGGTAAATCAATATCACCTGCCACTACCAATACGGCGTTGTTGGGCACGTAGTATTTTTTGTTATAGGCGATTACATCTTCGAGGGTGGCTGCATCCAAATCTGCCATATATCCAATATTGGGATCTTTGTAAGGATGTTTTTCAAAAAGGTTTTTCCCCAATTCCGGAAGAAATTGACCGTAGGGGGAATTGTCATACCGCAGTCTTTTCTCCTCTTTTACCACTTCGTTCTGAGTGTCCACACCATCTTGATTAATAATAGGATGTAGCATTCGTTCAGATTCCATCCATAAACCCAATTTTAAGTTGTTGGATGGGAAAACTTCGTAGTAATACGTGCGATCTTGGGTAGTGTTCGCGTTATTGCTTCCACCATTGGAGGCAACAATTTCAAACCATTTGCCTTTTTCAATATTTTTAGTTCCTTCAAACAAAAGATGTTCAAAAAAATGCGCAAAGCCTGTTCTACCTTCAGTACGGTCTTTACCGCCAACATGGTACATGACAGATGTCGTTACAATAGGTGCAGTTTTGTCCTGATGAAGAATTACATGAAGACCATTGTCTAAATTGTACTCTTCATAGGCGACTTCCTGTGCCAGAAGTACACTAGACCCACTCAAAAGGGCCATGGCTAGGAGTAATTTCTTTTTCATTTAATACGTGTTTAGTTAAATTGAATAGCAATCAAGCTTTCTGGATTGGTATTACTTTTCTGGTTTTTGTTACACTAAAATACTTTTTTGTAGGTAATACACGGAATTCTTACTTTCTTTAACAATTAATTATAACGAAATTACTGTTTATTTTTTAACTTAAAAGTCTAAACAAAAAACCAACAAAAATGATGTATAGATTTGCATTACCAGTACGATTTGGGATTGCCGCTAGTGGTTCCCTTATCGCCTATTTTTTAATATTATCCCTTTTAGGTCTGCACACGAACGTATTCTTCAGTCTTTTTAATTCTGTGATTACAGGCTTTGCTATCTATGAGGCCATTAAATATTATAAAATAAAAAAAGGACCTGATTTTACCTATACCGGTGGTTTTACGGCCGGCTTGGTCACTGGGGGGATGGCTACCCTCATTTTCACGATATTTTTTGCATTATATTCTACAGAACTTCAACCTGGTTTTTTAGAGGAACTGTCTACCAAATGGGCCAATGAATATCGTAGTTTTGAGGCGATTGTTTTCTTTGTCGTGGCCGTAATGGGATTCTCTACCACCATTGTTTTAACCTTATCCTTTATGCAACTTTTTAAGTCGCAGAACACCCCAAAGAAAAATCAGGTCTAAAAACATAAAAAAACGCTTGTAAATTAATTCGTTAGCAGTATATTTGCACCCGCCTATGGAAAAAATCCATCAGGTTTAATTTTTACATTTAATCATATGTACGCAATTGTAGAGATGGCAGGGCAGCAATTTAAAGTTGCAAAAGACCAGAAAGTGTACGTTCACCGTTTACAGGTTGAAGAAGGGAAAAAGGTAACTTTTGACAATGTTCTTCTTTTATCTGATGGTAAGGACGTAACTGTTGGCGCCCCGGCTATAGACGGTGCAGCTGTTGAGGCTAAAGTCGTGAAGCACCTTAGAGGTGACAAAGTAATCGTTTTTCATAAGAAAAGACGTAAAGGCTACAGAAAGAAAAATGGACATCGCCAATCTCTTACTGAGATTGTAATCGAGTCTATTATTTCTAAAGGAGCCAAGAAAACTGAAGCTAAGAAAGAAGAGCCAAAAGCAAAAAAGGCGGATGGTAAAGCTGCTCCAGTAGAAGTTTCCGTTGCATCTAAAGCAAAAGCTAAAAAAGCAGATGCAAAAGGTGACGATTTAAAAAAGATTGAAGGTATTGGGCCAAAAATCGCCGAAACCTTAAACGATGCAGGTATTACTACCTATGCAGCGTTGGCAAAAACTGATTCAGCTAAGATTGATGAAATCATTGCTGATGTACGTGGAAACCATGTAACCGATACTTGGCCAAAGCAAGCACAATTAGCTGCTGATGGTAAGTGGGATGAGTTGCAGAAATGGCAAGATGAATTAGACGGTGGTGTAGCTAAATAAGCTAACCATTAATTTTAACAAATAAAACCTTGAAATTATGGCACATAAAAAAGGTGTAGGTAGTTCAAAAAACGGTAGGGAATCAGAATCAAAACGCTTAGGTGTTAAGATTTTTGGAGGACAAGCTGCCATTGCTGGTAACATTATTGTTAGACAGCGTGGAACAAAACACAATCCTGGTGAGAATGTTTACGCAGGTAAAGATCATACCTTACACGCACGTGTAGATGGTATGGTGAAGTTTCAAAAGAAAGCTAGTGGAAAATCTTATGTTTCCATCGAGCCTTTCGAAGCTTAATCAATAAGTTACTTTTACCAATAAAAAACCCTCTTCTGTAAAGAAGAGGGTTTTTTATTTAGTATGGTTTAGAGTAGTAAGTCTCCAATTTCAAACCAAGTATTCACCCGTTCAAAACCTTCGGTATTTACGTTATGTGGTGATGTAAACTGTAAGCTACGACCATTGAAATTTTCAAGGTTATAGCTTCTGTCGTCTATAAGAACATCTCCTTTAAGAATATGTTTGTGTCCGCAAAGAATGCGGTTTTGCCAGGGAATGAATGGAAAGTGCTCATCTAGCCATTCACTTTTTTCTTCCAGGGAATTGGGGAATTGCATGGCTGCAGAGGCTATATATACCTCATGTTTGGCGGAAAGCTTGGCCAATACTTCTTGACTACCTTTTATAACCTTAAGGTCCTTGAAGAAGCCTCTTCTTGTTGCGTGTTTACGAACACTCTCTTGATGGGCTTCCGGTACCATACGCCAAACTTCGGTACCGGCACAGCTATCCTTGGTAAGTTCTCCTTTAAATTCCTCGTTGTAAATTTCTATATGGGCGCCATAGGTATCCGCTATTACTTCGTCCATATCTACAAATATGATCATCTCCTATAATTTTATGCGAAGAAAGATAATTCCATTAGAAAAGGAAAATCTTTATTCGAAAATCAAATCACAATTGCAATAATTTGTACCAGAATCGGTATCAAATAAAATTATTATTTTTAAAATAAAAATGATGACCGATAAAAAACTACCTAATGCAACCGCTATTTATTTTCTATCCTTATTCAGTTATTTTATCATTTGTTTTGGAGGCATCGGTTTATTGCCTGCTGTCATCGCTTTTGTTTTGGCTAAAAAATCAGAAAAAATGGGAATGCCAAAACCAGAAGAATATTCCAATTTTGGTAAAATTAAAAAAGGTAAAATTATGTCCGTCATCGGTATTATTTTGAACCTTATAATTGTAGGTATTACCATTTGGACATTGGTTACCATTGGTTGGGATGCTTGGTCAGAGGAGTTTGTGAGGAAATGGAATCAAGGTTTGGAAAATGGGGGTTATTAAGGTATTGAATCAAAATTTAGACTTGTTAATTTTTATGTTTTCTATTCGAAAAAGTAATTTCCTTGTGGTTTTAAGTTAAAAATATTTCTTTAAAGCCATCTGTATGAACTTTATATTGCCTAATTTTTCTCACAAATTCTAAACAAACATTATCATGAAAAAATCAATTATTTGTGTGGCCATGGCCAGTACGTTATTATTCTCAAGCTGCTTGGGTTCTTTTAGTGCCTTCAATAATTTAAAAGATTGGAACCAAGGTGTTTCCGACAGTAAATTCGTCAATAACCTTGTTTTCTGGGGACTGAACATTATTCCGGTTTATGGTCTTTTCTTTCTGGGGGATACCATCATTTTTAACGTTATTGAGTTCTGGAGTGGATCAAATCCAATTGCCATGCAAGAAGGGGAGCAAGAAACGCAAATGGTAGAAAGAGATGGAAATACCTTTGAAATGACAGCTACTAAAAACAGAATGCAGGTAACTGTAGTGGAAGGTCCTAAAAAAGGAAATAAAATTGATTTGGTCTACAAGCCAAGCGAGAAGTCTTGGAATGCGGTGAGACCTAATGGAGAAATCATTAAACTTTCCTCTTTTGAAGAAGGCTTTTACATTGTGTACATGCCCAATGGAAAAGAAGTTAAAATAAACGCTTTGAGTAGTAAAGAAGAAGGTTTGGCTCAAATTAAGGAGCAGACCGATTGTTACTATATGGAAGGTATGTTGGCTGAGAACAACTAATCCACTTCCTAGATAAAAGAAAAGGCCCTGAAATTCATCAGGGCCTTTTTTTATTGTGTAATCTACTAGGATTTAGTATCTGTAGTATTCTGGCTTAAACGGACCTTCAACAGTTCCACGCCAATATATTCGGCTTGATCTTGTTTCAATTCTGTAAGCTCTGCACCTAATCTAGCCAAGTGAAGTTTGGCTACTTTTTCATCCAAATGCTTTGGCAACATATACACATCATTGTCATAATTAGCACTATTCTTCCAAAGCTCTATCTGTGCTAAGGTTTGATTGGTGAACGAGTTGCTCATTACAAAACTAGGATGGCCTGTGGCGCAACCAAGATTTACCAATCGGCCTTCGGCCAAAATAATTATATCCTTACCATTAATGGTGTACTTGTCAACTTGAGGCTTGATTTCATCTTTGGTGTTACCATGGTTTTTGTTCAACCACGCCATGTCGATTTCATTATCAAAATGTCCAATGTTACAAACAATGGCTTTGTCCTTAAGTGCTTCAAAATGTTCGGCTCTAATGATATCTTTATTCCCAGTAGTGGTAATTACGATATCGGCATTACCAATAACGTTTTCCAATTTCTTTACTTCGAAACCGTCCATACAAGCTTGTAGTGCACAGATAGGGTCAATTTCCGTAACCGTAATGATAGATCCCGCACCTTTAAAAGAAGCGGCAGTTCCTTTACCAACATCACCATAACCGGCAACGACAACGCGCTTACCTGCAAGCATGGTATCTGTTGCTCTTCTAATTGCATCAACGGCACTTTCTCGACATCCGTATTTATTATCGAACTTAGATTTGGTAACGGAGTCGTTCACATTAATGGCAGGCATTGGTAATGTTCCTTTTTTCACGCGTTCGTACAAACGGTGAACCCCAGTAGTTGTTTCTTCTGAAAGACCTTTGATTCCGGCTGCCATTTCTGGGTATTTGTCCAATACCATATTGGTTAAATCTCCGCCATCATCCAATATCATATTCAATGGCTTACGGTCTTCACCAAAAAATAAGGTTTGCTCGATACACCAATCGAACTCTTCCTCATTCATACCTTTCCAAGCGTAAACTGGAATTCCAGCAGCGGCAATTGCAGCGGCTGCCTGATCTTGGGTAGAGAAAATATTGCAAGAACTCCAAGTCACCTCTGCACCTAGTGCTGATAAAGTTTCAATAAGTACTGCGGTTTGAATGGTCATATGAAGGCATCCAGCGATACGGGCACCTTTTAATGGCTGTTCATCTTTATATTCTTCACGCAAAGCCATAAGGCCTGGCATTTCTGCTTCCGCTAGTTCAATTTCTTTTCGTCCCCATCCGGCTAAAGAAATATCCTTTACTTTATAAGGTACATATGGAATCGTTTTGGTGCTCATATCTTTATTATTTTATACTTTCGTCTATAGCTGAATAGCTATTTAAATTTTGTGCAAAGGTACAAATAACGCAAAGAATCCCATGCCGCTTTACAAAACTATAACAGTTGACAAAGATACCTACCTAGCGATTTGGAAGGTGACGGAAACGGAAGATTTTCTTTGGTTGGGGGTAGAATTGACCCCATATTGTCAAAATCGTTTTGACCGGATGAAATCGCAGATGCACAGAAGGGCTTTTTTGAGTATACGTCATCTTTTAAGTGAATATGGGTATAAGGATGCAGACTTAAGCTACGATGAAAACGGTAAGCCTCATTTAAATGACGGAAGTTTCATCTCCATTACCCATTCCCATAATTTTACCGGGATTATTTTAAGTAAGGATAAGGAGGTAGGCATCGATATTGAGATGCAGCGTGATAAAATTTTGCGTATCGCCCATAAATTCACCCCATTTGAAGAATACAAGACTTTGGCCAATACGGCAGCAATAATAAGGAAATTGACAATCGTTTGGGGGGCAAAGGAGTCGCTCTATAAGATTTTGAGTCAAAAGGGACTTAGTTTTTTACACCATATCAATGTGAAGGACTTTTCATTTGATGAACAGAACACTACTGCAGAAATTGATTACGAAGGACTACGAACCCAATATAAAATCAATTTTTTGGAGTTTGAGGATTTCACCTGTGTGTATGCTTTGGGAGAATAATTAGAAGTCTTAAGTACAAATAAGTGACAAATTAGATAAGAATTGAGAAATAAGAAATAAGTTTTTTCTAAAAGCCAAAAGCCAAAAGCCAAAAGCCAAAAGCCAAAAGCCAAAAGCCAAAAGCCAAAAATAGAATAGACTTATCGATACAAATAAAAACGCCGAATTAAAATGAATATATCAGTAGAATTAACCTTTTCACCATTACAAGATGATTTTGAGCAACATATCATCGGTTTTATTAAAAAATTAAGGAACTCGGGCCTCACTATTCTTGAAAACTCACTAAGCACTCAGGTTTATGGTCCTTATGATAAAGTCATGGAGGTATTGAACACAGAAATAAAGACAGCTTTTGAATTAATGGATAAGGGACTTTTGTATATGAAGATCGTCAAATCAGACAGAAGCACCTATGAGCCCCATTTTTGATTTTTTATTTGGTCAGTATAGTGATTATGATTCGCTTGATATTTCGTTAGAGATTATCGCTGTAATCTTTGGTTTATTATCCGTATGGTTCTCTAAACAGAATAATATTTGGGTCTACCCAACTGGAATGCTAAGTACCTCCATTTTTGTATACCTACTTTTAAAATGGGGGTTGATTGGAGATATGCTCATCAATGTCTATTATTTTATAATGAGTGTCTATGGTTGGTATGTATGGACCAGAAAAGTAGACGCAGAACATGTAACGCCAATAAGTAGAGTGACCACAAAGGAGAATAAGATTTCAATATTGATTTTCTTAGCCACTATACTATTTGTTTTTGTGGTGTATCAAGTTTTTGATAAATGGAATAGCTGGACAGCTTATGTTGATACTATAACAACAGCCATATTTTTTGTGGGTATGTGGCTAATGGCCAAGCGAAAAGTAGAGAATTGGATATATTGGATTGTGGGAGATATCATATCCGTTCCGCTATATTTTTATAAAGGATTTACGTTTACCAGTTTTCAATATCTAATTTTTACTATACTGGCCATTTATGGTTATGCTGCATGGAAGAAAAATACAGACAAGATCCTTCAAACATCATAAAGATTGTTCTTTTTGGGCCAGAATCTACTGGTAAGACTACGTTATCACAACAATTGGCTAGATACTATAACACCGTTTGGGTGCCGGAATATGCCCGTGAATATTTGCAGGATAAATGGAATAATGAGCGTAAAACTTGTGAACCTAAAGATCTATTGCCTATTGCAGAAGGTCAAATGCGATTGGAAAACGAGTTGACTAAAAAAGCAACAAATATTTTGATATGCGATACAGATTTGTTGGAAACTAAGGTATATTCAGAAGCGTATTACATTGGCAACTGTGACTCTATTTTAGAAAAGCATGCACTTCAAAATAGCTATGATTTGTATTTATTGACTTATATAGATGTGCCATGGGAAACCGATGATTTAAGGGACAAACCAGGGGAACGAGAAGAAATGTTTTCCTATTTTGAAGAGACCTTAAAAAAATACAGCAAAAATTTTATTACCTTGAAAGGAAGTAAAAAAGAAAGATTAAATAAGGCCATTAACCATATAGATAAGTTACTAGAAAAATGATACAGCTTACTCCACAAGACGAAATTCAACTAAAGAAAAAAGGTATTGCAAAAGATAAAGTGATACAACAGGTGAATACTTTTAAAGAAGGAATTCCTTTTGTAGAACTTAAAAATGCAGCGGTAATTGGAAACGGAATACTTCGTTTTTCTGATGAAGAGGAAAGCGACTTAATTAAGTTGTACAATGAGAAATCTAAAAATTTAGATATTTTAAAATTCGTGCCTGCCTCGGGTGCGGCATCTCGTATGTTCAAGGCCTTGTTCAGTTTTTTGGAAGTATATAATCCGGAAAATGAATCTTTAAAGGACTATTTAAAAAGAACCAACGATAAGGATATTAAAATTTTATCAAATGGTCTGGAGCGTCTTCCGTTTTACAAAAAAGTGATGGATAGCTTGCCTAATGATATAGATTCTGAAGGTAAAAAAGTATATCTCTTTGTGGAGAAATTACTAAGTGAGGAAGGCTTCAATTATGGGTTCTATCCAAAAGGATTACTACCGTTTCATGACTATGGTCATACAGCGGCCACTCCGTTTGAGGAGCATTTAAAAGAAGGTGCGTTATATGCAGCTTCTAATGGAAAGTCTTCACTTCATTTTACGATTTCTGAGCAACATGAAGACATGTTCAAATCGGAATTTAAGGAAGCAGGTCCAAGGGTGTCAGACCATACAGGTATCGATTATAAGGTAGATTACTCCTTTCAAAAATCGTCTACCGATACACTTGCGGTAAACATGGATAACACCCCTTTTAGGGAAGCCGATGGTTCTGTACTTTTCCGTCCGGGGGGTCATGGAGCTTTAATAGAAAATCTTAACGAGCAGGATGCAGATGTCATTTTTATAAAAAACATTGACAACGTGGCCGTAATGGATGATGCAAAAGCAGTGGCCGATAGCAAAAAGGTTCTAGCAGGTGTATTAATGAAAGTTCAAGAAAAAGCATTTAAATATGCTGAAAAATTGGATAAAGGTGAAGTTTCAGAAGATGAAATCTCTCAGGTCAAATCCTTTTTAAAAGAACAATTGAATGTTCGATTTGCTGATGATTTTAATGCTAAGTCTACTTCGGAAAAATTGGAAATCTTAAAAGATAGAATCAATAGACCCATTCGTATTGGTGGAATGGTAAAAAATGAAGGAGAACCAGGTGGTGGTCCTTTTTGGATTAAAAATTCCAACGGAAATATTTCCTTACAAATTATAGAATCTGCTCAAATTGATATGGATAATGAGCAGCAGGCAGCTATAGTCAACAATTCTACCCATTTTAATCCGGTCGATTTGGTATGTGGTGTTAGAGACTATAAAGGAAAGAAATATGACTTGCTAAAATATGTAGATGATAAGCAAGGTTTTATCACCGGTAAAACAAAAGATGGCAAAGAATTAAAGGCTTTGGAATTACCTGGTCTTTGGAATGGCGCCATGGCTTTTTGGAATACAATATTCGTAGAAGTGCCATTGGTCACGTTCAATCCTGTAAAAAGCGTTGTTGACCTTTTGAAAGATTCGCATCAGGTTTAATTAAAAAATAATTCAGTTTTCAAAGTGTGTAGTTTCTACACACTTTTTTCGTTTAGGAACAATTTTACTCACGCTTAAAATACGGACTCTTTTTTTAAAGTATTAGTTATTAGCTGTATAGCTATTTCTTGGGTTGTGTTTTTCTCTTGGCACTGTTTTTTCTTATCATTTTTTAATAATGTTAATTTAAAAATAAGAAAGATGAAAAAATTAGTTTTTGCATCAGCTTTAGCCATAGGGAGTTTAACCATAGGAACTGCAGCGGCTCCAATCATATTCCATGATGGTATTATGGAAGATGTTTTTTCGCTAGGATTCAAAGAGATTGCTATTTCCGAAGTCCCGGAGAGTGTTATAGATGCTTTAGAGGAGGATTATGAGGGTGCGTCCCTTAAAAAAGCATTTGTCAATGAAGAACGTAGTTATAATCTAGAAGTTCTATTATCTGATGGAACATCAATGGAACTCTATTCAGATGCCGAAGGTAACTGGTTAGAAATATAATACCCCCGATTATTTAGTTGTTTATTTAAAGGCTGCTTCGGCAGCTTTTTTTATTAGAAACTTTTAAAAATTAGTTAACCTATAGTCCATATCTACCTTTGCTCCGTAAATAGTTAAGATTCAAGTTTAGTAACGCATAAAAAAATTCAGTATGAAAAAGAACGTGATATTCATTTTAGTGGCTTTAGGAAGTATAATTAATGTTTCTGCAAAGTCGGTTCGCAATACCATAGAAACTAGTACAGTTTTTCACATATCAGATGAATTTGTAAAGATAGCGTCAAGTGAATTGACTCCTCCGGTAGTTGAAGAATTATTAAAGCAATACCCAACATCTAAACTAGGTGCTGCTTATAAGAATGACAAAGGAGAATTCAAATTGGTAATGGTATTAAAAAGTGGAACCAGAAGAACGGTGTACATTGACCAGTACGGTAATTGGATTAACAAAAAATAATAGTTGTTAAATTGGGCCGTCTAAATTTTATAATAGTACCAAATAGTAAAACAAGTTTGCCGATACAGGAATTTTAAAATCTGTCGGTAATATCTATAACTAAAGAAACCACTTTCGCGTAAACACTAACCGTTAGCTATGAAGGTGCCACCAAGCACTAATTTTATTTTAAAAAATGTATTTGATGTGGATAGAAGGAGTTGTGCAAACAACTCCTTTTTTATTTGTTCTAGCCTTTTGATGTAGTGAAGAAAGGTTTAGAAAATCGTATAAATTTTACACAGTTGTGGTCATACTAAACAGTATTACACAATTTTATGCACACCAAAAAATTTTAAGTATTTGATAATCAGTTTATTGTAAAAAAATGAAGTTTGGCATTCTTTTTCCATAGGTAGTAGTGAAAGAATGATTAATTAATTTAAAATTACAAGAATATGAAAACTTTATTTTTATTAGGAGCATTAACGATTGGAGGATTTACAATTACAGCTCAAGAGGCATCACTTTCACAAAATGGTATCGTTCACGCCAATGTAAATGAAGTAATCGTAGTTGCCGAAGATTTTTCTGAAATAGATATTTCAGAGGTTCCACAGGCAGTAACAGATGCAATTACTACAAACTTCCCAACAGCGACGCTCAATAAGGCGTATACTAATGAGGAAAACCAGTATAAACTAGTACTTTCCTTAGAAGATGGTACATCAGGAACGGTTTATGCTGATGCCGAGGGGAATTGGTTGGATATGTAATTAAAACATAACTTGTCTGTTCAAGTTGGTTTGGTCAGGAAAGGGTAGTATTTCACTACCCTTTCCTTTTTTCTTTTTGAGCTAATTTTAGTACTAAGCTTTAAGATAATTTTAAAATACAAGTAGTCGGGTTATGGTATTTTTACGTAGTTCCATAGAATACTATAATTATTATGCCCAAAATCCTGATTATTGAAGACGACACTTCGTTTGCACAAATGCTCCAAAAGTTTTTAGAGCGAAAGGATTTTTCGGTTGTTGTTAGTCAGACTGGTTTAGATGGTGAAAACCAACTAAAAGAAAATGGATTTTCATTGGTCATTACAGATTTAAGATTACCGGATTATGATAGTCTTAAATTAGTTTCTCAACTTAACGGTAAACTCCCAGTGATTGTGATGACTGGTTATGCAGAAGTGGCTACGGCAGTAAAGGCGATGAAAATGGGTGCATATGATTATATTTCCAAACCTTTTACTCCCGATCAAATGTTAACTGTCATTGATGGGGCTTTACAATCCAAACCTAAAATTTCTAAAGTAAATCAAATAAACACTTCTGAAATAGTTTACCACAAGGAGGAGGAAAAAGATAAAAGAATTAAAACTAGTACTGAGGATTTAGTCTTTTCTAGTGATGCGGCCCAACAATTAGAGAAATACCTTTCATTGGTAGCGCCAACAGATATGTCCGTATTGATTATTGGTGAAAGTGGAACTGGTAAGGAGGTAACCGCTAAGGCGATACATACAAAAAGTAGTAGAAGTACTAATGAATTTATTGCGTTGGATTGTGGTGCCATTCCCAAAGAATTGGCTGCAAGTGAGTTTTTTGGACATTTAAAGGGAAGTTTTACCGGAGCTGTAGCGGACAAGGTGGGTAGTTTTGAGGCAGCGAATGGCGGTACCTTATTCTTGGATGAGGTTGGTAATCTTTCTTATGAGAATCAAATGCAATTGTTAAGGGCGCTGCAGGAACGTAAAATCAAAAGAATTGGGAGTAATACGGAGATTCTGGTTGATGTTAGGGTTTTGTCAGCTACCAATGAAGATTTAAAATCTGCTGTTGAGAAAGGAACGTTCAGAGAAGATTTATACCATAGGTTGAATGAATTTTCTTTACAAATACCCTCCTTAAGAAATAGGCATGGAGATTTGCCCGTTTTTGCTAATTATTTTCTGGAAAAGTCAAATACAAAACTGGATAAGGAAATCGCTGATTTTTCCGATGAGGTTTGGGATATTTTTGAAGCATATCATTGGCCTGGAAATATACGTGAGCTCCAAAATGTAATACAACGTGCCGTGCTTTTGACGACTACCGATAAAATACAACCACAGGTTTTGCCTTCGGAATTACAGGAACCTTCAAATGTAACCCCAGATTATAGTAATCTTTCAAAGGCTAGTTTTGAAAAGGAGCAAATTTTAAATGCTCTAAAACGGACGAATTACAATAAATCAAAGGCTGCTAAATTACTTCAGGTAACCAGGAAAACACTTTATAACCGCATTAATTATTATGATTTGGATATTTAAACCCCTTTTAAGAGCTTTTTGATATGTTTTTCCAACGTTAAATATTCGTCCTTAAGTTTTTCATGACTATAGTTTGTAGTATTCAATCCTTCAAAATTCTCCAATATTGGAATGGCTTGAACAACTTCAAGTTGACGAAACATAGGGAGCATTCTGTGTGCTATTTGACTTATTTGTGTGGTATTATTACTGACTGTAGCATCAGATAGCTGTTTGATATTTTCTAGAGTATCCTTTTTAAAGGTGTAAAGGATTTCATCTATAGCATCTTGATCATCTCCCAAAAACATTTTTATTGTTTCTAGACTAAATTCTTTTGAAGTTCTACTAGTAGATTGGATTGGTTTAATCTCCGCAGTAGGTTTACTGTTGTTGAACAACTCATTAAGTTTTTGTAGCAATTCCGTTTTACAAAATGGTTTTCTAAGTAATTTGGCAAAACCTAAATTGATGAAATGTTCCAGTGACAAATCTCGTCTTCCGGTCATCGCAATTATAGGCTGTTCAACATAATTTGGATACGCACCGGATTTTAATTGAGATACAATCTCATATCCTGTAACGGTAGGCATTTCAATATCTGTCAATACCACGTCGAATTCAAAATTTGGAATAGATGAGTATTCATTAAAATCGGTGAACAGTGATGCTTCAATTCCTTCAGATTTGAACATTTCACCAACTAATTTTAAAAAAGAAGTGTCATCGTCGAAGACTAAAATTTTCAGGTTTTCCAATGGAATATTTTCATGAATAACTTCTTGTGATATGACTCCATATTCAACAGGTAATTCAAGTATGAAGGTACTTCCTTTTCCAAGCTCACTTTTTAAGGAAATGGTTCCTTTTAAAAGTTCGGTCAATTTCTTGGTAATGGTCAACCCTAATCCATAACCCCCATATTTATGTTCGGTTGTGCTATCGGCCTGTGTAAATTCCGCAAAGATGAGTTGCTGTTTTTCTTTCGATATTCCAATACCGGTGTCGCTTATTTCAAGTAAAAGCCTTTTTGATTTTGAGTTGCCTATTATTTTACCCGTTAAGGTAATGCTTCCCCTTTCCGTAAATTTATAGGAATTGCCCAATAGGTTATTCAGGATTTGACGTAAGCGAAAATCATCGGTTATAATAGGTTTGTCTAAAGATTCATCTAAATCCAGTACAAGTTGAATATTTTTAGTTTCATATTGAGAAGCAATATTAGAGGCACATTCCTTTATTAACTGGTCCAATCTAAAGGTTGTTGATTTAACTACCATTTTGCCTGCTTCTAACTGTGAAAAGTCGAGTAAATCATTAACCAGATTATTAACATAGTTTGAGGCAGATTTAATTTGCGTTACATAATCCTTGTCTTTTTCGGTTCCTGATTCTTCAATCAAAGTAGCGTATCCATTAATGGTATTTAAGGGGGTGCGCAAATCGTGACTTACGGTGGCTATAAGCTGTTCCCTGCTTTTCAATAAAGATTCGGAATATTCTTTTTCCTTTTCCAACTTCTCCCTGTACAGGTTTGCTTTCCAGAAATCCCTATTTAGGATAAAAGTAAACATGCCAACAACTATAAACCCGAGAAGGGCTGCGATTGCCGCCAGACGTATACTACGTTCCAAAAGAGACTCCTTTTTTAGCGTACTCGCCATACTATTCATTAAAATTTCCTGTTCAAAGGAAGTTAAGATGATACGCAATTGTTGTGAAAGTTCTAGATCTGTTCTATTGATGTCAGTTTCGCTCTTCGCCAAGGAATTTTCATTGATCGTATTTTCCTGTGCTACCTCTTTCAAAAGATTTTTGGAAACTTGAAGTACACTATCCACCCTTAGGTCTTTTTGCTGTGGACTATTTTGATCAGGGATATTGGCGTTTAAATAGTCCGCCACTTTTTTTATGGCTTCCTGCGCCTTTGGCGAGAGTTCTTTTAAATTGGGAGCTAAGCCTTCAGGAGTTATAATTCCCAAAGACTCTTCCATTTTATCGAATTCGTTAATAGCAGATGTAATCGCCTTTCCTGTTTGATTTTCAATTCTAAGATTTCTTAAAGCGTTGATGTTCTTCACCTTTTTATCAAGTAATGAAGTTAGACTGTCCAATAGTCCTTGCTGATGTTCACTTTCCGTAAATTCTTTGAGTTGATTTATGTTGTCTGTAATTGAGTCTATTTTGTTTTCGTAAGCTTCGTAGCTCAAATTGGTTTTAGTTTGTAATGCGATTTTAGAAAGACTTTCGGCTTCATAGAGTTGGGCCAGAAATGAATTGGTCTTGAGAAGTTTGCTTTCATTTGTCGTCACCGTTTCCTGGGTGATGTAATCCCGTATTTCATTGTAAATGTAGTAGGAAGCTATGGCTCCCAAAATAATCAACAGGAGGTAGCTAAAGGTGATTTTAAAGGTGAATTTATTTTTTTTCGAATTCATAAATTGATGGAATCATCTCTTTATATCTACGTTAAAACTTAAAAAATAAGTTCTAAGAGGATGTTAATTGATGCGTTTATTTTTTTTACAAATTTCTTTATGAGGGATGAATTTACTGTATTACATTTGCATCATCTCAAAGGGGTGCCGAATTCTATTTTTTTAGAAGGAAGCTGAGATTATACCCAAAGAACCTGGGCAGGTAATGCTGCCAAGGGAGGCGATAATCGCCATAAGGTGTTATACCGTTGCGCTAAAATCGATTTAGTAAGCAACAAAAAATCAATTATTAACTTAGAATAATAGCCCCTTTTATTCGTAAATCTATTACGAATGAAGCTATCTATTTTTACAATTACGGCGCTTTTTGCGCTGAGTTGGGGTCTACAGGCCCAAGACCAGGAAACGGACTCCCTAGAAGGAAAAAAAGTAGTCCTTGATGAAGTTTTCGTTTCCGCAGTACGGGTTACCAAAGAATCTCCGGTAACTTTTTCAAACCTGACAAAAGAGGATATTAAGCCTAGAAATTTAGGTCAGGATATTCCGATTTTAATGAACTTTTTACCTTCTGTAGTGACCACAACAGATGCCGGTGCCGGTGTAGGTTATACAGGAATACGGGTGAGGGGAAGTGATGCTACCCGGGTCAATGTGACCATAAACGGCATTCCGTATAACGATGCGGAATCTCAAGGTACGTTTTGGGTAAATATGCCAGATTTCGCATCCTCCACAGAGAGTTTGCAGTTACAACGCGGGGTGGGCACATCAACCAATGGTGCAGGAGCTTTTGGTGCTAGTTTGAATTTGTTGACCGATGGCTTTTCTCAAGATGCCTATGGCCAAATATCAACTTCTGTTGGAAGCTTTAACACCATCAGAAACAACCTGAAGTTCAGTACCGGACTTTTAAACGACCATATTGAGCTTTCAGGTAGGTTATCAAAAATAAATTCTGATGGCTACATCGATAGGGCACGGTCAGATTTGGATTCTTATTTCTTACAGGCAGCCTATAAAGATGATAACACTTTGATAAAAGCCTTGCTTTTTGGAGGTCATGAAATCACCTATCAAGCATGGTATGGTATTGATGCTGAAACCTTGCGTACAGATAGGACTTTTAATCCTTCTGGTATTTATACCGATGAAAATGGAAACACCCAGTTCTATAATAATGAGGTGGATAACTACAAACAAGACCATGCGCAATTGTTGTGGAATGAACAGCTTTCAGATTTTTGGAGTACAAACATCGCATTACATTATACAAGAGGTAGAGGGTACTTTGAACAATATCGAGAGGATGATGATTTTTCAACCTATGGTTTTGACCCCTTAATCGTTGACGGTGCCGAACTAAATACTACAGATTTAATCCGTAGAAGATGGTTGGACAATGATTTTTATGGAACGGTATTCTCTGCCAAGTATAGCAAGGATCGACTCAGCTTGATTATGGGCGGCGGATTCAATAAATACGAAGGCGATCATTTTGGTGAGGTCATATGGGCAAGATTTGCGAGTAATAGTGATTATAAGGACCGCTATTATAATGATACTTCATCAAAGACCGATTTTAATATATACACGAAGGCGAATTATCAATTAACCGATCAATGGTCCTTATATGGGGATTTACAATACAGAACCGTGGGTTATAAAGCGAATGGAGAGGATACCGGCTTGGTAGACGATACCTTTAATTTCTTTAATCCAAAAGCAGGTATCACCTTTGATTTGAACCGGAACAATAATTTTTATTTTTCTTATGCGGTGGCGAACAGGGAGCCTAATAGAAATGATTATGAAAGCGGAAATCCCAAACCAGAAAGGCTTAACGATTTTGAGTTGGGTTGGAGGTATCTTTCATCTAAAGTTCAGCTAAACACCAATTTATATTATATGAACTATAAAGACCAATTGGTCTTGACTGGTGAGCTTAATGATGTGGGTGCGCCGTTACGATCTAATATAGGGGATAGTTATCGATTGGGCCTAGAAATAGATGCAAACATTAAATTGAACGATAAATTTAAAATAAGGCCAAACATTGCTTTAAGTAGCAATAAAAACTTAGATTATTTTATTGATAGGGATGGATTACTTCGGGATTTAGGTAATACGACGATAGCATTTTCACCCTCGCTGATTGCGGGTAATGTTTTCACTTATACACCCTGTGAGGCACTTAATGTTTCTTTACTGTCTAAATATGTTGGTGAACAATATTTGAGTAATACAGATACAGAAGCTTCTAAATTGGATGCCTATTTCACGACGGATTTCAATATTACCTATGAACTGAAAATGAATCGGATTTTAAAATCTATTGTGTTTTCAGGATTGGTGAATAATATTTTTGACGAAAAATATGTCTCCAATGGATATACGTATTTAGATGATTTTTCTACACCAGGGAATTCTTTTGAAGTTCAAGGGTACTACCCACAAGCAGGAACCAATTTCTTAATAGGGGCAACCGTAAATTTTTAAGATGAAAAAACTAAAAATAGCGTTGGATTGGACGGCCAACACCAATCATACCGGCTTTTATCTGGCCCAACAAAAAGGATTTTATAGAGAAATGGGGTTGGATGTAGAAATTCTGACCCCAGATTCAGATAATTATGAAACTACTCCAGCAAAAAAAGTGGAATTGGGCAAGGCAGATTTCGCGCTTTGTCCATTTGAGAGTGTCATAAGTTATAGGACTAAAAAGAAACCTTTTGATGCCGTGGCGCTTGCGACCATATTTCAAGAGGATGTTAGTGCCATTGCTACGTTGACCGATAAAAATATCCAGAGTCCAAAGGATATGGATGGATTGATTTACGCATCATACAAAGCCCGTTATGAAGATGAGATTGTGAGGCAGATGATTAAAAACGACGGAGGCAAAGGTACTATTGAAATTGTATACCCCGATAAACTAGGTATTTGGGAAACCATTATCAAGGGCAAAGTCGATGCTACATGGATTTTCAAAAATTGGGAGGGTATACGTGCTAAAAATGAAGGCATTCAACTGAATCTATTCAGCATGAAAGATTATGGGATTCCCTATGGGTATTCGCCCATAATCATGGCGAGTAAAAAAGCGACCGAAAGTAATTTGGAGGAGTACTTAAAATTTATAAAAGCGACAAAACAAGGGTATCTCTATGCTAAGGTAAATCCGAAGGAATCGGTAAAAATAATTTCCCCCTTTGTCGCCAATCAAGATAAGAATATTGACCTGTTAGAAAGTCAGGAGTATACCTCGCCTTTTTATGGAGATGATAAGAACTGGGGGATTTTAGAAAAGGAAAAGGTGGATGTATTTTTGGATTGGCTTAAAAAAATGGATTTAGAGAAAAGTGATTTAACCTTTGAGCTTTTGGTTCATATGCTATAGTTCCTATGAGAATGAAAGGATTACGCTCATAGAGTTAAAAATTCTGGATGGACCTGGGGATGGATATATTGATGCAGGAAGTTGTATATGGGGAATATAATTAATTAGTGACAATCACCGTATTGCCACTCAAATTGGCTCTGTATTCCAATAAATCATAATATCTATTTCCATCTTCGGGTCTATTTAAAAATTGACCGGAAAAAAGATTGTATTCATAGCCCTCGCAGGAACAAGTAACGACTTGTCCGTTGAGACTCATTGTTGAACAAGAACTTGGAGCATGGTTTGGGCAACTTACTTCAAAAGCCCTAAATTGGTCAAAACCAGAATTAATGATAAAAACACCTCTGGTACCTACACCTTCGGTAAGCACCTGAACTGCACTTCCAATATTGGTCAACGGGCTGTATAAAGGTAAATTTAGATTAGCGTCAAATCTAAAACCCACCTCTTGTAGATAAGGATTCCTGTTTGTACCATCACTACTGCAGGAAAAAATCGATAAGAGTAAAAAGAGTCCAAAAATACGTTTCATGGGTTATTTTTTGTTTGAGGAATGTGCAACAAAAGTGCGTAAAAATTATGTATATTTGTCTTAAATCCTCTCTAAAAAAGCCTAAGATTAAGGCGCTTATAGAGGATTTTCCTATTTATAAAACGATGATGTTATGAGTAACGTATCCTACTATACAGTTGAAGGTCTTAAAAAGTTGAAGGACGAATTAAACCACTTACGTGACGTAGAACGACCAAAGGCTTCCCAAGCTATCGCAGAGGCACGTGATAAAGGAGATTTGTCTGAAAATGCAGAATATGATGCCGCTAAGGAGGCGCAAGGTCTTCTTGAAATGAAAATCTCCAAAATGGAAGCCACAGTGGCCAATGCACGTTTAATTGACGAGTCGCAATTGGATACGACTAAGGTTTTGGTATTGTCTAAAGTCAGGTTGAAAAATCATAATAATGGTATGGAAATGACCTATCAACTAGTCGCAGAAAGTGAAGCGGACTTAAAAACCGGTAAAATTTCTGTGAATTCCCCTATTGGTAAAGGACTTTTAGGTAAAAAGGTGGGTGATTCTGCTGAAATTACGGTACCTAATGGAACCATTAAATTTGAAATTTTAGAAATTTCTAGAAGTTAAAATTCCATATATCAGTATATTTAATCCTACCCTTAAAACGGTAGGATTTTTAATTTAAACCTAAATCAAAGATATGTCCACCATTTTCACAAAAATTATAAACGGCGAGATTCCATCCTATAAAGTAGCCGAAGACGAGGATTTTTTAGCCTTTCTAGATGTCAATCCAAATGCTAAAGGGCATACCTTATGTATTCCTAAAAAGGAAGTGAATAAGATTTTGGATTTGGACGAAGGCACCTATATGGGGTTAATGGCCTTTTCAAGAAAGGTGGGTAAAGCGTTAGAAAATACGGTTGATTGTAAACGAGTTGGTTTTACCGTAATTGGTCTGGAAGTACCTCATGTTCATGTTCACCTAATTCCATTGAATGAAATGAGCGATGCCACGTTTCAAAAGAAAGTGAAATTTTCTGAAGAGGAGTTTAAGCAAATTGCTGCTGATATTGCAACTAATATTAAATGATTCCTGCTAAGAGTATATAGATGACGCCCGCAATAAGCGCTATAAAGAGCAACATCAATACATAAAATAGGGTGGTAGGCGTTGAGGTTTTAGGCGCAGGTATGGCCATTTTTTTATAATAATTGAATAGACGTTCAATATCTTCCGTCCAAGACACAGGGTATATATTAGAATGGCAGGTATTACAGACTAACTTATGGCTTACCTCATCCGTAGTTTTGTGAAAGAAACTTCCATAGGTATGTTTTTGATAAAAGGTAAGATTTAAATCTTGGTTAAAACATTCCGGACAGTTATTGGTGATGTTCGATTCTTTAATTATTATTAATTTTTCCTTTACCATAATCAACGATGCACTTTAAGGGATATTTGCATTATAGTTCCTTCTTTACCAGAGGATAATACTTTTATCTTGCCATTGTGGTATTCTTCAACGATGCGTTTAACCAGTGAAAGCCCAAGGCCCCAACCGCGTTTTTTAGAAGTAAAACCGGGGTTAAAGATACTGCTATAATTACTTTTTGAAATACCGTGTCCGGTATCGGCTATCAATATATTCACATATTTACCATCTGGGACAATATCAATAGCGATACTTCCCTTACCACGCATGGCATCAATTCCATTTTTTACTAGGTTTTCTATGGTCCAATTGTAAAGGGAACTATTTAACAAAACTGGTAGACTTTCCACCTTCGTAGAAAAAGTAAAGTGTATCAGTTTCGAACTTCTTCTTTTTAAGTACTCATAGGCATCTTTGGTTTCTTTAACGATATCACTTTCGTTTAGTTTAGGTAGGGAGCCTATTTTTGAAAATCGTTCCGTAATCGTTTCTAGTCGGTCAATGTCCTTTTCAATCTCTTTGGTGATATTCGGATTTATAGCTTCATTTTTTAAAAGTTCGTTCCACCCTAAAAGAGAGGATAACGGTGTTCCTATTTGGTGGGCTGTTTCTTTGGCCATACCGGCCCAAAGTTTATTTTGTTCTGAAGTTTTGTTAGTTTTAAACAAAAAGTAGATTACGGTAGCGAAAAGAAGTATGATAAGTAAAAGGGCTATAGGATAGAATTTCAATTTGTTCAATACTTCAGAATTACCGTAATAAAGGGTGGCCAAATGCTCCCCCTGTTGGTCTATGGAAATTGGAGTGTTTTCGTCCTTAAATTTACTTAACTGTTTTTTGATATAAACGGAATCAGCGGCCTTGTTGGGCGGAATGTTGTTTACCCTAATCGAACTGTCCTTATTGATCAAGATCATTGGGGTAGAGGTGTTGTTCTGAAACACTTTTAGATGCAGGCTACCCAAATCCACATCTTCAGCAGATTGCAGAAATTCTGATTGAGCGGTAGCCCAAATTTCCATTTTTAAGCGTTCCTCTTCCTTGAATTTTTTGAAAAAGCTATTTGTGTTCCAAAGAATAAGGCTGACTACGATGAATGAGCCTATCAGAAGAAATATGTTGGAAATTTTGTTTTTGGGAATAAAATCCATCCAATTATTTTCTATTACTAAAGATAACCCAAAATGTAAATAATTGTTGTGCTGTTATTGGCCATACCTATTTTATAACCGCACCATTTTATGTACTTTTGAACTTTAAAGTAAAAAGAGTACAAGATGGAAATAGAAGGAAAAGTAAAATTAATAGGGGATGTTCAAACCTTTGGTAGTAATGGCTTTAGGAAGAGAGAATTGGTGGTGACCACAGATGAGCAATATCCACAACATATCATGGTAGAATTTGTTCAGGACAAGACGGATTTATTGAACAGTTACAAGGTAGGGCAAGATGTAAAAGTGAGTATTAACCTTAGAGGTAGGGAGTGGACCAATCCTCAGGGAGAAGTTAAATATTTCAATTCTATACAGGGTTGGAGAATTGAAAGCCTACAAGCCAATGCTCCTGCTGCCGGAATGCCTCCCGTACCTCCTATGGAAGCTTTTGAACCTGCAGACAATCTAAATGAAGAAGACCATGATGATCTTCCGTTTTAAATTATAAGGATTTTAATTTCCTTACATATTTAAAGGACTTTACATAAGTGTAAAGTCCTTTTGTTTTTTTGATACTTCAACAAATTTCAAAGTATTTTTTTATTTTGAAATCCGAAAACTAAAAACACTAACCCATTGTATTACTTAACCGATAAATTGGAATTTCCACCAGCTGCTTTGGCGAATCCTGAAGGTATAGTAGCCATAGGGGGCGATTTATCTCCAGACAGATTGTTATTGGCCTACCAAAGTGGAATTTTTCCTTGGTTCAATGACGACTCGTTTTTGATGTGGTGGAGCCCAGACCCTAGAATGGTACTTTACCCTAATGAAATCAAGGTTTCTAAAAGTATGGCTAAAGTTATTAGGGACAATCAGTTCAAATTGACCAGGAACCATTGTTTTGAAGCGGTTTTAGAGCAATGTGCTACTGTTCCTAGAAGAGATCAAGACGGTACTTGGATAACCCAAAATATGCAAAGTGCCTATTTGGAACTCCATAAAAAGGGTCATGCGGTTTCTTATGAGGTTTGGGAAAATAATGAATTGGTAGGTGGTCTATATGGTATTGATTTGGGCCATGTTTTTTGTGGAGAAAGTATGTTCAGCCTGGTCTCCAATGCTTCCAAGTTTGCATTTATTAAATTGGCACAAGAACTTGAGCGTTTGAAGTATACGGTAGTCGATTGTCAAATGTATACGGAGCACCTTGCCAGTTTGGGCGCCAAGGAAATTCCTAGAAGTGAATTTTTAAAACTGTTATAGGGATACTACTAAACTATTTAGAAAAAAGAATACCTGCTGGGTCGTACCTAAATAATCTTCAAATCGATATTCAACACCTACTTGAAACTTAGCTTTGTTGCCCAAAAGCCAGCCTATTTGAGACGTAAAGCGTTGGTCATATTCAGGAGAAACTCCTTTGCCTACACTTAATAAGGATTCTGTGGTGGCTATTAAATAAGGTTCTCCCATATTCAATTCAAGACCTTTTAAGGGCAAGTCAATAGCAAATCTATAACGAAAACGGTGAATAGTCTGTGCGTTGGTAATACGTTGTTCAGTCCTGAGTCGGTTACCAATGCGCACAATCCGTTGTTTTTTAGCGCTATTGAATTGTTGGGTAAATCGCAATTCATTCTCCCTATCGTTTTCAAAAACTTCACGAAATCGATATTGAACACCTGCGCCTATACTTGTATTAAAGCCTGTCTTATACGTTGAAAAATGAGATAGGTCTAATTGTCTGGCAGAAAAATTCGTTTGCGTATCTCGATAAAAATAGTTGCGGTTGGCCAATGAAAAATTATGGGAATAAAGGGGTGTTACGTCATAATTAATAGAAAATTCGGGTTGCCAATAGCCCGTAAAATTCTCTTGGGCCATGCCCTGCATTGCCCAATTTAGAAGTATTAGGATAAATAATCTTCTATTTTTAGTAAAGGACATGGTCGTAATTTAGAGGGAGGGAGGTGCGCAAATTTTTAAAATTACCCTCTGAATCAAAAAGAATTTCATAATCCAAGTATGTACGGTCTTTTTGTCCGCCAATCACTAATTCATAATTAGTGGTGGGCAGTAGTAAGTTCTGAAATGCATTTTTCAGGGTAGTTTCTACATCATCTTGGGTATTGGTAAGATATTGTTGTTGCAGTCTCTTAATCTTGTATTTGGAATAGTTCGCTTTTAAATAGTTTTCTATGTTTTGGAACGTGTCGTTAGGAACATCAACAGGGTCAATTAGGATTTCAATATCTTCTAGGATACCTTTTTCACTAAATTCTATACTATACCAAAGTTTATCTTTTTTCAATTTTGCTTCATAACTTATTTTAGTACTGTCCGTTTCTTTATAAAATTTCACACGTTTAGCATTCTCTATCTTATTGGAAATTAGGTCGAGGGCATTACTGGGAAATTCAGATTTTTTAATCCGATATTCTCGTTCATATTTGTTTTGGGCATGTATTGCAGAATATCCAAATAGGAACATAAAAAGTAAAATTAAAGGTACACGGTTTTTCATGGTCTTAAATTTAATTTGAAACGGCATTATTAAACTTCATCAAAGCGAAAGCATGAGACTTCATGGTCATTAATTAATCCTGTAGCTTGCATAAATGCATAAATTACGGTGCTGCCTACAAATTTGAAACCACGTTTTTTTAAGGCTTTACTAATGGTGTCCGATAATGGAGTATTAGCAGGAGCCTGTTTGTAATTTTTCACTTCATTTTTTAGAGGTTTCCCATCAAGAAAACTCCAAATATAGGAACTAAAACTTCCAAATTCATTTTGGATATTTATAAATTCTTGAGCATTGGTAACAGCTGATCTTACCTTTAATTTATTGCGAATGATGCCTTCGTTTTGAAGTAGTTCTTGAATCTTAGCTTCATCATATTGGGCTATTTTTTTATAATTAAATTGATCAAAAGCATTTTTAAAATTTTCCCGCTTTCTTAATATCGTTATCCAACTAAGACCGGCTTGAAAGGTTTCCAATAGTAGAAATTCATAAAACGTCGCATCATTATAAAGGGGTACTCCCCATTCTTCATCGTGATAATTTTCGTAAAGAGAATCCCCTAAACACCAGCCGCATCTTTGTTTTTCCATGAATAAAGTTCGATAAATATATATTATTAAAAAGGACGTAAAATTAAATATTCCACTTAACCTGAAGATGAATTCTAAACGAATTCAAGATTTTAAACTTTCGCAGTTTGATTACGTAATAATTCAGTCTGTTCTGAATCCATATAAATAATCGGGACAGCATATACCATTGGCATATTGTCAGGATATTTATTTCGAAGTAATTCATTAATGGTATTGAATAATAAGGCCTTCGTCTTGCCCGTGATGATAGTTTGTCTTCTGTATTCTATCTCATCTGTAGTAGGATTCTTTTCAAATATTTTTTTGGTAGCAATACTCGCACTGAAAATTAAATTTTGGGCTAACAATAGTTTGGCAATTACTTTTGCATCCTTCTTTTTCCGTATTGCTATATGTACCAAAATCATAATTCAGGATTTAAGTTAATTTACAAAACATTATAAATAAATGATTTTTTGTGTTGAACTAAATTATCGATAGTCTTTCAATTTTAGGGTATACCTTTATTACTTACGCTACCTTATAGTATATTTATTAAAGTAGATAATGGAGCCTAAACTGAAAGGAATGTTTTTAAATGATAGGTTTCGAAGTATCTTTTTTAGGAAGACCATCCTTATGACTTAAGAATGCATTAGGATGGTAATCTCTTTAAAAGTTATACTATGTTTCCAATGAAACAAAATTTGATAGAACCTGTTTCTTACCAAATTATTTCACAAATTGAACAGACGCCGTAGTGTTTTTGCGATTACTTAAAAACTTTAATTCTTTATTTTCTATAGCTTTTTCCAAATGCGCCTCTACATAAGAATAGGTGTTAAAGAATTTCTTTCCATTTAAAGGTTTTAATCTCATAATTGAATTTTCAGAAATTTCTTCGATTTGTACCTTAACTCCATTCAGAGCTTTATAATTGGCAATGCCGCCACGTTTAATGATAAAATTAGGTTTAGGAAAATAAATGTGGTCAAATGGCATATTGGAATCGGTGTGGATTTCTAAAACATCACCAGGCTTTAAATCATAGCTGTTTTGACCATATGTGCTCATAGATACAAATAAAAACGTTAAAATTAAGATTAGATTTTTCATTTTTTTAGGATTTAGGTGTTATTAAATATGTTTAAAATCGGGTGAAAAATGACCTATAATTGTCAATTACTTAAAAAATCATCATCAAATTAGAAAAAGTCAAATTTGAACACCCTTATTTTCACAATTCAAAAATAGCATACTGGATTAAAGAAGCAGCATTACTTTTGTTAAAAAAAGTTAAACTATCAATACGTAATAGTAATACTATTATATTTGGAATTTGTAACTAAATAAATTGTCATGGATGAAATATTTCAGGGGGTAAAAATCAGCATCAATGATAAGTTGTATGTTAAAGATCCAGAATCTTCAGAGCTGGGGAAAAAAATAATTGAGGAAAGTATTCTGATGATCAACGATATGGGTTGTGAAGTTTTACCTTTAAGAAATTAGGAAGAGAAATTGGATCCAACGAAAGTTCTATCTATCGTTATTTTGAAAACAAGCATAAGCTTCTTTTGTATCTAACTTCTTGGTATTGGAGTTGGATCGAGTACCAACTAGTATTTGCCACAAATAACATTCAAGATGCAAATGATAAATTAAATAGGGCGATTGAAATCATTACTAGGGAAACTAAAGAAGATTCTTCCTTTTCTCATATAAACGAGGTTTTATTGAATAAGATCATTATTAATGAATATTCTAAATCCTATTTGACCAAAGAAGTGGATGAGGAAAATAAGGAAGGGTATTTTCTAATTTATAAAAGATTGGTAGGTAGGTTAAAGCAGATGATAAAGGCGGTAAATTTGGAATATCGCTACCCTTCCAGTTTGGCAAGTACCATATTGGAAAGTGCTTTACATCAACATTTCTTGAAAGATCATTTTTCTTCCATGACTGATTGTACAGATGAAATTACACCTACACAATACCTCACGGATCTTGTATTTAATACCTTAAATCAAAAAACTTAATGGCTAAAACGATACTTACAACTTGGCAGCGATTCATGGGGCTGCTTAAAATGGATAAAAAGGATGTGTTTCAGGTTTTTTACTACGCCATTTTTGCGGGATTAGTGAACCTTTCTCTTCCGTTGGGGATTCAGGCAATTATCAATTTGATTCAAGGAGCACAAATAAGTACGTCTTGGATTGTTCTGGTCGTATTGGTAACCTTAGGGGTAGCCTTTGTGGGTATTTTGCAGCTAATGCAGATACGAATCATTGAAAATGTGCAGCAAAAAATATTTACCCGGGCCTCGTTCGAGTTTGCCTACAGGTTCCCTAAAATTAAAATGAGTGAGTTGTATAATTACTATCCTCCAGAATTAGCGAACCGGTTTTTTGATACACTCACCATTCAGAAATCGCTAGCCAAAGTATTGATAGATTTTCCAGCAGCGCTATTACAGATAATTTTTGGTCTTTTGTTGCTTTCCTTTTACCACCCTTTTTTCATTGCTTACGGACTGCTATTGCTCCTATTGATTTATGTGGTGTTTAAGTTCACCGCACAAAGAGGTCTCGATACAAGTTTGGATGAATCAAAACATAAGTATAGGGTTGCGCATTGGTTGCAGGAAGTTGCAAGGTCAATTGTAAGTTTTAAGCTATCCGGTAAAACATCCCATGCATTGGAAAAAAATGATACGTTAGTGGATCATTATTTAAAAGCAAGGGAAAGCCATTTTAAGGTATTGGTACTTCAGTTCATCCAAATGATCGGATTTAAAGTATTAGTAACAGCTGGACTTTTGTTGATCGGTGGACTTTTGGTATTGAACCAAGAAATGAATATTGGTCAGTTTGTCGCAGCTGAGATTATTATTCTTTTGGTTATTGGCTCCGTTGAGAAGTTGATTCTAGGTTTGGAAACATTTTATGACCTCCTAACTTCATTAGAAAAAATGGGACAAGTAGTAGATAAGGAATTAGAGCCGCAACATGGCGAAAAACCTTTTATGGAGCATCAAAACTTTACCGTAGAGCTGGATGAAATTTCATACGATGTTCCTAATATAAAGAGAACAATTATCAACAAATTAAGTCTTACCATAACACCAAATTGCACCATTTTATTAAAAGGAGCCAGTGGTTCAGGAAAGAATACGTTATTGAGAATTATTGCAGGTATTTTGGAACCAGATAGTGGAGGTGTTTTTGTCAACGGGGTTTCCTTGAAAGGTATGAATCTTAATTATTATCGTTCACATTTAGGCCAGTCGTTACCAGATGAAACCCCTTTTGAAGGAACTATTTTGAACAATATCACTTTTGGCGATAAGAATATAAGCTCGGAACAAGTGCATTGGGCTTTGGAAAATGTAGGTTTGACCCAATTTGTTAAACATCAACCAGAAGGTTTGCAAACGATTCTTTATCCTGAAGGTAGACAAATTCCGTACACCGTAGCTAAGAAAATCGTTTTGGCAAGGAGTATCGTAAGAAAGCCTAAACTACTCATTTTAAAAGACCCATTGGATCAGTTTAGCAAAGAGGAAGCGAACCGAATACTTAACTTTTTAAGTGATTCTAGTAACGGTTGGGCACTTTTGGTAGTGAGTGAAAATGAGGCTTGGGAGAAAAAATGTTCTAGGATCATTACCATGAACAAAGGAAGAATTATAAACGAAATATAGGAGAACGATGCTGAATATATCACATAGAAAATTAAGTGAAAGTGTTTCTTTGGAGCGATTCAAGTCTGCTGACAGAGTTTTTCACAAACGGCATTACAAACATTTTAATCGTTTTTTATTTGCGTTTGCGGTAGTTGGTTTTTTGGTTCTATTTTTACCTTGGACCCAAAATATCTCTTCAAGGGGCTTTGTGACTACTTTGACACCTAGCCAGAGACCTCAGACCATTCAATCCCAAATCCCGGGTAGAATTGAGCAATGGTTCGTTCAAGAAGGAGATTACGTAAAAAAAGGGGATACCATTTTGTTCATCTCAGAAGTGAAACCAGAATATTTTGACCCCAGACTAGTGGAACGTACAGGGCAACAATTAAAGTCTAAAAGTGCTGCCGTCGTTTCTTATGGGGATAAGGTAAATGCTTTGGATGATCAGGTCGCTGCGTTGGTGACAGAACGAAGGTTAAAGTTGGAACAGGCCAGAAATAAGTTGCTACAGGCCAAATTAAAGGCGCAGAGTGATAGTATTGAATTTGAGGCTGCAAAAACAAATATCCGTATTGCAGAACGTCAATTTGAACGAACTTCACAATTAGAGAGCGAAGGATTAAAGGCGGTAACAGATGTAGAAGAAAAACGCTTGAAATTACAGGAAACCCAGGCCAAATTAATTTCGCAGGAAAACAAATTGCTTGCTGCAAAAAATGAAATCATCAATGCCGAGGTTGAAATCAATAGTGTTCAGGCTGCTTATACGGATAAGATTTCTAAGGCACAGAGTGATAAGTTCACTGCATTGTCCAATCAATATGACTCAGAGGCCCAAGCTAGTAAACTGGAAAGTGATTTAACCAATTATGAAGTTAGGAATGGACTCTATTACATTAGGGCACCGCAAAATGGTTATATCAATACGGCCATTGAGGCTGGAATTGGGGAAACTTTCAAAGAGGGAGCACCATTGGTAGGGCTAATGCCGGCAGATTATGACTTGGCGGTAGAAATGTTCGTAGAGCCTATAGACCTGCCATTGATACATTTAGGGGAGACAGTGAGAATATGGTTTGATGGTTGGCCTGTAATAGTCTTTAGCGGTTGGCCAAACGTATCCTATGGTACTTATGGTGGCGTAGTAGTAGCTATTGAAACATTTATTAGTCCCAACGGAAAATACAGGATTTTGCTGGCCCCCGATAAGGATGATCACGAATGGCCAAATGCCATAAGAGTGGGTTCGGGTGCTAATACTATTGCCTTACTGGAAGATGTTCCTATCTGGTATGAACTATGGAGGCAGTTAAATGGTTTCCCGCCCAATTATTATCAACCAGAAGGTGCTCAAGGTAACCCGGTAAAGAAATAAACATGATGTATCGAATTTTCATACTTTGTTTTTGTTTCTCATTAGGTGCAAATGCCCAAGAATTGGATACCCTTCAACTTAAATTTGGGGAGTATTTGGGGTATGTAAAAAAATACCATCCCATTGCAAAACAGGCAGAATTGGCCATAAGTTTTGGTCAGGCTAACCTAATGAAGGCACGTGGAGGTTTTGATCCAAAAGTCGGCGTGGATTATTCTACCAAAGAATTTAAGGGTGAGGAATATTACGATTTACTAAACGCGACGTTTAAGCTACCAACGTGGTATGGTATTGAGCTAAAGGGAGAATTTGAACAATATTCAGGAGAGGACTTGAATCCTCAAAATAATGTTCCGGAAGATGGCCTGTACAGTGCCGGTATAGCGCTTTCTTTGGGTCGTGGTTCTTGGATAAACGAGCGGATGGCTACCGTTAAAAAAGCCAAATTTTTTAGGGAGCAATCCAAAGCCGATCGTGATCTTTTAGTGAACCAAATTTTGTTCGATGCTTCCTTGACCTACTTCAATTGGTTACAGGCCTACCGCAACAATGAGGTTTTTCAAAATTTCTTGGAAAATGCTAGAATTCGTTTTAAAGGAATTAAAGAAAGGGCTCGCTCTGGTGATATGGCCGCCATAGATACCGTAGAGGCTAAAATTGCAGTACAGAATAGAGCACTAGACTTGGAACAGGCCAAGGTTCAATTGAGAAACACCACTTTAGAACTTTCCAATTTTCTTTGGATGGGTGAAAATATACCTATGGAATTGAGGGAAAATGTCATTCCGGACTTAGGTTTAGATATGGAAATAGACCAAACTCTAGAAATACTGGGAAAACCGTTAGATAGTTTTGCTTTACAGAACCATCCGAAATTATTATCGTTGGGGTATAAAATCGATGGGTTACGAGTGGATAAACAGCTAAAGACCAATAAGCTTTTACCTAGGATTGATGTAGAATATAAATTCATTACAGAAACTCCTGAGTACATCAATTCCTTTGTTACCGAAAATTACAAGGGCGGTTTAAATTTCGAACTTCCGTTATTTCTAAGAAAAGAACGTGGAGATTTGAAATTAGCCAAAGTGAAATTGCGTGATGCCCAGTTTGAGCTGGATAATGCCGAAGTGGTGATTCAGAATAAAATTCTGGCCATTTATAATGAACTGGAATCCTTTGAAGAACAGAATGTGTTGATTGACGATATAGTAGAAAATTACGATACCCTATTGTCCGCGGAATTACGAAAATTCAGTTTTGGGGAAAGTTCTTTGTTCTTAATCAACACCCGTGAGAATAAATTGATAGATGCAGTTCTAAAACAAAACCAAGTAGAAAATAAATATTTTACGGCAAAGGCGAAATTGTTCAATAGTTTGGCGGTGAATCCAGAAAATCTGTAAACATAACTAGGGAGAATCTTAAACTAGAATAGTCAACACTGCTATGGAGAAAACCGATAAGGAGCTTATTCAAGAAAGTTTAAAATATAGCTATTCGTATTCGGAGTACAGAAAACTGGTTGAAAAATTGTCAGAGGAAGGGAAATCCACAGGACCAATTCAAACCGAAGATTTAACCCACTATACGCAATTGAATAATAGCCGTATGCATCGATGGGATAAGACTTTGAAAATACCTACTGATGTTGCTACAAAGGTAAAAGGCCTTAAAATTCCTATTTCAATTGTGGTTTTAACCGAAAGTTGGTGTGGCGATGCCGCGCCTTCAATTCCCGTTTTTCATAAATTGGAAGAATTGACTCCTCATCTAAATCTGAGAATTTTACTGAGGGATGAAAATCTAGAGTTGATGCATCGGTTTTTAACCAATAACACCTTATCTATTCCAAAGGTATTGCTTTGGGATGAAAACTTGGAAACAGTACTGGCAGAATGGGGTTCCAGACCCAAAGAGGCTGCTAAAATGGTGAAAGATTATAAAGCTGAGAACGGAATTTTAACCTCGGAATTTAGGGAATCTTTGCAGAAATGGTACAATAAGGATAAAGGGCAATCCACCTTAAAAGAAATAGTTGCCTTACTTCCCTTGAAATAGATAGGTAATCGTACCTTTTTGAAATTCCTTATCAGAAGAATTGAAGCGGGCTTTAAGAGCGTAGGCTATGGCATTATCTACAAGACATCCGTTAGATGTTCCAGAACTTTTAGCATTGAAATCGGCTTCGGTCACATATCCTAAGGCGTCCACTTTAATGTTAATTACGACTTTACCCCCTTCGATACAGGTGTAAATGGGTGGCGGAAGTTTGTAATTGTTTCGGTCTACCAAGGAATAGGAAACCGATGTTCTTCTTGCTGCCAAATTATTGGTGAATTCTTTTTTCTGGGCTTCTTTTTCACCCAATAACTGCTTTTTTTCTTCCCTTTTTTGAGCTAAAGCCTTGACACGTTCGGCATAGTCAGCGTCAGAAAGCTCATCAGATGATTCGCCATCGCTCATTTCAGCACGTTCGGCCATAAGCTCTTCAAGGGTCTGTAAAGGCTCTGGATTGCCATAACTAGGTTTAGCTGTTTCATTAAAAGCCAAATGACTTTTGATGGCTTCCGCCGCCGATTTTTCGTCGGGCTGTTCCTCTTCTTCTATAATTTCTTCCAGCACCTCTGGGTCAAGAAGCATTTCTACCACATAGTCGTCCTGCTCCTCTTCTCCGCCTAATTGAATGCTATATAGCACCAATACCACTATGGCCATACTGAATATGGTAATGAGTAATGATAATTGTTGCCTGTTTAGATTCATATGTATATAACCTTAATTATACGGAAATATTTTAAGGAATCGTAAGCTTGTGATGGTAAAATCTGCTATTGCCCTTCCGTATACCCCAGTAACTGATCAGCGAACACTGCAGGGTCCTGGGCTATATTTACGTTGAAATCCCCTATTTTGGTTCTTCGCAAGGATGTTAAATGTCCGCCAGAATCTAGAGCTTTGCCGAAATCATGGGCTATGGAACGTATATAAGTGCCCTTGCTACAAGAAATTTTGAAGTAAATATCTAAGCCATCTATTTGAGTGATATCAAACTCATGGACGGTAACTTTGCGTTTGGCTATTTCTACGGCTTTTCCTTCTCGTGCCAATTCATATAGACGTTTGCCGTCTTTTTTCAAGGCTGAAAAAACAGGTGGTGCCTGCTCAATTTCTCCTTTAAATTGTGCTGTAGCAGCATGTATAACTTCTGCAGTTAGATGATCCGTAGGATAGATTTGGTCTATTTGGGTTTCGAGATCGTAGGAAGGTGTAGTGCCGCCCAAGGTGATAATACCAGTATATTCTTTTACTTGACCTTGATATTCGGTGATTTTCTTAGTGAATTTACCGGTGCAGATGACCAGTAGACCCGTAGCCAAAGGGTCTAATGTGCCCGCATGACCTATTTTAAACTTTTTAAGCTTGAATTTTTTTCTGATGGCCCATTTTAACTTATTCACTGCTTGGAAGGAAGACCATCCTAAAGGCTTGTCGATTAAGAGGACCATGCCGCTAAGGAAATCATCTTCAGTCAAATTTTTCATATTGAATGCTTAAGATTTCGTTTCAATTAGGGATTAAGAAATCCGTAAGAAATTGCGCATAATCCTATAACAAGACAGTAAATGGCGAAATAAGACAGTTTACTTTTTCGCACCAATCTAATCATCCAGGTGCAAGCGGCAAGACCTGCAATAAAAGCAGCAATAAATCCGGCACCCATGGCAACATTATTTTCTCCACTAAATGTCAGTTCCCCACCAATTAGGTCTTTTGCTATTTTACCAAAAATCAAGGGAACCACCATTAAAAAAGAGAATCTGGCGGCTTTAGTCTTATCAACTCCTAAAAGGACCGATGTTGAAATGGTGGCTCCGCTCCTTGAAATACCCGGCAGCATTGCAATAGCTTGGGAAATACCGACTAAGAAAGCATTGGTAAAACTCACCTTCTTGTCCGTATCTTTTGCTTTGTCTGCAAAATATAAAAGGATTGCAGTTATGACCAACATAAATCCTACAAACTTTACATTTCCCCCAAAAAATGCTTCTAATTGTTGTTCGAAAAAAAGACCTACAAAAACCGCAGGCAGCATTGAAATGATGATTTTGGCAGAGAATTTACTTTCTTCGTTCCACTTAAATTGCAAAAGACCACTAATGATTTCCCAAATATCTTTTCGAAATACAACAATGGTACTTAATGCCGTAGCAAAGTGCAAAACGACAGTAAACAGTAAACTTTCTTCTTGAACCGAATTATCTCCTAAAATAGCTTTTCCTAATTCGAGATGGCCACTAGATGAAACGGGTAAAAACTCGGTTAATCCTTGAATAATTCCAAGAATGATAGCGTCTAACGTATCCAATTATACATTCTTTTTGTGAGGATTCAGTAAAATGGCATAAATCTCAATACCTAAGCCAATAAGGACCAAAGTAGGTGCCAAACGTATTCTTCTAAAATTATAGATTTCCGGATTAAAAACATTAGGATCGTCACTACCACCGCCGCTCATTAAAATAAAGCCCAGTGCTATACAGGCAAGACCTATGAACATGAACAAATAATTTTTCTTTTGAAAAATAAATTCCTGTTTGGTCTGCTGTTCTACTTTACTCTTTTTACTCATGCCGCAAATTTAATAATATAATTCGTCGGTTCTAAGATTTAGGAACCGTTGTGTAGCGATATAGGTACTAATAAATGAAATGAGTATGCCTAAGAGAAAAACGCTAACGAATAAAATAATCAAAATATAAGGTTCATCCAGCAACCCTAAATCTTGGAAATTGGTATTTAAATAATAGACCACACCTGCAATAGCAAGTAATGCAATAGCGGCCCCGATCATCCCTAATTTAATGTTCTGCCATATAAAAGGTCTTCTGATAAAGGTTTTGGTAGCGCCCACCATTTGCATGGTCTTTATGATAAATCGTTTCGAATAGATGGAAAGGCGAATGGAGCTGTTGATGAGCAACACAGCGATAAATGTAAATATGGCACTGGCTACTAGAATCCAGAAGCCTATTTTTTCCACACTTTTAGCCACCATACTTACCAATACCTTGTCATAACTGACTTCATCTACAAAACTTTTTTCAGAAAGGGTATCCGCAATTTCAGCTACTTTTTCAGCCGTAACAAAATCGGCATTAAGCTTTACGTCAATGGAGTTTTTTAAGGGGTTATACCCTAGGTAATCCACAAAGTCCTCACCAATATCCTCACTATGTTGTTTAGCAGCTTCTTCCTTTGAAACATAAGTGGCGGACTTTGTATACTCTGACATGGCCAAAGTCTTTTGCAATTGATCTACTTCAATTTCTTTGGTATTCTCTTTTAAGAAAATGGAAATGGTGATCTGTTCCTTGGAGCGGTCTGCCATTTTCTTGGTATTCAATACTAAAAGGCCTAAAATACCCAATAGGAATAAGACCAGTGCAATACTTAGCACCACCGAAAAATAGGAGGATATCAACTTCCGTTTTTGATAATTCTCAAAAGATTTGCCCATAGTCTACAATAACGCTGTAAAAATAGCAAAGTAATGTTAAATGGGACTTAAATTATAAAGACTTAGCGCTTTAAGGTAAAGTGTCCTTTAAAAATCAGCGTATCTGCTTTAACCAGATACCAGTAATCATCTGAAGGTACCGGAGTTCCCTGAAAAGTACCATCCCAAGATGCGGTATTACTGTTGTTAGATTTCAATAACTGTCCATACCTATTGAAAATCGAGAATTCGACGGAATTAAAAATATTAAGTCCGTCGAATTCAAAAACATCATTTGCTGTGTCAGCATTTGGAGTGAAGAACTTTGGGACCACTAAATGGAAAAATTCTTGGGTAACCACGCCGCAATTCGTTTTGTCCTGTATGTATATCGTATAAAAACCACCCGGAACCGCTTCAAAAGTGGAACGGTCCTGATAATTTAGACCATCCAACGAATATTCGAAATCCCCGGAATTTGAGGTGGTAATTAGAATGGATGGTCCATCAGACTCTATACGTTCAATTCGTGGAAGGTCAATTTGTTCTAGGAGGATGGTCTTTAAAGCGGAACATCCGTTGCTATCCGTTACCAAAACCGTATAGGTCCCAGCCTCACCAACAAGAATTTCTTTTGTAGATTCGCCTGTATTCCAAGCATAGGTTACATTATCTAAATCTGCGGATAATAGAATCGAGGTATTTTCACAAAACGTCAGGGATTCATCTTGAACAACAGGCAACGGATTTACCGTTAAGGTTACTGCCGTTCTTGAAGTGGAACCACAACTTATTTCTGGCGAATTCGCCTCCGCATAATAGGTGCCCGCTTCATCGGTTTCATAAACAGTGCTATTTTCAAGAAGTAGATTTCCTCCAGTAGGTGCATCATACCAATTAACGGTAAGTGAATTAGGCACTGAAGCTTGTAGTAAGCCCAGTTCACCCTCACAAATGGAAACATCGCCGTCGGCGAGAGGTGCATCAGGAACGGGAATGATGATAATTCGGAACACATCTGAAACTACGTTGCACAAATCATTGTTTACATTAATGGCATCTTCCGCAGTTTTTACCCTAAAAAAGGTCGTGTTCGTAACAGCTGGCGTTGTAATGGTGGGATTGGTTTCACCAGGAATATTTGTCCAGTTTTGTTGGTCCGTACTTTGTTGCCATTGATAGGCATGGGTGTTAAAAATCGAAAAATCTGGGGACGCGGTTATGGTTCTGGAAACAGGCCCTTGATCGGCACAAACGGTTAAGCTGTTTTCATCGGTATCTGTAGAAACCGTTACATTGTCTCCGCATGATTTAAATAGAATATCGTCTAAGGCAAGGTCGTTGCCACAACCACCGTTACTATTATTCCGCATTTTCAAGATAACCGAAGTCTGACCGGGTTCTGTCTTGAATACCAATGCATATTGATTCCATTGTGCATTGGTGCTCCCAATAATACTACCGGTATCTCCCTGAGCCAAAAGATTGGTATCCGTTTCGTCCCAAATTTGAAAACGTACATTTACGGGGATACTATTGCCATCGCAACTCCCAGAAGGTTGTAAATTAATGAGCCATGAAGAGAATTCATAGCTGGTATTTTCGCAAAGTCCGGAAACCTGTCGTTGGTAAAATTCCCCAGCGGTAAAACTTGCATTGACAATTAAGGATTTTCCATTGGTATCTCCAGGAGTATGGTCCTGTACGCTAATCCAGTCAAAATAATTAGTGGTGCTGGAAATGGTGTAGTCCCCATCATCCGGTGTACCCGTTGTAAAATTATAGGAGGTGGTGCCGGTTGGCAATGCCGGGCCATCTGTAGTTCCTGTTCCAAAATCCTCCGTAAAAATGGGGTCGCCAGAACTGCCACCGCAAAAACCAAGCTGCGCTTCCAATTGAGTGGAGAAGAAGCAGATAAGGAGGAGGGTAAGGAAGACCGATTTGGGATACAAACTATTCACAATCCGAAGATACCAAAATTAGAGAAGAGCACATGGGTTTAGCTACCAACGAGCCCAAAACCCGTTAATCATCATTATCTTTTTAACTTTCATCGATTCCACCTATTTTTGCGGCTTAAGCAAAGAAGTAGAGATCATGCAATACAATTTCAACGAAATTGAGGCCAAGTGGCAAAAATACTGGGCAGAGAACCAAACCTTTAAGGCAGAGAATGATTCCGAAAAGGAAAAATTCTATGTGCTGGATATGTTCCCATACCCTTCGGGAGCCGGACTCCACGTCGGTCATCCACTTGGGTATATTGCGAGTGATATTTATGCGCGCTACAAAAGACACAAAGGCTTTAATGTATTGCATCCACAGGGCTATGATTCGTTCGGACTTCCGGCGGAACAATACGCCATACAGACCGGTCAGCATCCAGCGATTACGACGGCAGAAAATATAAAAACGTACAGAAGACAATTGGACCAATTAGGCTTTCTCATTCGATTGGAGCCGAGAGGTACGTACTTCGAGTCCGGAATATTACAAATGGACACAGTGGATCTTCATTCAGATTTTCAATTCTTGGTATAATATCGATACGGATAAGGCCGAAGATATTGAAACGTTGATCTCCGTTTTTAGTTCTGACGGAAATGCCAACGTAAATGCGGTTTGTGATGATGCTATCGAAGAATTTACGGCAGAAGAATGGAAGGCTTTTTCCGATACCAAAAAACAAGAAATCCTTTTAAAATATAGACTGACCTATTTGGCCGATACCGAAGTGAATTGGTGTCCGGCATTAGGTACCGTTTTGGCGAACGACGAAATCGTAAACGGTGTTTCTGAACGAGGGGGTCACCCTGTTATCCGTAAAAAGATGACCCAATGGAGTATGCGAATCTCTGCATATGCCCAAAGGTTATTAGACGGACTTGAAAAAATAGACTGGCCACAACCTTTAAAGGATTCACAGACCAATTGGATCGGAAGAAGTGAGGGAGCAAGTGTTACTTTTAATGTGTTAAATAGTCAGGTCACTGAGCGGAGTCGAAGTGACCATGAGCCTACGCTCAATCACCAGTATGAAATCGAAGTATTCACCACGAGACCCGATACGATTTTCGGAGTTTCCTTTATGACTTTGGCGCCTGAGCATGATTTGGTGCCCAAAATTACCACTCCAGCACAAAAAGAGGACGTAGAGGCCTATATCGAAGCTACCGCAAAACGTTCTGAGCGTGATCGTATGGCAGATGTAAAAACCATTTCCGGAGCCTTTACGGGTGCTTACGCGGAGCATCCATTTACCAAGGAGCCTGTTCCTATTTGGATTGGTGATTATGTATTGGCAGGCTATGGAACTGGAGCAGTGATGTCCGTTCCATGTGGAGATCAGCGCGATTATGATTTCGCCAAACATTTTAATATTCCGATTCCGAATATTTTTGAAGGTGTTGATATTTCTGAGGAAGCCTTTGCGGATAAGGACAAAACTGTGATTACGAATTCCGATTTTCTAAACGGATTACCCTACAAGAAAGCATTAAAACGTGCCATTTTTGAATTGGAAAAAATTGGACAGGGAAAAGGAAAAATAAATTACCGTTTGCGGGATGCCGTATTCAGCAGACAACGGTATTGGGGAGAACCGTTCCCGGTTTATTATGTGGACGGAATGCCACAGATGATAGAGGCCGAACATCTGCCGATAAAACTCCCTGAGGTGGAAAAATATCTACCCACAGAAACCGGCGAACCACCTTTAGGCAATGCGACCGAGTGGGCTTGGGATACGACAAAGGCAACAGTTGTTAGTTGTTCGTTGATAGATCATAAAACCGTATTTCCCCTTGAGTTGAATACCATGCCAGGTTGGGCGGGAAGCTCCCAATACTTTAATCGCTACATGGACCCACATAATAGCGAGGAAATATTTTCGCAAAAGTCCATTAACTATTGGCAAGATGTGGATTTATATATTGGCGGTAGCGAGCATGCCACTGGGCATTTATTATACTCTCGTTTTTGGCAAAAATTCATGTTCGATAAAGGTTTGGTGCCCAAAGATGAGTTTGCCAAGAAGTTGATTAATCAAGGGATGATTACGGGGACGAGTGCTTTTGTTTGTAAGTTCTAGGATAATACCAGGTTTTGATAAGGAAATAGCTTATGATAAGAGGAAATAGAAAAGCTCAACCACGTTTTTATTTCGGCTAATATATTTTCAGAATTCAATCTAATATTATTCAATTAAAGGATTTGGAAAATTCTATTACACGAATTTTTCAAATTAAAGTCATAAATCTAAACTGGTTAGCTTTAAAATCAACATTGCTGATTCTATAAAATTCATGCTGATGTTTCTTTGGTAAATTCATCAGATGAAATTGATGTTGAAAGCCTTTAAGGAATGGAGGTCAGAATATGCGAATGCGGAATTTATTACTGAAGAAGATGGCTCATTTAAAGTTACATCGCGAAGTAGAAAAAATGTCCAAGTCCAAATACAATGTGGTGAATCCAGATGCCATTTGTGAAGAATATGGGGCGGATAGTTTGCGTTTGTATGAAATGTTCTTAGGGCCTTTGGAGCAGTCCAAACCTTGGAATACAGCGGGTATCACAGGTACACATTCGTTCTTAAAGAAATTATGGCGTCAATTCCATAGTGGAGAAAATGCAGGATTTGTCGTTTCAGACGAAGAACCTTCAAAAGAATCTTGGAAAACCTTACATAAGACCATCAAAAAAGTAGAAGAGGATATTGAGAACTTTAGTTTTAATACTTCGGTATCTACGTTTATGATTTGTGTAAATGAGCTATCGGCACAAAAGTGCATCAGCAGAAAAGTATTGGAACCTTTAGCCATTCTAGTTTCTCCGTATGCGCCACATATCGCAGAAGAGCTATGGGAAAAGTTAGGCCATACAGGCTCAATCGCTACGGCACCCTTTCCAAAATTCGAGGAAAAATACTTGGTGGAAAGTAGCAAGGAATATCCTATTTCCTTCAATGGCAAAATGAAGTTTACCATGGAGCTGGCACTCGATTTATCCAAAGAAGAAATTGAGGCTGCCGTTATGGCCCATGAAAAAACCCAGCAACAATTACAAGGTCGTGAACCTAAAAAAGTCATCATAGTTCCCGGTAAAATCGTAAATATCGTAGGTTAAACCTATCACGACCATTAGCGAAGCAATCTGTAAGTTCGGAACCCGAATGGAATGGATTGCTTGGCTTTTCATGTAAATAAGTTTCAGATTTCGAACAAAAGCCAAATGCCATAAGCGAATGGCCAACAGCCAAGAGTCTATTACCACCTTCAAAAGCAATTGGCATGAAGGTATCTTCCGATTTTTGAAACGAACTTGATAAGTCGCTTTTTTTATAAAGTTCAGTATTAAAATCTCGTATTTTTATTTTTATGAGGGGTATGGTATTAAAAAATAGATTATTTATTGAGCTTATTATCTGTAGTACAGATATAACAACAATTCAACTAATACGTTTTTTGCCCCAGTGCTTAGCATTAGGACATTTGTACCCCAAGAAAATAATACTTGGAAATAAAAGTCTACCAACGATATCTCCCTTACAATTTATCTAGTACTCCTGACGGTAGTATTTCTTTGGATTATTTATGATTTTTTCAGAAAAGCTTTCCCATCATTTTGGTAAATTATATAAACGCTATACTGCTGTTTTTGGCGTTTTAGCAAAATAAACTAAAAATTACAACACACACCCCTAAAAAATAGGGGTATAAAATCAAATAAATATACTTTTATAAAAGTAGACCCCTACCTTTTAACGATTATATGTTTGATATCTGCTTAATTAGGTTCAATTTTGCAGCATAACATTAAATGACAACATTATGATCGTTGGTATTCCTAAAGAGATTAAAAACAATGAAAGCCGGGTGGGTATGACCCCTGCTGGAGTTTTCGAACTGGTAAAGAACAACCACAAAGTCTATGTCCAATCAGACGCTGGAGAGGGTAGTGGTTTTTATAATCAGGATTATCAGAAGGTAGGTGCCGTTATATTGGATACGATTGGTCAAGTGTATGCCATTAGCGAAATGATCGTAAAAGTGAAGGAGCCTATTGAAGAGGAGTATGATCTTATTCAAAAAGGTCAAATCGTGTTTACGTATTTCCATTTTGCATCAAGCGAAGTATTGACCAAAGCAATGATCAAGCAGAAAGGAATTTGCATTGCGTATGAAACCGTTGAAGATGAAGAAGGAACTTTACCACTATTGACCCCCATGTCAGAAGTTGCGGGTAGAATGGCCATTCAACAAGGGGCGCGTTATTTGGAAAAACCGGTGAAAGGTCGCGGCGTTCTTTTAGGAGGTGTGCCCGGAGTAGCTCCAGGTCGGGTTTTGGTATTGGGAGCAGGAGTTGTAGGGATACAGGCTGCTAAAATGGCAGCAGGTTTGGGTGCGCATGTAACCGTATTGGATATCAACATGAAGCGTTTGCGTTATGTAAACGACGTTATGCCACCTCATGTAGTGACAGAATTCTCTAATGAGTTCAACATCAGGAAACATATTAAAACCCATGACCTTATTATTGGCGGGGTATTGTTAAAAGGGGCCAAAGCACCCAATTTAATTACCCGAGATATGTTGAAGGAAATGCGTCCTGGAACGGTAATCGTTGATGTAGCGGTTGATCAAGGAGGCTGTGTAGAAACCACGAGGCCTACAACCCATGAAGACCCAATTTATATTATAGATGACGTTGTTCATTATTCGGTAGCCAACATGCCAGGAGCTGTTCCTTGCACCTCGACTATCGCCTTGACCAATGTCACGTTGCCTTATGCTTTAAAGTTGGCCAATTTGGGCTGGGAAGCTGCGTGTGAAAAAGATGCTTCCTTGAAAAAAGGATTGAATATTGTAGAAGGAGAAATCGTATATCAAGAAATAAAAGAAGCTTTCGACTGGGCAGAAGCCGTCGTTTAAACAAACATTTTGTCAGTATATACTACCTCGCCATATCCATTTTGGGTTTGGCGAGGTTTTTGATTTTATTGAGGTAGTACTTCAGATATAATCTTTAGTATATTTATTAAAATTTAAAAATCGAAATGTTATGATGGGATATTATATACTACTAGGTGCAATCGCTTTAGGCAGCTGGTTGGTCAGTAGAAAGTTAAAAAGCAAGTTTAAGTATTATTCAACCGTACATCTTCAGAATGGGATGAGCGGTGCGGAGATTGCAGAAAAAATGTTATCGGATAATGGTATTCGAGATGTTAAGGTAATTTCTACTCCCGGTATGCTTACGGATCATTACAATCCAAAGAATAAAACGGTAAACCTTAGTGAAGGCGTGTACAATCAACGTAATGCAGCCGCAGCGGCTGTTGCTGCGCACGAATGCGGACATGCGGTACAACATGCACAAGCCTACGAATGGTTGGGTGTGCGGTCTAAGCTAGTGCCAATCGTAAGTGTAACTTCAGGAATGTCCACTTGGGTCGTTTTTGGCGGATTGATTCTAGGGGCTGCTGCGGGAGTTGGTTTTGGATATTGGGTAGCCGTTGCCGGATTGATTATGATGGGAATGGCCACGTTGTTCAGTTTTATCACCCTACCGGTGGAGTACGATGCCAGTAACCGTGCTTTAGCTTGGTTGAAAAATAAAAACGTTGTCACTCCACAGGAATACGATGGGGCGGAAGACTCTTTGAAATGGGCTGCACGTACCTATTTGGTAGCTGCAATTGGTTCTTTAGCAACATTGGTGTATTGGGGACTTCAAGTTTTTGGAGGACGAGATTAATATAATTTCGTATTGAAGTATTAAATTAAAACCTGTCTATATTTAGACAGGTTTTTTTGTTTAAAAAACATAGGGAACAAATGAAAATAGACACTGAACGACTTTACCTAAGGCGAGCAGAATTGGAGGATTCTTATTTCATCTATGCTTTGTTGAATAGTCCCAGTTGGATTCAATTTATTGGTGACAGGGGTATTTCCTCAAGGGAAAAAGCGATCGGCTATATTCAAAATTCTTTATGGACTAGTTATGATAAAAACGGGTTCGGACTATTAGTGGTCTGTTTGAAAGCGAACGATACGCCTTTAGGTCTTTGCGGATTTTTACAACGGGACTATCTGGAACATCCAGATATCGGTTTTGCCTTTTTGCCTTCTTTTGAAGGAAAGGGATTTGCTTTTGAAGCGGCGAGTGCGGTTATGAAGTATGGTGCTTCAGATTTGAATTTAAAACGGGTTTACGCCATTTGTATGGAGACTAATGAAAAGTCCGTCCGACTTTTAAATAGATTGGGATTCCAAAAAACAGAGGTGATAAAACCGAATGCTAATGGCGATGAGCTGTTGTTGTTTTCGAACTAAATCGTAATCTGCCTATCAATTTGTTGGGCCAAGGAAATAAAAGTTTCCGTTCGCGATACACCCTCTATTTGTTGAATTTCTTTGTTCAAAACTTGCATTAGGTGTTCGTTATCCCGGCAGAGGACTTTTATAAGAATAGACCAGTTTCCTGTAGTGTAATGACATTCCAAGACTTCGGGTATTTTTTCCAATTGCTTTACCGCTTGTGGGTTGCTCATCGCCTTATCCAAATAAATACCGATATAGGCCATGGTTGTATACCCCATGGACTTTGGGTTGATGATGAATTTAGAACCTGATAATAATCCGGAAGATTCCAATTTTCGTAAACGCTGATGTATGGCGGCTCCAGAAATTCCGATACTTCGGGCAATTTCCAAAACGGGCTTTCTAGCATCTTCCATTAAAAAGCGTAGAATCTTTTTGTCGATACCATCAATCTTGGCCAGGGAATTTTCGTTCTTCATAGTTCAGGGGATAAAATGAAATATAAAGTTACCCTTTTGGTTTCAAATTGTCACCAGAATACCTCTAACTAATTACAGAATTGGGGTTATAACCTAAATAAGGCACTTCATATTCCTTAAAGTTGATACCGTAGGTTTCTAGTTCTTTCAAAATCGGTTGATACACCTCTTTGGAAATCGGTATTTGAACGCCCGGTGTGGTAATCTGTTTGTTCAGAATTTTTAAGGCGGCAATAGCGACAGGTAAACCTACGGTTTTGGCCATGGCCGTGTGGGTTTGGTTTTCGCCAATGACCACTAATTTGGAATCGATTTGTTTCTTTTCGCCGTTGAGTTCGTAACCAAATTTGTGGTACATCACAATCATGTCTTTTTCTTCGGCCTGTAAGGTCCAGCTATCTTCAAGTATTTTCTGTAGTGCTTGCGCGGGAGTGGCATTGGGGATGCCTATTTTTTTGGTGTCATCAAATATATTCAGCTCCATCAATTTATCCCACCGGATATCATCCTGGTCTATTTTTAGATAATATCGCAATTTCAATTCCACGGAATCCGTTGGGGAATAGGGTAGGAACAGGTTGATAAATTCCCTATAGCTCATTTCTTCAGAGTTTTCAATGGTGTAGGTGTCATCAGTTACTCCTAATTGAATGAACATGTTCCAGGCCTTGGAGAAACCAACACGGCGCATGGTCCCCCTGTAAATGGTCAACGCATTTTGCAATCCGTAGGCTTCTCTGTAATTAAGCGAATCTCGATTGGCATAGCCTTCAAAACGACCGTAGCCTTCCACATCAAAAAATTCGGTACGTCTAAAGAGTCGGTGATAGGGAATGTATTTATAGGTGCCTTCCTGAATAAATTTGGCCGTTCCACCTTGACCGGCAAGAACTACGTTTCTAGGGTTCCAGGTGAATTTATAGTTCCAAAGATTATTGTCGTGTTCTGGAGCTACAAGCCCGCCACAAAAAGATTCGAATAAAATTATTTTTCCGCCTTCATCGCGAATACGGTCAATGACTTGCATAGCACTCATGTGGTCTACACCGGGATCCAAGCCAATTTCGTTCATAAAAACCAATTCGTTCTCCTTTACCTCTTTGTCAAGGGCAAGCAGTTCTGGACTCACATAGGATGCCGTGACCAAATGCTTCTTGTGTTTAACGCAATCTTCGGCCACTTTGATATGGAATCGTGCCGGAAGCATGGAGATGACAATGTCTGAACCAGAAATGGCTTCTGACCTTTCGTTGTCCTTGAAAATATCAAGCGCGATAACGGTACAGTTTTTATGTTCCGCTATTCGTTGCGGAATGGCTTTAGGATTGATATCGCCAATGGTGATTTGTAATTTTTCGGCATCCGATTTTCCTAAAAGATAATCCAACAAATAGGAGGTGGATTTACCTGCGCCGATAACTAGAATTTTTCGCATCATACGATTTGACTACTTTTGATTGGTAACGAAATACTAAGGTATCAAATTGTTACATTTATAAGAATAATTAGTAAAAAAGTTATGAAAAAAACAATTTTGACTACGGCTTGTCTTTTGGGAATGTTGGCGGTGGTGTTAGGTGCTTTTGGTGCCCATGGATTGAAGCAATTGGTGGACGCCGATGCTGTAGCTACATTTGAAACAGGCGTTCGTTACCAAATGTACCATGCTTTCTTTTTGTTCGTACTAGGCTTAATGCCGGATGCTTTTGTGAATTCCAAGAAAGTTATTTATGGCTGTACCGTAATAGGAGTGGTGCTATTTTCTTTTTCCATCTACCTATTGGCGTTGAATGATTTGGTAGCCTTCGATTTTAAAATGTTCGGAATTGTTACACCCATAGGAGGTGTTTTCTTAATTGCTGCCTGGTCGCTTTTAGGATATGGTATTTTAAAGTCAAAAGTTTCAAAATAAGGGCTTAAGGAAACATTAACTGAGGATAAATCTGTATTTTCATTTTTCAATGCCAATCCTATGAGTAAAACCAAATTGTTAGGACTAGTTCTGGGTCCGGTTTCTTTTATCCTAATTCTTTTCTTTTTTCATCCTGAAGGGTTATCCAAAGAAGCCAATGCAGTCTTGGCATCAACGGCATGGATCGCCATCTGGTGGATTACCGAGGCTATTCCTATTGCGATTACCGCATTACTGCCAATAGTTTTGTTCCCTCTTTCCGGCGGATTGGATTTGTCGTCCACCTCTGCCTCTTTCGGTCACAAGTATGTATTTCTATATATGGGCGGATTCATCATAGCCATTGCTATCGAAAAATGGAATCTACATAGAAGAATCGCCTTGAATATTATCAATTTGATTGGGTCCGATGTGCGAAAAATTATCTTGGGATTTATGGTGGCCACCGCATTTTTATCCATGTGGATATCCAATACGGCGACCTCGGTCATGATGCTGCCCATTGGTTTGGCCATCATTAAACAACTGCGTGATAATCCAGATACCATTGAGGATGAAAACCAAACTTTTGGAAAAGCCTTAATGTTGGCCATTGCCTACAGTGCTTCCATTGGTGGTTTGGCCACCTTGATTGGAACCCCTCCAAACTTGGTGTTGGCCGGTGTAGTATTGGATACGTATGGTTATGAAATCACCTTTATGCAATGGTTCGCTTTTGGTTTACCCATTTCCATCATCCTTATTTTTATATGTTGGAGATATTTGACCAGATATGCTTTTGATTTTAAGCAGAAATCCTTTCCTGGAGGCAAGGAAGAAATTAAGCGCTTGTTGAAAAAATTAGGAAAGATTACCTATGAAGAAAAAGTAGTGGCGTTTGTTTTCGCATTGACAGCTTTCTGTTGGATTACCCGTTCCTTTTTGTTACAGCAGTTTTTACCAGGATTGGACGATACCATTATCGCCATATTCTTTGCTATCGTTTTGTTTTTGATTCCGTCAAAGCAAAAGGGTGAGCAATTGATCAATTGGGAAGAAGCCGTTAAAATGCCATGGGGTATCATTCTTTTGTTTGGAGGCGGTATGGCCTTGGCCAAGGGATTTGAAGATAGCGGACTAGCTATTTGGATTGGGGGACAAATGACCTCATTATCCGGTCTGCCTATTTTGGTATTGGTGTTGGTTTTGATTGCTGCCGTAAATTTCCTGACAGAAATCACCTCAAATTTGGCGACCACGGCAATGCTTTTACCTGTTCTGGCGCCCATGGCCTTGACCATAGATGTGCATCCTTTTGTCTTAATGGTTGGTGCTGCCGTTGCGGCCTCTTGTGCCTTTATGCTACCGGTGGCCACCCCGCCAAATGCCGTTGTGTTTGGTTCCGGTTATCTTAGGATTCCGGATATGGTGAGCAAAGGCTTTTTCATGAATATAGTATCCATTATTGTTCTGACGCTTTTTGTGTATTTTGTATTACCGGAACTTTGGGATATTACGATTAATTCATTTCCAGAGAACTTAAAAAAATGAACTTTCTATTAATACCAGACAAATTTAAAGGCTCATTAACGAGCGAGGAGGTCTCCAAGGCCTTTATGGCTGGTGTTGCTCAAGCAGGTATTACAAATACGTTTCAATACATAAAAGCTTCGGATGGGGGTGATGGTTTTATGGATGCCGTTTCCCATTACAAACGCTGTATCGCCATACAGGTCATCAGCCAGAATCCTTTAGGTAAACCACAGCGAAGTCATTATTTGTACAATCAGGAAAGTAACGCTGCGTATATAGAAATGGCAAAATCCTCTGGTATGGTGCTACTTTCTGAACAAGAACGAAACCCTATGCTGACTTCAACGTACGGTACCGGTTTGGAGATAAAGGATGCTATTGAAAAAGGGGTGAAAAATATCTACGTGGGGTTGGGGGGTAGTGCGACCAATGATGGGGGTATTGGAATAGCCCATGCTCTTGGATTTGATTTTTTGGACGCCGATGGAAATTCTTTAGCTCCAATTGGTGAGAATCTTTCCAAAATTTCAAGTATCGATGATGCTCAACGTAATAGCGCTTCCAAAGGATATTTCCTTTTACGCCATTAATGATGTTACGAATCCGCTATACGGAGATAATGGTGCCGCTCACGTATATGCAGCGCAGAAGGGGGCTGATGAAGGAATGATTGAAGAACTAGATGCCGGACTCCAAAATTTGGATAAAGTGATTACTGAGCAATTTCAAAAAGAGTATGCAAATACACCGGGTTCTGGAGCGGCAGGAGGAACTGCGTACGGACTTAAATGTTTCTTGGGTGCCAAATATATTAGTGGAATAGATTTTATTCTTGAGCTCTCTGGGGTACGTCAAATTTTAGCTAAAGAACGTTTTGATTTTATAGTTACGGGAGAAGGTAAGATAGATGAACAGACCTTGAACGGTAAATTGATACAGGGTGTTATGCGTTTAGCAAAGGAATTTGAATTACCAGTTTTGGCTGTCTGCGGAAAACTAGATGTTCCTCTTGAAGAATTACAAACTAAAGGCGTGCAGGATGTTTTGGAAATTCAGGATACTTCAAAAGACCTGGATTACAACATGAAGAATGCTGCTAAATTACTTACGGAAAAGACTGCGAATTACTTTAAAAATGCAATAAAATAGCGGTTCAGAAAATTCATCTTAATTATGTAATTCATAATATAATTAATCAAAATCAACGATTATATATTAAAAGTAAGTTATTTATGAAAAATATATAAATAACTAATAAAATCTACCGATAATTAAGCAGCCTTTTCCAATTTCTTTAATCAATTTCGTATTTCGACGAGGATTAGGGCTAATTAAACTCTGATTTTCAAGGGTTCATCTTTAATTTTTTTAGTTTTACCTAACTAAATATTTGAAAGCATGAAAAGTGCATCGGCAAAAACAAACTCGATTTCTTTAAAACAATACGGAATTAATCACTCTAATTTTCATTATCAGGAAAGTCCCGCCCAACTTCAAAAGGAAACTTTAGAAAGAGAAATGGGTGTTGAAACTAATAATGGAACCCTAGCGGTGAATACCGGAGAATTTACAGGTAGATCACCAATGGACCGGTTTATAGTTAAGGATGATATCACTAAAGATAAAGTTTGGTGGGGACCAATAAACATTCCTTTTGCAGCGGATAAATTTGATGCCCTTTATAAAAAGGTCGTTGCCTACTTAAATGAAAAAGAACTATTCGTAAGGGACAGTTATGCCTGTGCCGATCCTGAATATAAATTGAATATTAGGGTCATTAATGAATATCCATGGTCTAATATGTTTTCTTATAATATGTTTTTAAGACCTACGGAAGAGGAACTAAAAGATTTTACGCCAGAGTGGACCGTAATCAATGCACCTGGTTTTATGGCCGATGCAGAAGTAGATGGAACTCGGCAACATAATTTCGCCATTTTAAATTTTACGGATAAGATTGCGTTGATTGGAGGTACGGGTTATACGGGAGAAATTAAAAAGGGAATTTTTTCAGCCTTAAATTTCATATTGCCTGTCTATAAGGAAACACTGCCCATGCACTGTTCTGCCAATGTGGGTGAGGAGGGTGATACCGCTATCTTTTTTGGTTTGTCCGGAACGGGTAAAACTACTTTGTCCACGGATCCTAACCGAAAATTGATTGGCGATGACGAACATGGTTGGACGAGTAGAAACACCGTTTTCAATTTTGAAGGTGGATGCTATGCTAAAGTCATTAATCTATCGGAAGAACAAGAACCGGAAATTTACGGGGCTATTAAGCCAGGTGCCATTTTAGAAAATGTAATATTGGACGACCAAGGTAATGTTGATTTTGCCGATACATCCATTACACAGAATACCAGGGTTAGTTATCCTATTTACCATATCGATAATATTCAGGAACCATCCATCGGAAAAAATGTAAAGAATATTTTCTTTCTTACTGCCGATGCTTTTGGGGTGTTACCTCCAATATCCAAATTAACGCCTAGCCAAGCAGCGTATCATTTTATTTCTGGGTATACCGCTAAGGTTGCGGGGACAGAAGCGGGAGTGGTAGAGCCACAACCTTCTTTCTCAGCTTGTTTTGGGGCGCCTTTTATGCCACTTACACCCAACGAAGTACGCTGAGATGTTAAGTAAGAAAATGAAAGAGTCTGGAGTGGATGTTTGGTTGGTGAACACAGGCTGGACCGGCGGACCTTATGGAATAGGAACCCGTATGAAGTTAAAGTATACCAGGGCAATGATTTCTGCAGCCTTGAACGGCGAATTAGGATTGTATTCCTATGACAAATACCATATTCATTCTGTATTTGGTGTGGCGCAACCAAGAGAATGTCCCGGGGTACCTACCAGTGTGTTAAGTCCAAGGTCCACTTGGAACAATGATGAAAAATATTATACGACGGCTTTTAAGTTAACGAACGCTTTTAGAGAAAACTTTAAGAAGTACGAGCAATTCGCAAGTGAAGAAATACGAAGGGGCGGCCCACAGCGGTATGCGTTTTAGACCATAAAAAAAGCCTTGCAATGCAAGGCTTTTTTTATATCTATTTATTAAGTGTTTATTTATTAACGCTTGTAATATATTTTTGAAGTGCCATGGTCATCGAAGGTGTTTCTGGCGTAGGTGCTTTTATGTCTATACGAAGTCCGGCATCGGTAGCCGCATCTACAGTAGAATTACCGAATACGGCAATCCTTGTTTCCTTTTGGTCAAAATCAGGGAAATTTTGTAATAAAGATTCTATTCCTGATGGACTAAAGAAAACCAATATATCGTAATACACATTTCTTAAATCAGAAAGGTCGCTGATAACGGTTTTATAAAAAATCGCCCTTTTCCAATTGATGCTTAATTTCTCCAACGTTTCTGGAACATCAGGTTTTAAAACATCTGAAGAAGGTAAAAGGAATTTTTCGTCCTTATATTTCTTAATCAATGGAACCAAATCAGTGAACAACCTTTTGCCTACGTAAATTTTACGCTTACGGTAGACGACATATTTTTGAAGGTAATAGGCAACCGCTTCGGATTGACAAAAATATTTCATCGAATCAGGAACCTTAAATCGCATTTCTTCCGCAATCCTAAAAAAGTGATCAACAGCATTTCTACTGGTGAGAATGATAGCGGTAAAATCGTTCAAATCTATTTTCTGTTGACGTACATTTTTAGCGTCAACGCCCTCAACGTGAATGAAGGGTCTAAAATCAACCTTTACCTTCTCTTTTTCAATGAGTTTAGAATAAGGGGAATTCTCCATTTTTGGTTCCGGTTGTGATACCAAAATCGTTTTTACTTTCATACGCTGCACTATTTTAGAAAGCTTCCCATAATTACTAAGGGTGCAATTTCGAGTGCGCAAAGGTACAAAATAAAATAGAAAAAATAGGATCCGATAAATTTTTGATAGTTCTTTATCACTGTAATCCAGCCTATTAAATTGGTGAATAGGAAAAAAAATAGGGCTACAAGAATTACTACTTTTGAAAGGGGAAATACATAAATCAAAAAGACATTGGCTATAAAAAGGATTATTCCAGCATAATTTAAATAGGTCAACTTTCTAAAAATCAACTCATTGAATGTCTTGTAAGAGCTAAAAACAAAACCATTGAACAATTGTAAAATGGTCTTAGCAGCTTAAAAAAGCGAGAACTAGTAGAAGAAACAGCGAAAAAATCAAGGGATTTTTTGGGGTAGAAGTTTCCATATAGGTCTCCCAAATTAAAAACATGAAAAGTGCCGTATTTATGATTTGAAAAACACTTACGAGGATATGGAACCAATTAAACAACTTTTCTTTTTTGATATAGATGCCAATGTATTTATTGTTAAATGGAAGTACAATAAAATTCATGAAACGGGTATAGAAGAAGCTTTTGGCCAAAAGCAGGAATACAAGACTCCCTACCAGTGTTAGGGTAATCCAATCAGGATGCAATAAAGTTCTCGTAATGGGCTCCATCTATTCTACAGGAATTGCTTTTCCGTTAAGACCATAATACAGATTATTTTCTGAAATAACTACCCTAAAAAAGCCAATATCTTTCTGATCGGTTTTAGGAAGTGTGAACCTGAAATTAGTAGTGTCTTTTGGTAAAAGAGTTTGGGTATCCGTTTTTAAAGGTGAAATGGTTATTGGTAAGGTCTGTACCGGTGTTTTATGAGGGTCTAAATAGGTGACGGCAAACTTCAAATTCTTGTAAATCGATAGCTTCCGGATATGGATTATAAACCGCTAGGGGTATTTCATCATTAGAATTTAAACGGATTTTCGTTTCCTCGATGATGCATTCCAATCGTCTAAAAGATTGAAAATTGTCAATATACTTTCCTTTGTATAGGCCTCCGTTCTCCTTTTTCAATCGTAAAGGAATCATCATTAATATATTTGGAAATATAGGCGACATCTTTTCCCCTTATCACTTCTTCAGAGTCATCAATAGAATATTGATTCTTCCGATACATAAAATTATTCAGGGAGAAGGTTGGGGTTCCATCCGTATAAAACGAATACATAGGCGCATTTCTATAGGAATTTTCGAAGACCACAGGTCTTGAACCTACCTCTTCTTGTATGGCCATAGCCCATTCCTTATTTCCATGGGTTTCATAATAGAAATTGAATAGTAGGGGTTGATAGATAAGTCCCATTCTAAGATAAATAATCAGAATCGTATTGATTACCCCCAATCTGAATATCCATTTCAATGCCTGGTCATTCTTTAGCATATAGTTGTAGGCAATGATTACCATAGGTATACAGATGATAATAATCCATTGCGTCTGTATTCTTCGGTTAAAACTTGAAACGAAAAAGAAAAGTAAGACTCCGTAGGTAAGGAAAAGTAAGGCTCTGTTGAACAAATCAGTACCCTTCGTTTTAAATAAGGCCTTATAAATAAAAGGGAATGTGAGCCCAAAAATAGCGACTAGATTTACGAAAAACCCTAAGGTATATTTCTCAAAACTATAAGCGCCGTTAGGCCTTTCATAAAGATGATATTTTATGGAAACTAGGTCATTTTCGAAAAGCCAATAAAAATGCGGGGCATAGCATAGTAAGGCCACTACAACAGCTAACCAAGCGTATTTGTTGGTCACCAGTTTTAAGTTTGAAAGTAAAACAAAGAATATGACTAAGACCGCATGGTATTTGCTATACATTAAAGCCGCCATAAAAAGCCCCAAAACAAGAGCTATACCAGCATTGGGTTTTTTAATGAAATTTTTATAGGCCAATAAAAAGCAACTTGTAAAAAATAATAAGGGTGTATCGGGTAAGGTAAAGAAACCATAGGCGTTCAATAGGGTCATGGAAAAAACCAGCACGAAAAAGTGGGGGATATACGCTGTCTTTTTCGGATTATCTATCATGAACCATAATAGCAGGATATTAAGTGCAGAAAGAATACAACTCATGAAACGCACTCCCAATTCCCCATTGAAAAATAAACTACTGATTTTAATCAGTAGGGCCACCATGGGCGGATGATCAAAATATCCCCAGGCCATATTTTGGCTATAATACCAATAATAGGCTTCATCGAAAATGAGCTCCGTAAAAGTGGATTGGAGGATATTAATCACAAAAATAGCCGCTAAGAAATAATAAAACTGCTTTGGAACTTTAGTCAACATTAGCCAGGTATACTTGTGGGCAAAATTACAAATTATAGACTTGGGTATACCTCTAAAAATTTCACAAACCTGCGAATTCAAATTTTAGGGCCATCATTAAAACCTTACTTTTGTCAAAATTCTTTAAAATATTCCATGGTCAACGGGGTTGTCATCATACCTACTTACAATGAGATAGAAAACATTGAGCCTATTATTAGGGCTGTTTTTGAGTTGTCTAAAGATTTTCACGTGCTCATTGTAGATGATAATTCCCCAGATAAAACAGGGGATAGGGTAAAGATTCTTCAGGATGAATTTAAGGATAGACTTTTTCTGGAAACCAGAATGGAAAAGTCGGGTTTAGGCACGGCGTATATTCATGGTTTTAAATGGGCTATTGAAAGAAGGTATGACTATATTTTTGAGATGGATGCTGATTTTTCTCACACTCCCTCAGATTTATTACGACTACTAAGGGCTTGTATGGATGGTGCCGATGTTGCTGTAGGTTCTCGTTACAAGAAAGGCGTAAACGTAGTCAACTGGCCCTTATACAGGGTCTTGTTGTCTTATGGTGCTTCATTTTATGTAAAGATGATTACGGGTATGAGGGTGCATGACCCTACCGCCGGTTTTGTTTGTTATAAACGAAAGGTTTTAGAAAATATAGATTTGGATTCGGTACGATTTGTAGGTTATGCATTTCAAATAGAAATGAAATTCAGGGCCTTTTTGAAAAAATTCAAAATAGAGGAAGTTTCCATTATTTTTAGGGACAGAGTACGTGGCAAATCAAAAATGAGCTCTTCGATTATTAGGGAAGCGATATGGGGGGTTTTGGTGATGAAGATGCGAAGTCTCTTTTTGAAAAATAAATTTTAATTATGGGTAGGATTCTATTGAAAAACGGAAGTATCGTTAATGAAGGTATCATTGAAGAAAATGATATTTTAATCGTTGATGAATTGATTGTCAAAATAGCCAAGGATATTTCTGATGCAGATGCACAGGTAATCGATGTCAGTGGGAAATATATTTTACCGGGAATAATTGATGACCAAGTTCATTTTAGGGAACCCGGACTTACCCATAAAGGAACGATAGCCACAGAAAGTAGAGCAGCTGTTGCCGGGGGTATTACCACTTTTATGGAACAGCCCAATACTACTCCGCAGACTACTACAATAGAAAAATTGGAGGAAAAATTTAGCCGTGCGGCAGAAACTTCGTTTGCCAATTATTCCTTTCTTTTTGGTGGAACAAATGATAATCTAGAGGAGTTGAAAAGACTCGATAAAAATGCCTGTTCGGGTATTAAGCTATTTTTAGGTTCATCTACGGGTAATATGTTGGTGGATGATGAGCAGGTGATAGAGAATATTTTCAGGAATACAGAAATGGTTATTTCCACACATTGCGAGGATGAAACTACCATAAGAGCGAATCTGGCTAAATATCAAGCGGAATTTGGGGATGATATTCCCATTAAATACCACCCGATTATCCGTAGTGAAGAGGCGTGCTATCTATCTTCTTCAAGGGCAATCGCCTTGGCCGAAAAGACAGGTGCTAGGTTACATGTATTCCACCTATCTACCGGTAAAGAAACCCACTTGTTTAGAAATGATATTCCGTTAGAGCAAAAGAAAATAACCGCTGAGGTGTGTATACATCACCTTTGGTTCTCTGATGAAGATTATACCGAGAAAGGCACCCTCATTAAATGGAACCCAGCTGTAAAAACAGCCCAGGATCGGGATGAACTATGGAAGGCGCTTTTGGATGATCGAATCGATGTTATTGCTACAGACCATGCCCCTCATTTATTGGAAGAAAAGGACAACGTATATACCAAAGCACCTTCTGGTGGTCCTTTGGTACAACATGCTTTGCCCGCAATGTTGGAAAGAGTAGCGGATGGTGTGCTTACTATGGAGACCATGGTTAAAAAAATGTGTCATAACCCTGCAATTCTTTTTGATATTGAAAAAAGGGGGTTTGTTCGTGAAGGATATTATGCTGATTTGGTAGTGGTGGATTTGAAAGACACATGGACGGTTAGCAAGAACAATATTGTATACAAATGTAAATGGTCGCCTTTTGAGGAGGTCACCTTTTCATCAAAAGTAATACACACTTTGGTAAATGGTCACTTAGCGTATAGCAATGGTAAGATTTCAGAAAAAAGAAATGCAAAAAGGTTAACGTTCAATAGGGCATGAAAAACAAGTTACTCATAGTGATCGTACTACTTCTCATGTTTTCGTGTGCCGAAGAATTAATACAAAAGCCAGAGAATTTGATTCCCCAGGATAAGATGGTGCTGGTGTTAAAGGAAATGGCCATTATTAATGCCGCTAAAGGAACTAACATTGGAAAATTGAAGGACAATGGTATCGATCCTACCACTTATGTCTTTGATAAATTTGAAATCGATAGTGCCCAATTTGTGGATAGCGACCGTTATTATGCTTCCAAGCCTTTGGTGTACGAGACGATTTATAAAAGCGTAGAATCTCAATTGGAAAATCAACGATTGGAACTGGAGGAGCAGAAAAGAGTGGAGGACAGTCTAAATCTACTGAAAAATCAGCCTGTAAATAAACTTAAGAAAAAGGAAGTGGATTCTGTTACTATCAATTCGTCTTCTCAATAAATAGATCAGAGCAAAATTTAATCGTTTTTTGTAGCGGTTCAAATTTAAAATCAAGAGCTTCCTCTAACTTATTGGTATTAAATAGCACCGGATTTTTTAAGCCGTAAATCGTATTTTTAGTCACTGTTCTTCCGCCACCTATAAGTACATTTTTCAACCAGTCAAAGAAACGGAATACCTGCAATTGCCAAATTTTCAGCATTTTCTGGGGCGCTTTTTTATCCATCGATAGAGCAATGGTTTGCAAAGCTTCTTTATAACTAAGGTTTTCGGCAACCGTAATGTAACGCTCCCCTTCAATATCAGATTCCATCAATTCTGTCATGATGGTAACAACATCGGTAACGCTAATAAAACCAGAACCTCCCGGGGGGTAATAGTTATATTCCTTTGACGCTGTCTTAAAAAAAGTACCACTTCCAGTATCCCAAAAACCGGGTCCTAGAATAACTCCTGGGTTGACAATGACCATGGAGAGTCCCTCCTGTGCACCGCGCCATACTTCCATTTCTGCCAGATATTTGGTGATGGCATAAGGATTGGTGTTCTGAAAGGACCATGCGCTTTCCTCGTCGACCTTTTTTTGGTCAACATTTTTGCCTATTGCTCCTATCGTACTTACGTAGCATAGCTTTTGAATATTATTATCGATACATAGATTTACAATATTTGCCGTTCCCTCTTTATTTGTCTTTTCTAGTTTATTGAAGTCCGATGGGTCAAAAGAAATGTATGCCGCACAATGATACACTTGGGTAACGCCTTTGAAGGCTTCTTCAAGGGATGGAATGTCGAGGATATCACCTTGAATCCACTCAATTTTATCAAAAAGTACTGACGCATTTTCAGAGTAATAAGAGAAAACCTTCAGAACCTTTGCAAGTGTTTCCCGTGATCGATAGATGGCTTTTGTTGGCACTTCGTTTTGCATTAAATGCAATAACAGATGCGAACCTACCAAACCAGTGCCTCCCGTAACTAGAACCATGCTTCAAAGTTAGGGAATACGGCGGTATAAATTCCTCCTTTGTTCTACTGGGTACTGCTGAGAATTCCATTTATATTTGCAATTCAAATAAAATATAGGAAGAATGACATCAAATTTTGTCAAGGAGTTGCAATGGCGTGGAATGTTACATGATGCCATGCCGGGAACGGAAGAACATTTATTGGAAGAAATGCAGTCTGCGTACGTGGGTATAGATCCAACTGCGGATTCTTTACATATTGGACACTTGGTGGGGGTTATGATGTTACGTCATTTTCAATTGGCAGGTCATAAACCGTATGCACTCATTGGAGGTGCCACGGGTATGATCGGCGATCCTTCGGGTAAATCAGCGGAGCGCAATCTGCTTGATGAGGAAACCCTACGTCACAATCAAAATGCATTGAAAAACCAATTATCCCGTTTTTTGGATTTTTCAGGGGATGGTGAAAATGCTGCGGTTCTGGTCAACAATTATGACTGGATGAAAGATTTTTCCTTTTTGGAATTCATAAGGGACGTGGGTAAACATATTACCGTCAATTATATGATGGCGAAGGATTCGGTTAAAAAAAGACTATCGGCCGAAGCAAAAGAAGGTATGTCCTTTACAGAATTCACCTATCAGTTAGTGCAAGGTTATGACTTCTTGCATTTATATAAAGAATACAATTGTACTCTTCAAATGGGCGGCAGTGATCAGTGGGGTAATATTACCACAGGAACCGAAATGATAAGGAGAATTGGGAATGGTAAAGGCTACGCACTTACCTGTCCGTTAATCACAAAAGCGGATGGAACCAAATTTGGTAAAACCGAGGGCGGTAACGTATGGTTAGATGCAGAAAGAACATCACCCTACAAATTCTACCAGTATTGGTTGAATACGTCTGATGATGATGCAGAAAAGTACATCAAGATTTTTACGTTTATCGGGCAACAGGAAATCGAAGCCTTGATTGCGGCGCATAATGAGGCACCACATTTACGAATACTACAAAAAAGATTGGCCGATGAGATTACCGTAATGGTGCATTCGCAAGAAGATTTGGATAATGCAGAAAAAGCAAGTCAGATATTATTCGGTAAGTCTACCGCAAGTGATTTAAAGGGGCTGAATGAAAAGACGTTCTTGGATGTTTTTGAAGGGGTTCCCCAAGCGGAACTATCAAAATCTGAATTAGAGGAAGGCCTTGATATGATAGGAGCCCTAGCTGCAAAGACTAATTTCTTAGGTTCTAATGGTGAGGCTCGTAGGGAGTTAAAGCAGAATTCCATCTCCGTCAATAAGGAGAAAGTAAAGGAAGATTACGTAATCACCGAGGACGATTTAATCAACGGTAAGTTCGTTCTTTTGCAAAGAGGTAAGAAGAATTACTTTGTGTTAGTGATAAAATAATTAACCGGTTCTTGTAATTTTCGCATTTAAAAAATATTAGGCAAAGGCTATTTTTCGGACGGATTTTATGTAGCCTCAGCTAATTATTTAATCCTTAAAATGGCAAACTAACCGAAACTAAGATAGGGTTGTATTTTTTCAAGTTAGTTATTCTACGGGGAAGCGTTAGAAGACCAAATTTGTTTTAGGATTAGGCGGAATGCCTTTTATTGTTTCGGCAGCCTACAGGTTTTCGCACTGTCAAATGATTCTTTAATTGTTGATTTTTACTTGTTTTATTCTCTTATGCTTATTGAGTACATTAAAATTGATGTTTATTTAACATCAAACAGGCGCAACTATACAGAACAAAAGGTATCTTAATAGAACTATTGACCAATACCATGAGAATTTTAAAGTTACTTTTTTTAGCGGTTATCGTATGTGTTTCTTGTTCCAACCCAGATGATTTTGGTTTGGACTCAACGCAATTCATTTATACGGACCAGAAATGGGAATTGGTTAGAATGACAGGCAACATTGAAGGTTCTGAAACTACCGGCGATGAAATGTCATGGCAAGAGAATTACATTTTTTCACCAAATGGTACTTTTCTAAAAACTAGAACTACTGATACTGAAATTATTGAAGCTACAGGAACCTTTGAGGTTATCGAAAAGGATGAGGATATGGAGCATTATCTGAATTTAACCTATGAAACTGGTAAAACCATTTTAGGAAGTTGTAATGGAGACGGTACGGAGGTTTTGAGGTATCTTTCTATGAAAAGAATTGCCAACACCTGGAATATGTGTGATGGTCCAGGGCTTGAATATTCATTGGTGCAAGATTAAAGTACCATCAAGTTACATCCCCTTATATCAGAATTATCAAAACGGCCAATGATTTCAAAAGAACCATTGGTATGTATTTTTCCTAAATCTTGTGTAGCAATGAAAGAGCAGGAATTGATATTGGCCAAATCGATGACATTGATTCCCCCTGTTTTTCCATTTTCCTGAATTTTTAGCGGGTCTTCTGTATCTCTAATTAAAATTCTCATCCATGGTGGGCAATCAAAGATTCCGTCCCCTTTAGAATACCCTTGCGATAACAGTTCCGTCATACCATATTCAGAATGGATTTTAGGAACTCCAAAACCTATTTTCAAAAGTTGGTGTAATTCTTGTCGGATCATTTCTTTTCTTCGACCTTTCATTCCCCCTGTTTCCATGACCACGGTATTTTGATCAAGATGTAGTTGATAACGTTCCGTAAATTCTAAGAGGGCGAAAGAAACCCCTATAATTAAGGTCTTGGTGCCTTTACCTTGCAGTTTTTTTAAAAGTGAGAACAAGGCGTCATAGTCGTTAAGGAAAAATCCGCTATCAGGATGGTTAGATTTTTTAATCAAATCTTCCGCCATATAAATTAGGGAGGAACCTTGTCTTTCTAGGTAGGACGGTAGAAGGGCGATTACGCAATACTCCGTTATATCCCCATAGAATAATCTAAAACCCTTTAAATAACTTTCTTCATAAATGGATAAGTCGGTTACCAAATGCTTACTGGTAAGGCTGCCCGTAGTTCCACTACTGGTGAAGGTAATTTCCGGTTCTTTTGGTGAACTGACGATACTTTTTGATTTAAAGAATGCGATGGGTAGAAAGGGAATTTTAGCCAAAGAATCTATGGACTTTGGGTCAACATTTAGGTAATCACAGAAATCACGGTAAACTGGATTGTGGGCGTGTTGAAACTGAAAAGTATCTAGGGAGCGGGAAAGGAAATCTTTCTCTGTAGAAATATTAAAAATACCTTCTTGCGCCATGCTTTATCCAAGTTGCCACAAAGGTACTGAACCTTAAATTTTTTAGGTGCTTAATTAAGGAATTGTAATGAATCGATATTAGATTATTTCACCACCAATTTACGGGTAATTGATTTTTCGTTCTCCGTGACTTGAACCACATAAACCCCTGGAGATAATTTAGAGATGTTCAGTGTTTTGGTTGAAATTCTATCGGTCTGGACCAATTCCCCAAAAACATCATAGATTCTGATTTCCTTTAGATTATTTTTATCCGTAGTCACATAAACCACATCTGCCGTTGCCGGGTTGGGATACAACTTAAAACCAGAGATCTCATCATTCTTCAAATTATCGAAGCGGATGGAGTCTTGTGCATACATGCCAATGGATACTAGCATAATTAGCACTACGTAGATTTTTTTCATTTGGGTATTGATTTGGGTTCAACACCATAAAAGTAAAGAGAACTAGAGGGGTGGGCGTAAAAATGTTGTGAAAGCTAAGATTATGTAGGTCAATGAGTTAGACCTTGCTTTTAATCGGAAAAAAGGTGCATTTAAACGAACCGAATAAGACGGAGGTAATATATTTTAAGACTAAGAACAGCTTATTTAACAATCAATTTTCTAGTGGCGACTTTGTCCTTCTCCAAAACGCGAAGTACATAAACACCGGCATCTAAATTGGCAAGGTTGAGTTCCTTACCTAGAATGGTTGTTTTTAGGATAAGCGTGCCAAATACATCGTATATAAGAATTTCTTTAGGTGCGTTCTGGCTTGAAGTAATATAGACTTTACCAGTAGTGACCGGGTTTGGATACATACTAAAACCCTCAATATCCCCATTGCTGCCGGCACTTTGACCGTAGCTGAAAGAGATAAATAGAAAAAAGAGGATTAAGTAAATGTGCTTCATACGCTACGTCACTGCAAATCGTGTACCACAAATATAGGGATATTGATTCCTGAAAGTCAAGGGGATAGGCCTAATCTTTATATTTTTTCGACAAAACGCAAAAAAGCCCGCAATTTGCGGGCTTTTTATATATAAAATTATTATTTAGTTGCTAACAGTCCAACCTGTACCCCAAGAGGAATAGTTGGTGCCCGTACCAGCTCCTTCACCAGAAATGAAATCAGCATCGGTAAAAGTAGCGCCAGTATCGTTTTTATATTTGGTAGTAACATCATTAAAAGTAATGTTTACTAGCTGTAAAGCACCGTCAAGAACTTGTTGTCCAGTAGGGTTATCCGTATCATCACCATCCAAATCAAAAGCCTCACCAAAACCATTTATGACCACATTTGTGAAAATACCTGCAGTTCCAGCTCTTAGACGAACAGCTTCATAGCTACCTAAACTAACAGCAGTTCCATCTTGTACCAAATTATCAGAACCTTTACCCATTATGGTTAAGTTTGTAACGTTAGGTGCGGAAAAATATAAAGGACTTGAGTTGTTTCCTATGTCCGTATTATAACCATCAGCTTCGATTGCTTTATCCCATGATACGCCGTTATGTTCAATGTACACATCCGTAACATTACCTGAGAAACCTTCTGTCCAATCTAAAGAATCATCTTGAGCATTTAAAATGGAAACGTGGCTTACGTTAACAGTACCTCCAAAGAATTCAAAACCATCATCCTTACCTTCGAACATTTGTACATAATCAACTACGGTTCCGTTACCTACACCGTAAAAAGAAAATCCATTATTTTCAGATTGTCCATCGGCGCTACCACCAGAATATTGAACGCGTACATATCTTAATACTCCAGAATCGTCGTCAGCAGCAGTTCCTCCATAAGGAAGACCGGCGATTTCAGACGTAGAAGTAGCAGTGCCTGCTACTGAGTTTACAGGAGCTTTACCTAATAAAATTAAGCCACCCCAGTCTCCTGCTTTAGGATTGTCTGAATTTGAGGTAAAAATAATAGGTGCATTTTGACTACCATCTGCTACAATTCTTGCTCCCTGAGCTATGGCAAGATATACATCTGACCCAGTTGGTTCTGCCTTTACGGTCATACCTGCAGGAATAGTTAAGGTTGTTCCAGATTCCATGATCATTGGTCCATTGATAATGTAGGTATTATTGATGTCCAAAACTAAATCAGAAGTGTAAGAACCGGCTAACATTACCGTTTCCCCTGTAGTTGGAGTTTCTCCACCACCGGTAGTATTATTGGTTGTGTTAGTAATAGTGCTGTTGATAACGATGTCCGCGGTATCATCCTTTTCACATGATGCCATCCATAATACTGAGGCAAGTGCAAATCCAAGTACAAATTTATTCTTCATTTTATCTTTAAGTTTAAAAGTGTTTAAAATTTATTAATGTTAAAATTTATATTTCATGGTAATTCCAAAATCAATTCCACGCTTATAATCTTGTAGAATTATTTGTTGGTTATTGGCAATTTTTCTATTTAATTCAAAGGTTGGATTCAAAAGGTTTTTAGCACTTAAATCAATTTCTAAATGTTCACCAAATTGGTTTTTCCAAACGAAATTCAATGTTGGAATACCCTTTTCAATGATGTTACCTAGTTGACCGGATCCAAGGGCATAAATTCTATCTGCGTAATAATTTCCAACAAGATTCAAAGCCGGTTTGTAGTTGCCGAATGATGGGGTGTAATTAATATCAGCATTTACAATAAGTGGTGAAGCACCTTGTAATTCATCAGAATCTCTATTGAAGGTAGTACTAAAAGAGCCACTAATTTCATCGTACAAATCTTGATCGGTATAGATATAGGATGCATTAAAACCAAATGAAAGTTCTGGTTGTTCATCTTCATCGACTAGAAGCGTTTTTCTAAGTTCTAGCTCAGCGCCATAAACTGTAGCCTTCTCTCCTGTCCTAAAATAACGTTGAGTACCTGTAGCATCATTTGCCACAACAAGATTCACTGGGTCATTAATGGTTTTTGTAAATGCACCTAAAGTGAAGATTTCGTTTCTTCCAAAGAACCATTCATATTTAAGGTCTAAATTGAAGATTTTAGAATAGGAAACGTCAGATACATTATTATAATTTACAGTTGCAATGGGTTGTCTGCCCAATAAGTCTGGATTACCGCCAATACGCTGGGTAACACCTTCATATACAAAAGGCGCAACTTCCTTAAATTCTGGTAAGGAAACAGTATTACTGGCAGATAATCTTAAGTTTTGGTCTTCATTCAATGCATATTTAATGCTTAAGCTAGGTAAATAAAGCGGTTCATTGACCTCATTCTTACCAGGATTAATATCTGGTCTTAAGTTGATTACGTCAAAAGCGATGCTTTGATCAAATGACTCCACTCTTATGCCGGGAACAAATAGCCATTTTTCGCCTAAGTTCAATTCTGCAGAAACATAACCCGCATAAATATCCAATTTTCCCTTGTAGGTATTTTCTAGTTCTCCTGGAGCACTAGTTTGGGTAAGACCTGTTAATTCTGGACTAATGGCCCTAAAAACGTGAGTTTGATAACCTTCTCCGGTGCCTGCCAACCCGGCCACGAAATTATCAAGATTGAAAATGGAATTTAAATTATTGGGGTCTGTAATTTGAAAGTCATTATTGATGTTTTTGAAACCATATCTTTGGTTATCAAAAATACGTTCTTTAGTTCTACCGTTATATCCAAAATTCAATTTCACCTTTTCGGAAGCCTTGTATGCCAAATTGATGCTGCTATTCAACTCCTCATCATCAATATTTTGAAAATAACGCTGGGTGTTAAAGTTATTTTGTTGTCCAAAATCAGGAAAAGATGTAGGGTCATCGTCAAACAACGTATTGTAATTGTTTAAGGTTACCCTTTTTCTATCCGGTTCGTGTGCAAATACCCTATTGTATCCAATACCATAATCAAGCTTTAGTTTTTCGGTAAATTGATGTTCGCCAATCAATTGATTTACAAAAATCAAGTCCTGGTTAAATTGGGAATTCAATTGGAAGTAACCAACATCTGAATTCAGGTCCTGACTAAAACCTTGACCATTGGTTCCGTAATAACCTACCTCGTCACTTGAACTGTTTATGGCAAGCGAATTGTATTTGATTTTATGGTCGTTGTTGATTTTGAAGGTAACATTTGCCATGGCGGTGGAAGTGGTGGTATGAACGTAACGTTCCACACTTGGAAAAAGCACGTCTAAGTTGGTTCCGTAATTGGCTTGACTACCTTCATAAAATCTGAAGTTGGAGTCAAAGGATGCGGTACCAAAAAAGCTTAATAGCGATTCAGAATCCTCACCAAAAACTTTGAAGGATTTACCAAATGAAATAGCACCTCCAGCATTTACCGGGTCAATACCAGAATGAGGAACAGGATCAATTCCATGTTGTAATATCACGGCAAAAGGATTACTGTTGTAGCGATTGTAAAAACCGAAATACCCAGTTCCTTCATTTTTCACAAAGTCCTTGCCTGCAGCACTGCTGTTTATTCCAGAATTGATAGAAACATCAAAAAAACCATCTCCCGTGTATTCTTTTGGGGTAATGTCAACGTTACCTGCTGAGAAATCTCCGTAGAATTTTGAAGAGTATGCCTTACTGACATCGATATTCTGAATAACATCCGTAGAAAAAAGATCTAAATCCATATTCTTGTTATTGATATCGTTGGAAGGAAGTGATAATCCGTTCATAGTGGTGTTCAAATACCTATCCCCAAGACCCCTAACATATACGTTGTTACTTCCTTCTTGTCTTGAAATACCTGAAATTTGGGCAACCGCACCGGCCGCATCACCTACGCCTTTACGCGCCAACTCTTGAGCTCCAATTGATGTTTTAATTTCTACGGCTCTTTTTTGATCTAATAGCAATGCTGTTTCTGAATCTTTTCTAGCTGAAGTTGTTACTACTACCTCATCCAAAGCAACGCCTTCTGATGCGCTTAAGGGAGCGTTAACAGTAGTTACTTTACCAGACTCAACAATTACACCGGGTATGATAGCAGTCTCATAACCAAGATAACTTACTTCTACGGTATAAGTACCAGGCTCTAAATCTGATATTTCGTAAAGACCGTCAAAATCTGAGGTAGCACCTTTAGTAGTACCTTTAATTAATATGTTAGCAAAAGCCAACGGTTCATCATTATATTCTTTATCGATTAATTTTCCAACGATACTTCCAGTGCTTTGCGCACTTAGAACTGTTGCGAAAATTATAAAGGAAAATGTAAGGAGTTTTTTCATTAGTTATTTGGTTCTTATTTCCGCCGCAAAGAAAGAGAGAGGTTGTAAAAGTCAGGTTACCCCCAGGTTAAACCTTTATTTTGTTAGTGTTAGCTAAACGTTACTACATTAAATCAATGTTAACCCTCCTAACCGTAATAGTATTATCTTTACTTTTGACCGAATTAACCAGATTAGTAAACCACGAAATGAGCCTAAACAATTCTGGATATCTACCATAATGTTGAACGGCAAATTACATCGGACCTTTAAAAATCAAATAAATTTCTACAGATGAAAAAGAAGGACATTAGAATACTTTTAGTTGATGATGAACCGGATATCCTTGAAATAGTAGAGTACAATCTATCCTCGGAAGGTTATGAGGTATTTACGGCCAAAAATGGGGCTGATGGTGTGGCCAAGGCCAAAAAAAAATTACCGCATTTGATTATTTTAGATGTAATGATGCCAGAAATGGATGGTATCGAAGCATGTGAAATATTGCGCAGAACTCCTGGCTTGGAAAATACCATTATTACCTTTTTGACCGCAAGGGGAGAAGATTACTCGCAAGTGGCAGGTTTTGATGCCGGAGCTGATGATTATATTACCAAACCCATAAAGCCAAAAGTGCTGGTAAGTAAGGTGAATGCCCTTTTAAGACGTGTTAAGAACGAGGAGAATATACAGGAAGATATAACCCAAGTGGGTGATATTGTGATCAATAGGGAAGAATATAAGATTATAAAAAGAGGCAAAGAGATTATTTTACCCAGAAAAGAATTTGAATTGTTGGCCCTCTTGGCTTCTAAACCTAGTAAAGTTTTTAAACGAGAAGTGATTTTGGATAAGGTTTGGGGCAACGAGGTGGTTGTAGGTGGCCGTACTATTGATGTGCATATTCGAAAGTTAAGGGAGAAAATAGGTGAAGATCATTTTAAGACCGTAAAGGGCGTTGGATATAAGTTTGTACTATAGATGGCGGCACCCTTGCGTTCAAAAAAATCTTACCGTTTTGCACTGCGCTCTTCCGTATATATAGCTGTAATTTCTGCGCTTGTGGTCACTTTTTTATTGTGGTCCTTCAATAGTTTACATTGGGCTTTGGTGGTATTAACCAGCCTATTTATATTTCTAACTTCATTTATTACCCTTCAGATAAGGATAGAAAAGTTTATCTACAAAAGGATCAAGCGGATTTATGACGAAGTAGAATTATTGGAATCTTCGTCGCTTCCTTCCTACCCGGTTACTACCGATATGCGCACGTTAACCGCAGAAATCGAAAAATTCGCCAAGGATAAGAAAATTGAAATTGATACCTTGAAAATTCGTGAGGAATATCGTCGTGATTTCCTAGGGAACGTATCTCATGAGTTAAAAACGCCATTGTTTACCGTGCAGGGTTATTTGGAAACCTTGCTGGATGGTGCCATGGAGGATAAAAATATCCGAAAGAAATACCTTACCCGTGCCAACAAAGCCGTAGACCGACTGATTTATATCGTGAAGGATTTAGACTTGATCACCAAACTGGAGGTAGGAGATTTAAGTTTGGAAAAACAATCCTTTAATGTCGTCGAACTCATACAAAGCGTTTTTGACCTCTTGGAAATGAAAGCGGCCAAAAAGAACATCAACCTCACCTTTGATACTCACTATAAGAATCTGGTATTGGTGTACGCGGATAAGGAGAAAATTCAACAAGTACTGACGAATCTTCTGGTCAACTCCATTAAGTATGGTAATGAAAACGGTACTACCGAGGTGAGTGTTGAAAATTTGGTAAAGAATAAGGTCATCATACGCGTGACGGATAATGGCGAAGGAATTCCGCAAGTTCATATTCCAAGGTTGTTTGAGCGGTTCTATAGGGTTGACCAAAGTGGTAGTAGGCGAGAAGGGGGCTCTGGTCTTGGTTTGGCCATCGTGAAACATGTCATAGAAGCACACGGCGAAAAAATTTACGTGGAGAGTGCCGTTGAGGTCGGTTCTGAATTTTCTTTTACCTTGGAAAAGAGCAATACTCAAATACAGGGCGCTAAATAATCCGTACCCCTTACTTTTTTCATAGTTTTGCCGCTGTTTAGAATTTAAGATTGTGGGAAGTAAAAATAAATTAAAGCGATTTCAAGAAAACGAGACGTTTTCAAACGTCATTCAACCTACCCGAGATGAGGTAACCAATGGTTTTCCATTGAAAGGAAAGTGGAGTGAGCATTTCAAAAATGATAATCCTATTGTACTGGAGCTTGGCTGTGGCAAGGGGGAGTACACAGTAGGTCTAGCTAAAAAATTTCCCAACAAGAACTTTATTGGAATCGATATCAAAGGAGCCCGCTTTTGGAAAGGCGCTAAAATGGCCATTGACGAAAACCTGTCCAATGTGGCTTTTGTTCGTACCCAGATTGAACTCATCGATCAAGTATTTGGAAAAGAGGAAATAACCGATATCTGGATCACTTTCCCAGATCCGCAAATAAAATACAAGCGCACCAAACACCGTATGACCAATCAAAAATTCTTGGATGCGTATAAGAAAGTATTAAAGCCCAACGGTACCATAAATCTAAAGACCGATAGTGAATTCATGCATGGGTACACTTTGGGTTTACTTCATGGCCTGGGTCTAGAAGTGCATTACTCCAATCACGATATTTATAAGAATGAAGGAAGTCCGGCAGAAGTCCTTGAAATACAGACTTTCTATGAAAATCAGTATCTTGAAAAAGGAAAAGCTATTACCTTTATCAGGTTCAGCGTAAACTGATTCCATGCAACAATTGGCAATCTTATTTATTTTCACCTTTGGTGCCGCTTTTTTTGCGTCATTGCCTCCTGGTTTACTAAACCTCAATGCAGCCAAGACAAGCGTAGAAAAAGGAAAAGCGAATGGGGTAATCTTTGGCTTGGGTGTTGCAATAGCCGTAATGATGCAAACCTATTTGGCGGTACGTATAGCCAAGTACATTTCCAGACACCAGCATATTATTGAGCTTTTATTACAATTGGCTTTGCTTGTTTTTTTTGTTTTGGCCATTTACTTTTTTTTAAAAGCAAAGAAACAGCACAAAGAACCTTTTGTGGTTACAGAAGCTAAAAAGCGAAATAGTTTTTCAAAAGGTGTTTTCTTGGCACTAATTAATCTATTGGCCATACCGTATTACAGTGGCTTGAATACGGTCTTTCATGGTCAAGGAATTATGACCTACAAGATTATAGATGAGGTATTCTATATTTTAGCTGCGGGCAGTGGAACTTTTTTAGCCATGTATATCTATGTAGTCTATTTTAATAAAATGGAGCATAAAACAAACGCCTTCTCAAAGAACAGCAATTACATTCTTAGTGCATTAATGGTGATTCTTTTTGTGATTACTAGTATCAGGTTATTCAATCAAAACTAGCGAAGACATGAAACCTGAAAATGAAAATTTCTTTGAGAAAGTATATCAGGTGGCGCGTTTGATTCCAGCGGGGCGGGTAACTTCTTATGGTGCCATTGCCAAGTATTTGGGTGCTGCCCGAAGTGCCAGAATGGTGGGTTGGGCCATGAACGCATCGCACACTATGGAGGATATTCCGGCCCACCGGGTGGTGAATAAAGCGGGATTGCTTACTGGAAAACATCATTTTGATGGCACGAACTTGATGCAACAGTTGTTAGAAAGTGAAGGAGTTGAAATTGTAGATTATCAAATCGTACATCTTGATAAACATTTTTGGGACCCGTTCAAAGAGCTGGAAGCAGAAATTTAAGGGTTATTCAAAAGTTAGGGTGAACGTGGTATTTTCGTTGGAAACCACACGAATAGATCCGCCGTGTAAGCGCATAATTTGTTTGGTAAGACTTAGCCCAATTCCTGTTCCAGAATTCTTTGTAGTAAAAAAGGGAACAAAAATTTCGTCTAACATTTCCGGCGGAATCCCGGGGCCATTGTCCGTTACCGTAATGTATTTTTTACCTTGCCCATCAATTCCTGCTTGTATTAGAATACGACCATCTTCCTGGTTTTCTAAGGACTGCTGTGCGTTTTTACCTAAGTTAAGGAGCACTTGTGTCAACTGTTTTTCGTCTATATAAAGTTCCAAGTTGTTAGGCTCATAATGGAATTCCAAGTTTATGTTGTGCTCACTCGTGTACTCCTGTAGCAGTAGCTTTATCCTTTCCAAAATCTTTTTTGCGGGAATAAGTTCTCGATCTGGTTCAGGAACACTTAAAAACGTTCTATAGGATTGAACAAAACTCATCAAATCATTGCCTTGTTCCTTGATAACTTCCAATCCTTTTGCGGTATTTTTAATCTGTAGTTCACCAAATTCTTCTGGAGTTGCGATTTCAGTTCCTTTTTTAAAATATTTGAGAATAGATTCAGAGATAGAAGTAATGGGTGTAATGGTATTCATAATTTCATGGGTAAGCACACGAATCAGTTTTACCCAAGAATCGGTTTCCTTGTCATCCAGTTCCTTCTGAATATCATGAACAATCACCAATAATAGTTTTTGCCCTTCGATGGTGATGGGCGTACATTTTAAGGTAAGTTCTTTTTTACCTCTTTCGTTGCCTAAAGAATAGATAGTACTTTCAAAGGGTTCTAAGGATTCAAAGAGTCCAAATAATGTAAGGTCTATCTGTTTTAACTGTTTAATATGGTTTAAGGGTCTGTAATTCAAAAGGTTTTGTACAGTGGGGTTCGCATATAAAATGTGACCTTTTGAATTGATGGTAAAAATACCAATATCTGCCTGTCTCAGAATTTCTTGATAGTACTGTTCCTGCGCTTGTTTTTTGAGGTGGATATCTTGAATCATGGTGTTCAACATATTTAGACTATGATTCAATTCTTCCAAGGATTTAACACTGAGTTTCTCTGGAAATCGTAACGTAAAATCCTCATTTTTAATGGCATCAAAGAAATAAGCGATTTTCCTATTGGTTTGGTTTACATAATAGACCAGACTGTAGGCCTGTCCAATAAACACGAGACCTATAATCCCGCTCATCAAATAATTTTGGTTAAAAAAGAGGTAAGCGGCTAATAATGCTGATATAGCCATAAAGATGACCCTAAGAATCAGTTGGTAATAAATGCTTTTGCTGACCATTAGTTACCTGATTTTTTTAATTTATTATACAAGGTCTGTCTGGAAATCCCCAATTGGTCTGCCGCCGCACTATAATTACCTTCGTGTTCATTCAAGGCCTTGTTGATCATTAATAATTCCATTTCTTCCAAAGTCTTGGGACCGTTTTCGGTGGAAATAGTAGTTTTAGTTTCTAGAAGAAAATCTGAGGGTTTAAGAACGTTTCCTTCAGAAAGTATCACGGCACGCTCCATAGTGTGGAGTAATTCCCTAATATTCCCAGGCCATGTATATGCCATTAGTTTCTCTTGGGCTTGTTGGTTTATTTTTAGACTTGGTTTACCGTATTTATGGCCGAATTTTCTCAAATAGAAATCGGCTAAAATCAAAATATCGCCGTCCCGATCACGTAATGCCGGAACTTCAATCTGTATGGTATTGATACGGTACAACAAATCTTCCCTAAAGAGTCCGTCAGTCACCATTTGGTCCAGATTACCGTTAGTGGCACAGATGAGTCTTATATCCACAGGTATGGGTTTATTGGAGCCTACCCGCACCACGACCCTGTTCTGGATGACCGATAATAATTTCGCCTGCATCTGTAACGAAAGATTCCCTATTTCATCTAGAAATAACGTACCTCCATTGGCCGCTTCAAATTTGCCGGCCCGATCTTCCTTTGCATCCGTAAAGGAACCTTTTACATGACCAAAAAGTTCACTTTCGAACAGATTTTCTGAAATGGAACCCATGTCCACCGAAATGAAAACCTCGGTATTTCTTGCGGATGATTTATGCAGTTCACGTGCAATCAACTCCTTTCCAGTACCATTCTCACCTGTCACCAAAATATTGACATCTGTTTTAGCCACTTTTTGGACCAAGCTCAGCACACTGTTGAGAGCTTTTGAATTCCCGATGATATAATTACTATTCTGGTTGATGACTTGTTTAAGGTTACTTTCTTTTTGCCTTAATTGAAGGACTTCTTTTTGCGATTTACGTAATTCATATGCAGATTTAACAGTGGCCAGAAGTCGTTCGTTATTCCAAGGTTTTAAAACAAAATCAGATGCCCCTTCCTTTAGCGCTTCCACCGCAAGTTCTATTGCGCCGTAAGCGGTCATCATAATGACTGAAATATGAGGTGCCTTCTTTTTAATTTCCCGTAACCAATACAAGCCTTCATTACCGGTATTTACACCTGCTGAAAAATTCATGTCCAGTAAAATGATATCTATCTCTACAAGGTTGGGAAAAGAAGAAAGTAAATTGGGGTTGGAGATGGTCTGTACACTCTTATACTCAAACTGCAGTAATATTTCCAAAGCGCTCAGTACGCTTTTGGTGTCATCAACTACGAGAATTTTAGCATCGATCATGGGTACTGTGTTTTTTCTACTTCCTAAAGCTACAAATTGAAAGCCACCACCAAAACAGAGTGTCAAAATATTTTACAATATCTGTACAACATTTTTACAGTGGTTCAAAATATTAGAATTCAATAGGATTATAAAAAACTGAAAATCAATGGTATATAATTATGGCATAGTAGTAGTAAAAGGTTTGGCATACCAATTAAGAAATGAATCAAAAATTTAAAATAACGACTTTTTTTCTATTGTCCATCTGGGGAACCGTCCTGGCCCAAGATCGATGGACTTTAGATGAATGTGTTTCCTTTGCTTTGGAAAATAATTTACAGCTAAATGATTTTGAATACAATAACTTATCCAATAAGGAGACCTACAAGCAATCTATTCGTAATTTATTACCCTCTGTAAACGCATCGTCTAGTTATACGGTAAATTTTGGGCGAAGTACGGATCCGTTCACCAATGACATCGTTACTACAGATTTCTTTACGAACAATTATTCCTTGGAATCTTCCATCGATTTGTTTCAGGGCTTTCAGAAAATAAATTCAATTAAGGCTTCCAAGTTCCTGTATAAGGCTACTCAAGAAGAAGTATTGCAACAGAAATTTTTATTGGCCTTTAGGGTAATGCAAGCTTTTTATGATATTGAGTTTTCTGAAGGCCTCGTGGCGATTTCACAGGAACAATTGAATGTTTCCCAGTCCAATTATGATTTGGTGGAAAAGCAAATCGAATTGGGCTTAAAGGCCGGGGCCGATTTATATGAAGCGGAATCTTTACTCTTAACCGATAAATTGAACCTTACCCAAAGTAAAAATCAATTGGCCGCTGCCAAGCTTTCGCTTATTCAAGAAATGAATCTACAGGATGCTTCGGATATTAGTATTCAAAAAGAGTTGGAGTTGGCGTCTGAAGATTTAGGTGAGAATGAAATTAAATCGGATTCCATCTATGGTGAAGCCCGGGAGTTTTTGCCCTTGATAAAAGCGCAAGAATTAAGGACTAAGGCTGCAAAAAAGCAGGTGGCCGTGTCTAGAGGCCGGCTTTACCCATCTCTCTCGCTTTTTGCAGGAACGGGTACTGGTTATTTTGAAACCACCCGTGATACCTTGGGAAACACTTTGCCGTTTAGGGAGCAATTCAAGAATAACACCTTTCAGTATGTTGGGGTTAATTTAAACGTTCCCATAAGTAACGGTTGGTCTGCAAGGTCTAGGGTAAAGCAATCTAAAATTGAAAAGCTTAGGGCGGAGAATAATTTAAAAACACAGGAACAAGTACTTTTTCAAGCCATTCAGCAATTGGTACAGGATTATAACTCACTTTTGGTAGAGCTGGTTCAAAGTAACCAAAAAGTGGAAGCTCAGAACCTGGCTTTTACCATTGCCCAAAAAAGATATGAGAAGGGGTTGATCAATGCGCTTAGAATTGTTTACGGCAAAAAATTTATTTGCTAGTGCCCAGAATGAAAACTTACAGGTGAAACTACGGTCAGAAATTAATAAAAGTACTTTAGATTTTTACAGAGGGCTGCCTGTTTTTAATATAAACCGATGAGCTTATTTAGTAATTAGAAGTGAGTATTCAGAAAAGAGAAAATAATAAATGAGAAACATCTTTGCTTGCCAAAACAAAAGCATGAATTGCGACCGAAGATTTTCATTATTGATAGAAGTAAAATAAAAGGACAATCATCAACGAACAAGCGAATAAAATGGATATAAAATTAGAAAAGAAGAAAGGATTAAAGCCCAAACATTTTGGGTATATCGCTATAGGTATTTTGGTGTTGTTTGTAGGGTATCAGCTCTTGTTCGCATCTTCGGTATCAACCTTTAGAACAGAAAAGGATAAACTTTCTATAGCACAAGTAACAGATGGTAAATTTGATGATTACATCACTATAAATGGTAATGTGGCCCCCATCGCCACGATTTATATGGATGCTTATGAAGGTGGTCGTGTGAGTGAAAAGCTAATTGAAGAAGGTGCCATTGTTAAAAAGGGAGATATCATCCTTAAATTGGAAAATATGAACCTCTACGAGCAGATTTTGGCGAGTGAAAGTAACTTGGCCTTAAAACAGAACGATTTACGATCCACCAAACTGAACTTTGATTCCAGACAGGTGGAAGGTAGAAAATCACTAGCCACGGCAAGTACAGATTTGCAACGATTAAAAAGAAATTTCGAGCAAAATCAGTCGCTCTACAAGGATGAGTTGATTTCTAAAGAAGCGTATCAATTGTCCAAGGAAAACTATGAGCTATCTCAAAAGCAATATGAAATCGTAAAACTTCAGACAGAGAACGATAATGAGTTACGGGAAAAATCCTTGCCGGTTTTGGAGGCCGATTTAAATCGTATGCAAAAAACCTTGGGTATGGTCTATCAACGCTTAGATCATTTAAATGTAAGAGCACCTGCCGATGGACAATTGGGATTTTTGGATGCCGAAATAGGTCAGAATATTGACCAGGGCCAACGTATAGGACAAATCAATGTCCTAACCGATTATAAAATAGAGGCGGATATTGATGAGCACTATATTGATCGTGTAAAGCGCGATTTAACAGCGGTATTGGAGCGTAATGGTTCTGAATTTCCGTTGCGATTGCGTAAAGTATATCCCGAGGTACGAAATGGGAGGTTCAAAGTCGATTTAGTGTTTACCGATAAAAAACCGGAAACGATTAGAACGGGCCAGAGTTATAATATCAAGTTGCAATTGGGAGAATCCAATGATGCCTTGTTATTGCCAAAAGGAAGCTTTTTTCAAAGTACAGGCGGTCAATGGATTTTTGTAGTGGGGCCTAATGGAGAGGAAGCGATTAAAAGAAATATCCGCATAGGAAAACAGAATTCCAGATTTTATGAAGTCTTGGAAGGTTTACAAGCAGGAGAAGAAGTTATCACCAGTAATTATGACAATTTTGGGGAAGCGGAACGAATAGTCTTAAAATAGTAAATAAAGTGTCACATCCGGTATAGTCGAGATGTCTTTACATAACAATTAAAACCATTAGCAATGATCACCATTAAAAATTTAAAAAAGAGTTTCAGAACAGAGGAAGTAGAAACTTTGGCATTGAACAATGTAAACCTTCATGTGGAGGATGGCGAATTTGTGGCCATTATGGGTCCGTCCGGTTGTGGTAAATCTACCCTACTTAATATTATCGGGATGCTCGATAACCCTACCGATGGCAGCTACAATTTTGCCGGAAATGAAGTAGGTGGATTAAAGGAAAGTCAACGTACCCAATTGCGAAAAGGAAATTTGGGCTTTGTTTTTCAAAGCTTTAATCTGATCGATGAACTTACGGTTTATGAAAATGTAGAATTACCCTTGATTTACTTGAAAATGGGTAAGGCAGAACGCAAGGAAAAGGTGATGAAGGTATTGGAACGTATGAAAATAGCTCACAGAGAAAAACATTTTCCACAACAGTTATCTGGAGGTCAACAACAGCGTGTGGCCATTTCTAGGGCTGTAGTTACGAATCCAAAATTGATTTTGGCAGATGAGCCAACCGGTAACCTTGATTCTAAAAACGGACTGGAGGTCATGAATTTATTGACCGAATTGAATCAAGAAGGAACCACCATCGTCATGGTGACCCACTCTGACCATGATTCACATTTTGCACACAGAGTAGTCAATCTTTTCGATGGTCAAATCGTAACGGAAAGTCAGAATAGGGCCATTGGTGCCATGATCTAAAGCAAGGAGTTTATTCATCAATCAATTAGAATCCTACCAAACCTATCCCCTCATCATGGATATTACCTAAAAAGTCAATCAAAAATCAGCAGTCATGTTTAAAAATTATATCAAAATCGCTTGGCGGAATCTTTGGAAAAACAAGCAGCAAACCATTATTAATTTATTGGGTCTTACGGTAGGTACGGTTAGCTGCCTGGCTATATTTTTATATGTTTTTGCACAATTGGGATATGATGAGCATCATGAAAATGCGGAAGCGATCTATAGAGTGGAAACTATTATAGAAAGGGACGGTGCAGATAGTTTTGATACGGCAGCGGCCTCTCCTCCCATTGCCTTTGCCCTAAAAGAAGATTTTCCAGAGGTCCAAGAAGCTACGCGTGTATTTTTGACTGATGTATTTTATAGTAATTTGATCGGTGCCGCTGATAGTGACGATGCCTATTACGAATCGAGGGTCTATATGGCCGACTCTACGTTCTTTAAAGTATTTAGCTACAAGTTTTTGGAAGGACGTCAAGAGACTGCTTTGAACGGACCAAATAACTTAGTGCTTTCCTCTTATTTGGCAAAAAAGATGTTCGGTAAAGAAAATGCTTTAGGGAAAGCGGTACGATGGGGAAGTGGGGAAAACGCACAAACACTTACCGTTACTGGGGTTTTTGATGAAAATTATGCCAAATCGCATTTAAAGCCCAATTATATCGTGAGTATGAGTACTCCGGGAATGGGGACTTTTGTACAAAGCTTTCAGGATTTTGCGACCAATAATTTTGTGTATAGCTATGTGAAATTGAATTCAAAGGCAAATGCATTAGGGTTGCAGGAAAAATTGCCTGAATTTATTAGGGAAAGAGGCGCTCAAGACCTCGCAAATGCCGGAATGGACGGTAAAGTTTTAAAACTGCAGAGCGTTTCAGATATTCATCTGTATTCTGCTGAAAGAAAGAATCAAATCCATGAAGTTTCCAATGTAAACTATCTTTATTTTTTACTGACATTGGCATTTTTCATACAACTTGTTGCCTGTATCAATTTTATAAACTTAAGTACCGCAAGGGCAAGTAAACGAGCCAAGGAAATAGGGATTCGAAAAGTAGTTGGTGCTGGCCAAAATAGTTTAATGCGGCAATTTTTAGGGGAGTCCTTGTTATTGTCCCTCTTTGCCATGCTTATTAGTATTCCCATTACCATGCTACTGTTACCCTTGGTAAATGAACTTACCAATGCCAGTTTGGTATACCAGGATTTGTTGAATTGGCGTATTGCTAGTATTTTAATGGGCATAGGTATTATTACTGGTCTAGTTTCGGGTATTTACCCCGCAATCATTCTATCTTCCATAAAGCCAATTAGGGCATTAAAAAGTACCACAATCCTACAATCTGGGAATGGTACTTTTAGGAAAGCCTTAGTCGTGTTTCAATTTGTAGTTTCCATTAGTTTGGTGGCCATTGTGATTATTGTTACTCAGCAATTTCGGTTTACCCAAAATAAAGATCTAGGTTTTAGCAAGGAAAATCTGTTGGCCTTGAGAATTGGTACGGCCGAAGCATCCAGCAAGTTCGAATCCCTTAAATCCTCTTTCTTGAACATACCTGGGGTGCTAAACGTATCCAGCGGTAATTATGCGCCATCAGAGGCGATTTTAAATGATAATGGGCTGTACTTGCCAGGAGGTAATCGTGAGAATAATATTCTTGTAAAACGTCAGGGCATAAGCGAAGGTTACTTTCAAACAATGAATATTCCCTTAATAAATGGAAGAGAATTTTCACCGGCAGATACTCTGGGGCAAATAATTGTAAATCAGGCCACATTACGGATCTTTAATATCAAGGAAGAAGATGCTTTAAGCGCTAGGTTGATACAAAGTTTTGGGGATGACACTAATGAGATGCAAATCATCGGGGTTGCCAAAGACTATCATTTTGCATCGCTAAAGGATGAAATAGCCCCATTATTTCTTTACAAGGAAGAGGAACCCAATTGGTTATTCATTAAGACTCAAACTACTAATTATCAGCAATTATTGACCAGCTTGGAACAGCAATGGAAGTCCACTGTAAAGAATGTTCCCTTTGATTATAGGTTTGTGGATAAAGAGGTCGTAAAACTGTATGACGAAGAAAAACGACTGGGTCAAATCTCGATGGTATTTACCGCTTTGGCAATACTAATAAGTTGTTTGGGGCTTTTTGGTTTGGTTTCCTTCGTGGCAGAGCAAAAGAAAAAGGAAATAGGAATCAGAAAAGTATTGGGAGCAAGTGTTAGTTCTGTGGTTCGATTGTTAACGAAGGATTTTATTGAACTCGTGCTTATAGCATTGGTAATAGCCGTACCATTAGCCTACTATTTTATGGAGCGCTGGTTAGAAGATTTTAAGTATCGTATTGATATACAATGGTGGGTATTTGTCCTAGCGGGTCTTTTCGCATTGGTGATTACGTTTTTGACCGTTGGGCTTCAATCGATAAAATCAGCCATTGCCAACCCCGTAAAAAGCTTGAGAACGGAATAAAGAACTATTAATCTGTGCTGAGCGCAGTCGAAGCATCAATCAAAAATCATCAATCATGTTCAAAAACTATATCAAAATTGCCTGGCGGAGTCTAAAAAAGCAACCCTTTTTTACATTTCTGAATACTTTCGGACTTGCCATTGGCATGGCTGGCGGACTACTTATTTCATTATACATCTATGATGAACTCAGTTACGATAAAATGTTCGCTGATGCGGAACGAATTCACAGAATCAATGTAGCTATTAAATTTGGGGGTGATGCCAGAAATTTTGCAGTAACTCCTGCACCTTTGGCAGGTGCTGTAGAAAGCGATTTTTCAGAAGTTGAATTAGTGACCCGTTTCAGAACTAGAGGGAGTTCATTGTTGAAAAAAATAGATGCAGAAGCTAATGTAAAGGAAGAAAACACCACACTTGTAGACCCCACATTTTTCGAAATGTTTGGCATAAACTTACTTTTTGGAGATGCCAAGACGGCATTGAGTAATCCTAATACTTTGGTGTTGACCAGAACTGCAGCCGAGAAGCATTTTGGTATTGCAAATGCTGTTGGTCAAAGTCTATTATTGAATAATGAGGAGACCTATACGGTTACAGGGGTTATAGATGATCTGCCCAAAAATTCGTTTTTAAGGGATTATACCGTGTTTGAATCTATGGAGGGTTATGATGACTCCAAAGAGGTGAATTGGGGAAGTAATAATTACAATACGTTCATTAAGCTTATTCCAACGGCTAATGCTGAAGATATACAGGCGCCTTTAGAAGGATTTTTAGGAAAATATGTTATTCCGGGAGTACAAAAAGTAATGCCAGGTATTACCGAGGAACAATTCAAATCGTCAGGAAATTACTTGGTATACAGTAGCATACCCTTAGCTGATATTCATTTGAATTCTAATTTGGTAGCGGAAATGAGTGCTAATAATGACATGCAAAGTATTTATATACTTTCGTTTATCGCCATTTTTCTAATAGTATTGGCAAGTGTCAATTTCATGAATCTTTCTACGGCACATTCCTTAAAAAGGGCGAAAGAGGTAGGGGTGCGTAAAACATTGGGTTCCAATAAAAGGGATTTGATTCGGCAGTTTTTGGTAGAGTCAGGTTTAATTTCCTTTCTCTCTTTAGCATTGGCATTACTTTTGGCCATCATAGCCTTGCCTTTTTTCAATAGCTTGGCGGCAAAGGAAATTTCCATTCCATTTTTAAATCCATTTTTTTGGTTGATTTTATTAGGTTCAGTCCTGTTATTAGCACTTTTATCGGGTAGTTACCCGGCGTTTTTTATGTCCCGATTTATGCCGGTAAAAGTGCTGAAAGGTGGGGGGCAAAGTAGTGTTGGTGGTGGAAACATTAGAAATTCGCTCGTTGTTTTTCAGTTTGCGATTTCTGTCTTTTTAATAATAAGCACGCTCGTCGTGTACCAACAGTTAAAGTTTATTCAAGGGAAGGATCTTGGTTTTTCAAAGGACCAAGTTTTAATTATAAACGATGTATATACGGCAGGCGGTAAGGTAGATTCTTTTAAGGAACAAGTGAGACAATTAAGTTTTGTAAAGAATGCTACCCTAAGTAGTTTTTTCCCGACACCATCGAGTAGGAGTGACTCCACTTTTAGTCCTGAGGAAGGCCTTACAGACCAAGAAAATGCGGTGAGCATGCAGACTTGGGGTGTAGATTATGATTACGTTTCTACTATGGATTTTGAATTTGTATCGGGGCGGGATTTTGATAAAAACTTCGGAAACGACTCAACGGCAATTATCGTAAACGAAAGGGCTGTAAAGCTTATGAAGTCGACTCCAGAGGAAGCACTAGGCATGCGGTATACATCAGGTTTGAACACTGAAAATCCGGAGTACTTTACCATAATCGGTGTGGTTAAGGATTTTCATATAGATTCTTTGAAAGAAGAAATTGATGCGGTTAGCCTTTATCTATCTGATGACGCCTATGCCATGGCGGTAAAGTTGGAGGGTGGTAATTTTGAGAATGCCGTTTCTGCGATTGAAGGTGTTTGGAACTCCATCGTTCCCGGTGAACCTTTCAACTATTATTTTATGGAAGATTCCTTCAATGATACTTACCAAAGTGAGCGTCGATTGGGTACTATTTTTATCATTTTCACCATACTTTCATTAGTGATAGCTTGCTTAGGGTTATTCGGCTTAGCTGCTTTTAATGCGGAAAAGCGAGTTAAAGAAATCGGTGTGCGTAAGGTTTTGGGTGCAAGCGTTGGTCAAATATCTATGAGGCTTACCCTAGATTTCTTAAAGCTGGTGGGTATGGCCATTTTAATTTCTTTACCACTAGGTTGGTTTATTATGAACAAATGGTTAGAGGATTTCTCTTATCGAATAGACATTCCTTGGTGGGTATTTGGTCTATCGGCCTTTTTGGCGGTATTGATTTCAGTGCTTACCGTGAGTTACCAAAGTATCAAAGCAGCCATTGTAGATCCTGTAAAAAGTTTACGATCAGAATAATAGTATCATTAATCAAATGATCAGCAATCATGTTTAAAAATTATTTAAAAGTCGCCGTTAGAAACACCTTTAGGTATAAAGGCAATAGTATTATAAATATTTCCGGACTTGCTATAGGATTAACCAGTGTTATTCTGATAACCCTATTTATAAACGATGAACTAAGCTATGACCGATTTTTTACTGGGGCTGAACAGGTATATCGGGTAAACATTGATGGTAAAATGGGAGACGGCGAGTTTTATGCGGGGTATACGCCACCTCCCGCAGGGAAGACGCTGGTTGATAATTTTCCCGAGATAGAGAGTTACACAAGAATTTACAGACCCGGAGTTGATGTTATCGAATATAAAAACAACTCGGAAAAAAAGGTATTTAATGAAGCAGGTATTTATGCCGTGGATCCTAATTTTTTAGAGGTACTCAGCTACCCTTTATTAAAAGGAGATGCCGAGACCTGTTTGGTAGCATCTAATAGTGTTGTGATTACCAATTCCATTGCCAAAAAGTATTTTGGGGATGTTGACCCTATGGAAAAAACGCTATTCTATGGCAAGGATAGAAAACCATTAAAGGTAACGGGAGTTCTAGAGGATATGACCAATTCGCAAGCCTCAGTTAAGTTTGATATCCTGCTTCCCGTTGACAATTTTGAAAGTGTCAAGTATTTTGATTGGAGCTGGGTTTGGTTAAATATGGCAACTTATGTTAAGCTGACGGAAAAAGCTGCTGCAAATCCTAATGTCCTCGCACATTTGGAATCGCAATTCCCGGCCTTGTTAAAAACACATGCAGCCGGCGCTTTTGAAAGAATAGGACAGCCTTATGAGGAATTCTTGGAAAAGGGCAACAAATGGGATTTACATCTTCAGCCGTTGACGGATATTCACTTATATTCAGGGGAGATAGAATCTGGAATTACCGAACAAAACAGTATCAAGAATATTTACATTTTTGGATTAATCGCTTTTTTCATCATTGTTTTGGCCTGTGTTAATTTCATCAATTTAGCAACGGCACAATCATCGAAACGGAGTAAAGAAATTGGAATACGAAAGGTCTTAGGGTCTTTTAAATCTCAACTGGTAAAACAGTTTCTTTCTGAAGCTATTTTATACACATGTATATCCACAGTATTTTCAGTTCTATTGGTGTGGGTACTATTACCTTATTTTAATCAACTTTCAGGAAAGCATTTAACCTTTCAGTCCATATTTCAAGATGGGGTTTGGTTGATTATTCTTGGTTTAGTCATTCTAACGGCATTTTTATCTGGAACATATCCAGCTTTTTATCTTACTTCTTTTAAGCCTGTTAACATCCTTAAAGGAGTGCATGGTATTTCTAGTAAAAAAGGGGGCTTTATAAGGAATGGCCTGGTCATTTTTCAGTTTACGATTGCAATAATCATGGTTATTGCAACCAGCACGGTGTACCTCCAACTAAAGTATACCCAAAATAGAGATTTGGGCTATGACGAGGAAAACCTAATTGTCCTGCCACATGTTGAGAAACTTGGGGTTAGCCAAGAATCTTTTAGGCAGGAATTAGAAACCCTGTCGGAGGTTAAAAGCGCCACAATTTCTTCGGGTATGTTGACCAAAGGTAATTTTGGAGACTTTTATGTACCAGAAGCTATGGGTTCAAATGATAATGTAGCCAAGGATATATCACTCCAATCCTATTTGGTGGATGAGAATTTTATTTCAACACTAGATTTAAAATTAGAGGAAGGAAGAGGCTTCGATAAAGGATTTAATGATTCCTTATCCGTCGTTATCAATGAAGCTGCGGCAAGACAAATAGGCTGGGAAAATCCAATTGGGAGTATGATTCGCTATCCCGGTGGAAATATGGAATCTTACAAGGTAATAGGTATCCTAAAAGATTTCAATTTAGAATCTCTTCATAGTCACATTCAGCCATTTGCATTATTTTCAAATACATCAAAAAGTTATGATACTGGGGTTTCTTACATCACCTTAAAAATAGGAGGAAAGAACACAAAGGAAATTATTGAGACCATTCAAGGGAAATGGGAAAATTACCAGCCAGATACTCCATTTGAGTATTCCTTTTTAGATGATGATTTGAACGCGGCGTATATCGCTGACCAAAGGCAGGCAAGCTTGTTTGGGGTGTTTTCATTCCTTACCATTTTTATTGCTTGTATGGGATTATTAGGATTGATAGCGTTTACCGCTGAGCAAAAAACAAAAGAAATAGGAATCCGGAAAGTTTTGGGAGCAAGCATTTCTGAAATCGTGAAACTCCTTGCGATAGATTTTGTTAAGGTCATCGTTGTCGCACTACTGATAGCATCACCATTTGCATGGTATTTTATGGATAAATGGCTACAGGATTTTGCCTATAAGATTGAAATTCCATGGTGGGTATTTATTTTCTCCGGTGCATTGGCCTTGGGTATTGCACTGATGACTATGGGTTTTAAAGCGATAAATGCAGCTAGGGCAAATCCGGTAAAAAGTTTACGCTCAGAATGAAACATTTGAATATTATAGCACTCTTTATGGTAGAATGAATTAATAACAATAAACATCAATCATCAAAAAACACTCATCATGTTTAAAAACTATTTAAAAATCGCTTGGCGAAATCTCTGGAAGAACAAAGGGTATACCTTCATCAATGTAGGCGGGTTGGCTTTGGGTATGGCCGTTACCTTGATTATAGGTCTGTGGATATTGGACGAGCTTTCCTATAACAGTTACTTCAAGAATAAGGATAAAATAGCGCAGGTCTATCAATCACAGACCTTTAATGGGGAAACTGGAACCGGCCCAGCGATTCCTAGACCATTGGAAAAGGGATTACGTGATGGCTTCAGCGATAATTTCAAGCATTTGATTATGTGTTCCTGGACCAATGACCATTATTTAAAATACGGAGAGAAAAGTATGTCCAGACCTGGCAATTATATGCAACAAAAAGGTCCCGAACTTTTTGGTCTGGAAATCATCAAAGGGGATAAAGATGGACTACGAGAAATCAATTCCATCATGTTGTCAGCCTCCACGGCTGATGCTTTATTTGGAAGCGAAGACCCCATTGGAAAAACAGTAACGGTAAGCAACCAACATCAATTGAATGTTAGTTCCGTGTACAAGGATATACCCGTAAACAATTCCTTCAATGATACCGATTTTATAATTCCATGGGAAAAATATTTAGCCAACAATGAATGGATACGAAATGCAGAAGACCAATGGGGTAACAACTCGTTTCAAATGTTCGTTCAAATTGCCGATAATACCTCCTTCGAGAAAATCACCAATACCATTAAAGATGTAAAGAAAAACCTAAACCCAAACTCAGCGGAATTTAATCCTCAGCTTTTTCTTTTTCCGATGGAGGACTGGTACCTGCGTAACAGTTTTGAAAATGGTAAGCAAAATGGCGGACGTATAAAATATGTTTGGCTTTTTGGTATCATCGGGGCATTTGTACTGCTTTTGGCCTGTATCAATTTTATGAACTTGAGTACGGCTAGGTCAGAAAAACGTGGTAAAGAAGTGGGTATTCGAAAATCAATAGGTTCACAACGCGGTCAGTTGATTTATCAGTTTTTAAGCGAATCTTTTTTGGTCGTGCTATTTGCATTTATCGTTTCCCTATTGATCGTTCTCGTTTCTTTGAACGGCTTCAATGAATTATCTAAAAAGGAGATTTCTTTCCCTTGGGATAATGGAGGATTTTGGCTGATATCGATTTTGTTCATTCTATTTACCTCCCTATTGGCAGGTAGTTATCCTGCACTTTATCTTTCGTCATTTAGACCGGTTGATGTTTTAAAAGGAACATTTAAAGCGGGTAAATATGCAGGGCTTCCCAGAAAAATATTGGTGGTGGTACAGTTTACGGTATCGGTAGCCTTTATCATTGGTACGGTCATCGTAATGCAGCAAATCAATTATGCTAAAAATCGCCCCGTGGGTTATGATAAGGAAGGATTGATACAGATACCGACATTTAGTGAAGACTTTTTTGGGAAATATGATTTGATGCGTAGTGAGTTTTTGGGTTCAAATGCGGTTGTAGAAATGTCAACTTCCAGTAGCCCCACCACACAAATATGGTCTAATAGAAGTGGCTTTACCTGGGAGGGAAAACCCGAAGGTTTTCAAGAAGATTTGGCATGGACCGAAGTTTCACCGGAATATGCAAAATCGTTGAACCTTAAAATTCTAGAAGGGAGGGATTTTTCTCGAGATTTTGCCACCGATTCTTTAGGGGTTTTGATCAATGAATCTGCCAAGAAATACTTAGGTATGGAAAATCCGGTAGGCATGTTTTTAAAAGATGACGATGAAGAAGACCCAAATCCACCCTTAAAAATCATCGGTGTAGTACAAGATATGATTACACAGTCTCCATACGAGCCTGTTAAACAGGGGATGTATGTATATGACCGTTTCAATAATGCCAGTTACTATAACTTAAGATTGAATCCTAAGCAAAGTGCGGGACAGAACCTAGCTGTGGTAGAACGCGTTTTTAAAGAGCACTTTCCGGATATTCCTTTTGAATATGAATTTGTGGATGCCCAATATGGGGAGAAATTCGCTTCGGAAGAACGTATAGGTACTCTATCTGGCATTTTTACGGCTTTGGCCATTCTAATTAGCTGTTTGGGTCTTTTTGGTCTCACCTCGTTTGTTGCCGAGCAGCGAAAGAAGGAAATTGGAGTGCGCAAGGTATTGGGAGCTACTATTTTCAATGTATGGAATATGCTTTCCAAAGACTTTTTGAAATTGGTGGTCATCTCTTGTTTTATCGCTGTGCCTATTGCCTATTTCATCATGAACGGCTGGTTACAGGAATATCCGTACCGGGTCATCTTAAAGTGGTGGATTTTTGCATTGGCCATTGCCGGTGCCATGTTGGTAACGGTATTAACGGTAAGTTTTCAGGCAATCAAAGCGGCAAAGGCTAACCCTGTAAAAAGTTTAAGAACAGAATAAAATTTTCATCATTCAGAATAATCAAAAATCATGATCAAAAACTATCTGAAAATCGCTTGGAGAAACCTAATAAAGGATAAAACAAATACGTCTTTAAATATTATTGGTTTATCAGTTGCTTTTGCAGTAGCTATTTTATTGGGGATGGCCGCTATGTATCAGCTTTCCTTTGATAATTTCCATGAAAACGGGGCATCCATCTATAAAATTGTCAGAACCCAGCAAACCCCAAAAGGTCCAGAAGCAGGCACTGTGCAACCTGCACCCCTTGCACCAGCTTTGGACGCTGAGGTTCCGGGAGTAAAACGAATTACCAGATATCTACAGGATGGTACCCTTGCCTTTTACAACGATAAGGAAGTGGATATGGATGTTGTTTGGGTGGACAAAGATTTCTTTTCCATATTCAGTTTTCCCATTTCCAACGGAAATGAGAACGAGCCTTTGAATGACCTTTCCTCTGTTGTGTTGACGAAGAAAGCAGCGGATAGACTTTTTGGTTCTACAGATATCATTGGTAAGACCTTGAATCTCTTGGTTAATGGCACTGAAAAACCTTTTACAGTTAGTGCCGTCTCCGAAGATTTCCCACAGCAAAGCAGTTTAGAATTTGAAATAGCCGCTCGATTTGAGAGTCATAGAGACTATTTTGAAAATAAGGAGAAATGGGATTCTCAATACCATGATGTGTATGTTGAGCTAGATGAAGGAGTAACCGCTTCTGGTTTTGAAAAAAGTAGTCAATCTTTTGTAGACCTCCATTATAAAGAGGGTATAGAAATGTTGCAAAGGGATGGGGCATCCGCAGATTCCAATGGCCGATTTATAGACCTAAGATTGGTGCCCTTGACAGATATTCATTTTACGAGTCTTAATAGTGGATTTATAGAAATAAGCAGAAACATGCCCTATCTTATTTTAGGCGTGGCATTTCTTATTTTATTCATTGCCTGTGTGAACTACATCAACATGAGTATTGCCAAATCTGCTAAACGCCTAAAGGAAATCGGTATGCGTAAAACCTTGGGAGCTCAAAGAACACAGCTTTTCTTTCAGTTTTGGAGTGAAAGTCTATTTGTCTTTCTGGTATCCATAAGTATAGGCGTACTATTGAGTTTGGCATTGATGAATGATTTTAAGACCCTCTTCAACACAAATATTTCAGTAGAAATGTTGTTGAAACCTACCGTTTTGATTGGTTTGTTTGGTATTGTCGTTTTAATAACCATGATTGTTGGTGGGTATCCTGCTTTGTTGATGAGTCGTTTGGGAACTATACAATCTTTAAAAGGAAAATTGGAATCTACTGGGAGCAATAAAGTTAGAGATGTGCTTATGGTGTTTCAATTTGGTATTGCCATACTGTTGATTATAGGAACATTAGTGTTATGGGGGCAGATAGACTATATGCGTAACAAAGAGTTGGGTTATGATAAGGAGCAGGTGGTTTCCTTTCCCTTAAATGGTAAAAGAAACAGTAATGATGTGGTAGAATTATTACGCGATGAATTAAGGGGTAATCCAGATATCATTGCTGTCAGTGGGGCCGATAATAACTTAGGACTCGGTAAGGACGGTAGTAGATCTTCTAGTAAAATTGGTTTTGAATATAAAGGTCGAGTTGTAACTACTGATTTTTTAGTGGTAGACCATGAGTATATCAAAACCTTGGGATTAAAGTTAGTGGCAGGAAGAGATTTTGAAAGTGCCGCTGATAGTTTAGGAGTGGTCATTAATGAATCTATGGCCAAGGAATTGGCAGAGGAAGACCCACTTTCGGCGCAATTGGAAATTGAGGATGGTGTTTATTATCCTGTACTTGGGGTCATCAAAGATTATAATTTTAAGGATTTGGACCGGGCTATTGAACCTATTACTTTTTACATGAGTAGGGATTGGGGATTGACTTATGCCTATGCGAAAGTGGCTCCTAAAAACATGGCTAACTCTTATGAAGCCTTAGAACGAACTTGGAAAAAACTGGAGCCCAATGCCGAATTTTTGGGGTCTTTTTTGGATGAGAATGTGGATAGAACCTTTAAAAGTGAAAAAACAACGGCCAAAATGATTATCAGTGGTTCTCTAATCGCTATTGTTTTAAGTTGTATGGGACTATTCGCCATGTCTCTACTGATTGTTTCGCAACGTACCAAAGAGATTGGGATTAGAAAGGTAGTTGGGGCAAGTGTAACTTCTATCACGTATATCCTAACCAAGGATTTCCTAAAACTGGTCTTGTTTGCATTCTTGATCGCGTCACCTATTGCTTGGTATGTAATGCAGGAATGGTTACAAAACTATGCCTATCGAATAGACTTGAGTATTTGGTTTTTTGTGAGTGCCGGTGCAATTGCTATTTTAATTGCATTATTGACTATTGGAACACGGACCATCAAAGCCGCCAGGGCGAACCCTGTAAAAAGTTTACGAACGGAATAAAAATAAAAAAGTATGCTTAAAAACTATTTGAAAATTGCCTTTAGGAACATTTGGAAGAACAAAGTTTTTTCCCTGATAAACATTCTAGGACTTTCCATTGGTCTTAGTGCTGCATTTGTCATTGGTGCCATGGTTTTTTATGATTTGACTTTTGATAAATTCCACCCCGATGGTGATCGTATTTATAGGGTAACTACTTCTTTTAAAAGTCCCGATGGTGATTTTTATAACGCTGGGGTAACAGTGCCACTGGCCCAAGCACTCGAAGATCTTAAAATGGAAGAATTGGAAACAGTTGCTCCTTTTTTTACAGCATACCCGTTGTATGTCGACAATCAAGAATCGGGTGACCGCTTCAAAAGCCCAGAATTTGTTGTTTATACGGATGCCGCCTATTTTGAAACTTTCGACTATGAATGGTTGGCAGGGAATAAGCAAAATATTTTAGAAGCCCCCAATCAAGTGGTTTTATCTCGAAAAAGAGCCGAAAAATATTTCCCGAACCAAGATTTAGATGCAATTATTGGTAAGTCCGTCGTATACCAAGATACCATACCCGCTATGGTTACCGGCATTGTAGCCAATTTTGATAAGCGGACAGACATCGTTTTTGAGGAATTTATTTCACTAAAAACAGCTGCGACGCAAGATATGACCAATGCGGTAAACGAAGCAAGTTGGAACAACACCAACTCTGCTTCACAGTTGTTCATCAAGCTTTCAGAAAATGCCGCGCCATCTGAAGTTCAAAAAACCTTGACACAAATGGCAAAGGAACATGATGAGGCAGAAATGGTGGCTATAGGAAGGAGCAATACCTATAAAATGCAACCTTTAGCGGATATTCATTTAAATCCAGATTTTGGAACCTTCGATTTTAATGACAGTAGAACCACCATGGCCGCATTAAATAGTTTGCTTTTATTGGCAGCGATTTTAGTGCTTTTAGGGTGTATCAATTTTATCAATCTGAATACTGCACAGGCCATTCAACGTGCAAAAGAAATAGGAATCAGAAAAACATTGGGAAGTTCAAGGATGCAGTTGATTTTTCAATTTTTAGGAGAGACATTTTTACTTACGTTAGCTGCGGCAACCGTATCTATTTTTCTATCCAAATGGCTACTTCATTTATTTTCGGATTTTATTCCGAATGGCCTAACTTTTGAGCTTTTTTGGACCCCATGGATTTTAATAGGTATCGTTGTGTTATTGATAGTAGTAACGATTTTATCAGGATTTTATCCGGCGCTAGTATTATCAAAATATAAACCGGTTTCCGTTCTCAAACAACAGGTATTGCCAAATTCCGATAAGGGAGTATTGCGTAAGTATTTGATTGTTTTTCAATTCGTTATTGCACAGGTTTTTATCATTGCCACCTTATTGGTAGGGAAGCAGTTGAACTATATTATGAAAAAGGATATGGGCTTTAAAACCGAGGCTATTGCTTATTTTAGAACTCCTTGGCGAGATACTTCTTATGATAAACGTAAACGGTTCGTAACGAAAATGGAAGCATTGCCAGGTATTTCTGAAGTGGTACTTTCTGGGAATCCTCCCGCTTCGTACACCACGATGAGCATGGGTGTCTCTTTTGTAGATGGTGAGAAAAAGGTGAATTCAGATTTACAATTGCTCTATGGTAATCCCGGTTTTTTTAATTTGTATAATTTAGATTTAATAGCTGGGCGGTTACCTTTAAACGATTCAATACGGGAATATGTTGTTAATACATCCTATTTAAAAGTCATAGGAATCGATGATCCAGTAAGTGCAGTCGGCAAGAATATTAGGGCTGACAATGAAGATTTCCCAATAGTTGGAGTTATGGACGATTTTAACCAGCATTCCCTAAAATATGGAGTTGCCCCAATGGCTTTTACCGGAGGTTCTTATACCGGTCGATGGACTCAATTTAGAACTATACATTTTAAACTGAATAGCCTTGAAACGAGCGACTGGTCCCAAACCATAGCGCAGATTGAATCTATTTGGAAGGAGATCTATCCCGATTCAGATTTTGAGTATTCGTTTATGGAGGACACGGTAAAGAAATTTTATGAAAGTGAGCAAAAAACAGCAACATTGTTGCAATGGGCTACCGCTCTTGCCATTCTAATCAGTTGCCTAGGTTTGTTAGGTTTGGTCATGCATACGACGGAACGAAGAACTAAGGAAATAGGGGTCCGTAAAATTCTTGGTGCTTCGGTTCTTCAGTTGAATATGTTGTTATCCAAGGATTTTTTAAAATTGGTGTTAATTGCTTTTGTAATTGCCGCACCTATCGCTTGGTATGGGTTAAGCTATTGGTTAGAGGGTTTTGCATATAAAACCAATGTAAGTTGGTGGATTTTCGCATTAAGTGGGCTATCAATGATTGTGATGGCAATAGTGATTATGAGCATCAAAACAATTGCTGCTGCGAATACCAACCCGTAAAAAGTTTACGAACAGAGTAATTAAGTAAATTTTCAATTCATTTTAAGCTTAAATAATCCATATCCAACAACTATTTAACTTATTAAAAAATGCTATTACAACTAAACAATATTTTCAAGTGGGTACAACAAGGAGGTCAACGGGTCTTCTTATTAAAGGATATTAATCTAGAAGTGGAGGAAGGGGAGTTTATTTCGGTCATGGGACCATCCGGTTCTGGTAAATCAACTTTGCTCAATGTCATTGGAATGCTAGATACGTTTGATGAGGGCGAGTATCATTTCTTACATGAATCCGTGCATACCTTAAAGGAAAAATACCGTTCCAACCTGTACAAGGAATATATTGGTTTTGTATTTCAGTCCTATCATTTGTTGGATGAGCTAACGGTCGAAGAAAATCTAGAGATGCCCTTGCTGTATAAAAAAGTAAAAGGTTCTGAACGTAAAGCGTTGGTGGCGGATATGTTAGACCGATTCAATATTGTTGGAAAAAAAGACTTGTTTCCTTCTCAGCTCAGTGGGGGTCAACAGCAGTTGGTAGGAGTGGCCCGTGCCTTGATCGGGAAACCCAAATTGATTTTGGCCGATGAACCTACCGGAAACCTAAATTCCCAACAAAGTGAGGAAATCATGGAGCTTTTTCAGAAATTAAATAAGGAGGAAGGCGTAACCATCATTCAAGTGACCCACTCCGAAAAGAATGCCGAATATGGTTCACGAATTATCAACTTGTTGGATGGTAGAAAGATTTAGAATCTACTTTTGATAATTTGATGTAATGAATATTTAACCAAAACGTCACTTCGAGTGAATTTCCGAGGCACGAGAAAATTTGTATCGAGAATAGCTTTTGGACCAACATGTGTTCTCGATAAACTGTATTTTACAAAGAAAGATTGAAAAATACAGCACTCGAACTGACAATTTAACTTAAATCACTCAAAATGTAAAAGGGAAAATTAATAAGCAATTAATTGGACTTCAATGCTCGAACTAATAGTCTAGCCTAATCCGTATATCCCTCCGGATGCATTTCATCAAACTCGGTGTTTTCTTGAAAAGCTTTGGCCAATAACAAGATACTGGCCTCATCATAAAGATTCCCTACCAAGGTGATACTCGTAGGATGTTTTTCTGCATCCAGTCCTGTAGGTATAGAAATCACTGGATGACCGGTCAGGTTGGTAATGACCAATTGCCGATTTCCAAAAGTCGGAGAAATTAGGACATCAAAATCCTTCATAATGGTCTCCATTTTTTCGATGAGTACTTGTCGGTGTCGATTGGCCTGTAAGATATTCCACCGCCGGAATAAAACGTGCTTGTCGTAAGGAATTGGCTCTTGATTTTTGATCTTGTTCCACCATTTGGTCTACATCACCTGAACGAACTAGATTATCAAAAAATGCACCGGCCTCGGCACGTAAAATAATATCAAAACTATTGTAAGGTACATCTTCAGGTAATTCAACTTCGGTGAGGCTCAATCCCATGTTTTTGAATGTCGTAATGGCCTTTTCCAAATTGGCCTTGCTTTTAGAAGTGTCCTTTTCAATATCCTTTTTTAAATAGCCGATTCTTAAAGATTTTATGTCCTTTTTTGGTTCAAATCCATCAGGATAATTAGTCGTAGTGGGATCTTTAGGGTCTTTTCCAGTAATGACACTATAGACAATGGCACAGTCTTCCGCGCTTCTGGCCATAGGTCCCACTTTATCCATAGACCAGCTTAAGCTCATCACCCCATGTCTGCTTACCCTGCCGTACGTTGGGCGTAAACCTGTAATACCATTTCGGGTGCTTGGAGATGTAATGGAACCTAAGGTCTCGGTTCCCAACGCAAACGGAACCAAACCTGCTGAGGTTGCAGATCCAGAACCTGCAGAGGAACCGCTAGCACCCTGCTCAATATCCCATGGGTTTTTTGTTTTTCCATCGAACCACACATCGCCCCTTGCCAAGGAACCGGAGACCAATTTGGCTACTAAAACACCACCGGCATTTTGTAGTTTTTCAACAACGGTTGCCGTCATGTCAATGGTTTGGTTTCGGTAGGGTTCTGCTCCCCAAGTAGTTTTATATCCCTCAACGGCCATTAAATCCTTAACACCATAAGGTATACCGTGTAAAATACCTCGATAATTGCCTGTGGCCAGTTCTTCATCCATTTTTTTAGCCTGCTCCAGTGCCATTTCTTCGGTGATGGTAATGGTGCATTGCAGAATGGGGTTGTATTTTTTTAATCGTTCAATGAAAAATTGGGTCAGTTCCAAAGAACTTATTTTTTTATTTTGAATGAGCGAGGCTAGTTGTGGAATGGTGTAAAATGCTAATTCGGACTTGTTTTCAGGAAGTTCTACTCCATTTGGTATTTCCCAATCTGGAAAACCCGCCTGTTGCCTTGGCGTAAAATTAGCGGGTAAAGGATCAAAACGTACTGCCGGAAAAACATCGTTACTTAAGGTGTATTTACGAAGCGAATCAAACCCTTCCTTGTTTTTTTCTAAATAAGGGTATAAGGTGTCGATATATTTTTTATCGAAGTCCAATCCCATTATTCGTTGAGAACGTTTTACATCCTTTTTAGAAAATTTCGATTTAGAACTGGAACAGGCAGCAAGGAATATGATGAAAACGAACAGGAACAGTTTATTTTTTCCGAGTAGGGTCATAAGGTTTTGGATTGGTCTTAAAGATTCGAATTTACGTTTTTTAATACGCATCTTTTCTCCTTGGGAAATCAAATAATAAAGATTTTCATTTCTCTTAATAACAGCTTCTTTTTATAATGATATCTTCATTTTCAATGGTGTAACTTCATTATCTCCCGTCTAAGGATTATCTTTGTTGTTTAGAATGATTTTACATAATGAAGATAGATAAAAAAGACGTTTTAAAGGCTTTGGAACATATTACGGTTCCTGGGGAAGGTCAGAATATGGTGGAGAGTGGTGCCGTAACCAATATCCAAATTTTTGGTGATGAGGTTGAGGTTGATGTGACCATAAATAACCCAAGCCTTCAGGCCCGTAAAAAGACCGAAGTGGAAATTTTGAAGATTATCCATAGAGAGGTTTACGAAAAAGCAAAAATCAAGATCAATATTAAAGTTGATGCTCCTGCGGCAAAACCTAAGGTCAACGAAATAAAGGGAAAACCAATCCCTGGCATTACCAATATCATTGCGGTGGCTTCTGGTAAAGGGGGGGTAGGTAAATCTACCGTAACCGCTAACTTGGCGGTAACTTTGGCCAAAATGGGCTTTAAGGTAGGTTTGTTGGATGCCGATATTTACGGTCCGTCAATGCCCATTATGTTCGATGTTGCCAATGAAAAACCATTGGCCGTGAATGTGGGTGGAAAATCCAAAATGAAACCGGTAGAAAGTTACGGGGTTAAATTACTATCCATCGGGTTTTTTACGCAGCGCGACCAAGCGGTAATTTGGAGAGGTCCTATGGCCTCCAAAGCGCTTAATCAAATGATTTTTGATGCCCACTGGGGAGAGCTTGATTTTATGTTGATCGATTTGCCCCCAGGTACTGGTGATATTCATTTGAGCATTATGCAGGCCTTACCGGTAACGGGTGCAGTGGTGGTGAGTACCCCACAAGAAGTGGCTTTGGCAGATGCTAGAAAAGGAGTGGCGATGTTCCAACAAGATTCCATCAACGTGCCTGTTTTGGGTATCGTTGAAAATATGGCCTACTTTACACCGGCTGAGTTGCCAGACAATAAATATTATATATTTGGTAAAGAGGGGGCTAAACATTTGGCGGAAGATTTAAATGTACCTTTCTTAGGAGAGATTCCTTTGGTACAAAGTATTCGTGAAGCGGGAGATGCCGGTAGACCAGCGGCCTTACAAACGGCAACTCCGGTCGAAGCCGCTTTTGAGGAGTTGACCAAACAGGTGGTGATGGAAGTTGTAGGTAGAAACAAAACCCTTCCGCCAACGGAAGCAATAAAGATTACAACAATGGCGGGTTGTTCCGCCGTTAAGAAAAAATAAGATGACATCAGAAGAGCTAAAAAATAACGTGGAAAAAGCATTGGAGGAAATCAGACCTTTTTTACAAAGTGATGGTGGTGATATCACCTTGATTTCCATAGATGATGAACATTCCGTAAAGGTGAGATTAGAGGGTGCCTGTGTTGGGTGTAGCGTTAATCAAATGACCCTAAAAAGTGGGGTAGAAATGACCATTAAAAAATACGCTCCCCAAATCGATGAGGTAATTAACATAGCCGGATAACCTGACATATGTCATTATTTTTACTTCTGTAGCAAGATACCTTTGAGGTGTTTTAAAAAATAGATTTTTCAATGATTGAAACCGATATATTAATAATTGGTGCGGGACCTACGGGTCTTTTTGCCGTTTTTGAAGCCGGACTCCTAAAATTAAAATGCCATTTAATAGATGCCCTTCCACAGGCTGGCGGACAATGTTCTGAAATTTATCCTAAAAAACCTATCTATGATATTCCTGGTTTCCCCGAGGTGTTGGCCGGTGATTTGGTAGATAATTTAATGGAACAGATTAAATCCTTTCAACCCGGTTTTACCTTGGGAGAACGGGCGGAAACGATTGATAAATTAGCCGATGGAACCTTTATCGTAACTACGAATAAAGGGACTAAACACCATGCGCCAATTGTAGCGATTGCTGGTGGCCTAGGTAGTTTTGAGCCTAGAAAACCTTTATTGGAAAATTTGAACAAGTTTGAGGACAACGGTGTTTCTTATATTATTAAAGACCCAGAAGTCTATCGTAATAAAAAAGTAGTCATTGCCGGTGGTGGAGATTCTGCGTTGGATTGGAGTATTTTCTTGGCCGATGTGGCATCTCAAGTGACCTTGGTGCATCGAAGAAATGAATTTAGAGGGGCGTTGGATTCGGTTGAAAAAGTACAGGAATTAAAAAATCAAGGAAAGATTAATTTGATTACTCCTGGTGAAATCGTGGGACTTCAGGGAACCGATGCTCTGGAATCCGTATTGAGTTAGAAAAACGGCCAATGCCAAAGAAGATATTACCTTAGAGGTGGATGCTTTTATTCCTTTATTCGGACTTTCGCCAAAACTTGGACCTATTGGCGATTGGGGATTGGAAATAGAGAAAAATGCGATAAAAGTAGATACGTTCGATTATCAAACCAACATTCCTGGAGTTTATGCAATTGGTGATGTCAATACCTATCCCGGTAAATTAAAGTTGATTCTTTGCGGTTTTCATGAAGCTACCTTAATGTGTCAAAGTGCCTATCAAAAAATATTTCCAGATAAAAAATACGTAATGAAATATACGACGGTTGGTGGCGTTAGAAGGATTTGATGGAAGTAAAAAGGAGTCGCCAAAGCAGTAATTAAGTCAATTGATTAAGTAAAACTATAATGTCATCCTGAGCGCAGTCGAAGGGCTACAACTATTAAAAGACTAATAAATTGATTACTTTATAGTCCGATATCAAAATAAAAATTACCGACCGCGAAGGTGTCCTTCACGAAATAGACGCCCCAACGGATATGAACATGAACCTGATGGAAGTGGTTCGTTCGTATGAACTGGCTCCTGAAGGAACTATCGGTATTTGTGGCGGAATGGCCATGTGCGCTTCTTGTCAATGCTATGTGCTGTCGGATCACGAACTTCCTGAAAAATCGGATGATGAAGAAGCGATGCTTTCCGAAGCTTTTAATGTAGAAGAAAATTCTAGATTGGGATGTCAGCTTCACATTTCAGAAGATATGGACGGACTAGAAGTACAACTAGCACCAGAAGAACTATAAACGTCATTACGAGGAGCCTTTTAAACGACGAAGTAATCTGTGAAAATCCGTGTTTCAGTCCCTTCGACTATGCTCAGGATGACATTTGGTTTAAATAAAAAATATTATTTACTGAATACTGAATACTGAATACTGAATACTGAATACTGAATACTTTTTTCACTAACTACTAACTTAAATCCTCGCTTGATACGTAAATAGGTTAAAATACCTCCCCTCGGTAGCAATTAACTCATCATGGGTACCTTGTTCGGCGATACGGCCGTTTTCTATGACCAATATTTGGTCAGCTTTTCGAATCGTGCTTAAACGGTGTGCAATCACGAAAGTCGTTTTTCCTTTGGTCAGTTCCGCTAAACTTTTTTGGATGAGACCTTCACTTTCCGTATCTAGGTTGGAAGTGGCTTCATCCAGTATCAAGATTCTAGGATTCGCTAAAACAGCTCTTGCAATCGCAATACGCTGACGTTGGCCACCAGATAATTTAACGCCTCTTTCACCAATAAGGGTGTCTAATCCATCATCGAAACGGTCTGTAAATTCATTCACATACGCAGCTTTTACGGCATCTTGCAATTCCTCTTCAGTGGCATTGGGTCTTGGGAATAATATGTTCTGACGGATAGTTCCCTCAAAAAGAAATTCATCTTGCAAAACCACCCCTAAATGTTTTCTGAAACTTCCCAAATTCACTTTTGAAATATCCTGACCATCCACTTTAATGGTACCTGATTGTGGATTCAAAAATGTAGCGGCCAAGCCGGCAATAGTACTTTTTCCGGAGCCAGAACTCCCGACCAAAGCGATGACTTCTCCAGATTTTGCTTCAAAACTAATATTATGAAGCACTTCTTTATCCTCTTCATAGGCAAAGGAAACATCGTCAAAAACAATATGTCCTTCAAAATCTGTTAAGGCAATCGTTCTATTTTCCTCGTCAGATTCTGGGGTCATATTCATGAGTTCCTCAGTACGGTCTAAACCCGCCAAGGCTTCGGTCAATTGACTTCCTATATTACTCATTTGAACAATAGGGGCAACCATCAATCCTAATAAAAAAGTAAAGGTCAAGAAATCTCCAATGGTCAATTCATCCATCATAATTTTATAACCCCCAATGCCCATGATGCCGGTGGTGGCCAATCCTAATAAGAAGGTGGAGGAACTGGTCATAAACGCCGTAGCCGTTAAACTTTTCTTTACATTTGATAAATAGACGTTCAACACCTTCTTCGAATATTTTATTTTCTTGCTCTTCCGCATTAAATCCTTTGATAACACGAACACCGCCTAAGAGTTTCGGTTAGTCTACCGGTAACTTCTGCATTTATTTTACCTCTATTTCTAAAGATGGGTCTAATGATTTTAAAAGCTTTTAACGCAATCAGGGCAAAGATGGCCAACGGAATTAAGGTGAAAATGGTCATGGTCCAACTAATACGTAACAGTAGAATTAAGGAAACTACTGCGGTAATGGTACCGCCCACGAACTGTACCAATCCGGTACCAATTAAATTCCGTACGCCTTCCACATCACTCATGATTCGAGAAACCAATGCTCCGGATTTTGTGTTGTCAAAAAACCGAATAGGAAGCGAAAGCACTTTTTTCTGTACTTGTGCCCGTAATTCTGATATTAAATACTGTGCTTGTACACTTAATATTTTAGTGAGTAAAAAAGAAGTGACTGCCTGTACGAGTATCGCCAAACCTACCGCAGTCACCAGGATTTTTAAAAATTCTACATTTTTATTCGGTATGATATCATCCATTAAATATTTAAGGGATAATGGAGCCACAAAGCTGGCCGCCTTACTTACAACAATTAGGGCCAAACCTATGAATACCAACTTGCGTCTAGGCCAGATAATGGTCTTGAATGCGGTAAGGATACTGACTTTTTTTTCGGACATGAAAGGATGATTTTTGAAGACCGCAAGTTACTTTAAATACATCTAAAAAACCTTCTTAACTAATTCGGAATATAATCCCATTTCAATGTTTGTCAGTATCTTGTAGCTAGAAATAAACCACAATATGAAATACTTACAATTTTTAGTTTTCCTCCTATTATTTTCATGCGCCACAGAAAAATCTAAATCTGAAATTGAGCAATGGCAATCCCAAGCAGCGCAAGTTGAAATCATTCGCGACGATTATGGAGTTCCCCATATCTATGGAAAAACCGATGCCGATGCTGTTTTTGGACTTTTATATGCCCAATGTGAAGATGATTTCAACCGCGTAGAACAAAATTACATTTGGGCAACTGGGCGACTTGGCCGAGGTAGATGGCGAGGAAGCCTTATACAGTGATTTGCGTGCAAAATTGTTCATGACCGAAGAAGAAGCAAAAGCCAATTATGATAAAAGTCCGGATTGGTTGAAGAAATTATGTGATGCCTTTGCTGATGGCGTAAATTATTACCTCTACACCCATCCTGAAGTAAAACCGAAATTATTGACCCGTTTTGAACCTTGGATGCCCATGTATTTTAGTGAAGGTTCCATAGGTGGGGATATCGAGCGGATTTCAACCGAGAAGATAGCTGCTTTTTACGAGAGTGATATGGAAATTCCAGAACTGGAAGAAGTAAAGCTGAAAAAGGAAAAGGAGGCCGAAGAACCTCAAGGGTCCAATGGTATAGCCATTTCCGGAAAATTGACGGAATCGGGGAATTCCTTGTTATTGATCAATCCGCATACTTCATTTTATTTTCGGGGAGAGGTACATGTGGTTTCTGAAGAAGGACTGAATGCCTATGGTGCCGTGACTTGGGGACAGTTTTTTGTCTATCAAGGATTCAACGAAAAAACAGGATGGATGCATACCTCGACCTATACGGATGTGATGGATGAATTCAAGGAAACCTTGGTGAAGAATGATGATAATTTATTCTACCAATATGGAGAGGAACTTAGGCCTGTTGAATCTTCGGAGGTCGTATTAAAATATAAAGAGGGAAATGAAATCAAGGAAAAAAGCTATCCTACATACAGCACCCATCACGGACCTATAACTCATATGGCCGATGGTCAGTGGACGGCCTCGGCCATGATGTGGGAACCCGTAAAAGCTTTGGAGCAGTCGTTTATTCGAACCAAACAAGATGGTTATAAGGGGTTTAGGGAAATGATGGACATTCGCACAAATTCAAGTAATAATACTGTTTATGCTGATGCGGAAGGAAATATTGCTTATTTTCATGGGAACTTTGTTCCGAAGCGTAATATAAGTTTTGATTATTCTCTTCCTGTAGATGGCAGTGATCCAAAGACCGATTGGCAAGGATTACATACCGTTGATGAAAACATTCTGGTGTTGAACCCAGAAAATGGATGGATACAGAATTGCAATTCTACCCCGTATACTTCAGCATTGGGAAATAGTCCAAAAAAGGAAGATTATCCTTACTATATGTCCAAAGATCAAGAAAACTTCAGGGGAGTTCATGCGATTGAATTATTGACCGATCGTAACGGGTATACCGTTGATAGCCTTATTCAATTGGCCCATGACCCTTATTTGCCTGCTTTTAAAGCCCTAATTCCAGGGTTGGTTAAAGCCTTTGATACCCAGCCAACTTCACAATTAAAAGATGCCATCGAGGTATTACGTCAATGGGATTATAAAACCTCAAAAGAATCCGTAGCGATGACTTTGGGACATTTTTATGGTATGCTGAGTTATAGTGAGGCAATTCGCCCAAAGGATATGAACGGTATGGAACTGATTGAGTATTGGGGCAGTACTTCTCCCGATACCGAGAAATTGAAGCTATTCCAAAAAACCATTACCCAATTGGAAACTGATTTTGGAACCTGGAAAATGCCATGGGGCGAAGTCAATAGATATCAGCGTTTAAACGGAGATATCGTACAGACTTTTAATGATAGTCTACCAAGTGTTCCAGTAGGATTTGCATCAGGGACATGGGGAGCTTTGGCCGCTTATGGAGCAAGATATACCACTCCCGGGGCAAAAAAAATCTATGGAACCAGAGGCAATAGTTTTGCGGCCGTAGTGGAGTTTGGGGATAAGGTAAAGGCAAAAACGATTTTGGCAGGAGGCCAAAGTGGTGACCCAAAATCTCCTCATTTTGATGACCAGACCCAAAATTATATCGATATCAATTGGAAGGATGCGGCCTATTATCGGGAAGATGTTCTTAAAAGGGCAGCCGAAACGTATGCGCCTGGGAAAAGGGAATAATTTTTATAATCTTAGGGAGGGGTCTGAATTTGAGTTCAAGTTTAAACTTGAGTTTGAGTTTAAATTTGAACTTGAGTTTGCCTTTTGTGTTTGAACTTGAATTTGAACTTTATTCGGGTATTTGCTGGCTCAAACAATGTAAGGTTCCAAAGCCCCAAATTAAATCGATACAATTGATACCAATAACTTCTCGGTTAGGAAAACAATCCGCCAAAATGTTCAATGCGATTCGGTCATTGGAATCATTGAAGGTGGGAACAAGAACGGCGCCATTAATAATTAGGAAATTAGCATAACTGGCCGGTAATTCTAACTCTTCGAAAATAATCGGTTTTGGCATCGGTAATTCAACAATGTTCAACGTTTTGCCATTTTCCAATTTAGCCGAGCGGAGACGTTCTAAATTATCTTGAAGTGTTTTATAGTTTTTATGACCCTTGTTTTTTTCAACTACCGTTACTACGGTATCCGTATTTACAAAGCGGCACAAATCATCTACATGCCCATGGGTATCATCGCCGATGACGCCTTCACCTAGCCAAATAGTGTTGGTTACTCCTAAATATTCCTTGAATACGGACTCATAATCTGCTTTGGTATAACCTTCATTACGTACTTGAATAGAAGGGTGTAAAAGACACTCTTCGGTAGTGATCAACGTACCTTTTCCGTTAACTTCCAAGGCGCCACCTTCTAAGATGATTTTATTTCCCTTGTAAGTCGCTTGGGTCAGTGGGATTTTCAAAAAATCAGAAACTACTGCAGGAACATGTTTGTCCAATTGCCAGTTGTTATACTTGGCCCACCCGTTGAAATTAAAATTAATCGCTTCCGATTTCCCATCATTTTTGACGATAATAGGTCCGGAATCACGCATCCAACTACGGTTGGTCTTGTGAATAATAAATGAAACTTTTTCAAGGTCAACCGAAGCCATCAGCAATAGGTCGGCCACCTTTTCTTTTAAGGATTCATTGAGCTACAACGAGAAATACGGTTTCAAAAAGTGATACTTTTTTAATGAACTCTACAAAAGCCCATTGAATGGCTTCGTACTTTCCCGGCCAGTCCTTCCCGTTATGCGGAAAGCAAAGTAAAATTCCTTTTTGTCGTTCCCATTCTGCAGGAAATCTTCTTGATTCCATAGCCATTAGTCTAAAGCACGTTTGGTCAAATCCCCAAAAGCATCAATACGTCTGTCCCGGAAAAAAGGCCAGTTTTGACGTACATTTTCTTGATGGGCCAAATCCACCTCGGCGATTAAGATTTCTTCTTTATCGTGTGATGCTAAGGCTAGATATTTCTCCTTGTGGTCCACATATAAAGGATTTTCCCCAAAATTCGATTCCATCGGTATCAGGAAGATATTGTTCCAATCCAATTCTATTGGCTGCGGCAACATAAATTCCGTTCGCTACTGCGTGGCCTTTCATCACATTCATCCAAGCGCCATATTGATTTTCACCATATACCTCTTTTTCGGATGGATGCCAGCCTATGGCAGTTGGGTAAAATAAGATTTCAGCACCTTTCATGGCGGTTAGTCGTGCGGCTTCTGGATACCATTGGTCCCAACAGATAAGTGTACCCACATTACCTTTAGTGGTTCTGATGGATTGAAAACCGAGGTCTCCAGGGGTGAAATAAAACTTTTCATAAAAATGCGGATCATCCGGAATGTGCATTTTTCGGTATAATCCGGCGCGTGAACCATCTGTATCGATGATGTATGCGCTATTGTGATAAATGCCGGACATTCTTTTTTCAAAGAAAGGAACAATCAAGGCCACACCCAGTTCCTTAGCGATTTCACTAAATGCGGTAAAGGAAATATCGCCAAGCGGCTCTGCAATGGAAAAATTTTCCACATCTTCACTTTGGCAAAAGTAATGACTGCTATAAAGTTCGGGTAGACTGATGACTTCAGCACCTTGGTTGGCGGCTTTTCGTATCCATTCCAAACATTTTTTTCGATTCTCCTCCGCCGTATTGTTCAGGTTTACCTGAATGACCGCAACTTTATATTTTTTCGCCATGGTAACTATTTCGTTAGAAGCAACAAAGATATTAAATAAGGATTGCAGTGAAAAGGGAAGGAAGTGCGAAAAACGCTAGGCTTATTCTTTGGTAACGATTAAAGTGGCCTTTGAGCCTGAAGATAGCAACCATTTGTTGGAATAAATCAGCTTGCCAGTATCGTCATAAACATCTACTTGGGCGGTATTGGGCGCTGATGAACCATGGTTTAAAGCTTCAAAATCCAATCGGTTAAAACCTTCTTGAAGGTCTACATTGATACCTTTAAATGCTCCTGTCAATAACAGATTGGGTTCCACCACCATATCGTTCATGTAGATTTTTACCCGATCACCGTCCACAAATTCATGGTCTCTACAGACGATTCCAATAAATTTACCATTGCTTTTTACATCCCCTAAATATTGGTCCGCAAAAAATTGTCCTGAACCTCCCAAACGCTCGCCCGGACCAATACGAGGGTCAATTTTCAATCCAGTACCGGCTTGTACCAACTCATCATCGGGTAACATTTTTACGGGATTTGGGTCGGTCATATTTAAATTCGGCTGTTCTTTTATCAAAGAAGGCATATTCAAGACCGGACCTGCACTTGGTTTTCCTGATGGTTCAATAGGATTTGCGGCCTCTATTTTTAGCGGCTTTGCCGTAGGGAATTCTGTCTGCGCAGAAACCACTCCCACAGTACAACAGATTAAAACTATAAAAAGAAAAAATGTTTTCCGCATCAGGTTATCTATATGACGAAATAAAGATAACAAATACCCTGCCATGGGGACTTAAGGCTTCGTTAAAATACGATTTGAAATCGATAATATTCGATGAACGAAAGATTAACTTGGTAGATTTGTGCGTAGAAAATCGATAAAATTCCCATGCATTATTTTCTCTATATCGGCGGTGGAATATCCTCTTGTTTTTAATAATGCCGGAATCTTTTGAAGATCGGCAATAGTATCTACGTCTGCTGGACCTTGCTCGGTACCAAAACCACCATCCAAATCTGAACCAATGCCCACGTGATCTGTATTTCCTGCCAGTTGACAAATATGATCAATGTTATCTGCAATCTGTTGTAAACTTACTCCAGCCGATTGCGGCGTAGAAACACCTCTTTCCCAATTTGGAACCATCATCCAGGCATCGAATACAACGCCTATAATGCCTTTACGTTCTATGATTTCTTTTAGCTGCTCATCTGTAAATTGGCGGTGATGGTTCACTAATGACCTACAATTGTTATGACTGGCCCAAAGAGGTCCGTCGTAATTCACCATAGCCTCCCAAAAACTTAGATCACATAAATGGGTCACATCTAAAATGATTCCCAATCGTTGAATTTCCTTTAAAAGTTCCCTTCCTTTTTCTCCTATACCTCCAGAGGAGTTGGTGCCGTGGGCATAGGTTCCAGGTCCGTAATGCGCAGGGCCAATAGCCCGCAATCCCTGCTCAAACGATTTTTCGAGATAGGAAATATCCACAATGGAATCAGCTCCTTCAAGACTCAATAGATATCCTATAGGTTTATTTTCAGCATCGGTTTTCCAAAGTTCCAAGTGCGCATCTAATTGCGTTTTATTTTTAATCTGTACCATTTCTCCCAACGCTTCCATGCTTCTATACCAGGCCAATTGGCCTTGGGTATGGGCCCAAGCTTGTTGAGGTGATTGCCATCCGGGCAAGGAATTACTTTTGTGGACGTACCGGGCAATTTGGGTGGCATTGCAAAGTCCGATATTCCCTTTTCGCATCGCCTCCAATGAAACAGTATTATTACCACGGTCTGGTTTATCCGTTAGGCCAAACTCACTTTTTCTAATTTCTTCAACGGGTAGGGTAAGGTCTCGGTTCCAATCCATCGCATTCATGGAAAGGTCTAAATGGGCATCGAATATGAACATGTTTAAATTGTCATTTTATGGTTTCTGGCTTCAACATTCCAATGGTCAATAACATTACCTTCCTTTACAACGACTAAGGTGTCATACTTGGCTACAGTTGGGCAGATATGTTTGGGGATAGCGTAATGTTCATCGCCAACTTCTGGAATGGTAAGGTCATCATATTCCACAACGAGGTGTTCTTCAGACTGACTGATTTGCCTGCTATGTTCCAAATCCAAAAATTCTATTCTTGGAAATGGCATTTCTGGGGCGACGGATTTATGGCCCAAATCAAAACAAAGGATTCCAGTAGTGGGTTTGCTTAAAATTCGAGTGAGTAAAACGGCAGCAGGTAGAAATTTCATATCTGGAAATTGATTGCCGTAGCCTTCATCCCATAAAAGCGTCGTGCCGGGGCTGGCATCCACTCCCTTTCTTTTACAGTGAAAAGGAAAAGTTGGAGATCCTCCTGCAACAATTTTAGGACGAGGTAAACCACTATCTTCAATGTCTTTTTGTAAGGCTAGAACGGACTCAAAAGCTTTGTTACAATCAGCTTCCCTGATTGTTGGATCAGTATTTCGTAAATGTCCGTCATAGACATGTAATCCTTCCGCAACGATATATTTATTTGAACAAAATTGACGATAAAGCTCCAAAGAATTATTATTAGGGGTAATTCCCGTACGATTCATTCCGTTATTGATGTCTAGCCAAACGTGAATTTTCATAGTATTGGACTTCGCTAAATCTGCAAGAACAGCTAACATTCCTGAATTGTCCACTAATGTAGAAAATTTGGTTTCTGGGAATTTTTGCATCAAATCAACAAATCTTTGTGCGTTTGGCCCAATAGGTTGCATCGCCAAAAGAACATCTGGGGCTTTACAATTACCTAAAAGCTCCGCTTCTGCAATGGTGGCACATTTGAATTTTCGAATGCCACGGTCCATTTGCATTTGAATGATATTGGCATTTTTGTATGTTTTGACATGTGGTCGCAAGCGTTCAACATCCCCAATCATGGAAACCATTAAATCGATATTATGAGCGATACGATCAGGATATACTAAAAGTGAAGGTGAGATTACGTCCTGTGGTTGATTTAATCCATACCAAGTTTTCTTTTCCATAGTGTTTAGTGATGAAGTTCAAAATGGGCCTCAATTTCAACAGGAATTCCGCCTGGAAGAATCATACCTACCGCACTGCGAACCCCCACACCATTATCGGGGCCAAAAATATCCGCCATTAATTCGCTAAAGCCATTGATGACCAAGGGTTGTTGTCCAAAATCTGGTGCGGAATTGACCATGCCCAAGGTTTTGACAATACGTTTAATGCGGTCAATATCTCCAAAATGGGTTTGGATGGTCGATAACATGGTAAGGGCGACTTGGCGAGCAGCGATTTTAGCTTCTTCCATGGTCATGGTATCCCCGGCACGACCCACCATTAGAGAACCATCAGTATTCATGGGACCCTGACCAGAAACATATAAAAAATGGTCAACAACTAAAATGGGTTTGTATAATCCGGCGGGAGGGGGTGCTGGTGGTAAAATAAGACCTAGTTCCTGTATTCTTTCTGATGGTTTCTTTTCCATGTCAATTTTGTTTTAAATAAATATATTGATGACTAAAACACCTACAAGTCCCATAACGCCAACGGTAGTTTCCATAACCGTCCAACTTTTTAAAGTGTCTTTGACCGATAAATTAAAATATTCCTTGAACAGCCAAAATCCACTATCGTTCACGTGGGATAACATAAGGCTGCCCGAACCAATGGCTAAAACCATTAATTCAGCACTTACGCCAGTTCCTTGGATTAAAGGTAGAACAATGCCCGCAGCCGTTAAACCTGCAACAGTCGCAGAACCTACACAAATTCGAATTACGGTGGCGATCAGCCATGCTAAAATTAATGGGGATATGGAGGATTCTTGTAGCATGGCCCCAATATATTCACTCACCCCACTATCGATTAAGACCTGTTTTAAAGCTCCGGAACCAGCAATGATTAAAAGTACCATGGTAATGCCCGTAATGGCACTGCCGACAGAGTCCATTACCTCTTTCATTTTTTTACCGCGACCAATACCTAAAGTGTAAATGGCGACCAAAACGGAAATCAGCATCGCGATTGCTGGATTTCCCATGAATATCAGTATTTTTTTAAGGAAAAAGTGCATCCGGTAAGGCAAATTCGGCCAAGGCTGCTATAGCTATCAAGATAACAGGTAACAAGGCACTTATAATACTATTGGCCATACTGGGCATTTCTTCCTCTTTTAAAACTGTAGGATTCAAAAATTCCTTTAATGGGCTGGCATTAATATTTTTCAAAGTCCTGGAAAGTAAAGGTCCGGCGACGATGATAGCAGGGATGGCCACTATAATTCCATAAAGTAAGGTTTTACCAATGTCTGCATTGAAAGTCGCTGCAATGGCTGTGGGTGCCGGATGTGGAGGAAGATATCCGTGCGTAACCGATAAAGAGGCCAACATGGGTAGTCCAACATATAATAGTGGGAGTCCGGTCGCGGCGGCAATAGTAAATACCAAAGGAACTAGAATAACAAATCCTACAGAATAGAACATGGGGATACCTACAATAAATCCGGTAAGGACTACCGCCCATTGGATATTCTTTTTTCCGAATTTTTCTACCAGTTTGGTGGTGATTCGTTGTGCCGCACCACTATCCGCTACCAATTTCCCCAACATTGCGCCGAGTCCCAAAATAATGACCAAAAAGCCCAAGATATTCCCGATTCCCTTTTGGATGGAATCGACCACGGACAGGGGTTCCATTCCTTCTGCAATTCCCACAAATAGGGAAACGATAATGAATGTGATAAAGGCATTAAGCTTAAAATAGGCGATGAGTACAAAAAGTAGAAGTATTCCTAAAATGACGATAAATAAAGGCATGCTGATGCTAAAGTTTGATTGTTGTACTACAAGATACCATAATTTAGAAAGGATCGGCACTATTTTGATAATTCTACTATCTAAAAAATAGCAGATGAATAAAAATTAAGGAGATGATACAATGGGTTTAAGTAGGCACACTTTATTTTAATATATTTAGAATTAGGTAGCATTATCGATTGATAGTGAAATACTTAATAGCAATTAGAGAACCAACCAAAATAGATTGAAAATGGATAAAAGACAGTTTTTAGGCAGAATTGGAAAAGCGGCAATGGCTGTTCCGTTTATACCCTATCATTTACAAGCTTCGGAAAAAGAATTCGTAAAATCTTACGATATTAAAACTGATGAGGAATTCTGGCTACGCATTCGTGAAGATTATCTTTTAAAACCCGATTATATCAATTTGGAAAATGGGTATTATAACTTTATTCCCACGCCTACCCTAAATAAATACATTGAGCGATTAAAGATGGTCAATTATGAGGCATCCTACTATATGCGTACCGTGCAATGGGACAATAAAGCCAATGTGAGGGACAGATTGGCGAAATTTGTGGGTAGTACACCAGAGGAGTTGGTCATTACCAGAAATGCCACGGAATCACTTGATTTAATTATTGGTGGTTTTCCCTGGGAAAAAGGAGATGAGGCAATTTATGCCTTACAGGATTATGGTTCTATGAAAGATCATTTTGAATCGATGGTCAAAAAATATGGTATCATCACGAAAATTGTCGATGTTCCCAATCACCCAAAATCGGACGAAGAGATTGTGGAAATCTATGAAAAGGCTATAACAGCAAACACCAAATTGTTAATGGTCTGCCATATGATTAACATCACTGGCCAGATTCTTCCTATTCGGAAAATAAGTGATATGGCCCATAAACATGGAGTGGAAGTTCTAGTTGACGGCGCCCATTGTATCGGTCATTTTGATGTGAATGTAAAAGAATTGAATTGTGATTACTACGGGACTAGCTTACACAAATGGTTGAGCGTTCCTTTAGGTTCTGGGATGTTGCATGTGAATAAGGATAAAATCATGAAAATTTGGCCGCTTTTTACAGATTGGGATGATGATAAGGACAAAATTCAACGGCTGAATCACACCGGGACTTTGCCGGTTCATACGGATTTAGCCATTGATGATGCCATCGATTATCTGGAAATTATAGGTATGGAACGAAAGGAAAATAGGCTACGGTTTCTTCAAAAATACTGGAGTGATCAATTGCGGGATATCCCCAATATTTCTGTGAATACTCCGGTTGATCCAGAACGTAGTTGTGGTATTGCCAATGTGGGTATAGAATCGATGGGAGCAGTAGTATTGGCCGATCGTTTATTGAAGGATTTTAATATTTATACCGTTGGGGTAGATTATGCGAATGTGAAAGGCTGTCGTATTACCCCAAATGTCTATACCACGACAGATGAACTTGATGTATTTGTGAAGGCTATGAAAACGTTGGCAAAAGAGGCGTAGGTTATTTTTGAATATAATCTACCAATTTCTGAGGGCCTTCTAACAAAATACGAACTACGCGCAACGTTCCGTCATCGGTAGTATTGATTTGCCATTTGATGAGGGATATTTTTCCGTTTTCAATCTCAATCCCGGTAATGCTTCGTGGGTGAACACAACTACCGTCATTAAAAAGTGGAATGTCGCCTGGTTCAGGAAAACGAGGTCTGTGCGTATGACCAACTACCGTTACCTTTAAATTATTTTTGAGAATCCATTTTTTGATTCTTCGCTCCACTTTTATGAGCTCTTTGTAATTTTTAGCGGGCGATGTTGGGTCGGCAATACCCCATACTTGCAAAGGTTTCCAAAGTACCCGCACTAAAAAGCGGCCCCATCGCCAAAAGGTGTAATTCCACCAATCTGCTTGGTGGCCATGGGTAAGAAAAACCTCTTGATTTGTTTCTTTATGTTTTAGAATAATGGCTTCGTGGTATCGTATACCTTCAAAAAGTTCTTTGTCCTTATCATCAATAGGCTCATAATAGCTGGATAGATGTTTTTTAACGTATTCTTCATCCTTATAGACCATGTCATGATTTCCCCAAATCATATGCAATCTGTTTTCTAAATGATACTGTTTTAGAAGTTGAAAAACATTTTTATGGGCTTCGAAGATGTATTCAAAATGAATGTTTTCCCAGAGTTCATCTCCATCGCCCAATTCACAATAGTCGAACCCTTCTGAATGGTAAAATTTTAAGGCATGGAAGTAGATGTTTCGGTTGTTGGCAAAATCATCGGCAAAACTATTATCCCCTCTATGGCAATCACTAAAAAGTATGAATTTTGAAGTGTCGTCAAAGCCAATGATTTTAGCATTTGCGTAAGCTCTCGAAAGTCTACTATCCGATGACATGTTCTATTTTTCGATAAATATCCGAAAATCCCGTCAAGACCAAGTTTTATCGGTGTAAAATTATAGCACATCTTTTGTAACTTTATCCATGTTTAAGAGACTAAATCCACTATGAAGCAAGAGGGAAACGAGATAATGCCCATTAAGCACCTGATTAGTTTTGACAAACTTCTACAGAAGTATGAGAAACAGCTTGAGGGTGAGGATGTTTTTTTGGCGGAAACCGCCAAAAGAATCCTTGATGCCCAAAAGGATTATCCTGTGCTGCGAGAAGGTTTTACAGATTTCTCTTTATTGGATACGTATCGATCTGTTATCGATAAAATTTTACAGGACACGTTTACTGAAGCCTTAAGTGGTAACGAGATAAAGATTGCGACCTTGCCCTATCGTGATGTTTTGATTAAAACATCCAAACGATTTCAGGAAATGGTGGCAGAGGCCGGTGAGGGTTATGTGCCAGAATTACGAAATCCAGGCGATGGAATGGACTACATTATGAGTTGTGTGGTCGTTCTTAATTTCCATTATGGCTTTAAACTAGATTTTAGCAGGCCTTATTTTTATGATATTCCAGATGCCAATGGTGTCGTTAAACACTATCGGATTTTATATAACGGCGATTTTATTGAGATCATACCCAATGGTAAGGCAATTGAAATTACCCAAGAAGATGTAGATGAGCTTTTGGAAAATCCATATGATGTAAAATTATGGATGGAAAAGATTCCACCAGAAAGTTTTATTTCCAAAGGATTTGTCATTGCCAATATGTTCGATGTGACTACGGAGCACGCCATATCAGACATTAAGACAAAATTGATTTCAAAGGATAAGACCGGTGGAGGCAATTTTATGATGGATTTACAAGAAACGTTTAAGTCCTTCTTTAGATTACCCAATCTAAGGGTAGGCTTTGTTTCTTATAATGACAAGAAAGATCAATTCGAGGAGCTGGCCGGGTTAGGTTTTACGAGTTACATTTTAAATGGTGATACTAAACTGAATTGCAAAGGAGATTTATGTAAAAATTCATATCAGAAGTTGATAAAGGACAATTCTTATTTTTCCATTGCCGATGTAAAACGTTATTACGAAAAATCTGGTGGAATGGAACCTTATAAGTCACTTCACGAACAAGGAATTAAAAGCGCCATTTTTGCGCCCATTGCCAATGCTGGCAAGTTGTTAGGGCTGCTGGAAATTGTTTCAGAGGAAAAAGGGGTTTTAAATGGAGTAAATGCACAAAAACTAGATGATGTTTTACCATTTATTGCTTCTGCGGTGGTGAGAAGTAAAAATGAGGAAATCAATAGAATTGATGCTATTATCCAAAATGAGTGCACGTCTGTTCATTCTTCGGTTTATTGGAGATTTGAGGAGGAAGCGAAACGATTCATTGTCGATGAAGTAGAGGGTAGACAGCCTACTTTCAACGAAATTGTTTTCAAGGAAGTATATCCGCTATTTGGTCAAATCGATATTAAGGACTCCTCTGCAGCAAGAAATCTTGCAATTCAGCGTGATTTAATGATTCAGTTGTCAACCATTAAAGATGTGCTTAAGGTTGCTTTTGAAGTTAAAAAATTACCTATTTATGAGGAATTGATTTATAGGGTGGGCAATCATCTAGATAGTATTAAGGAAATGCTCTACACCAATAGTGAACAAGCTATTTTTGATTTTGTTCATGAGGAGATTAATCCTGTTTTTGAACATCTTAAAAAAACGGATAACGCCATAGCCAAAGAAATACTGGCCTATGAGTCTAAAATAGATATGGGGACTGATTCCTATTATGACCATCGAAAGAACTATGATGAAAGTGTAACCTTGGTCAATAAAAAATTATCTGCGGTATTGGATAAAAGGCAGGAGGAGGCGCAGGCGATGTTTCCACATTATTATGAACGTTACAAAACGGATGGTGTTGAACATAATCTGTATATAGGGGCATCTATTTCTGAGAACTTGGAGTTCCATGATATCTATTTGAATAATTTGAGATTATGGCAGTTACAGGTCATGTGCGAAATGGAAAATGTACATTATTCCTTGAAACCCACCTTGCCAGTTCCGCTAGATGCCACCTCGCTAATTCTTGTTTATAATACCTCCTTGTCCATACGTTTTAGAATGGATGAAAAACAGTTTGATGTGGATGGTACCTATAATGCTAGATATGAGGTCATTAAAAAACGAATCGATAAATCGTTTATTAAGGGCACAGAAGAGCGATTGACCAAAAAAGGAACCATTGCCATCGTTTATTCACAAAAGAAAGACGAGTTGGAGTACTTGAGATATATTAAATTCCTAAAATCTAAAGGTTGTTTTACCGATAAGGTGGAGATTGTGGAACTGGAAGGTTTACAAGGTGTATCTGGACTAAAGGCCATACGGGTCCAAGTTTTATATAAAACCGATAAAAAACCTGAAAAATCCTATACGTATGAGGATTTGATGGATGCCTTAAAAGACTAATACTGCACTTAATAATTCCAGTTTTCGCGTTGGTCCGTATAATTTAAAAGAAATACCAAAGGCAAGAACGGAAAGAATCATACCAATCATAAAAATGGTATAGGTCCATCGTAATAAGGTGTATTTTCTATTCAGAACAATTCCCAAATAATATAGATCCTTGGTTAGATTACTATAGATGTAATCCTTATCGAGAATCATTTGCTGAATGGCCCATTCATATTCTTGTAATTTCATTTTATGAAAATTACCGAAGAATAAAAGATTCACTTTTTTAGCTTTTACGTCTTCCTTCGTAAATTCACCACTGGTCACATTAGGTCTGGTTGCCAGTACGGCAAGTACCATGGAAACAATGCCAAAAAATACAAAAAGGGCAGTGGGGTAGATTAAATAATCATTGGAAGGGTTGTCTAATTTGGGAATCAAATTGGCAAGGGCCAGTGAAATGATAATTGCATTTACGGATAAAAGAATGTTGGCTTTGGTGTCTGCAATATCACTTAAGGTAATATGATTTTTTAGGGTTACTCTAAAAAGTGTCTGTACGCCACGGTCCGGATTTTCACCTTTGAACTTCGCTTTCAGCCGTTCCTTTTTCTCTATTTGTTTTTGAGATTTTTTATCTTCAATAAGTTTTCTTAGGTTCTTATCCTTCTTTTTTAACCAATTATCTTTCGCATAATCGGTATAGAATTGATGTTCATTCCTGAACATTCTAATATTACCTTTTAGCCAATCCTTTTGATCGATCGTTGCAACACCTAGTAATTTTAATTCTTCACGTAAAAGTTCTGAGGTTTCCAAATAGCTCTTTTGGGCAAAATGCGAGCAATCTGCATCTCTAATAATCTTTTCCATTATAGTTTTAGGTTCTGCCATGCGTTTGGTCGCCATGATACATTGTTTCACTTTGGCTATTCCGTCCTTGTCATAGCCTTGCTCTCCTAAAAAACGCTCCGCTATGATACAACCTTCTTCCTCGTGATTATCCACCCCTTTTGTATAGCCGGTATCGTGCAGCCAAGCGCTAAGCAGTAAAACCTCTTCATCCTGATCGGATAGAGAACAACTTTCCAGAATTTCTTTAGTACTTTTAACGACGCGTTGGGTATGTCTTAAATTGTGGTATAAGAAACTTTTATCAAGCTCATTGGTAAGAAGTTCAGTAACAAAATTTTCAGTTTTATCTAAAATATCCGACATACGATAAGGAGGGTTTCGGCTGTCCAAATTACGAAAATTAGAGATGCTTTGCTAGCTATGAAAAAATATTACGTTTATTCGCTTCTTGTTGTTTTTCTGATTACTGGCTGTGCAACGTACGAAACAAAATACGTTGATGAAAAATATGCTGTTGATGTAGAAGAAAACAAGGAAGTATCACATACTTTTTATTTAATAGGGGATGCCGGACTTTCGCCAATGGGAGGAATGAATCCAGCGCTCAAGATTTTTAAGGACAGATTAGATTTGGCGGGGGAGAATAGTACGGCTATTTTTCTTGGAGATAATATTTACCCTGCTGGTTTGCCAAGTCCTATTGATTCTACCGTTGCTTATTTGGAGGCTAAAAATGATTTGGATGCCCAATTGAAAACTCTAGAGAATTTTAAAGGGAGACCTCTTTTTATACCGGGTAACCATGACTGGTATACCGAAGGATTGATCGGACTGGAGCGTGAAGAGAATTATATCAAAAATGCCTTAAAACAAAAAAATCCTTTTCTGCCCGAAAACGGTTGCCCCATTGATGTGGTTGAAATTGGGGATGATGTGGTGATTATTACCTTGGATACAGAGTGGTATTTAACCAACTGGGATAAGCGTCCAGATATGAATAATAAATGCGAGATAAAAAGTCGGGATAAGTTCTTATTAGAATTAGAGGATGCTATTACAGACTATAGAGACCGTACAACGGTAATCGCTATGCACCACCCTTCTACCAGTTATGGTCCTCACGGAGGGCAATATTCCTTGCGGAAACAATTTTATCCTAAGGAATTACCTTTTCCTATTCCGGTTTTGGGAACGTTTATCAATGTATTACGACGAACCTCTGGGGCATCTATTGAAGATTTGAATAATAAAAGATACAATGAGCTAATGAATAGGGTAACGACCTTGGCCCAATATTCGGAGCGGGTCATTTTTACATCTGGGCACGAGCATACCCTTCAATATATCGTAGAGAACAATACACCACAGATTGTTAGTGGTTCTGGTGCAAAAGAAGGAACCACTAGACTGTTGAACGGGTCTCAATTTAATACCGGAAAAATGGGATATGCTACTTTGGAAGTATATACCGATGGTTCTTCAAGAGTGCGATTTTATGGAGTGGGGGAAGATGAAAAGGAGGAATTCCTGTTCACGAATATGGTCTTGCCGCCAACGGAGAATCCGTACGTTGGAGAATTTGACTTGGACTTTCCTAAAACCGTAAAAGCATCGGTATATACTGAGGAAGAGATAGATAAAAGCGGCTTTTTCAAAGCAATTTGGGGCGATCGATATCGTAAATATTATGGCACGAAAGTTTCGGTCCCTACCGTAAATCTAGACACTTTAATGGGAGGCTTGGAACCGGTTAAAAAGGGTGGGGGACATCAATCCAAATCATTGCGATTGCGTCGTAAGGATGGTCGGGAATATGTGATGCGTGCCCTAAGGAAAAGTGCAGAGCTGTATTTACAGTCCATGGCCTTTCAAGATCAATATGTTCTAGAAGACTTAAAGGAAACCTACACCCAAGAAATTTTACAGGATTTTTATACGGGAGCCCATCCTTACGGCCCATTTACGACGGGGATATTATCAGATGCGGTTGGGTTATACCATACGAACCCAGTTTTGTATTATGTTCCCAAACAGCCAGCTTTAAAAGGATTTAATGATTCTTTTGGGGATGAACTGTACATGATAGAGGAACATGCCGGGGACGGTCATGGGAATTTGGCAAGTTTTGGTTATGCCGATGAGCTAAAAAGTACGGATAGCATGTTGGAGGATTTACGGGATGATGAAAAGTATGAGGTCGATAAGGACCTTTATTTACGTGCCCGACTTTTTGATATGGTCTTAGGGGATTGGGATAGGCATGTTGACCAATGGCGTTGGGCAGAATTTAAGGACAAAGAGACGGATAAAATAATCTATAGACCTGTACCTAGGGATCGTGATCAAGTGTATTCAAAAATGGGGGATGGTGCTTTGATGAATATCGCTACCAGAATTATTCCCAGTTTACGGTTAATGGAAGGTTTTAATGAGGAGATACGAAGTGTTAAAGGATTTAATTCATCTCCAATGACGTATGTGTTAGATTTGGCATTGTTAGGAGAAACGGAAAAAGAGCAATGGCTAGCGCAGGCTAAATACCTTCAAGAAAATTTAACGCCAACAGTTATAGACGAAGCATTTCTGGCATTTCCTGAAGAAGTACGTGATGAAACCGTAGCTGAAATCAAAAGGATTTTACTGTCACGTTTGAAAAATATTCAAGAAACGGCCAATAAGTATTACCAGGTTATGAATAAGTTTGCCGTGGTTGTAGGAACTGATAAGGACGATTGGTTTGAAATCAATAGACTTAACGATAAGCAGACCGAAGTCAAGGTCTACCGTAATATTGATGATAAAAAGGAAAAGCTTTTTTATTATAAAGTCTTTTCTACTGAGGATACTAATGAAATATGGGTTTATGGTCTTGATGATGACGATATTTTTGATATCACCAATCCTTCAAATTTTAATGGAATACAGGTACGGGTCATTGGCGGACATAATAATGATATCTATAGGGTTAACGGCGGAAGGGATGTAGCTTTGTACGACTATAAAAGCAAGGAGAACACCTTTGAGGAAACCAGTAATGCAAAAGTGAAGTTATCCAATGATTATGAGTTGAATACTTATCAACCGCTTAAATTAAGGAGTAGCTTTAATCAAATTATCCCAACCATAGGTTTTAATCCAGATGACGGTGTGCGCATTGGGTTTTTGAATACGTACACCTATAATGGTTTTCGACAAAATCCGTTCACACAACAGCATACCTTTGGTGCCTCCTATTATTTTGCGACTAGTGGTATTGATTTTAAGTATCAAGGAGAGTTTGCGCATCTTTTCGAGAATTGGAATGGGGAACTAATGGCTCGTTTTACGACTCCTAATTTTGCGGTCAACTTTTTTGGGTATGGTAATAATATCTTCCAACCCAGATGATGCATTGGATTTTGATTATAATCGGGTAAAACTACAGCAGGTAGAACTTTCGCCTTCCTTGGTGTGGAGAGGACAATTAGGAGCCAAGGTTAAGTTGGGCGTATCCTACCAATCCATCAGCGTAGAAGAGACGGAGGACAGATTCATAAATACGTTCTACCAGCAAAACGGTGAAGAAACCAATAATGATTTCGTAGGGGTCCATGCAGGTTATTCTTTTGAAAATAAGGATAACGAAGCGTTCCCAACAATGGGTATGGCCACATCCCTTCAGGTTGGTTTCAAGGATAATATAAATGACGAAGGCGGTAATTTTGGTTATGTGATTCCATCCATCAGTTTTGATTATAAATTGGTCCCAAATGGCAGGTTAGTTTTAGCTACGAAATGGAAAGCTCATTTTAATATGGGGAACGGTTACGAGTTTTACCAAGCAGCCAGTATTGGAGGTTTTGATGGATTGCGTGGTTTTCGAAACCAACGTTTTACAGGAAAAACTTCCTATTATCAAAATACCGATATTCGGTTTAGTCTTAAAAAGAAACGTACACGCCTATTGCCAACAGCGATGGGATTATTTGGAGGTTTTGACTATGGAAAAGTTTGGTATCCTGGTATTGGTTCTAATAGATGGCATACTTCCTATGGGGGAGGCTTCTTTTTGAATGCTTCGGATGTGATATCCATCAACACAGCACTTTTTGCTAGTGAGGACGGACCTAGATTTACATTTGGTTTAGGATTCGGCTTTTAGTCTTATCCGATTACTTTAATGTAAACGAATAGAGATTTCCTCCCGTTCCATGAGAACGCTCATCGGAAATCAATAAGGTGTGTTCATCCAGAAAAGTAACGGATTCTAACTGCGTCCTAGCGCCAAGGTCAATTTCTTCAATTTTACCTTTAGAAAAATCATCCCATGTAAAATCGGTGAAAATAAAGAGCTTACCATAACTAAGGGCTATTATTTTATCTCCTTTCGGTGATATATCTATGGAAGTAATTTGACAGATTTTCCAATCCGTACAGGGTATGAAGCTCCCTACAAGTGTAGCCTCATATTTGCCTTTTTCATCGGGAACGGTATAAATATGTGCTTCCCCATTAAATGGATTAGACCTATTTTTGGTGACTATATATAATTTACCATCATGGTGAAATAAGGATTCTGCATCATAAAGAAACTGGTCTTTCTTAGGGGGAAATTCCTTTTGATCTGGATAATAAAACTCAATTTGTTCCGCATCTATTTTATCCCCTGGTTCAATAGTAGGGTTGGGAACTTTATAAATAACTAAGTTTTTGCGATAATTACCGTTGTTGCCAAAATCACCAATATATAGATTGCCCTTTGTGTCCTTGGCCATATCTTCCCAATCGTCGTTATCGCCATTTTTGACCTTAAGGCTTTTTAAAATATCACCTTTAAAGTTGACTTGATAAATTTCATCTTTATTGCCATTATCCTCAAGGACCCAAACCGTAGAATCGTTATAAGTAACCATCCCAGAATTTTCTTCTAAACTCCCAGGTAGGTCCGTAATAACCTTAAGTTGACCGTAATTGGTGCAGGAGGTTAAAATTGTAAGTAGGGAAAGGGAAATTATTAAGGATTTATTCATCTTGGTTTGATAGGGGTAAAAATACTTCGGCATTCCAGCGTAGGGCATCTCCACCCATGTTTGGATTGTTAAAAAAGAATTCGACAGGTGTATTTTCAACCGCTATTTTATTTTTTTCAGCATACTCCAATAAGGTATACCAAGCTCTGTCTGAAGTAATATAGTTCCCATTATAAATGGCTTTTAAAGATTTTTGGCCTTTAAATTCTTTATAAAAAATATCCTTAATTTCTGGTAAGGAATCTGTTTGTATAATGGGATAACAAAAATTAAAAGCGATACTATCATTTTTCATATCCCATTCTTTGGTTTCTATAAATGGTAACCCGTTTAATTGAATTCCATTCGCGACAATTACGGAATTTAAAAACGGATAACTTTCCATCATACCAAAGGCTTTTTTGGGCTGACTTGTTTTGTGACCAACGCAGGCGCAGTATGTAGAAGGTATTTCTTCTTTTCCAATAACAGTTACTTTATATTTTTTCACTTGTTCATTAAGATTTTCTACAAACTCTGTTACCGTTTTTCGAGATCTTTTTTCAAAATCAGTATCAGAAAAAGGGATGCGTAATTTATTGAGAATGCTATGGTCTGCATCTGAAACGTTCACCCTTAGCATCGATGTAGAATCTGTTAGCGTCTCAATTTCCCAGAGGTATACAAAAGTAGAATCACCGTAGTTGATCGTTTGTTGTAGGTGCTTAAAATCATCCAATTGTTGGATTGTTGCATCTGTCAGCGATTTGTTCCAAGCTTTTAACTCTTGATTAATTGCTCCCGAAAAAGATTTTGCTTCAACTCTAATGAGATAATCTTGAGGTTTTATGAAAAAATACCAGAGTAATCCAATGGCAATTATGGCTATTGCAATGGTAAATCCCTTTTTCATTTTATTGAATTTTGAGCTAAGCTTGAATTGTTCTTCATTTTCACTTTAGAATTTAAAAGTGCTCCAATTTTTCTGCCTTGACCAACACCAACCTCTACAGCAGCTCTATAATGGATACCACCATACATTCTACTGATTGCCGCTTCATCCGCAGCTTGATTGAAAGATTCAAATGTTCTTTTAGGAAGGCCGTAAGGGGTTTCCGTATCGTCTTCAAAGCTAAAATTATCACCGAAAATACTGGTTAAAACGGAACCGGCCGCTCCAGAAACAACACTATGTCCACTAGTATATTCTGGGAATGGAGGAGTTTGTAAAATAGGTTTCCAACTATCGTCAATGTGTTGGTTAATGAGGGTTTCTGGGCGTATTAGATTGCTTCTGTATTTCTCATCCCAACAACTGATGAAGGCATCCGCTATCGCCATAGATGTTTTAGTATAGGCAAAAACGGTATCATCAAAATTGAGATTCGTTTTTCTACAAGCTATTTTTGTAATACCTATCCAATGTGCACCTGGAGTTATTTTCTTGGTTGCGAACATTAAGTGTCCCCTAGTTACGGATACATAAGGGTTACAATCCCAAAATTTGGCAATGGCCACTTCTTCAGATTTATCACCATTTTCCGTAATTCTATTACTTGTTTCATAAACCTCTAAAAGTTCTTTATAGAACTGCGAATCCTTCTCCATTGAAAAAGGTGGTGGTGGTATGGGTTTAAATTGAGAAGCTGAATCGAGAATAAAAGGTCTAATTTTATTCCAGTGGGGCTCTATCCCATCCATATACGCAGGAGGAGTAGGTTGCCATCTTGTAGGGTCATCTGTATTTACCGTGAACTTTGGCATTGTGCGGGTTTGGCTGTAATTATCTTTAGCCATCCATTTTTTGATATGTTCCGCAACTTCAAGTCCGTATTTTTTAGAGGCTTCGAATTCAACTTCATTTTTAGATTGCCAGCTAGCAAAAAGACTATCCTGTAAGACATCAAAAGTCTGTTCAGAGAAAATAAGTTGTCTACTAATGTTCATATGCGCGATAAGTGCAGCCAATTGCGGATTAACACCTTGTACAGTATCCAATTGTGGAATAGGAGTCAACTCCGTTATCTGTCCTGCCAAGGATTGATATTCTGGATTTACTTGTGCGATTATTTCGTAAGCAGCTACGTTGGGGTAGGTGAAAATCCTACTTGCTACCGGAGGAGAGAAAATATCATGAATCATGATTTCAACCACTTTGTCAACTACAGAATGTAGTTCCTCCTGAGTTAGTATAATGGGTTCTTTCTTTTTTGAGCAAGCCATTATTAGAAGGCCTATCAATACTATGGAAAAATACCTTTTCATTTTATTGCTGTTTTAAAATTGTATACACCTGTGCTTTCTCGTTATTAAAGGTGAGCAGTAAGTATGCTTTATTATTCATATGAATGATGTTCATGTGCCGTATAGATTTGTCCATTAAATCAAGACCAATGGTATTGCCAAGAGTGATATCGTTTGGTGAGTTTATTAGGGCGCCTGGAAATGAATCAAATCTGCCATGATATGGTTTTACGCCAAAATAATTACCAGCCGCTAGAATCTCGGCTTTACCATTATTATCAAAATCAAATTCCAAAAAGTCCATGATTGGTGAAACTTGTAGCTCAAAATTAAAGGGAATAAATGAGAATGTACCATTTTCGTTGTTCAAATACCCAGATTGTAGGGTATGAACCTCTTCAATTTTAGCATTGGATAGCATTTCTGGACTCAAAACTTCCTCAATAGGTTTTCCTGCAAAGGATTTATAGGTGCTGAATGTTTTTCGAAGTGAAACCAATTGGCTTGAAAGTTCAGGGAGCCCATCAATAGGATAATTAGCACCGTCTTTGAAAATAGTTACTACTGTTTCTGTTGCACCGTTTTTATCCAAATCCCCATAATACATTCGCATTGGATGGTCTTTGGATGCTCTAAATTTAGTGTTGGTCCCCCAGTTACCTAATAGGTAATCTAAATCGCCATCTGAATCGATGTCGTAGCTAATGGCTGTTTGCCATAAACCATTTAAGTTTGAGTCTTTTAATGGGAAGATTTCCTTAAAAGTACCCTTTGTATTTTCAAAGAACCTCGGGGACATCCATTCTCCAATAATTAATAAATCCTGCCATCCATCTTGGTTAAAATCGGTTAGCAAAGCATCGGTTACCATTCCCAAGGTTTCGAAAGGCATACCATTTGCAATCTTGAAAGTCCCATTTTCATTCTGTAATATATAACCGCTGGGTTTATTTCCATAATCAGCACTTATGGATTGGTTCCCTATAAATACATCTAAATCATTATCATGGTCATAATCAAAAGTGAGAAGTACAGCGGCATTTTCATAAAGTTGGGGCAAAGATTGCTCCATAAATGCACTGTCCTTGGCAACATAGTAAGTGTTCGTCAAAGGTTTCATTTGATTGAAAAAATCTGCTCCACCAGTCCCAACTATTAAGTCATTCTTTCCGTCTTTATTGAAATCAGCTATAATGGAGACAATATCCTCTTTTACGCTGTCTTTTTTTATTTCTGTGTATTCCTTTAATCGGAAAATGGTGTCCTTCTGTACATATACTTTGGACGCCATAAACTTGGATCCACCGAAGAAGATATCATCAGTCCCGTTTCCATCTAAATCTCCAGTACTAACTGCAGGTCCTCTATCTGAAATTTGATAGGGTATTAATTTTTGTCGCAGGTAATCACTATAATTATCCTCAACATGTATATAATCTATACCGAGATTATTGGTCGTTTTCTCAAAAAGTAGTTGATTGGTTGTATATGCCTTTTTATAAAAATAGGGTTTGTTGTTTACAGGCTCAATTATCAATGTTTGATTGACATTCAAATTTTTTAAAATTTGGTACGTCTTATCTGGCCAAACAATTTTTAGGGAGTCTATTTTTTCAACTTCCCCATATCCAAAATGGATAATAGGCTCGGAAGAGGACTGAAATCCCCTTACCGTGTACATCTCTTTAAATTGTTGAACGCCATTTGAATATGAATATACCTTGGTGCCAATACCCTTTTGATTTCCCTTCTTATAATTTAATATAATTTTTAACCAATTTTTGGAATCATTGGTAGTGTTTTCTTGAATCAATGCTGGGCTGTTCAAGTTATTGGTTACTAAATCCAAATCGCCATCATTGTCTAAATCACCATATGCTGTGGCTCCGGTAATGATACTATCTTTAGCAATCCAATTTTTTGATTCATTGGTGAATCTTAAGGAAGAAGAGCCTTTAAATATCATATTTCCGACATAACCAGAAGGCATCATTTCCAATGCTTTTTGATCAACTAAATTGGTGTTGTTTATTTTTTGTTGAACGTTTTCGTTAGAAACGTAATTAATATAATCTAAGTCATTAGGCCTTTTAGGGATTCCATTACTTATGTATAAATCTTGTTCCCCATCTTGATCATAATCACCAAAAAGTGCGCTCCAGCTCCAATCAGTTGCAGCTACCCCACTTAACAAAGCAGTTTCCATAAACTTACCAGTAGGTTGGTTGATGTAGAGCATATTTCTCGTATACTGATTGTGAAAGCCAAATTTCTCCGTCTTCAATTTATGGATTTGGATATTATCATCCCCTTCAGATGATTTTAGGACTTTTTCATTTTCAGCCAACATATCCAAAGAAATCAGGTCAGGTAAACCATCATGGTTAATGTCAGCCACATCGCTTCCCATCGAAAATCTTGAAGTATGTCCAAAATATTCCCTTAGGCTTTCTTTAAAAGTACCATCTCCATTATTTAGGTAATAGTAATCGTCTTCGTGAAAATCATTTCCAATATAAAGGTCAGGATACCCATCTTGATTGAAATCTGAAACCGCAATACCAAGACCATAACTGTTTACACCTCCATAAATTCCTGCTTCTTCGCTTACATCTGTAAATTTGCCATTATCATTACGCAATAGTTTATCACCTGTTTCATAATTTCTTTGATAACGTAAATCTGCACTTCCATAAGAATCTTGATTGTGTACGGCATGGTTCAAAAGATATATATCCAAATCTCCATCCAGATCATAATCTAAAAAGGCGGCAGAAGAACTATAGGATTCGAAATCTAAACCAAACTCACGGGAACTTTCTTTAAAGGTCGCATCCCCTTGATTGATGAAAAGCTCATTATGGCCATTAAATCCATTAAGGCCAACCACGGCGCATACGTAAATGTCCAAAAGACCATCACCGTTGACATCGCCCATAATTGAACCGGTATTCCAGGAACTATTACCTTCAACACCTGCTTTTTCAGAAATATCTTCAAATTGAAGATTCCCCTTATTGAGGTATAATTTATTTTTCACTTGATTACCAGAGAAATAAATGTCCGGCAAACTATCATTATTGATATCGCCTATGGCAACACCACCTCCATTATAGTAATATAAATAATCAAGTATGCTGAGGTCTTTGGTATCGGTCAGGGTGTTTTGAAAGGTGATGCCAGTTTCGTCGGCATTCCGTTTTAAAAATAGCTCTCCCTTATTTGGGTTACATGAAACTACCAGGCATAAGAAACAAAAGAACAGTATGCTATTTTTCATTTATCTCAAAAAGTTTTGGCACTTCGTTATTAATGGCGGCAATCAAAAATTGATTGCCTTTACTATCTTTTACGATTTCTAAATGTTTTACTTCGTCACGTATGAAAAAACCACTATCGGAATAATTTTGCCATTTAAAATCAAGTTCTCCATCCCCTAATAATACATTGCCGTAGTTGGCATCTAATCTTGAATATTGAGGTTTAAACTCAAAGTTATTACCAGCCATGATCAGATCCAGATTACCATCTTTATTTACGTCTAAACATTGAATGCCACAAATGCAAGAAAATTGAACTTGTGCGGGTAATATTTTAATCGTGAATTTACCATTACCCTCATTAATCGCAATTACGGATTCTGCAATGGAAACTTCTTTCACAATGGTGTTGGACAGGACTTCTTTAGAAAAAAGTTGATCTATGGTTTTTGAAGCGTAATCAGAAGCTTTTATATTCTGTTTTTTGAGAGATAGAATCTGAGAGGTCAATTCTTTTTTCTGATGTAGCGGATAATCCCCATTATTGTAATTTTGGGTGGTAATTTGCTCAATGGTTCCATCATTATCAAAGTCATTGACCCACATTTTCATAGGCTGATTTTCTTTTGGCTTATAATGGATATTACTTCCTGAATTACCTAAAATAAGGTCTAGATCTCCATCATTATCCAAATCTTTACCCTGAACGGCTCCCCACCATCCAGTTAAACTATCTAGCGAGCTATTGAATTTGGAAAGTCTTCTACCTGAGTTTTTGTAAATATTTGGAATTCCCCAGTCAGATACAGTTACGAGGTCTTTTTTGCCGTCTTGGTCCATGTCTAACCATTTGGCATCGGTAATCATACCGGCATCCTTTAGGTCATAGGCATAACGTTCTGTCACGTCACTAAATGTGCCATCTCCATTGTTGGTTAGAAGCAGATGATTAGGGTCAACTCCGTACGTTCCCACCACACTTCTAGATCCAACGAAAATATCGACATCTCCATCGGCATCAAAATCATAAGGAGCGATTACGGCAACATTTTTATTGGTGTTGGGTAATTGATTTTTGCTGAGCGAAAAACTTCCTTTTCCGTCATTTAAATAAAGACGTACTCCATAGTTTCCTTGCATACCCAATTCATTACCGCCAGATCCTACCAGTAAATCTAAATCTCCGTCTTGATCAGCATCAAAAAAAGAGGCTGTCGTATCTTCCTGATAAGCTTCTGCTTCAAAATAGGTTATAATGGGTTTAGATAAAGACCCGTTACCGGTGTGAAGGTAAAGAGCACCAGGCTGCTGTTTCGCTCCACCAATAAAAATGTCGTCATTACCATCTCCATTAACATCTCCGACCGCAAGTCCAGGACCTTCTTCGGCCAGTGATTTGGAAATCAAACCCTCATTATCGAAATCTAAATAACTATTTTCCTTATGCGCTAAAAGGGTATTATTTGTAATTTCCTTCAATAGGGTGGGTTGCACTTTTTTAGGAATACTATATTTTTCTTTGGCCTTTTCTTGATTAAAAGTAATCGTCTGATTCACTTTTACATTTTCGATTAGTTCAGTGGCATCATTAGGCCATATGATTCTAATGGAATCTATGGCCGTAACATTTCCCAAGCCTATCGTCATTGGATATTCCACTGATGATTGAAAACCTCTGGAAGGCATCAACGTTTGATCTATGATGTTATTAGGATAATAGAGTCTAGCAATGGTGCCAATGCCAAAACGGTTACCATCAGCTCCTTTAAAGTTCAATTTTATATAATTATTATCGGATTGCGAGTCGGAATTATTACGGTAAACGAATGTTTCCATATTGACATTGTTCACTACCAAATCTAAATCTCCATCATTATCCAAATCGCCATAGGCAGAACCATTTGATCTACTTGGTATTTCAAAACCCCATGGTTTATTATAGTTGCTGAAGGTGATATCCCCATTATTATGATAAGCATAATTAGGTAAAGGGGTTACGGGCATCTTGTTTATTATGGAATCTATGGATTCCTTTCGCCCGGTTAAGGCCATTTTTTGCATGATTTCGTTCGCAAAAAAATCGACAAAATCAAGATCAGTAAGATCGTGGTTGATACCATTGGTAATGTAAATATCCTTTAGCCCATCATTGTCCATATCGAATAAAAGACCAGACCAACTCCAGTCTGTGGCTTCAACACCACTATAGTAGGCTATCTCTGAAAAAGAACCATTACCATTATTTAATTGAAGGGTATTTTGAATGTATTGTTGATGAAAATCTTTGCTTTGTTTTAATTTGAAAATATTATAACCTTCAAACTCCATTACTGATTTCACTCGTTGATCAGGTTCAGGAAGCATATCGGTTATAAAAATATCAGTAAGCCCGTCATTGTTAATATCTGCCATATCAACTCCCATTGCGGATAGACTTAAATGGTTGGTCCATTTTTGAATTTCTTCACTAAACGTTCCATCTTGATTGTTAATGTACAGATAATCCCTTTCATAAAAATCATTCGAAACGTAAATATCTGGATATAGGTCATTATTAATATCAATAACCATTACTCCTAAGCCAAAACCGATTAAACTTCCATAAATACCGGCTTTTTCACTTACATCTACAAATTTGCCATTATCATTTCGTAATAGCATATCGCCAACACCTCTAAAAATTTCAGGTACACCTTCCCAATCTTGAGCTCTTACTTCCCGTTGTTCGGCATAACCTAAGCTACTTACTGGAATGTTACTATTGTTAAGGATATAGGCATCTAAATCACCGTCCTTATCATAATCAAAAAAAGAGGCATGGGTAGAAAAACCGGTTTCCGCTAGATTATATTCCTGAGCTTTTTCGGTAAAGGTGTTGTCTCCATTATTAATGTATAAGTCATTGTCATGGTTATTGCCTTCCATGTTACCAGCATTACTGACATATATGTCCAATAGGCCATCATTGTTTATATCTACCATCACTACACCCGTTGACCACGGTTTATTACCGGATACTCCTGCTTTTTCAGAAATATCTTCAAATTTGAAATCTCCTTTATTTAGGTATAATTTATTAGGCTCCATGTTGCCCGTTAAAAAAACATCAGAAAGTCCATCATTGTTGACATCACCAATGGCTACACCACCTCCATTATAAAAATTCCTGTATTTAAAAATGTTGAACTCCTTAGAATTTTCCACCTTATTGACAAAGTCGATTCCTGTTTCTTGTGATGACAGGAGCGTGAACAATGTGGGATTCTGATTTTCATTTGTTTTAGGTTCATTGGATTCTTGTCCACCACCACAAGATTGAAAAAGTAAAACAACAAAGCCAACTAGGCCAAGTTTAAGCAATTTGGAATTCATGCTATTTTTTTTTGAAATACTATGTTTTGGATTGCGAATTCTGGAATCAAACAAAATGTCGGGTAAAACTCAAAATCAATTAATAGGTTAGACGTTTAATATTAAATCAACTATAAATAAAGTGTTTTTCAAAGGTTAATTTTTTTTGATGGAATCAAAAGGAAAAAGCACTATAGAAACAAGATGCAAGATAGCCAAATGCCTATTATTATCAAGGGTTATTTGAGAAAACGCAATGTTAATATTTAACGAAAACGTTATAATTTACAGGATATAATACGATAAATAAGTTTTTCACGGTTTGATTTTAGAAGGAATGAAAATAATCCAATATATTTAGCCTAGACTAAGTAACAAACCACATACCAAATGATAGGGATTTTATCTTTTTTAGGATTTACCATTTTAGTAGCCGTTATATCTTATTATGCCACCAGAAGTACTGATGAAAAAACCTCTGATGGCTATTTTCTAGGAGGAAGAAGCTTAACCGCGGGAGTAATTGCAGGATCTTTATTACTTACGAATTTATCTACAGAGCAAATTGTAGGTTTAAATGGGAGTGCCTACACTGACGGACTATCTGTAATGGCGTGGGAAACCTTAGCGGCAATTGCCATTGTAGTTGCTGCCATTTTTCTTTTGCCAAGATATTTAAAGGGAGGTTTAACAACAGTTCCTCAATTTTTGGCCACACGTTTTGATGTAGCTACCAAAACCTTAACATCCGGTTTGTTTTTAACAGGTTATGTGGTAGTGCTTCTACCGGTTATTTTATATTCTGGTTCCGTGGCGATTAGTGGAATGTTCGATGTGCCCGCTTTATTGGGCGTTTCAGATACTACCGCTTTGGTCATTTGTATTTGGGGAATTGGAATTATAGGTTCAATTTATGCGGTATTTGGAGGATTAAAGGCGGTTGCTGTTTCAGATTCGATTAATGCTATAGGCTTATTAATAGGTGGGTTATTGATTCCCATTTTTGGTTTAATGGCCATTGGAGATGGTAGTGTATTTGATGGATTAGATAATTTGATTAGTTCTAATCCAGAGCGTTTTGATTCAACTGGAAATGCAGGGCAAGAGGTTCCATTTTCAACAATATTCACCGGTATGATGTTGGTACAGTTGTTTTATTGGGGAACCAATCAGCAAATTATCCAAAGGGCATTGGGTGCAAAAAATTTAGCTGAGGGTCAAAAAGGGTTATTATTGGCTTCCTTCTTAAAAATTCTAGGTCCGCTAATATTGGTGTTGCCCGGGATGATTGCATATCATTATTTTGATGGTAATTTGGACACTAGTGATTTGGCTTATCCTGAGTTGGTGCGTGCAGTATTACCAAAACCTTTGGTAGGCTTCTTTGCTGCGGTACTGTTTGGTGCTATTTTAAGTTCTTTTAATAGTGTTTTGAATAGTTCGGTTACACTTTTTGGTATTGATGTTTATAAGCAGCACATTAATAAAGAGGCCTCTGAGACTACAGTTGTAAAATATGGTAAAATATTTGGAATTTGTTTGGCCTTGGCCGCCATGTTCATCGCTCCGTTAATTGCCAATGCTGGTAGTTTATTCAATTACCTACAAGAAATCAACGGTATCTATAGCATCCCAATTTTTACGATCATAGTGGTTGGGTATCTTACGAAAAGAGTTCCTGCTATTGCAGCGAAGATTGGAATTCTTTCCGGTTCGTTATTATATATAGTTAGTCAGTTCTTTCTCAAGGGTATGTTTGTAGATAAAGCTATGGCGGAAGCTCAAGCTTCTGGAATTACTGATCCGCAAGCATTGAAGTTGATTGAGGCGGAAGCGTACCCACATTACTTGCATATTATGGCTATTCTGTTTGTTACGAATATTGTAATTATGCTAATCATAGGTGCTCTTAAACCTCGCAAAGAGCCATTTGTATTGGAGTATACCGATCAAGTTTCTATAACACCTTATAAATATGTAAATCAGGTAGGAATTATGATTTGCTGTATTGTAATTGGGATTTATATTTACTTTGCCAAGTAAGATAAATTCTAATTTTTATTTAGAATAGTATTGATTTAGCTAAATCGATAATATTTGGTTATTTATTACTAGCCTTTTGTATAAGTAATATTTCGATGGTAATTCATTTGTCACCTATTGCGGAAGCTATTCTGTTAATCTGAATTTACCTTTGTTATTTTATTGGCAAACCTAGAAAGAAGGTGAAAATTTTTACTTTAGCAGAATGGCCCTGATAGGAATGAGTAACTCTTCATTACCTTTTTTCAAAGTTGACTATAGTGCTTTTGTATTTTAGTTAAGATGTTAGACGTTGCCTTGATAAATATGTTTTAGAACCTGGGGTGAGCCTAAGTATAGTAATTAAGGCGCTTGCTTTAGTTCAAGAAGTTATCTAAATCGAGTTTACTAAAAAATTTAATAGGTTTATCCATTGGTGTAACCATTGATAATTTAAACAGGGTAATCTATTTCCAATCAAACATAAAAAGGCCTCCAATTTGGAGGCCTTTTATTATCAATTGAAATCTGAAATTAGTTAGTATCCAGGGTTTTGTTCTATGTTTGGGTTAGCTAGAACATCTGAAATAGGAATAGGGAAAATAATTGCGGTTTCGTCACTAGCATCCTTAAGATTCCATGTTCTTAGGTATTGACCAAATCTAATTAAATCTTGTCTTCTGGTAGTCTCAGCATACATTTCTCTACCTCGTTCTGCTAACAAATCCGCTTCCGTTATACTTCCTAATAATGTCGCGCCTCTGGTAGCTCTTAATCCGTTAATCATTGCGGTAACATCAGCCCCCATTCTAAACATAGCTTCCGCTTTCATTAAATAGGCATCTGCATACCTATACTGAATAACATGTTGTCTTCTACTACCACCTTCTTCATTGGGATGATACTTAAGCATTCTGGTTCCGGCAGTTTCTAATGTTGCGTTATCAGCTGGAGAAGTGTACTCCGCTTTTTCTACTTCTTTGGTGAAAACTAAAGGAACACCACCAACATTTGATCTAGCATTTAAAGCTGTACCATTTTGCTCATATTGCTGCCCGATAAGAAAGCCGTAACCAATGCCTAAATTGTCGGCATTTGCAGTTTCGGCATCGGGAACCCAACCCCGGCGCTCTTCTTGACCGTCACCGACGTAATTGGTGTTCGGGTCTCCTTCGAACGATTGATAAAATTCAGAAAGTGTGGCAAAACCATTCCATCCTCCCCCTGTGTTATCGGGTGAATCTAGGCTATAGTGTAAAGTGGACCACGTCCTTTCACCGGCATCGGTTGGTGACCACCAAATCGTTTCGACGTCATTACTGGGTCTAAAAATATCGAAAAAATCGCCAGATGCGGCAAGTTGATAGCCATCAGCTTCAATAGCATCAACTGCATCGATTACTGTTTGCATGTCTGCATTATCAGGAGAAGTTTCCAAATAAATGTGTTTATTAAGATGCACCTTTGCTAATAAATGTTGAGCTGCTGCCTTGGTAGGTGATGATTTCATAGAAATCGCATCACTTGCTGTTACTTCTGGTAAATCTCTGATTGCGATGTTAAGATCGGCTACAATACTATCGATGGCTACCTGGCCTTTTAAAACCACAGGAATAGCACTATTAGGCTGATTCAAATCTCTGTAAGGAACCTGTCTCCACATGTCCAAAATCCAATGCATTGCCCAGGCTCTATAAAATCTAGCTTCTGCTTTTTGAGCGATTATATCGCCTTCGGAAGTTGTTGAGCTTTGAGGATTAATAATTCTTGTTGCATTAATAGAAACACTATTCAAATTTTGCCACGCCAAACGTATATCTTGTAAATCTGCATTCCAAGTATGTCTGTGTATTGACAGCCATCTACCGTTATCTCCCCAGTCAGAACCTCTTGTGGCAACAATGAATTCGTCTGTTGATACTTCATTAAGGGCATAAAGCCCGCCTTGCGTATTTAAATCACCACCAGCGATAATATTTGAAAGGTTTTCTACCTCTCCTTGAACATTAGCAACACCTGCAAATCCATCTGTAATTAAAGAATCGGTGGGTTCTATTTCCAAATCCGTACAGGAAAAGGTCAGCGCAATTGGTAGCGCATAACATAAATATTTTACAATTTTTTTCATAATTCAATTTTTTTAAAATGTTACATTAAATCCAAGACTCACTGTAACAGGTCTTGGATAGGAAAGGTAATCTATACCAGCAGAAGGCAAACCATTAGCCGCTACATCAGAAGTACTAACTTCTGGATCGATACCACTATATCCAGTTAATAAAAATAAATTTTGACCAACCGCACTTAAACGCATGGTTTTAAATAAACCATCCCCGCTTAAAGGAACGTTATAAGATATAGAGGCAGTTTGGAGTCTTACAAAATCACCTTTCTCTAAAAAGTAGGTACTAGGGTTTGTAGCCGATAGTGCAATGCCTTCATCAACTACGCTTTTCAAATTGTTTCTACTTCCAATTTGTGGAGATGAGAATAATGCGTTATTGGTATTATTATAGACATAAAAACCAAATTGACCTGAAAAGAACAAGGAAGCATCCCAGTTCTTATAATTCAAACTAGTTGATAATCCAGAGACAACTTTTGGTAAAGCAGATTTATCTTGTATGGTTGGGTCAGTGGCCACTTGAAAGTTCTCATCTACCTCACGCAGAAAGTAAGTGAATAATGGTTGTCCATCAGTTAAAATTTGCGATTGGCTACCTGTTAAACCTTGTCCATATAGTGGTCCTGCTTGTAAATTGGGTCCGGCATAATTGGTTAATTCGTTTTGGTTATAGGAAATATTGAAATTCGCATTCCAAGTTAAATTCTCAGATCGTAATATATCATAGTCCAACCCTAATTCAACCCCTTGGTTGACTATGGTACCATCTATATTCTGAAAAACAAATGGTGTTGTAGCCGGTTGTACAGCTGGTAAATTTAAAAGAATATCATTAGTTTCCTTTCTATACAAATCAATATTAGCTGTAAAACGATCATTATCGAAACCAAAGTCAATACCTAAACCATATTGGGTTGTTTCCTCCCATTTAAGATCAGGGTTGGCAAATGCAACTTCAGCAGTAGCAGGGGCAGATAAGTTGTCCGTTGGCTGCAATTCCTAAACCATTCCATCGGGTTCTGTTTACAAATTGGCCATAACCTAAACCATCTTGGTTACCTGTAATACCATAACTTACCCTTAGCTTAAGAGTAGAAAAAGTTTCTTCGTTGATAAAATCTTCTTGATTCAATTTCCATGCGAATGCTGCAGATGGGAAAATACCGTATTGATTATTTCCACCAAATCTTGAAGAGCCATCAGCCCTAACTGTACCAGTAAATAAATATTTATCAGCAAGGCTATAGTTTATTCTTCCAAAAAAGGATTGCAATTCATCAGTATTGTTAAAAGTATCTACTGAAAGTGCATCAATTGGCACGTTGGGCAAACTGCTTGCTGTTCTGGTGTTTACCGCGGGGGTAAGTCCTAAAATTCTAAATTGCCTGCCAGCATCAGCGTTATCTTGAAATGTACCTACTCCGTAACCTTGGTAATTGTCAAATAGATTTCTAGTAGTAGTATAGGCCCGTTGTGTAGCAGCAACAATTTGATTTAAATCACTTGTACCGTAACCAAAACCTTGAACATTTGCTCCATTTCGATTAAAATCTTGGAATGAATATCCAACGAGAGCGTCTAAATTTGAGTTTTCAAACTCTTTTGTGTAATTAACTGTGATTTCCATCAGTTTACTCTCTGCATTTAATTCAGATACAGAAGAACGACCATTGCCTGGAGTTCCGTTTTGCAGACCCAATATTTGTGGGCCAACTACTTGACCTCTCGTAGATTCTGATGTATCAAGACCTAGGTTAATTTTAGCTGAAAGTTCATCGGTAAAATCGTACTCTAAGGATACATTACCTAAAAACCTATCGGTTTTTGTGTTATCATCAAAATAAGCTAATAAGTTTGCTGGATTCAAATCTGGTGAAGCATCAGAATTGATGTTGGCAGGTCTTGTCGGGTTAGAATAGTATGCAGATGCTAATAAATCACCTATACTTCCCGCTTGTCTTGTAATAAATGGTGCTTTATCATTAATTCTCGACACAGTTGCTTGAACACCTAATTTCAATTTATCATTAAGAAATCGTTGATTTAAATTAACTCTTCCCGTGATACGTTCCAAATCAGTATTTTCAATAATACCGAATTGCTTAGAATACCCAAAAGTAGCCCTAACATTTCCTGAACCATAATTTTGTGAATAGGATAGGTTGTTATCGGTAGAGGCAGTTGTTCTAAAAATATATTCTTGCCAATCCGTTGATCCGCCTAAATCAGCACCGCCTCTTGCAACAAATTCATCAGCACTTAACAGTTCATAAGGATTTGCTACGGTAGCAATATTTAAATTACTGGAAAAACCAAATTGACCTTGTGATCCGCCGCCTTTTCCTGACTTAGTGGTTATTACCACAACACCATTTGCACCCCTAGAACCATAGATTGCCGTGGCGGAAGCATCCTTAAGAATACTCATGCTTTCAATATCGTTTGGATTCAAAAAGTTTAATGGGTTTTTAGCGCCACTAGTACCTTGACCTAAATCAGCACCTGTTGCAGAAACATTATCGTTAGAAACGGGAACTCCATCAATAACAAATAATGGGCTGTTGTTACCTCTAACAGAACCAGTACCTCTAATTCTCAAAGCAATACCTGCTCCGGGTTCACCACTCGATTGAGAAATCTGAACACCTGCAGTTTTACCTTGAATTAATTGTTCTGGAGATGAGATGATACCTCCGTTAAAATCCTCTGAGGAAACTGAAGATACAGCACCTGTTGCATCTTTAACGGTTGTAGTACCGTAACCAATAATTACAACCTCTTCCAAGGCTTGTGCATCTTCGGCTAAAGTGACATCAATAGACGTTCTACCATTTACCGCTACTTCTTGAGTCTTAAAACCAATATAACTGACCACTAAAACCGCACCTTCTTCAACTTCCAAGGTGTAGTTTCCGTCGAAATCAGTTTGTGTTCCGTTGGTAGTTCCTTTTTCAAGAACACTTGCCCCCGGTAGAGGTCCACTAGCATCGGAAATAGTTCCAGATACTTCTTGTGCCTGTGTCATGCTAAAACACAAAAATGTGCCAAGTACTAACAAACTTTTAAGTAATGTAATCTTCATAAATTGTTAATTTAAGTTGAGTTAATTTAATTTCAAGCGTTAAAAATATACAAAAACAGTTATCGAGTAAGTTATTTACTAAGCTAAGATATTACGAAACCGTTTTCGTGTTAATAACTTTTGATTATCACAAAGATAATATATGTGGTACGTATATTTTATAGTATTCATAAATAAAAATACATATAATTGTGAATATACGATTTTTTGACAATATAGAAAACTTTCAACTTTTCATTTAAACAGTTAATTTCTGCTTATTTTACAATTAGGTTTTTGGAAAGATTTAACTTGTTGTCATAAAATTTACATCTGCCACGTTGTAATTAAATAATACCATTTTGAAACCAAAAATTACACTTAAGGATATTGCTAGGGAATTGGATGTTTCTATATCCACTGTATCAAAGTCTTTAAAGAATAGTTCTGAAATCAGTAAGGAAACAAAAGATAGGATAAGAGCATTTGCTAAATTTTATAATTACAGGCCTAATAATATCGCTTTGAGTCTTAAGAATAAACGCACGAAGAACATTGGAGTGGTCATTCCTGATATCGTGCATCATTTTTTCACCACTGTTTTTAGGGGTATAGAGAAATATGCGAACCAAAATGGTTACAATGTTATCGTTTGTGTATCAGATGAATCGTACGATAGGGAAGTTGTGAATATGGAAATGTTGGCTAATGGCAGCATTGACGGTTTTATTCTATCGATAAGCGCAGAGACCCAATTTAAAAATGATTTCACCCATTTAAATGAATTGTTGGAGCAAGGAATACCTTTAGTATTGTTTGATCGTGTTACCTCAGCCGTAGAATGCGACAAGGTCATTCTTAATGACGAAGAGATAGCTTATGAAGCGGTTGCAACATTTTATAAAATCAGGTAGTAAGCGCATAGCACTGGTGACTACTGAAGCTTATTTTAATGTTAGTGAAAGCAGAAAAATAGGTTATTCTAAGGCCTTACAGGATAATGGTTTTGAAAACGATGAGGTATTAGTTTTGACATTAGCCTATAATGTTGACAATGAAGGTTTGATTGAGGATTTTTTTAGAAGGAATTCTATCAACGCAGTGCTATGTGTTAATGAAATATTCGCTATCCAATGTATGAGTGTTGTTCAGAAATTAGGATTTGTTGTTCCTGATGATATTTCTATTATTGGTTTTACGGATGGACTTTTATCTAAATTCTCCAATCCAAGGTTATCTACTGTTGCGCAACATGGTGATGAAATGGGGGAGAAAGCGGCAAAACTTCTTATCGATAGAATAGAAGGGGAGCATGATAATTCAAAATTTAAAACCGAAATAGTAAAAGCTACATTAATTAAACGTGGATCCACAATCAATTAATACTTTTGTAAGTATGGACAAAGTAGGATTTATTTTTGATTTGGATGGCGTGATAGTGGATACAGCGAAATATCATTATTTAGCTTGGAGAAAATTGGCTAATGAACTTGGTTTTGAATTTACCAAAGAACAGAATGAGCTATTTAAGGGAGTGAGCCGAAAACGATGTTTAGAAATATTATTGGATATAGGTAATGTGACAGCTACCCAGGAGCAGTTTGATAGATGGATGGTGGAAAAGAATGAGGATTACTTAGCTTATATTGAAAAAATGGATGCTTCGGAAATCTTACCAGACGTTCCAAGAGTTCTAAAATTCCTGAAAGAAAGGAACATTCCTATAGCTTTGGGGTCAGCCAGTAAAAACGCAAAGCCCATTTTGGAAAAAGTAAACTTATTATCCTATTTCGATAGCATTGTGGATGGTAATAGTGTTACAAAAGCTAAACCGGATCCAGAAGTTTTTTTAATTGCCGCAACCAACTAGGAGATTTCTCCAAAATCCTGTGTCGTATTTGAGGATGCCGTTGCAGGTATACAGGCTGCAAATGCGGCAGAAATGATAAGTATTGGTATCGGAGAACCAGAGGTGCTTTTTGAAGCAGATCATAATTTTTTAAATTTCACCGAAATTTCTAACGAGTTTTTATCTTCGTTACTGAATAGGTAATGCCTAAAGTTTAATACATGTGCTTCTCCAAGCATTTAACTTGCCCACTAATTATTTGAATAGTAAGAAATGAATCAAGATTATATAAAAGCGGACAAATGGTCCATTATAGAAGAAGGGTTTGACAAGGAAAATGTAAAATCCTCTGAAAGTATATTTAGTATTGGTAACGGCGCTATGGGGCAAAGAGCCAATTTTGAGGAAACCTATTCCGGGGATACCTTTCAAGGAAGTTATATTGCCGGAGTTTATTATCCGGATAAAACAAGAGTAGGTTGGTGGAAAAACGGCTATCCAGAATATTTTGCTAAAGTTTTGAATGCACCTAATTGGATAGGCATTAAAATTTATGTGAATGACCTGGAGTTCGATATAGCTACTTGTAAGAAGATTTCCAATTTCAGAAGGGAATTAAATATGAAAGAAGGTGTCTACACACGAACTTTCAAAGCCGTCACCGAAAATAATGTAGAATTGGAAGTCGAGGTAAAACGATTTCTGAGTTTGGAGATTGATGAACTTGGGGCCATAAGTTATTCAATTAAAGTAATTAAGTCTGATGCAGAAATACTGTTCGAACCTTTTCTAGATAGCGGCATAACGAACGAGGATAGTAATTGGGACGATAAGTTTTGGAATACCACCAAAGTTGATGCGACTAGAAACCGTGGGTATATCCAAGCGCATACCATGAAAACCAATTTCCAGACCTGCACATTTATGCAGGCCTCACTTAACTTCAATGGTGTTGAAGTGGAAGCAAAGGAAGGTGAGAAAACGGATATGTTCGTATCCTTAAAATTGGGTCAGAAATTGAAAACGGGTGAGTCGGTTACTTTAATAAAATTTGGGGGTTATACGGTTTCAAGAAACCATGCCGCTGATCAACTGGTAGAGGCGGCAAATACTGCTTTGGATAAAGCTTCCAGTTTAGGATTTGATGCGCTGTTAGATATGCAAAAAAAATCCTGGGCAGACATCTGGGAAATGAGTGATATTGTTATTGAAGGCGATGTAAAGGCCCAACAGGGCATACGGTTTAATATTTTTCAATTAAATCAAACCTACCTAGGCACTGATTCCCGATTGAACATTGGTCCCAAAGGATTTACTGGTGAAAAATATGGAGGTAGCACGTATTGGGATACGGAAGCGTATTGTATTCCTTTTTATATGGCCACCAAAGATGATAAGATTGCTAGAAAATTATTGAAGTATAGGTATAACCATTTGGAAAAAGCAATTGCCAACGCCAAAAAATTAGGTTTTTCTAATGGGGCTGCACTATATCCCATGGTGACCATGAATGGTGAGGAATGCCATAATGAATGGGAAATCACCTTTGAAGAAATCCATAGAAATGGAGCGATTGCTTTTGCCATACACAATTATTACAGATATACTGGTGATTACAGCTATATTCCAGAGATGGGTCTCGAGGTGCTTATTGGCATTGCCCGTTTTTGGCATCAACGCGCCAATTTTTCTGAGGAGAAAGAAAAATATGTCGTCTTAGGGGTTACAGGACCTAATGAATACGAAAATAATGTGAACAATAACTGGTACACCAACTACTTGGCCAAATGGTGTATAGATTATACATTGGCACAATTACAAAAAGTAGAAGATGGGTATCCAGAAGATTTTCATAGAATCATGGGTAAGACCAAACTCACGGAAAGGGAATGTGAAAAATGGAAAAAAGTAGCGGACCATATGTACTTTCCGTTCTCTAAAAAGTATGGGGTATTCTTGCAGCAAGATGGATTTTTAGATAAGGATTTGGTGAAAGTAAGTGATTTGCCAAAAACGGAAAGACCCATCAACCAGAAGTGGAGCTGGGACCGTATTTTGAGGTCTCCTTACATTAAGCAAGCAGATGTACTTCAAGGCTTCTATTTTTTTGAAGAAGATTTTTCCTTAGAAGATTTGGAGAAACATTTTGATTTCTATGAACCCTTTACAGTGCATGAGTCTTCACTTTCCCCCTGCGTCCACAGTATCCAGGCCGCTAAGTTGGGTAGAATGGACCAAGCCTATACCTTTTATTTAAGAACATCCAGATTAGATCTTGATGATTATAATAAAGAAGTGGAGGAGGGATTGCATATCACCTCTATGGCGGGTACATGGATGAGTATTGTTGAAGGTTTTGGAGGAATGCGAATCATCAATGATAAATTATCGTTTCAGCCACAAATTCCAAAACAATGGAAAGCCTATTCATTTAAGGTGAATTTCCGTAATAGGATTATTAAAATAAATGTAACCCCAAGCTCATGTGTTTTCGAAGTTCTAAGTGGTAATGAAGTTTCCATTCGGGTAAAAGGTAAAAAAGTAGAATTACAACCTAATAGTCCTGTGGAAATACCCAATTAAGGTTTCCCTATATTTGATAAAGAACAGTATTATAAAATGGAAAGTAAAATTGTAATTTATCACGTATTCACCAGACTTTTTGGAAATACCAATAGTACTAATAAACCTTGGGGAACTATTGAAGAAAACGGGGTAGGTAAGTTTTCAGATTTTACAGATAAAGCACTTGCGGAAATTAACGATTTAGGAATTACCCATATCTGGTATACCGGGGTTCCTCATCATGCGGTGATTCGTGATTATACAGAATTCGGAATTTCCAATGACGACCCAAATGTGGTAAAAGGTAGGGCGGGGTCACCATATGCGGTCAAGGATTATTATAACGTGAATCCAGATTTGGCCAATAACCCTGCCCAACGTTTGGAGGAATTTAAAGAATTGATCAAGCGAACCCACGAGGCGGGAATGAAAGTTATTATTGATATCGTTCCTAATCACGTTGCACGTGATTATAGAGGGCTTACGAATCCTAAAAAAGTGACGGATTTTGGGTATGGTGATGATACATCGGTTGAATATGCGAAGGATAATAATTTCTATTACATTCCGGGCACTAAATTTCAAGTTCCAGATTGGCATGATGGATACCTGCCCTTAGGGGGTGAAAAACCGAATCTACCTAATTCTGAATTGGTTGAAGAACCCGCTAAATGGACCGGTAACGGATCTAGAAGTCCTAAACCGGATATGAACGATTGGTATGAAACTGTACGGATAAACTACGGTGTACGACCAGATGGAGGATTGGATTTTGACATGCTGCCCAATGATTTTGGAGAACGTGATTATAAGGAACATTTCGACTATTGGAAAAAAAAGGTAGTGCCCAGTTCATGGAGAAAATTTCGAGATATCGCGTTGTACTGGTTAAAATTGGGGGTGGATGGTTTTCGGTATGATATGGCCGAAATGGTTCCAGTAGAGTTTTGGAGTTTTATGAACTCGTCCATCAAAATGAAAAATCCAGATGCCTTTATTATGGCTGAAGTCTACAATCCAGATTTGTACAGGACCTACATACATAAAGGGAAAATGGACTACTTATACGATAAGGTCGATTTTTATGATGGTCTTAAACATATCATGAAAGGTTATGGTTGGTCCGATCATCTTCCAGTGGTGCAAAATGGTTTGCACGATATTGAGCATCACATGCTTCACTTTTTGGAAAACCATGATGAACAACGTGTGGCAAGTCCAGAATTTGCAGGTAACGCAGAAATCGGTAAGCCAGCTATGGTTGTTTCCGCAACCATAAGTACCTCACCCATCATGATTTATTTCGGACAGGAAGTAGGGGAGCCAGCAGCTGAAAATGCAGGGTTTGGAAGTTCCTCCAGGACTTCAATTTTTGATTATATCGGTGTGCCACATCATCAGCGCTGGGTAAACGACAAAAATTTTGATGGCGGTCAGTTATCTGAAGAAGAAGCTTCCTTGCGAGATTTTTACAAACGCCTTTTAAATTTCACTAGGGATAGCGAAGCTTTAATGGGTAAATATCGCGAGATTCATTTTTACAATAAGGAGCTAACAGAAAATTACAATCATCGAGTTTTGTCATACGTACGCTGGTCCTCGGTCCAAAAATTAATCGTGGTCATTAATTTTGATGTCAATGATTCTTTTTCGTTCGATTTAAAACTACCGGTAGATTTAATCAATGAATGGAAATTAAAAGATGGTTCCTATACCTTAACCGATGCCCTTTTTGGCAGTCAAGATTTCTTGTCCGTTGAAAATGGAGAAGGTCATATCCCCATAGAACTAAATCCATTACAATCCTTTATTTTTGAATTAAAATAACCAGTTCATGATTAAAAAATCTATTACCTTTTTCATCTTAGCTTTAATGATGTCATCTTGTACTATGAAGCAACCTTTAATAATTGGTCATAGAGGCGCTATGGGCCATGAAACCGAAAATACTTTACCATCCATTCAAAAAGCAATGGATTTGGGTGTAGATATGATCGAAATAGATGTTTTCAAGATAAAAAGTGGTGAAATTGTAGTTTTTCATGATGATACCGTTGATAGACTTACCAACGGTCCTGGTAACATCGAAGAATACAATATTTTTGAATTGAATAAACTGATTGTCGATGGTGGGCACAAAATTCCTATGTTACAGGATGTCCTGAAATTGATAGATAATAAAGTGGCCCTGAACATTGAATTGAAAGGTGCAGGTACTGCGGATAAGGTCAATTTTATAATGAATTACTACATTGAAAAGAAAAATTGGTCGGCGGATAATTTTCTAATTTCAAGTTTTAATTGGGATGAGTTGAGAGAAATGCGAAAGTATAATCCAAATGTTGCCATTGCGGTTTTGACAGAGGAGAATCCTACTGACGCTATGGAAGTTGCCAAAGAATTGAATGCCGTAGCTATCAATCCTTATTTCAAAGAATTAAATGAAGAAGTGGCGAATCAAATTCACGATGAGGGATTCAAAATTTATACGTGGACGGTCAATGAACCACAGGATATAGAGACCATGAAGGATATTGGAGTTGATGGTATTATTACGAACTTTCCAGAAAGGGTACATTAATGTATGATGTCCTGGTAGTAGGTGGCGGAGCAGCGGGTTTTTATGCTGCCATCCATATTGCCCAAACCAGACCAAACACAAAAATAGCCATCCTGGAACGGGGTAAGGAGGTACTAACGAAAGTTAAAATCTCAGGTGGTGGCCGCTGTAATGTAACCCATGCGGAATTCAATCCAAAAGATTTAAGTACGAATTACCCCAGAGGTGAAAAGGAATTATTAGGCCCTTTTCATCAATATGCCAGCGGGGATACCATAGGTTTTTTTGAAGAACGTGGCATTTCCCTAAAAATAGAGGAGGATGGAAGAATGTTCCCGGTCTCTGATTCTTCCCAGACCATCATCGACTGTTTTGTTTCAGAGGCCGAAAGGCTAGGTGTTCAAGTGAAAACCTTATGTGCTGTTAGAAATCTCGTAAAATCTAAGGATCATGATGATTATCCATGGCAATTGCAATTGGATGAGGGTTCCCTTTCCGCAAAATCTGTGATTTTGGCAACAGGGAGTAATCCTAAAATTTGGAATGTGTTAGCAGCGTTGGGGCATACGATTATTCCTCCGGTACCTTCACTATTTACCTTTAACATAAAAGATGAACGGATTGCGGATATTCCTGGTATTTCAACCTTTGCTGAGGTTCAAATTTTACCTAAAAAAATACGTGGTCAAATTTCCAAGAAATCAAAAACAGCTATAAACCATCTTTTTTCTGAGGGTCCTTTGTTGGTGACCCATTGGGGTATGAGCGGTCCGGCCATTTTGAAATTATCGGCTTGGAGTGCGCGCATTTTAGAAGAATACAACTATCAGTTTAAAATACAGGTCAATTGGATACCAGAATATCACCAGAACGGTTTATTGGAATTGTTTTTGAAAGTTAAGCAAGTAGAAAAGAAAACGGTCATTAGGACAAAGGTAATTGACGTGCCAAAAAGACTTTGGGCCAATCTGGTAAGGGCATCAGGTATAAACGTGGAAACGACATGGCCAGAGGTTTCAAAGCAACAATTACAGACCTTGGCGGCACAATTGACCGAAGGGCGTTTTTCAAGTGAATGGGAAAAGTACGTTTAAGGAAGAGTTTGTTACTGCAGGTGGTATAGACCTTAAAGAAATTAATTTTAAAACTTACGAGAGTAAAGTAGTGGACGGACTCTATTTTGCAGGTGAAATCATGAACGTAGATGCGGTCACGGGCGGATTCAATTTTCAAAATGCTTGGACCGGTGGTTTTCTTGCTGCTAACGGAGTAGTGGCTCAATTGGAAAATGTTCAATAATGAAAGCAAATACGTATATCGCTTTTTTGAGAGGAATAAATGTAGGCGGACAAAAGAAAGTCTCCATGGAAGCATTGCGAAAGTTATGTGCCGATGCTGGTTTCACTAACGTAAAAACGTACCTTCAAAGTGGTAATGTAGTTTTTAAAAGCAAAATGAGGGATATCCAAAAGATGGAAGATGGCCTCTCTACTTTTATATATAAGGAATTTGGATTTGAGGTTCCGGTTTTAGTCCTATCAACTTCACAATTACAGGAAATTTTGAGTAAAAATCCATTTAAACAAGACATAGAATTAAAAGCGAATAGTCTTTATTTCGTGTTATTGAAATCTGCTCCTGAAAATAGTTTAATGGAAGCTTTTCTAAACGAGCATTTTGAAAATGAAGAATTTTCAATAGAGAATCAATGTGTATATCTGGCATGTAAAAACGGTTATGGAAAGGCTAAACTGAACAATAATCTAATAGAGAAAAAATTGAGAGTTTTGGCTACGACCAGAAATTATAGAACTATGAATAAGCTACTGGAAATGGTAGGTGAAATTTAATTAAGCTCCCAAATCTTAAAGTTGAGCACGGTAGCGAAACACACCCACAAAAAGTAAGGAATCAAGAGTACAGCGGCTACTTTACTGACCACTTTAAACCATTTTATGGTCAGAAGGAGTACAACTAAAAGTGAAAGGATAACAACAAGTCCCCAAAAAGGTTGCTTCAGTCCAAAAAAAACAATACTCCATAATCCGTTTAGTAGTAATTGAAAACCAAAATGATAAAGTCCGGTTTTCACCCACTTATGATGAAAACCTTTTGCCCAGACCCATCCGGCAGAAATACCCATTAAAATATAAAGCGTCGTCCAGACCGGAGCAAAAATCCAATTGGGAGGATTAAAACTAGGTTTGTTCAAGGTAAGGTACCAATCGTTCACAGAACTTTGGGTAGCAACACTGCTTAAAAAGCCAATAGTGCAGCAGACTACGATACCTACAGTGATATATGTGAGCTTTTTTTTCACTTTTGCCGTGTTTACGTCTAAAATAAGGATTTATTTTAATTGACCACCCTAAAAACTATCTTTGCACAAATTGAAAATAATGACCGAAAACCAATTCATTACGACCTCTGACCTTAGTTTGAAGGAAGAGGGGAAGGTAAGCTTTAAATCACCCAGTAATATTGCTTTGGTCAAGTATTGGGGAAAACAGAAGAATCAGATTCCCGCAAATCCTTCCATTAGTTTCACTTTAGATACATGTTGTACCACAACTTCTGTGACCTATAAAAAACTACCAAAGGTACCATCTGAATTTTCATTCGATTTATTTTTCGAGGGTAAACCCAAAGAAGATTTTAAGCCTAAGATTATTGTTTTTTTAAATAGGATATCCAAATATGTACCTTTTTTAAAGGAATATCATTTGGTGATTGACACCTCCAATACCTTTCCACATAGCAGTGGAATAGCCTCTTCCGCAAGTGGAATGTCCGCCCTGGCACTCTGTTTTATAGAGATGGAAAAGGAATTTACAGAAAATAGGGCAGAAGCGTATTTTATTCAAAAGGCTTCATTTTTGGCCAGATTGGGATCTGGAAGCGCCTGTAGAAGCATTGAAGGTCCTTTGGTTCAATGGGGAGAAACAGAAAGTATCGAGAATAGTTCCGATTTGTATGGAGTAAAGTATAGTGATGAAGTGCATTCCGTTTTCGATAATTATCAGGATACCATTTTATTGGTTGATAAAGGTGAAAAACAGGTAAGTAGCACGGTGGGTCATGAATTAATGCATGGTCACCCTTTTGCTCAAAGTAGGTTTGAACAGGCTCATGATAATTTAAGTAACCTAAAGGAAGTATTCGCTACCGGAAACCTGACAGAGTTTATAAGTATTGTGGAGAGTGAAGCCCTTACTTTGCATGCGATGATGATGACGAGTCATCCATATTTTATTTTAATGAAACCCAACACACTCGAAATTATCAATTCGATTTGGTTATTTAGGCAGAAAACGAATTCGAAAATTTGCTTCACGTTAGATGCAGGTGCCAATGTTCATGTGCTCTATCCTGAAAATGAAAAAGAAATTGTACTTCAATTTATTCAAAAAGAATTGGTGCAATTTTGTCAGAATGCGCAGTATATTTGCGACCAAATTGGCATGGGTGCTAAAAGGCTATAATTTTAACCGAATAGTTACGTTATGCAATTAGTCGTTTTGACGCTTTGTTTATCTGAATAACCGAAAAGGTAGAGCGCCCAAAGAATATTTGTTTATTTTTATCTGTAATAATCATCTTTACCAAGTTTTTAAAATGAAAGGACCCTTATTTTATTCTAAAATACTTCTCTTTGGAGAATATGGAATCATTAAAGATTCTAAAGGACTTTCGATTCCTTATAACTTTTATAAGGGAGCCTTAAAGACCAGTAAAAACCCTTCTCAAGAAGCCATTAAATCAAACCAAAGTTTAGGCAAATTCGCAGCATATTTACAAAGCATTTCCAGTGAACAGCCTGATTTAGTTTCATTTGACCTGGAAGCATTGAAAAAGGATGTGACTGCGGGAATGTACTTTGACAGTTCTATACCTCAGGGGTATGGTGTTGGCAGTAGTGGTGCTTTGGTTGCCGCTATCTATGACAAATATGCCCAGGATAAAATCACCATACTGGAGAACTTGACCCGAGAAAAACTCTTAAAATTGAAATCAATTTTCGGGACTATGGAATCTTTTTTTCATGGTAAATCTTCTGGATTGGACCCATTAAACAGCTATTTAAGTCTTCCTATTTTAATCAATTCACAGGATAACATAGAATCGACGAGTATACCTTCTCAAAATACAGAAGGTAAAGGTGCTGTATTCTTATTAGATAGCGGTACGGTAGGCGAAACAGCGCCCATGGTTCAGATTTTCATGGAGCAAATGAAAAATGACGGTTTCCGTAATATGCTTAAAAATCAGTTTATAAAGCATACAGATGCCTGCGTTGAAGATTTTGTGAACGGTAATGTCAAGTCACTTTTCGGTAACCTGAAACAATTGTCACATGTAGTTTTGGATAACTTTAAACCCATGATTCCGGTAAAGTTCCATGAACTTTGGAAAAAAGGGATTGACACCAACGACTATTATCTCAAGCTTTGCGGTTCTGGTGGTGGAGGTTATATTCTTGGTTTCACAGAAGATATCGAAAAGGCCAAGGATGCTCTAAAGGACTACAAATTAGAAGTGGTTTACAACTTCTAGGAAATTCAAAAAATGTTAAGTAGAAAAAATAAACTCTTACTTATTAAAGTATTGAGTCTATTTTCGGTGGTAAGAGGCTACAATATATTGATGATAGCTTTAGCGCAATATTTGGCATCCATCTATATATTATCACCAGATTTGCCTCTGAGAAAAGTGGTGTTCGACATCAATCTTTTCTTAATTATTTTAGCCTCTGCTATGGTCATTGCGGCCGGTTATATTATCAATAATTTTTACGATGCTGAAAAAGACCTAATCAATAAGCCCGGTAAAAGTATGCTGGACCGTTTGGTAAGCCAACGGTTTAAATTAAGCACCTATTTCATTCTTAACTTTTTTGCCGTTATTGTCGCTAGTTATGTTTCCTTTGGTGCCGTATTTTTCTTTTCGTCCTATATTTTCGGAATTTGGTTGTATTCCCATAAATTAAAACGGGTACCCCTTTTTGGTAATATTATTTCTGCATCCTTGGCCGTAACCCCTTTTTTTGTGGTGTTTGTGTATTACAGTAATTTTCAGACTGTAATTTTTGTGCACGCTATGTTTTTGTTTTTATTGATTTTGTCTCGGGAAATGATAAAGGATTTAGAGAACTTAAGCGGAGATATGGCCCAAAATTATAGGACCATACCTATATTATATGGGACAGGGGTGTCAAAGCGAATCATTGGTTTTTTAATTCTTCTAACCTTATTGCCTTCGCTATTACTAATATTCAAGTTTGATGTTGGATATATGTATTACTATTTTGGTGCTTGCATTTTTCTTTTTTTAGCATTCTTAGTACTCCTTACAAAGGCAAAATCTAAAAAAGATTATGTTTGGCTGCATAACATCTTGAAGTTGATTATTGTTGTGGGGGTTTTTAGTATTTTATTGATTGATGTCGATTTGGTACTAAATAGGATTCTATAAAGCCACCTGATTCCTTGTTTAATTTACTGTTTTGATATTATGATATTTATAATTGTCTTCACAGTAATCCATTTTCCTACCTTTGTGTAAAATAGGAAAAGTCATGAGTAGGGAAGATTCTAATAAAGACAGGAAATCATCGGGTAGACAGGGAGGTAATTTTAAAAAGAAGAGTTATGCCCGTGGCAATGCTCCTGTAAAGAAGAGTACGACCCCAAAACAGCCTTCAGACCCTAATTCTATCCGTCTAAATAAATATGTGGCCAATTCTGGTGTCTGTTCACGTAGGGATGCCGATATCTACATTGCTGCCGGTAATGTCACCGTAAATGGAAAACCTATCACTGAAATGGGGTATAAGGTCAAATTAACCGATGAGGTAAAGTTCGATGGTCAACTACTCAATCCGGTTAAAAAGGAATATGTACTTCTTAATAAACCAAAAGATTTCACTACTACAATACGTGATGAAAAGGGCAAAAGACACGTTTCTGGATTAATTTCTAACGCTTCTAAGTCAAAACTACTACCTGTTGATAAATTGGACAAAGAACACACCGGTTTACTTTTGTTCACCAATGATGGTAACATGACCAAAACCTTAAAAAGTCCAATAAACGGTTTACGTAAAATCTATCATTTGGTGCTGGATAAGGAGCTGCGTAGTGCGGATTTGAAAAAAATCCAAGAAGGCGTCATTGTTGATGAGAAGGTAGTTCGTGTCCAGGAAATTAGTTTTATCGATGATTCACCTAAGCGAGAAGTAGGAGTTGAGATATACAGTTCAAGGAATAAGATTCTCGAACGACTTTTTGACGTCTTAGGATATAAAGTCCAGAAATTGGACAGGGTCGTTTACGGAGGTTTAACCAAGAAGGATTTACCAAGAGGTCACTGGCGTTACTTAACGGAACAGGAAGTCATCAATTTTAGGATGATTAAATAAATACCCTTGTTAATCGTAAGGGCGAAATTTAGATATGAAATTATTTCAATGCTCTAACTGCAACAATCCCGTTGTATTTGAAAATCACACCTGTATAAAATGTGGCCATTTTTTAGGCTATTCCTCCTATTACAATGAAATTGTCGCTTTAAACCCAACACAAAGACAATGGAGTTTGCCAAAATTTGGTAATAAGAATTATTCATATTGTAAAAATCACGTTCATAATGTTTGTAATTGGTTAGTTGAATCTACCGCTAAGTCTGAATTCTGTTTGGCATGTTCCTTAAATAGGACAATTCCACATTTGATGAATTCTGAGAATCTGGAAAAGTGGAGAGATATAGAATTTGCCAAACACCGCTTGGTCTATCAATTACTGAGGTATAGGCTTCCTGTAGTCAGTAAAATGAATGATCAACCTAAGGGTCTTTGTTTCGATTTTTTAGCCAAAGAAGATGTTCCTGCAGGGTCAAAGGATATAAAGACCGGGCATGCTGACGGAGTAATTACTTTATTAATTTCAGAGGCGGATCCCGTAGTACGAGAACAGATAAAGAAGCAAATGTCTGAACGTTATAGGACCTTGTTGGGGCATTTTAGGCATGAGGTAGGACATTATTTCTGGGATAGATTGATACGGGACAACCCAACTAAATTACAAAGGTTCCGGAACCTGTTTGGGGATGAATCAAAATCTTATGCAGCTGCTTTGGATAGTTATTATAAAAATGGACCACAAGCCAATTGGCAAAATGCCTTTATTAGCAAATACGCTTCTTCCCATCCATGGGAAGATTGGGCGGAAACTTGGTCTCACTATCTGCATTTGACTGACGTTTTGGAAACTGCTTATTATTTTGGATTGGAAACAGATCCTAAGTTGGCACATAGTGAAAAGCTTAAAATGAAGGCTGGTTTTGATCCCTATTTGGAGAATGACTTCCAGAAATTTTTAGATGCGGGGATTCCCTTATTGTTCACCTTGAACAGCATGAACCGATCTATGGGCCATGAAGATCCCTATCCGTTCATCATCTCAGACCCGGTGAAGGGTAAATTGGAATATGTGCATCATTTGTTAAAGCAGCAACGGGTCTAATTTTAGTCTTTAGGGAAACCCTCACCGAAACGGTAGGTGGCAATAATGCCATGGGTGTTGCCCAAAGGGGAATCGTTCATGGCCAAGTTATAGCTGTATATGGCCCTGATATTCTTGAACAAATAGATGCCGGCCAAGAGATTTAAGGAGGAATTGGTCCTGTACCCGGTTCCAACTTCGAATCGATTCCTAAAACTTACGGCAATATTGATATCCGCTTGAAATGGAGCCCCGTTTTCATATTTTAAAAGTAAATTGGGTTTTATCATCAGTTCCTCGAATTGATTCGAATAAAACCGATAGCCTAAATATCCGTAAACGGGTACATTGATATCCACATTATCATCGGATGCCAGTTTATCGCCTATTACATTAGGGGTTGATAGACCTACATAGATATTCGACAAGTTTAAAAGTATGCCCAGACCTACCGTAGGAATGGTAGCGTTGATATTCATGGCAAAGTTCGGGTCATCCATAATGCCCAATTCCAATAGATTGTCCTGATATTGCTGCACTCCTGGGGATATGGAAAAGGATAAGGAATTGGGGGTGTAAATCTGCCAATAAGGTCTATTGCTTTTGGTGTCGAAGAATATTTTATAGGAATAAGTGGCAAACGCACTGGTAGAAGTGGTCACCCCAATTTCGTCACGAATGAGTCCCACCCCAAAGCCTACCTTGCCTCTGTTCAAAGGGCTGTGTGCGCTTAAGGAGAAACTTCTTGGACTGCCTTCAAAAGAATTGAAGAAGCCAGAATTGCTGATGGCAATTTCCGCACTTGGCGCCAAACCGGCATAGGCAGAATTCACTAAATACGGATTGTAATTATATTCTGAAAAAGTTGGTGTCTGCTGGGCTTTTGACCCGTAGAAGGTCACCAAGAATAGTAACGCTGTAAAAGCGATATTTCTAGTATTAATCTGCATTTCTTATCGCTTTAGTACAAGGAAACCTTGCAATTTTTTGAGTTGATGCTCCCCTGAAACCTGAATATTAAAAAAGTAGGTACCACTGGGCAACTGATCGGCTCCCATCCCTGTCTTCATGTTTGCGGTACCCGAAAATACATTAGAGGCATTATCATAACCTTTAATTTGAAAAACAAGGTCACCCCATCGATTGTAGATTTGTACGGTATTGTCCAATACAGATTCGATACCATCAATGGTCCAAAAATCATTAATACCATCATCGTTAGGAGAGAAACCATATTGCGTGTCATCTTGGGTAATCGTTGTGAAACTTTGCACTTGACAATCCAAAGAAGTTCCCAGGGCATTGTAAGCTATAATAGAAACAAAAATGGTACGGCCTTCAGGTAAATTTTCTGGAAGAACATATTCGGTCAACATTCCTACATCCGTTACGGCTAAAACATCCGAAGTGTTTTCTGAAGTTCCCACACTGAGCAGATAACCCTCGGCATTTGGAACTTCCTCCCAGGCTAGGAGGATATCGGTAGCTACCTGGGTTTCACCGTTCGTTGGACTGGTAAGGTTCGTACACGTGGGCACTGTTGCCAAAACTTCTGTACTAAAACTTTCCTCGGCACAGCCTGTAGCGCGACCAATACTGTTATAGGGCACAACGGTCACAAAGATCTCGCTGGCTTCCGGTAGGTCGTTGGTCAGATTGTAGGTGGTAGCGGCTACTACTTGAAAATCATTCAAAATATCATTGGCACCGGACGAAGTACCTACGGTGAGGTAATACCCATCGGCATCTGGAACTGCGTTCCAGGAAATATCAGTGGTCACCGAAACATCGACTGCACCCGCTATTGGGTTGCTGATGGTGGTGCAGTCAGGAATCGTTGGTGTTGGTGGCATGGTCGTAGTTTCGGTCGCAAAGCTTTCCTCGGTACAGCCTGTTGAGCGACCAACACTGTTATAGGGTACAACGGTCACAAAGATTTGGCTGGCTATCGGTAGGTCGTTGGTCAGATTGTAGGTGGTAGCGGCTACTATTTGAAAATCATTCAAAATATCATTGGCACCGGACGAAGTACCTACGGTGAGATAATATCCATCGGCATCCGAAATAACGTTCCAAGAAATATCCGTGGTCACCGGAACATCGATTGCGCCCGCTATTGGGTTGCTGATGGTGGTGCAGTCAGGAATCGTTGGTGTTGGTGGCATGGTCGTAGTTTCGGTCGTAAAGCTTTCCTCGGTACAGCCCGTAGCCCTGCCAACGCTGTTATAGGGCACAACGGTCACGAAGATTTCGCTGGCTTCCGGTAGGTCGTTTGTCAGATTATAGGTGGTGGCACCCACGATTTGAATCTCGTTCAAAATATCGGTAGCACTGGAGGCGGTACCTACGGTGAGGTAATACCCATCGGCATCGGACACGGCGTTCCAGGAAATATCCGTGGTCACCGAAACATCGACTGTACCCGCATATAGGGTTGCTGATGTTGGTGCAGTCAGGAATCGTTGGTGTTGGTGGCATGGTCGTGGTTTCGGTCGTAAAGCTTTCTTCGGTACAATTTAACGAGTCGCCATTTACATTGTATGCGATGATGGATACATATATCAACGTATTTTCAGGAAGATCGTTAGCCATATTATATGTCGTGACATCACCTATGTCTTCTGAAAAAATATCCCCTGCACCGCTAGAGGTACCTACGGTTAATCTATAACCATCGGCAGTGCTCGATCCATTCCAATTCAAATTGGTAGTTACAGGAACGGCCGTTGCATTATTGGCCGGACTTATAAGTAAAACACAGGATGGGGGACTTGAAGTGTTACCTGTTGTAAAGGTTTCTTCGATACAGCCAGTGGCATCTCCCTCATCGTTATAAGGAATTATGGTTGCAAAGAACAATCTACCTTCCTGCAAATCGGTAGGGATGTCAAAAGTTGTTTGATTTCCAACATCAACATTGTTTATGATCTCGTTACCTCCAGAGGTCGTTCCTAGTACCACTAAATATCCATTGGCATTGTCGACCGCGTTCCAGCTTAAATTCGTATCCGCCGGGACATTGGTGGCGTTGTTTAAAGGACTGGTTAAGTTCGTACAGCTAGGGGGAACTGGAATTAGTTCCGTCCTAAATTGTTCCTCGGTACAGGATACTGCATTTCCTTCATCGTTATAGGGAATTATATTGACATAAATATCCATATCCTCGGGAAGGTCCGTCGATAAGTCGTATGTGATCACATTTCCCACATCAAATGCATTAAGGATATCAGATCCTCCAGATGTTGTTCCAGCGGTCAAGCGATATCCATCTGCGTTTGAAATAGGTTCCCAGGTCAAATCTGTACCTACGGATACGTTCGTGGCATTGTTCAAGGGTTCCGTGAGATTGGTGCAAACTGGAATGGTTGCAGGGTCATTGGAAATGATAAAACTTTCTTCGGTACAGGGACCTACGGCATTACCTTCGTCATTAAATGGAATTAGGGTTACATAAATCACATCACCCGTATTAAAATCGGTACTGAATTCATATGAGGTTTCGTTGGTTATGGTGAGGTTATTCACAATATCGCTTCCGCCAGAAGAAGTTCCAACAGTCAATCGATATCCCTGTGCGAAAAGAGCGGCATCCCATGTTATGTTCGTATTAACAGGAACATCTATATCACCATTCAAGGGTGAAGCCAATTGCGTACATTCAGGTATAGGACAATCACGAACGTCTTGATCAAAGGTCCAACCATACGCGTCTATCATGGATTGTCGTTCCTCTTGTGCATCACAATAGGGCAGACCTTCGGCCCCAAGAATAATTCCGCTAGTTAGAGTTTGTTCCGACCAAGCAATTAAAGTATTGTCGTAGTTTTCTCTGGTTAGCGCGGTATTGTCTAACATATCGCTCATATTGGTAACGCCACTTATATTCCAATCTCCTAAATCTTGATTAAGGGCGGTAGCATTATTGAAAGTTGAACGCATAGATAGATTGCCTAGGTTCCATTGGTCCATAGCTTGATTATAAGCTGACGCACCATTAAACATTCGGTCCATATTAGAAACTCCGCTTACACGCCAATTATTCAAGGATTGATCATAACTACTGGCACCATTAAACATATCTTGCATTGTTGTAACACCACGAACATTCCAATTACTTATTAGACTATTAAAAGAAGTTGCGGATTGGAACATACCTTGCATAGTTGTCACGGAAGCTACATTCCAAGAATCTAGAGCATAATTAAAAGAACTTGCTTCTCTAAACATTTGAGACATCGTGGTAACGTAAGAGGTGTTCCAATTATTAATATCCTGATTAAATGCTGTGGCACCATAAAACATTTCTGCCATGTTAAGTGCTTCTCCTGTTTGCCAATTATATAGTTCACTGTTAAATGCTTCTGCATTTTTAAACATGGCTTCAAAATTGGTTACCACCGCAGTGTTCCAATTGTTTATATTTTGATTGAAGACTTCAGCATCTTCAAACATGGATTCCATTAAGGTGACCGAACTTACATTCCAGTTATTTATGGGTTGGTTGAAAAGAAGCGCATCTTCGAACATTTGGGTCATATTTGCTACGGCACTTACATTCCAATTATCTAAAGGTTGATTAAATACCGATGCCCCACGAAATGTAGCAGTCATATTTACAACTGAGTTCACATCCCAATTGTTAAGTGGTTGATTGAAAGAAGCTGCATAGTTAAACATATAGGACATGTCTATAACATTGGTTACATTCCAGCTTTCTATATTTTGATTAAACAGCGTTGAACCACTAAACATGGACCGCATCATATTAACATTGCTGACATTCCAATTGTTTAAGGGCTGATTAAATACGGATGTGGAACTAAACATAGATTCCATGTTTATAACGTTATTAACTACCCACGAATTTAAAGGTTGGTCAAACGCTCTGGCCGAGTTGAACGTACCTTTCATGTTAGTAACATTACTAACATCCCAATTATCTATATTTTGATTAAAAGCTTCAGCGGAGTAGAACATATCCTCCATACTTGTAACATTGGTAACATTCCAGTCGCTTAAAGGTTGATTAAATACATCAGCTCTTTGAAACATTGCTTTCATAGATGTAACATTAGTTACATTCCAAGAATTTAGGGGTTGGTCATATGCATCGGTACTGGCAAACATATATTCCATATTCGTAACATTACTAACATCCCAATTATCTATATTTTGATTAAATGCTACTGCAGAATTAAACATATTGGTCATAGAAGTAACATTGCCCACGTCCCAAGTATCCATAGGTTGATTATAAATACTTGCTTGATAGAACATATTGCTCATATTCGTAACATTACTAACATCCCAATTGTTAATATTTGAATTGAATAGATAAGTTCTTCTAAACATTCGAGACATATCTGTTACTTGGGTTAGGTTTGGTACATCTGTTGCATTGTACTCCATATTTTCACAGAAGTAAAAAGCCTGATTCATACTTTGCCATATCTGGTCTCCCCATTGATCCATAGAAATAAGTTTAAGATTATCTCTGTTGCTTGACGCTTGACGGAATGAGGGAAAATCGCCAATTATTGCTATCGTATAAATACCAGGTGTTAGATAAGTATGTGTAATATCTGTAGATACATTATTATCGTACTGTCCATCACCCCAATCTATATTATAATCATAAGTCAAATAATCAGGGTATCCATCATTTGCTTCAATTCTAAATTGATTAGCAGCGGAAGAGTTCGTATCTAGGTTTCTGGTATCAATCGTAATCTTAAATGCATCAGGACTATTTGCCCAACTTTCGACTACGGTAAAACTTAATTCTTGACAACCTGTTGCAGGACCTTCGTCATTATAAGGCACTACAGTAACATACACAGTATCTCCTGCTTGAAATTCATTAGAAAAATCTAAACCAACGGTATTACCTACGTCGTAATTATTAGCAATGTTACCACCTATTGTGGCATAGCTGCGGTTTCCACCGCGTTCAATTTCTAAAGTAACTCTGTAACCATCGGCATTAGGGGCGGGGTCCCACCTGATATCGCTATTTGCAGGAGTGGCAGTATCACTAGGGTACGGCATAGTTATAGCTGTACAAAGTACATATGAACAGTTTACGGCATCACCAGAAATCGTCCACCCATCATCATCGATTAAACTTTGTCTTTGGTTTAAAGCATCGCAATATTGTAGATTTGTAGCACCTAAATTTATCCCTGTATTTACAGTTTGTCCAGACCAAGCAATTAGAATGTTGTCGTAGTTTTCCTGAGAAATGCCACTATTGGATAGCATATTCCCCATATTTGTAGCAGAACTTATATCCCAGGCACCCAAGTTTTGGTTGAAAGCAGTAGCATTATTAAAAGCACCTCCCATATTGGTTACACTACTTACATCCCAATTATCAAGGGAATGGTTGAACATTGTACAACCAGAAAAAATTGAAGAAATATTGGTAAGGCTGCTTGTTATCCAGCTATTTAAGGGTTGGTTAAAACTGTCGTTTTGTTGAAACATGGATTGCATGTTGGTTACGCTGCTAACATTCCAATTGTTTAGGGGTTGATTAAAAGCATCAGTGTTACTAAACATTTGTGACATATTAGTAACCGATGATACGTTCCAATCATTTAAGTTTTGATTGAATGTACTGCTATTGTAAAACATTTGAGACATATTAGTTACAGCGGAAACGTCCCAATTATTTAAGGGTTGGTTAAATGCAGTGGATGTAGGGCTTGTAGATGCTGCAAACATTTGTGACATATTGGTTACGGCAGAAACATCCCATTCATTTAAGGGTTGATTAAAAACTCTAGCAGTTTGAAACATTTGTTGCATGTTGGTTACAGCAGAAACATCCCAATTGTTTAGAGGTTGATTAAAATTTGGGGTATCGGCAAACATTTGTTGCATGTTTGTAACGGAAGAAACATCCCAATCATTCATTGGATAGCTAATAGCAGATTCATGGAATGCGCGATACATATTGGTGACATTGCCAACTTGCCATGAACTTATATCTTGATTAAAATCGTTTGTTCTAAAGAACATTAAATTCATGTCCGTTACTTTACTAACATCCCAATTGTTTAGTGGTTGATTAAACCTTCTACAGGCAACGAACATTCCAGACATATCTGTAACTTGACTCACATTCCAATTACTAATATTTTGATTAAAGTTGACACATGCATAAAGCATTTCCTTCATGTTGGTAACTGACGAAGTATTCCAGCTGTCCAGAGGTTGTGTGAAAGAAGTATTTTTAAAAGTCTCAGACATATCGGTAACCGAATTTGTTATCCAATTTTCTATAGGTCTGTTAAACACAGAGCAATCTGCAAAAATTCCAGAAATATCAGTTATAGTTGAGGTGTCCCAGTTATTAACAATACCATTGAATGAGGCTCCTTCACGAAACATATTTTTCAATGAAGAAACTTGACTTAAATCGGGTGAATCAATTAAATCAAAATTTAGATTCTCACAACCAAAAAAGGCGTTTTCCATGGATTGCCATTGAATATCGCCCCAACTCAGAATTTCAATTATCTTATTTCTATCTCCTGTCTCGTTAAAATAAATGGCTGGGAATGTCCCATCTATCATTATCGTGTACGTGCCAGGAGTAGCGTAGGTATGGGTAATGTTTCCATTTACTCCAGTGTCTGATTGGCCATCGCCCCAATCAACCGTATAATTATAAGTTGTAAATGTAGGGTTGGTAGGTATCGTTATTTCGTTAACCGCCGATGATCCGGCACTGGTATTATTGGTATTCCAAATCGAGGTAAAAGATTGCCCAAATGAAATGGCGGCATTTAATCCTATTAATAAAAAAAGTATTTTTTTAAGCATAAGTAGTTAATGGTGTTAGCTATTAACGAAAGCTAGAATGGGATATTTTATGGGAGACAGATTTCATTGAATAAAAAGCACTAAAAGTTCATGTTTGTAAGTATTTACTTTCGATTTTTATTATTTTCAACTTGATATGAGAGGCTTTTTTATTTAAAATCGTTCATAAATACCAAGAACATCCTGTATTTTTAACTTTGCCTTAATAAGCACAAAGTATGGCTAATAAAAAGAAAGAAGAAAACCTTAGCGGGACGTTTAGCATCAAACATTTACCAAAATTATTGGTCAAAACCTACACTGCTTGGATGGAGAAGGAACCGTTTAAAATAAGTGCGGTCATTGCTTATTATGCAATACTTTCCTTACCAGGGTTGTTGATTTTAATTTTAGAGATAGTGGGTGGTATTTGGGGGCGTGAAATAGTTCGTGGAGAACTATTTGGTGAAATCTCCTCCGCTATGGGTCCGGAAACGGCCCAATCGATACAAGAAATGGTTTCGGAAAGGGGCAGCGATAATACCTCAATAGTGGCCACTATTTTAGGTATTGGCGTTTTGATATATGGTGCTACCGGAGTTTTTTATCAATTGCAGAATGCCCTGAACGATATTTGGGAAGTGAAACCAAAATATTCCAATGAAGTATTATCCACTCTTTTTATGCGCTTAAAGGGATTCGGCTTTATTCTTATTTTCGGGTTTTTATTGTTAATCAGTTTTGTAATCACCTCTTTCTTATCCGCATTTTCAAAACAGCTCTCCAGGCTTTTACCTGACGGTATGTTGGAACTTAGTTTTGTTTTGGACATTTTAGTCTCCTTAAGCTTTATCTATCTTTTATTTGGAGCGATGTTCAAGTTTTTGCCCAGTACTCATGTGCGGTGGAAGGCCGTAAAAGTAGGGGCTGCCCTAACCGCTTTACTTTTTGTTTTGGGTAAATATGCATTGGCCTTTTACTTTGGAAAAGCAGAGCCAGGCTCCACTTATGGTGCCGCTGGAAGCATCATTTTGGTGATGCTTTGGGTGTCTTATTCTAGTTTGATTGTTTCCTATGGTGCGCAGTTTACCAAGATTTATTCAGATAGATATTTAAAGAAAAAATAGCATTTATTTTTCTGCAAATAATAACCACAGATTAGGGTCTAGAATTACCGAATCTGGTTTGGTCTTCGTCTTTATTTTGAAGGAACTACTTGCGCCATTAACCTGAACCGTTTCCATAGTGGTTATTCCGTCTTTAACAATTCCAATCTCTAATGGGAATTCAAAAGTATGATGCTTTTGTAGTTGTTTTAGTTGGATAGAGACTTCTCCTTTTTTATAGCTCCAGTCCCATTTTAGTTCTGGGTATCCTTTCGTGAAAATCCATTGTTGAAAAAAGGAGTTGAGGTCTTCTCCAGAAACGTCTTCCATAACTTTTTGAAAGTCGGCTGTAAGCGCATTGGCATTTTGGTATTCCGCATAATAGGCTTTAATTCCTTTCCAGAATATCGCATCCCCTAATTTATGGCGTAGCATATTCAAAACCCAGCCTCCTTTTTGATAGGTATTGGTACTCAAAACTTTCATGGGGTCTGTAATACTTGGGTCTACTATGGGCGACGGATTTTTTTGATAATAGTCAATTACTTGGGTTCGGTCCAATGCCAATTCTTCTTTACGTTTCTCATCACCATACACCCATTCTTGATATAAAATAGCGAAATAGGTTGCAAAACCTTCACTGAGCCAAACGTGGTTCCAATCATTTTCGGTAGCAGAATTCCCGAACCATTGGTGGGCGATTTCATGGGCAATCAATCCTTCCACTTCATTTTTTCCGGTAACCGAATTTTCAAAATAAGCGATGGTACCTGCATTCTCCAATCCACCCCACTGGGTCTTCGCTTGCATGTTGGCGAGCTTAGCATAAGAATAGGGACCAATGTTATCGATAAAATATTTCAAGACCTTGGTGGCCACGCCATAGTCTGAAAAGCCGTCTAACCGATTCTCAGGATATACCCAAGCCGATACCGGAATTTCATAGACTTCGTCCAACAATTTACTGGCAAATTCGGTTACGCCTATCGTAACTACTTTCATGGCGACGGGAGCGGGTTCTTTATAAGTGGTCAATTTAAAACCGTTTCCCAAATTACTTTCTTCGATTTTTTCACCAGTTGCCACCACATCATAATGGTCTGGAGCGGTAATCCTAAATTCAATCGTTGCTTTGTCAGATGGATGGTCAACCGAAGGCAACCAATACCGGGCTAAGGTGGGCCAGTTATCGCCAAAAAAAGAACGTTGTCCAAATTTAGTGGTGTCTATGACCAACCCACGTTCAGGGATACCATGGTATTTTATGGTAAATGTTTTTTGACGATTCGATATATGTTTAGGCGATATCTTGATTTTATTATTTTCAAAGGTATAGTTCGCAACGACCGAATCTTCATAAACGCCAGTTAGTTCCATGCCGTAAGCGTCCGTTTTACCAATAAGGTCTAGGGTAAATGGGTTTACTTCATTCTTGAAATCTATATTGATAACCGCTTCTCCATAGATTTCATTGTTCTCGTCATTCAGGGTGAGGTTAAAAGTATAATCCTGAATATCTGCGGAGGTATTCCGGACATAGGTGTCTTGACCATAAATTGAAAAGAAACAGAAAAGACATAGAATACTTGCGATTAAATTTAGGAGTCTTGTCATTTATCTATTGGATGTTTTGGATTTTGATTGTTCTTTGAGCCTCATTTGTAACTTTGGTAAATAACTTTCTTTAATTACATAGGTTTTGGACCAACGGTCATGCCAACCTTTACTATAATCATCTAAACAACTCAGAGGTTCAAAAGGTATGAATCGTAGTAAGGTTCTTAATAAAATAGTACTGAAATTGGATCTTTCCCCATAATCGTTTACGACCATTGTTTTGGAGATATATTTGCCAGGTGTTCGCTGCAGAAAGTATTCGAATAAAACATAATAAAGGGGGAACACAATAATTTCTAGGGTAAAACCAATGTACAGAAATTGGTTAAGTAATTTAGAAATTAGAACAATGATGATGCCATCTATCAATGCATGGGTAAAACGCCAGCCTACCCTTACCGTGGGAACAATTGCTTTTAATTCACTTATCTTGAATTTATTATCCATTTATCCGAACAAGTTTTCAAGATAAGAAATTTTAAACTAGAGTTTGGCCATCTTTTTCCGGATTTCCTCCAAACACAAATTCCCTAAGCTACCCTCGTGGGTGTGATGTATATCTCGTTTCGGCGTAAAGGTTCCCTCATTAATTTCCTTACCCATTTTCTTGTACGCATCACGAAAAGGCATTCCATTTTGTACAAGCTCGTTCAAGGTGTCTACGCTGAACAGGTAATCGTATTTTGGGTCTTCCAGAATAGCTGTATTGACCCTGATTTCTTTCAAACTAAAGGTCAAAATTTCGATACACGCTTTCATATCTTGTATGGCAGGAACAATGATTTCTTTTACCAATTGAAGGTCTCGGTGATAACCACTTGGCAAATTATTGATGACCATGGTCAATTGGTTGGGGATGGACTGTAGCTTATTACATTTACCTCTTACCAGTTCAAATACATCCGGATTTTTCTTGTGGGGCATGATGCTGGAACCCGTCGTTAATTCATCTGGAAAAGAGATGAAATTGAAATTCTGGCTCATGTACAAACAGATATCCATAGCCATTTTAGATAAGGTAGCAGCAATGTTCGCCATTCCAAAAGCTGTGGCTTTTTCCGCTTTTCCTCTGCTCATTTGAGCCGCAACCACATTGTATTTCATGGTTTCGAAACCCATTTCTTTGGTGGTGAAACTACGATCAATGTTAAACGAACTGCCGTAGCCAGCAGCACTTCCTAGCGGATTTTGGTCTACCACTTTATAAGCGGCCTCCACAAAATATAGGTCATCGATTAAACTCTCGGCATAGGCAGAAAACCATAATCCAAAAGAAGAGGGCATGGCAATCTGTAAATGAGTATACCCTGGTAACATCACTTTTTTATGCTCTTCGGCCTTTTGTAGCAAAAGGGTAAAGAGTGCTTTGGTCATCGATTTGATTTCGGTCAGCTCGTCCTTTAAATATAAATGCATGGCCACTAAAACTTGATCGTTTCTGGAACGTGCCGTATGTATTTTTTTGCCGGTATCCCCCAAACTTAGGGTAAGCATGTATTCTATTTTAGAATGCATATCCTCAAATGAGTTCTCAATGGTAAAGGTGCCTTTTGTTATTCTTGCTGCGATGATATCCAATTCATCCACCAATTCCTTGGTTTCCTTTGGCGTCAGTAATCCTATTTTCCCTAACATTTTAGCGTGTGCCTTTGATGCGATCACATCATATTTAGCCAAGAGTAAATCCAATTCACGGTCATTACCTACGGTGAAGTGGTCTATTTTTTTATCGGTACTAAATCCTTTATCCCAGAGTTTCATATTTAATAGATCTTAGATGTTAGATTTAAGAAGTGAGACTTTTTTCTAATATCTCAATTCTACTATCTTATATCTGTTTAATAAAGCCTTTTAATAGTTTAATATATAAATCGATGCCTTCCTCGATTTCATGTACATAAATAAATTCATTGGCCGAGTGGGAACGGGTGCTATCCCCAGGCCCTAGTTTTAAGGATTGACAACTTAAAGCTGCTTGATCTGAAAGCGTAGGGGAACCGTAGGTAGTTCGTCCCAGGGCAATACCCGATTTTACCAACGGATGGTCCTTATCTATTTTTGAGGAATTGAGCCGAAGCGAGCGTTCTTTTAATTCACAAGGCGCATCTTTTTTCAACAAGTCCGCAATTTCTTTATTGTTATAAGCGTCATTGACCCGAACATCTACCACTAAATCTACCTGCGCCGGAACTACGTTATGTTGTGCGCCGGCATTAATTTGGGTAACGGTCATTTTTACATCACCCAAAGCTTCGGATGTTTTTTCGAATTTATAATCCTTGAACCATTGTAACACCTCGATAGTGTTATAGATGGAATTATCGGTGTTGGGATGCGCAGCATGTGAGGGCGTACCCTTAACAACGGCATCAAAAACCACCAATCCTTTTTCAGCTATCGCCAATTGCATCAATGTGGGTTCTCCAACAATTGCTACGTCAATGTGGGGAAGCTTCGGTAAAAGTCCGCGCAAGCTATTCTCGCCCGCATTTTCTTCTTCGGCAGAGGCTACCATCAAAATATTATGGTTGAGGTTATCCGCATGATAATAAGTCACGAAAGTTGCCAAAAGCGACACTAAGGGACCGCCCGCATCGTTGCTGCCCAAACCGAATAATTTTCCATCCTCAATGTGGGGTTGAAAAGGATCCTTGGTATAGGCGGTATTGGGTTTTACAGTATCGTGATGTGAATTTAGTAACAAGGTGGGCTTGTTGTCATCCCAATGTTCATTTTTAGCAAAGACATTGTTACCATCACGTTCTGTGGGTATATTGAATTGTGCCAACCAATCTTGAATAGCATCGGCCGTTTTATCCTCTTCCTTTGAAAAGGATTCTATGGAAATCAATTTCTTTAATAGTTCAATAGCGCTGTTGGTCAGTTCTTTTTGTGTCATATTAAAGGGTTATGGTCGTAAATAGTTCTTCATGTTCATTCAGCATGCTTACATCGCCTAAACATACTTTTTTTACTTGGTTTTCCAAAGCATGGAAACAGTTGTGGAGTTTTGGCAGCATACCATCTGCAATAATTCCATCTTCTAAAAGCTGTTCGTATTTTTTGGTATCGATATGTGTAATGACCGAGTTTTCATCGGCAATACTCATCAATACTCCTTTTTTCTCGAAACAGTAATAAAGTGTAGTATCATAATGGGCACTCATGCCGATGGCAATTTCAGACGCTATCGTATCCGCATTTGTATTCAACAATTGCCCTTTGCCATCATGGGAAATAGCACAGAAAATAGGGGTAAGTTGCAAGGTTAAAAAGTGCGCCAATAATCCGGAATTTACGCCGTCAATATCGCCTACGAATCCAAAGTCGATTTCTTTTACAGGTCGCTTATGAGCTTGGAGGGTATTTCCATCGGCACCACTCAATCCAAGCGCATTGATACCTTTGGCTTGTAATTTGGCTACGATTTTTTTATTGGCCAATCCGCCATACACCATGGTGATGATATCTACCGTTTCGGCATCAGTGATTCGTCTGCCGTCTACCATTTTAGATGCAACACCTAACTTTGCGGCCAATTGTGTGGCCAATTTTCCGCCACCATGCACCAATATTTTGAGTCCTTCCAATTTGGAAAAGGCGGAAAGGAACGTATCCAATGACTTTTCGTCCTCAATGACATTTCCTCCAATTTTTACTACGGAAAGTTTTTGTTTCATGTTATGCATTTAAGATTCCGCCGTCAATGGTCATCGCCGTTCCCGTTATCCAAGAAGCTTCTTCTGAAACAAGAAAAAGGGCTAAATTGGCAATATCCGTCGGTTTTCCTAATCGTTTTAATAAGGTGGTATTTGCGGCATTTTGTACCGCGACTTCTGGTTCTTTAAATGCTTTGGCGGAGTCCCATATTAGCGGCGTGTCCACTGGTCCGGGACAAATCGCATTTACCCGTATTTGAGGCGCATATTCCACCGCCATTTGTCGCATTAAAGCAAGGGTTCCTGCTTTTGAGGCGCAATAAGCGGGATGGTTGGGAAAACTTTTATAGGCCGCAATGGAAGCATTTATGAGAATGGAGGCACCTTCATTTTTTTGCAATTCTGGAATGGCATATTTGCTCAGATAAAACAAGGAAGACAAGTTAATATCGATTGTTTTTCTCCAAAGTTCAAGCGGTAAATCAGTCACACTGCCCAGACCTAAAATTCCAGCGTTCATAGAAAGGATGTCCAACTTGCCAAAATGTTCAATTGCCTTTTTTACAAGTTGTTCGTTATACGCAGGGAGACTTACATCACCAGCGACAAAAATTGCATTTTCACCTAGTTCTTTTTCAAGTGACAAACCTCGTTCCTCATTTCGTCCAGAAAGAATAACCCGTGCACCTTCAGAAACAAATGAGCGTGCAATTGCTTTGCCCATACCACTCGTGGCACCGGTAACAATACAAACTTTATGTTTCAATTTTTCAGACATGGGTTACTTATAAATTTTCCAATATTTTTTTCAATACGAGTTGGGCTGAGTAGGTTCTGTTGTTCGCCTGTTCTATAACCAAAGACTGCTCACTGTCCAGTACCTCGTCTGCCACTACCATATTTCTTCTAACGGGAAGACAATGCATGAACTTGGCTTTCCCTAATTTTTTAAGGTTCATGGTCCAGTTTAAATCTTGGTTGGTCACTTTGCCATACTCTTTATAACTACTCCAGTTTTTAACATAGACAAAATCGGCATCTTTCAATGCTTTTTCCTGGTCCGTTTCAATGGTGGAATCTTTGGTGATATTCGGGTCCAACGCATAACCTTCCGGATGGGTAATCACAAAGTCCGCATCCTGTTTTTGCATCATTTGAATAAACGAGTTAGCCACTGCATGCGGTAGAGCTTTGGGGTGAGGCGCCCAAGAAAGTACAACTTTTGGCCTGTCCTTTTTATTTTGTTCCCCTAAGGTAATAGCATCGGCCAAGGCCTGTAGCGGATGGCCTACGGAACTTTCCATATTTACGATAGGCACAGTGGCATATTTTTTAAATCCGCTAAGAACTTCTTCCGCTTCATCCTTTTCTTTATCCACTAGTCCGGCAAAAGCACGTATGGCGATAATATCACAGTACTGTGATATTACCTGAGCTGCCTCTTTAATATGTTCAGAAGTACCTTGGTCCATCACCGTACCATCCGCATATTCCAAAGCCCAACCTTCACTGCCAAAGTTCATGACAATAACGTCCATACCCTAAATTCATAGCTGCTTTTTGGGTACTCAACCGTGTACGTAGGGAGTTGTTAAAAAACAAAAGTCCGATAGTCTTGTTTTCTCCGAGGTGTTTGAATTGTTTCGGATTTTTTTTCAGTTCGATACCTTCCTTTACCCATGTGGATAAGGAGTCTATGTCATCGACGGATAGGTAATTCTTCATGCTTCGATTTTTGTAAAAATGCTTTTGTTTTCAATAGCATCGGTAATGAAATTATCTTTTAAGTCCGTTAGCGATCCACGTTTCAATACCAGCTTTTTGGGCAATGGTTGCTGCATCGATTTTAGATTGCATACCCACCTGTGCCATGGGTGGATTTGGAATCGCCAATTTCTTTTTTCAAATCCTTTAAATTCGAAACGAGTCTAATGGTTTCTGGGGTTGTACTGTCTAGTGATGCCTTCGTGTAAATACCATCCGTATTGGTTGCGATTATCAAGATATCTGCGGATAGAAGGGCTGCAGTCAAACCTGCTAATTTATCGTTATCCCCAAACTTGATTTCATCGGTGGCAACCGTATCGTTTTCGTTGATAATCGGAATGAAATTATTGGCGACCAACACATTAATGGTGTTTTTGATGTTCACTCTCGATTGCTCCTTTTCAAAGTCGGAATACGACAATAAACATTGAGAAGTGAACAAGCCCAATTCCCTGAAATTCTCTTGAAAAATACGCATCAGATGAGGTTGACCGATGGAAGCTAACGCCTGTTTCACATTGATTTCTTCCCCGTTATGCTCCAATTTTACAAATTGTTTTGCAGCCGCTATAGCGCCTGAACTTACAATTATAAATTCGTAATCCTCCTTTAAGGCTGCAATTTGCCTACCAATATCCTCAATTTTTCCTCTGGATATATGATCAGTATCCTTGGTTAAGGTATTAGATCCAATTTTTAGTAAAATTCTTTTTTTCAACATGCTAGGGGCTTTTGGCCTCTAGTTTTAGCCAGGGCTATTATATGTTTATAACTCCTAACTCTATAACTATCAGCAAAATTTTGATTTTGGTTAAGGGTAATGATTTTTCACCATCAACCATCAACCCTAACCATCAACTATCTAACCTGCCCATTCCCTTTCACATACCACTTGTTGGTCACTAAATGTTGTAATCCGATGGGGCCGCGTTGGTGTAATTTATCCGTGCTAATAGCAAGTTCTCCTCCCAAACCAAATTGAAATCCATCCGTAAAACGGGTAGAGGCATTTTGATATACTGCAGCCGTATCCACAGCTTCCATAAAGGTATTGGCTTCTTCTTCGTTAGCAGTAATAATACAAGCAGAATGTCCTCCACCATATTTGTTGATATGAGCGATGGCTTCTGTAACATCGGGTACTTGACCAATTACGATTTTGTAATCTAAAAACTCCTCGTACCAAACGGAATCATCGGTCATTTGTACTGTACCTTCTAATCCTGCCAGTTTTGCATCGGTTAAAATCTCGACTTTATGTTTTTTTAAGGACTGAATCAATTGGTTCAGGAATTCCATTTTACGCGGCAAATCCCTTGAAATAAGTACCTTATCCACGGCATTACAAGCTGATATTTTAGTGGTTTTCGCATTAATGATTACATCCAAGGCCATTTGTAAATCCGCATCTTGGGAAACGTACACAAAATTATTTCCACGTCCACTAACGATTACCGGGCAAGTGGCATGTTGTTTTACAAAAGCGATTAATTTTTCTCCACCTCTGGGCACGATCAAATCGAGTTTTTGGGTCGGTTTTTCTAAAAACTGTTGGGTTTCCTCCCTGGAATAATTAAGATAACTTATCCAATCGGTAGAACATTCACAGGCTTCCAAAGCTTGGTGCCAAAGATTGACCAATACCAAGTTCGAATTTAGAGATTCCTTACCGCCCTTGAGTAAAATTTTATTTCCGGATTTAAAGGCAATTCCCGCCGCTTCAATGGTCACATCTGGCCTGGATTCATAAATAATCATAACGGTGCCAAAAGGGGCGGTTTTATTACTTATTTCGAGTCCATTATCATGGGTAAATTGAAAACGTTCCACGTTTAAAGGGTCTTCAAGTGCAGCCAATTGCTTGAGCGAGGAAATCATTTCACCCACCTTTTTTTTATTGACCTTAAGCCGGTCGATCATGGCAATATCGTCTGACTCAAAGGAATTCAAATCCTTTTCATTGGCCGAAATCAAGATAGATTCTTCTTGCCGCACCAAATCAGCCATTCGCAAAAGCACCGCGTTTCTTTTTTCTAAGGGTAGCATTTTATTCATGTAGCGCCGTTTTTAAAGCACTGAAAAATATATCCAGATGTTCTTTGGTAATATTCAAGGCCGGAAGAATACGTAATACTTTTTTATCCTTTGCACCACCGGTAAAAAGGTGGTGATCATAGATTAGTTTTTTGCGAAGTTCCGCAACCTCAAAATCAAATTCCAATCCTAACATGAGACCTCTACCTTTAACCCGTTTTACTTGCGGAATTTCCTTAGCCTTTTCCGCAAAATACACACCTAATTTTTGGGCGTTACTAGTCAGGTCTTCTTTTTCAAGAACTTCTAGTACGGCTAGCGTTGCGACACAGGCCAAATGATTGCCACCAAAGGTGGTGCCTAAAAGCCCGTATTTGGCTTCAATACTATCATGAAGTAGAATTCCGCCAACAGGAAAACCATTGCCCATTCCTTTGGCAATACTGATGATATCCGGTTGGATATCGTGATGTTGAAACCCAAAAAACTTTCCGCTTCTTCCAAATCCGGATTGGACTTCATCGGCAATTAAAATCACCTTATACTCTTTACATAGTGAAGCTATTTTTTGATAAACCGGAGTCGTAGGTTCGTCCAAACCACCCACACCTTGAATAGCTTCTAAAATCACGCCACAGACATCTCCTTTTGCAATCTCCTTTTCAAAACCATCGATGTCATCCAATTCTAAAAAAGTAACTTTTTGTTGTTGGTTGATGGGTGCATTGATCGAGGCATTGTCCGTAGCCGCTACTGCTGCTGAAGTACGCCCATGAAAACTATTTTTAAAAGCAATGATACGTGATTTGCCCGTAATGAAAGATGCCATTTTAAGGGCATTTTCATTGGCTTCAGCGCCAGAATTACACATGAATAAATTGTAATTCTCACAACCTGATTGTTTTCCAAGTCGCTCCGCTAATTCTTCCTGTAACGGGTTCTGTACCGCATTACTATAGAAACCTATTTTGTTGAGTTGTTCGGTCAGTCTTTTCACATAGTGAGGATGGGAATGACCAATGGAGATTACGGCATGGCCGCCATAAAAATCAAGATATTCCTGTCCTTTGTCGTCAGTCACCACAATTCCTTTGGCAGAAACTGGGGTTACATTGTATAGTGGGTAAACGTCGAATAGTTTCATCTGCTTTAAGTTCAAGGTCAAAAATCAATTTCAAGCGCAACTAGTGAAAATATAAACACGTGCATTTGAGTTTGATATTTTTAGGTGTGTTTTATTTTGTTTTAAACTCGGTAATTTTATCAAAGGAAGCAATGATTCCCCTTATTAAGGAGGAGCTTAACCCTTGGTGTTCCATTTCGTTCAAGCCGGTAATCGTACAGCCCATTGGGGTAGTAACGCGATCAATTTCTTCTTCAGGATGGTTACCGGATTCTATGAGCAAACTGGCTGCACCGCTACACGTATGCATGGCCAGTTCTTGTGCTTCTTGTGCGTCAAAACCCAACTGTATGGCACCTTGCGTGGTGGCGCGTATCAAACGCATCCAAAAAGCCACCCCACTGGCGCAAATGACCGTTGCGGCCTGCATCTGAGTTTCGGGTATTTCCATGGAATGGCCCATTCTATTGAAAATCGCTTTGGCCAAATCGATTCGTTTTTTACCCTTTACATTGCTGCATATACAGGTCATAGATTTACCAACGGATATTGCCGTGTTGGGCATACTACGAATAATATAATGGTCAGCACCCACCACACTTTCAATCTTATCGATGCCAAAACCGGTGATGGTAGAAATGAGAATATGCTTTTCGTTCAACAAATCCTTAATACTTTCCAAGATACCTGCAAAGTGACCTGGCTGTACGGCAAATATTAAAATGTCCGATTTTGAAACAGCCTCCCGGTTATCGTCGGTTACGGTAACAATACTTGACTTTTGAAATTCTTCAATAGATTTTGTGTTCCGCTTGGTGAGGTACATGCTGGTTGCCCCATTGCTATTTAAAATTCCTTTTGCAATAGAAAGGCCTAAATTTCCAGCACCTATAATGGCTATTTTCATATGATTAGTATTACGTAATTAGTATAAAGTAGTTAGTGAATATTACCATTTGATTTGAAATGAGTGTTTATAAAACTTAATACTCATTACTAACTTCTTAGTACTCTTTTAAAAAACCCCAGCTTTCAAGTTCAATCCTAAATCCTCCTCCAAACCAAAAATGAGGTTCATATTTTGAATGGCTTGCCCAGAGGCCCCTTTTAATAAATTATCAATGGCCGATGTTACCAACAAAGTATCTTCATGTTTGTGCAAATGCACGTGACACTGATTGGTATTTACGACTTGTTTTAAATGTATCGGCTCATCAGTTATGTGAGTGAAAACTGCATTTTTATAGAAATCCCGATACAATTTCTCCGCTTCCTCGATACTTCCATCAAACTGGGTATAGGCGGTCGCTAAAATTCCTCTCGTAAAATTCCCCCTGGTCGGCATAAAAAATAAACGTCCCGTATTTTCTTGAAGGGAATGTAAGCTTTCATTGATTTCGCCCAAATGTTGATGCGTAAAAGGTTTGTACCAACTTACATTATTGTTTCTCCATGAAAAATGGGAAGTGTCAGACGGACTCACACCTGCACCTGTACTGCCCGTTACTGCGTTGATATGCACTTCATTTTCTAACAGACCAGCTTTTGCCAAGGGTAACAATGCCAACTGAATAGCGGTAGCGAAACAACCGGGATTGGCAATATAATTAGCGTCTTCTATTTGTGTTTTGTTCAATTCTGGCAATCCGTATACAAATTGTTTTCCATCAAAATCAGCATCGGCATGTAGTCTAAAATCATTGCTTAAATCAATAATTTTAGTAGCCGCTGAAAATTGGTGCTCTTTTAGGAAAGCCGTAGAATTACCATGACCCAAACAAAGAAAAACAACATCTACATCTAGGTTGACATCTCCTGTGAATTCCAGGTTTGTTGTTCCTAGTAAATCAGGATGTGCGGTAGTAATCTTTTTGCCGGCCCTAGTGGTGCTGAATACAAAATCGATTTCAGTTGCTGGATGGTACAATAATATCCGGATGAGTTCTCCCCCCGTATATCCTGAACCTCCTATGATGCCTGCTTTAATCATGTTTTTTTTAGTTTAGAGTATTAAGTAGTTAGTATTTAGCGAAAAGTATTTTTTGAATATCATTTAAGCTGATTTTTTTACTCATTACTCCCCATTTACATGGTTATAAATCTTGCCGGCGTTGGATTGTATTTTGATAAATCCTTTTGCCTCTTCCGCAGTCCAACCTTTGTTCATTTCGCCATAACTTCCAAAGGAAGCGTTCATCAAATCATGTTTGGAAGAAATACCGTTCAACCTAAATTGAAAAGGATAAAGACTTACAAAAACATCACCCGAAACTGTTTTTTGGGTATCGGTTAAAAAGGCTTCGATATTCCGCATTACTGCATCCAAGTAGTTTCCTTCGTGTAACAACATACCGTAAAAATTACCTTGTTGTTCCTTTTGGAACTGTTGCCATTTGGTCAAGGTGTGTTTCTCCAATAAATGGTGCGCTTTAATAATCAATAGCGCTGCCGAAGCTTCAAATCCTACACGGCCTTTAATCCCAATGATGGTATCGCCTACGTGAATATCCCTGCCAATGGCGTATTTGGAAGCTATGGCTTCTACTTTTTCAATGTTGTTGACCTGCGTGTCCTTTTCTCCGTTCACCGCTACTAATTCGCCTTTTTCAAAGGTTAGGGTGATATCTGTCGGATTTTTTTCTTCCAATTGACTAGGATAGGCACTGTCGGGCAATGCTTTTCCAGAAGTAAGGGTTTCTACACCTCCTACAGACGTTCCCCAAAGTCCTCGGTTGATGGAGTATTTTGCTTTTTCCCAAGAATAATCAACTCCGTTTTGTTTCAGGTATTCGATTTCTTCTTCCCTGGCCAATTTATTATCCCGTATGGGGGTGATGATTTCAATTTCTGGAGCAATGATTTGAAAAATCATATCGAACCGTACTTGGTCATTACCTGCACCAGTGCTACCATGGGCAATATAACCAGCTCCTATCTTCTTGGCATGATTCACGATTTCTATAGCCTGTACGATACGTTCCGCACTCACCGATAAAGGATAGGTGTTGTTCTTTAGAACATTTCCAAAAATAAGGTACTTCACTACCTTATCGTAAAAGGTCTGTACCGCATCTATAGAGGTGTAGGAAGAAGCCCCTAATTGCAATGCTTTTTCTTCGATATTCTTTATTTCTTCGGATGAAAATCCGCCAGTGTTCACACTTACGGCATGTACTTCAAATCCTTTGTCCTTTGATAAATATTTTGCGCAGTAAGAAGTATCCAATCCACCGCTGTATGCTAATACTAATTTTTTCATTTTTAAAATTTCTGTCCCGTAAAATCGGGAGGTGTTTTTATGCTTAATCTTTCTTTTTCAAGAATAAACTTTCTTTAATACTTTTTAATCTTTGAAACGTTTTGCCATCCACTTGTTTTTTATCGCTTTCCTTTTTCTTACGAACAGGGTCATAAAGCATACCGGTACAAAGACACATTTTCTGTTCTGTACGGGTAAGGATATCAAAATTCTTACAGGTTTGGCAGCCTTTCCAAAAATCTGGATCATCCGTCAATTCAGAGAAGGTCACCGGTTGGTAGCCCAATTCATAGTTGATTTTCATAACGGCGAGTCCGGTGGTAATCCCAAATATCTTTGCATCGGGAAATTTTTTCCTGCTCAGCTCAAAAATCCGCTGTTTAATGGCTTTTGCCAAGCCTTTGCCCCTGTAATCTGGGTGAACGATGAGTCCGGAATTGGCCACGAATTTCTCGTGCCCCCAGACCTCTATGTAGCAGAAACCGGCAAAATTATCACCGTCCAAAGCAATGATGGCATTACCGTTGGATAGTTTCTTCTGAATATATTCTGGAGTGCGTTTGGCAATACCCGTACCACGCACTTTTGCTGATTCTGCAATGGTATCGCAAATGGTCTGGGCGTATTTAAAATGTGATTCGTTAGCAACAATTAAGTTCATTGCTATAAGGATTTAAAAAGTAAAATAAATAGTTTTGATTTTTCTGTGCGGAAATGGACTCACCTAATTCCATAAATATAGTCAACCCTTACGGGCGACGACGTGATGTGAACGGACGTGCAAGAGCGACTGGGCTCATTGGCGAATTTAAAAAGTAGATATCTTCGTTCATTACAGGGTAAATGTACAAATTATATTCTACAGAGATTTCTGTTACTGTTTTTTTTACAAAAACTTCACTTTTTGTTAAGATGTGCAAGAATTTCATAACCTAGAAAGCTGAATACTGCCAAATATTCAACACCCAACACCCACAAATTTTCTTTGAAATCTGGTTGCGAATAAGCGAAATAGCTGAGCACTATGGCAGCAGACCAGACTACCGCAAATCTATAGGAGGTGAATATGGCCAGTAGAATCAGGAAAATACTATACCAAGGATGGATAGTGGTCGCCGTAAAGTAGTAGATGGCCAACACCCACATCATGGAGGACAGTAATACGTTTACATCTTGATTTTTTCTGATGAAAGTGAACAACAATACTGTGAGGATGCTAATCAACGGTGTCACTTGACCGTAGGATTTGATGAACTCCCAAGGTTTAGCATCAAATTGTATCGCTATCTGTTCAATTAGATTGTAAAGCCCGGCGTTAAATTCAAAATTTGAAAACCAAAGACTTAAGGTTTTGTGGTAGTTATGAATAAATTCTGGAGTGTAGAACGGTATAAATAAGAGCAGGATAGTTCCTGCGCAGATACAATAGAAGACAATACTTTTCTTGAAACCTAAATGTTTGAGGAATAACGGTAGGAATAGCAAAGGAACTAGTTTTACCGATATGGAACCTGCCAAAAAAACCGCTGCCCATTGCCATTTTTGTAGTGCTAGTAGGTACATGGATACGATAAAAAAGAAAAGCATAACGCCTTCAAAATGAAGGTTACCGGTAAGCTCTATAATAACGAGTGGATTTAGGAAATACCAAAATATCAGGTGTGGCGAGCGGTTCAATTTTTTGAGCAATTTTCTGCCAAAATAGAAAATGCCAATATCCGCTAAAATGACCGTTCCCCTAAGGACCAAAAGAGAGCTCAAGATGCTTTTACCCCCTAATAAAGAGGCTAAGCCAAAAAAGAGTTGATTTAAAGGCGGATAGTTGCTAAAGTGTTTTGCACTTAATTCGCCCATACCTTGGTGTAATTCTAGGGCATTGGGTATTAATAGGCCAGGTTGTTCAATCAGTGTATTTGGTGTGTATAGATACGGGATTGATGAAATTACTTACCAAATGTCCGTCCCAAATAAATCGATAAAAATCTTGCGAAAGGTTGGGTTCTGCGCAAAGAAATGCGAGCCTAAAAAGAATACCTGCTGCTAAAAGGAATCTAAAATTCCATTTTTCAAACTGTATTAATTTAAAACACAGTAAAAAAAGAGCTACGAAAAGAGTGATGAGCTTTACAAAGTCGGTTCGCTCCAGGTGATAGGCAAAAGTATAATAGAATACAAAACTCAATAAGGCCAATAGTAATGAAACTTTATGAAGTTTCAAAAAGGTTACTAGGTTATTGGGCATGGTTCTTCGATAGTTTACAACAGTACAATTTAGCCGTTTTTATTGGAATGTAATTTAAGACGACATCATTTTGCCAATAAGTTCCTTCATCATTTTGGCGGCCAAGTAGGCGGTCATATCCTTGAAAATCTCGGTCTGGATTGTATTCTACGATATCTGCACCCACTACTTCTGTTTTTATATTTTGAATCAGATGAAGGACTTCTCTAGTTGTGAGTCCGCCAGGTTCGTGATGGGAAACTCCGGGAGCAAAAGCAGGGTCAAACCCGTCCATGTCCAAAGAAATATACAAAGGGTTTTCAAATTTTGGGATAGCCTTTAGGTCTAGATTTCGCATCTCGTGTACATCGACATTATATTTTCTAGCCTGCTCTGCTTGATGTGGATTTAAGGTCCTAATGCCCACCTGAACCAATTTTACAGCTAATCCACTTTCCATGATACGGGCAAAGGGGCACGCATGGGAGTAGGGGTCACCTTCGTAATCATGATACAAATCTGCATGTGCATCAATATGTAAAATATCGAGTTTTGGGTAAAATTGGTGATATGCTTTTATAATGGGAAAGGTAACGGAATGGTCCCCACCCAAAGAAAGAATTTTGCCACCCTCCTTTAAATGTTTTTTGGTGATTTTTTCAATATCAAAGTAGTCGTTAATTTCAAAATCTCCTTTGTCGGTGATATGTTCATTTTCAATACTTATTAGATTTTCGGTATATAGATTCATCGAATCGCTATACAATGCCTTTCTGATCAATGCTGGTGCTTTAGCTGGTCCCTTCTGGAAAGATGATTTAGCATCCCATTGGAGACCTTGTATGTTTATTTTGGTCATTTTCAATTTATGTTTTTAATGAAAAATTAACGTAGCTTTTTTAGTCATTTCTAGTGTATAACCATATTTCGAAATTCCACATCATACAAAAAATTAACGCTTTCAGCAGGTGTTGATGAGATTTGAAAGTCGTTCCCTAAATACTTTTTACGTTCTTTACCATTGTAATTTAAATCAATTTTGAATGATACGGCATACCGTTACACTAAAATTAAAATACCCAAAGGGTTCAAAAGAAGAGGCTACTTTTTTGAAAGCCGCAGCCGAATTGAAAGCGATACCCGGAGTTAAAAAATTTGAAATCCTTAAACAGGTTAGTACAAAAAGTGATTATGATTATGGATTGTCCATGGAGTTTGACACCTCTGAAGAATATGAAACCTACAATAAGCACCCCCAACACATGGCCTTTGTGAAAACGTATTGGGTGGCTAATGTGGATAAATTCTTGGAGTTGGATTATGAGGTATTGTAGTTAGAGGCATTGGGCTTGAAATGTGTTTGTTTTCACGTTTCCTTGGGATTGATTTTAATTATTAATCGATAGATTTGCATCTATCAATATATGTTGTGTAAAATGGAGTTAAAACAAGTGGAAAAAATATCAAAGGCATTGAGTGATGTCAATCGTTTGAAAATTTTGCAATACATGCAAAAAAACCAGGGAAAGGTGGAATGCACGCAAACCTGCGAATTACTTTCTTTAGCTCAACCCTCTATTAGTCATCATATTAAAAAGTTGGTAGAAGCACAATTGATCAATCAGCATAAAATAGGGCGAAATTATCATTATTCATTGAACCATGAGGTGTGGAACCACTATACCCGCACCTTGAATAATCTTTAGTTTTTCAGTCTATAAACATTGAAACTTTTAAATATATAAATACGTATATGTTAAATAAACAAACGAAATATTCCATACTGGATCTTGCCATTGTATCTCAAGGCAAATCCCTTTCAGATACTTTTAAACACACTTTAAGCCTTGCCCAATTAGCCGATAAAGAAGGCTATACACGATATTGGTTGGCAGAACATCATAACTCTGTGGCCATTGGCAGTAGCTCACCTCCTATTTTAATCGGTAAATTAGCAGAGGGTACAAAACGAATCAGGGTAGGTTCAGGAGGGATTATGTTGCCCAATCATTCCCCATTGGTTATTGCGGAACAGTTTGGAACCTTGGGTATTCTTTATCCAAACAGGATTGACCTAGGATTAGGTCGGGCTCCGGGAACTGATCAGGCTACGGCAAGTGCGATTCGTTCAGATTTTCACCAAGCGGCGATGTCTTTCCCGCAAGAGGTTCAAAAAATTGAACAGTATTTCTCCAAGGATAATGCTAGTGAAAAGGTACGTGCTACGGTGGCCGAAGGCGTCGACGTGCCGCTTTATATTTTGGGGTCTAGTACAGATAGCGCTCATTTAGCGGCCAAAAAAGGATTACCCTATGCTTTTGCAAGTCATTTTGCTACTACCCATTTGATGAATGCGCTTAGAGATATACAGGGCGGAATTTCAACCGTCCGATGTGCTGGACAAGCCTTACACCATGGCGGGTGTTAATATTATAGTAGCGGATACCGATGAAGAAGCAGAACGTATTTCAACGTCGCTCTACGGAATGATAATTGGTCTATTGACTGGTAAAAGAGGCTTTATGCAAGCACCTACTGAAATGACGGAGGAGTTACGGGAGTTAAGTAAACATCCATCCGTCGTACAGATGCTGAGGTATTCTTTTATTGGAAGCAAAGAAACCGTAAAGCAAGGGATTAAGGAGTTTATGGATAAAACCCAAGTGGATGAGCTTATTGCGGTCACCAATATTTTTGATGGTCAAGACCGTCTAAAGTCATACGCTCTTTTCGCTGAGATTATGCAGGAACTTAACGCTGAGATTTTGGAACAGAAAGAAATAACGGCAACACATTAATTTAATGCTTGCCGTTATTCGATTTTAATTCTAAAAAGGACCTAGGCTTATAGGTCTTTATCAAGGTCAATGTGCTTACGCCAATTGTGGTTTTCCTTGAAACCTAAGACTTCTCGTATTTTACGATTAGAATACAATGCCTCATATTCACCCATTTCTCGAGTAAGCGGCACACCGGGAAAATAGCGCTCTACCAATTCTTTGGTAGGCATTAGAGCGCCATTGGTATCATTGCCCGCATTGAAAATTTGAAAACCGAGACCGTCTTTTTGTACACATAAATCAACGATTTGTCCTAAGTCTCTTGCGTCAATATAACAGAAAGTATTCCTGCGACGTTCTTCTGGGTGGTTCAAAATATGTGGAAACAAGGTCTCATATTCATGGGGTTCAATGACATTCCCGATGCGAAGGGCATAAATGTCAACTCCCGAACGTCTTTGGAAACCACGGGCCGTTTTTTCGTTCACCACTTTTGAAATTCCATAGCTATCCATGGGGTCCACATCGTAATCCTCCTCTAAAGGCAGGCTATGTGGGTCTGTTTTTCCATCAGAAAAACATACGCCATAGGTGGTCTCTGATGAGGCAATGATTATTTTTTTGATGCCAAGCTTAACAGCGGCCTCGATGACATTGTAAGTTCCGATGGAATTGATCCGAAAAGTTTCATTATCCGGTTGAAGTAGTATTCTAGGGATGGCTGCAAAGTGGACTACGGCATCAAACTTTGGAACTCCGTTACCGGGTTCCAATTCGTCCAAATTTGCGTAGGAACTCATGGCATTAAACATTTGTCCAGAATCGGTAATGTCCGCTTTTAAATTGTCTACTCCTGGGTGGTCCAATGGTTCCAAATCCACATTTAAAACTTGATGTCCCTGGTCAAGAAGATAGGGGATAACGTGTTTTCCTGCCTTTCCAGAACCACCGGTAAATAGTATGCGTTTCTTTTTCATGTTTTTCATTTTTTGCCTAATCATCACAAAGGTAAGATTAACGTAAGACGAAGATTAGTAAGAATCAATCGCAAATTGATTCATTTAAAAGAAGTTTGTCGATGGATATTCACTATGCATAACCAAGTAATTTGGTGAGGACTAAATTTTGAGAAAAACCCAGCTAATTTTCTTAGGTAAGCAACTATTAGCCATTCAGTATGTTCACTTTGAATTATTGGTAGAAAATATATCGAGGTGGTTTTAGGCCATTCAGCCGCAAATAGACAAGCATTTGTGCTCTGTGATGGGTAATATGGTCAGCAAGAAGTAGGAAAATCTGTCTTTTGGTTCTATCCAATCCTAAATAGTCCAAACGGTCATTGAATGTACTGGTGTCAAATTCGCTTATCAATCGAATAGTTTCCTCAAAGGTTTTGTCGATGGTTGCAATCATCTCCTTTTTAGATTTAGTATCTACTTTTAATTCCGTATCGGTTTCCCAATCCCTTGCTTTACGCCCACCCAATAACGATTGACTATGCCAGTCCATGGCCCAAGCGATATGCATGAAATGCTCTGCAAAACTCATAGACTCTGGCGATGCTTTGTATTCATATGTATCTTCTGGCATTTCCTCTGCTACAAGAATCAAGTATTTCCTCGAATTTTCTAAACGTTCTACATAGTCCTTAATGAAGCTATCTTCTTGCGAATGTAAGGGCGGTGCCACTAGGCTGAAAAGTAGAATGGTTGTTAGAATAAGTATAGGTTTCATAATGATATCATTTTCAAATTATAGGTGATTAGTTTGGGGTGCAAGAAGGTAATCATAAAGAATAATACGTCATAATAGTTTTTGTTGAAAGCTGTCAAAGGTTGAATATTTGTTTTTTTTATTCTAGAGCTAAATCTATTCTCGATAGCTATCTGAATATTAACTTCATTAAAATAAACTGACCTTTTGATTGAGCCCAGAAACAATATTATTTAAAAGTTTTTTACCTAGTTATTTAAACTTGTAGAATTCATATTCTCTAAAATTATCTTCTGGAAATTTGGGATCATAAATTTTTATGTACAAGGGATAGTATTCTGTCAAATATTTTTTTACATTAAAGGCTGGATTGTATTCGATTATTATTTCTTCGGTCACGTACATCTCCACTTTACGATTGGTTTCAGGATCATTTAAAATGACTTGGTAACAATCGTAATTACAAATCTGTCTTCGTTTATTTTTATTCACTTCCTTTAATTGAAATGTACTATCGTTTGAATAGAAAATCTGATGCTCGGCTTCCATTTCAAACCAATTTGGTGAAAAACTTTTCATTTTCTTATTGATTCTATCAATCTGTGAGATACTTGAAATACCTGCTGATGGTGGTGCATCACTTTTAAATTCGTCTTCAATCTTATAAACTATGAACTGTTCTAGCTCAATAAGAAAATGAATATTTGACTTTCTGTCAAAGACCGCTACACTTGGCGGTGAAGGAGGGAGTGCCTCATTTGTCATTTTTTCGTTTTTTGTTCGAAATTCAGACTCTTCAGTCTCAATACTATCTGCATATGCTTGGGTAATAACCCATCGTTCTTTAATAACATAGTGGCCAGCTATTTCAGTTAGTACTCTGTTTTCCTGTCCAAATGAAAAGCAGGTGATTGAAATAATAAAAAAGATAATAGCCCAATTTTTTTCTGGCATGTATGATTTTGTTTATTAATTATTCACAACGGTCTCGTATAACCCTCAGTTACGGGTTAATTTTCGGTTTGACACTTACTTTAGTAATTACGTGTGGATTCAGACGTAGTCGAATCCGCCGTAATTGCGCTTATACCTTATTGTGCGTATGTTTTTATACATAATCGTTGTTATAATAATAATCCAATGATTCTTTAGTGGGAAACCAACTGCCTTGATATATATTCTCAGCTCTTTTGAAATAGAAAATTAATTTACCTCTTGATGATTCTGCCAATTGGTAAGTGATTTTTTCATTGTTCGGTTGGTATAAAATTCTTTCGAATCTATGTTTCGGAATTTTTTCAAATTTATTTTCGACGTTCAAAAAAAAGTGAGGATTCAAGTCAAATTTATATTCGAATCCATTGTCGATTTTATGTAAACTTATTGTTCTGAATTCTTTGTTCGATATTATTTTTTCAGTGTCATTAAAATCCGAAATCAGTATTAGAAAATCGTTTTTTGTATAGTCGATTAATCCAAAATTATTTTCAATAAGGTAAACATTTTTCTTTTCGAATGCGAAGTTTATTTCTTTGAAAACTTGGTGATTAAACTTCGACAAAATTTCGTTTCCCTCTTCTCGGTCAATTATTCGAATCGTTATTATTTCGCCTTTAGGATTTTCTATTTTTAATTCCATCTTCAGTTTCAGGGGAAATTTGGTCAGCTTACGTACAAAAATTCGCTAAGCGTACTAGTACGCTTATTTCTTTTCACCCTGTAATTTACTAATTCCAGTAGAACATCGGTTTAAACAGTGTTTAAGAATTTTAGAAATCGTTACAAACAAAAAAGGATGGCCACATGGCCATCCTTTTTTTATTCTAAAATTGTTTGCAGTTTTTATGCTCTTGAGGTCAACGATTTAAAGAAAACGAATCCAAAACCTAGGAACAACATAAAGTGGAATGGAAACAATCCAAAATCGTTCAAAGGGATAGCGCTGTACATTCCAAACAGGAAGTAGACCATTAGACCAAATTCCAAAATCATATTCGGCGATAATTTCTTCGCCAAGTATTTATTGCCCTTCCAGCTCTCTTTTAAGGTGCTGATGTTGAATTTTGGCGTACGTACAAATTCACTTCGTTTGCCCATGTGACCTTCCAATACGGCAATGGTATTGTGTAAGGAGAAACCCAAAGCGACCGAGAAGAACGTAAAGAATATTTTAATATAGTCCACAAAGGCTTCGAAACCGCTTCCTTGTATGCTCTTATACGTAAACCAATAACAAATGAACAATATAATCGTACTTATGGCAAATAGGCTCAATAAGGAGAAAACCCAATCCAAATGACCATAGGTGTTTTTGATGTATAACGAGGGTATGCTCAATAATGCCACTAAGAATACACAAAGGAACATAGAGCTGTTCAATAAGTGCATCACTCCGTGAAACTTGGTCCTAAACGGAATGTTCTTTGCTTTAACTACACTCCAAACGGTTTTTCTGAAGTTTTCGGCTCCACCTTTGTTCCAACGGAACTGTTGTGAACGGGCCGCACTGATCACTACTGGAAGCTCTGCAGGAGTTTCTACATCTTCCAAATACTTGAACTTCCAATTCTTCAATTGGGCACGGTAGCTCAAATCCAAATCTTCGGTCAATGTATCACCCTTCCCAGTTACCTGCATCCAGAATACATTCCTTACGCCAGATACCAGCGGTGCCATTAAAGTTGATAAAATGTCCTTTACTGTTACGACCTACCTGCTCTAAGGTAAAGTGCGCATCCAAGGCAAAGGCTTGTATTTTGGTCAGGGTTGAATAATCGCGATTCAAGTGGCCCCAACGGGTCTGTACCACACCAATTTCTTGATCTTTAAAATAGATGACGGTTTTCTTCAACCAATCCGAAGCCGGCATAAAATCCGCGTCAAAAATGGCGATAAATTCTCCTTTGGCTATTTTAAGACCTTCTTTTAAGGCGCCTGCTTTAAAGCCAGACCTATCGGTTCTTCGTATGTGTTGAATATCCAGACCTGTTTCCTGAAGTTTGGCAATACTAGCGGCGGTATCGTTTACAGATTCATCCGTAGAGTCATCCAACACCTGAATTTCTAATTTACTTTGAGGATATTCTATTTTGGCGATGTTCTCCAACAAACGCTCCATCACATATTCCTCGTTGTACACAGGTAATTGAATGGTTACAAAAGGAATTTCCTTAGGATCCATCAAATTGTATTTGGGGGCGGTTTGGTTTTGCCTTTTTTGTGTCAAATAATTGACCAAAAGATTAAGCTGCGCCAAACTGTAGAAGAAAATCAACAGTAATGAAACTGTATAAATTACGAGAATGATGTACGCTAGAGTTAATGCCATATTATTTGATGCTATATTTAAAGATCCAACCCAATATTTTAATACCCGCAAATATACTACCTTTTACGGTTCCTGATACTTTTGAAACCCCTATTCTTCTTTTGTAACGTACTGGTACTTCGGTATATGCCATTTTTTTCTTTAAAATTTTCAATTGCATTTCTACCGTCCATCCGTACGTTTTGTCCTCCATTTTCAATTCCTTGAGCTTTTCGTATTTAATCGCTCTAAAAGGTCCTAAATCCGTAAATTTCGCGCCAAAAAATAGACGCATTAAAAATGTGGCCAACCAGTTGCCAAATACTTGTTGCGGAGTCATTGAACCTTCCTCACGCAAACTTTTTTTTCTGGCCCCAACAACAAAATCAAGATCGTCTTCCAAAATTGGAGCTACCACCTTATCCAGTTCTTCTGGATAATCAGAATAGTCTCCATCGATAAATACGATAATATCGGGTGCTTTGGATTGCGACGCTATGTAATCCATTCCCTTTAAACAAGCATAGCCATACCCCTTTCTATTTTCGGTAAGTACCGTAGCCCCAGCATTTTGGGCGTTCTTGACCGTATCATCTGAAGAATTATTGTTAATAACTATTATTTCTGAAACTGATTTTGGGAGCTCATGAATGACATGTGCAATCGAATCTGCTTCGTTAAATGCCGGAATGATTACTTTTATATCGGCCATGGGCTCCTTTTACGAATTCGTTTTTTGTGATAAAGCCGGCAAAAGTACTGCATTCTTTTCTGTACTGAACCTAACAATTTTTGTGCGAGCGGCTTTTGCTAGTTTTTTTCTTCGGATGTATTCTCTCTCTTTGTTTGTCTTGTATTTGAATGCCTTAATGGTTTTTGTTGACGAGCTCCATCAAGTCTACATCATTACCTAGTAACACTTCTTTGGAGTTGATACGGCCTTTATCCGGACCGTTTTCCAATTTAAGCACGCCTCGTGGGCAAACAGCGGAACAGATTCCGCAACCCACACAACTGGAACGTACAATGTTCTCTCCCTTTTGGGCATAAGCACGTACATCAATGCCCATTTCGCAGTAAACAGAACAGTTACCGCATGAAATGCATTGTCCGCCATTCGTGGTAATCCTGAACTTAGAGAACAATCGTTGTTGAAATCCTAATATAGCCGCCATAGGACACCCGAACCTGCACCACACCCTATTCCCGAAAATAGGATAGAAACCAGTACCGATGACCCCAGAAAAGATACTCCCTATTAAAAAGCTATAGCTGGTACGTAGCGTTTCTGATTTAAATAAAAAGATGTTACCGTTGGCGCTAAAAAAATGCATTCCGATCAATACCGCAATAATCGTAAAATAGCCTATGGCTCCATATTGAGCGTCCTTCTCCAATTCATTTCTTTTATAAATCATCACCCAGGCAAAAACGGTGGTAAGAATAACCGAAACCCCTATGAGAAAGCTGGTTTTCGTTAGCCAATATTTGCTGGAATCATTACCTAAATAGGAATAAACGACCGCAATGGTCATTAAGGTGACAAAAACGACCACGCTATGTACTACCCAACGTTCCACCTTCCAGGCGAATTGAGATTTGTCACTCAATTGGCGGAAAGCATCACCTGTGGTTTCCGCTAAGGCCCCACAGCCGCAGACCCAAGAGCAATACCAACGTTTCCCATATTTATAGGTAAGGATAGGGGAGATGACAAAAATGGAAAGGATGCCAAAAATCAACATCGCCAAACCGATATTTCCATTTTCAAGAAAGCCATTGATCCGGTAGCGTTCAAAATTGTAATAGTTCAAAGGCCACATGTTCTTAAGGTCGTAATAGGGTAGATCCCCATTCAAACGGGCCATAATTTCTGGAATGATAAAGGCGAAGGCGGTTTGGAAAAACATTACGCTTATGGTGCGTATCCGTTCATAACGGTTATGACGGTACTTCCACATGAACTTAATACCGAAAGCGATAATGGCCACGGTATAAAGAGTACCGTAAACAAACCATTGGCTGGCCGGGTTGCCGCTCAACGATTTACTTAGGGGGTCGAACAAGGCAATTAGCCCTTGATTGTCCCCATCCTTTACCAAACCTAAATACTGTGGATAGAAATAGAGCACGATGTAAAAACCGGTAAGTCCAAGGCCTGCCATCCAGGCCAAAACCCCACGGCTGGAAATGGATTTGAACCAAACCCCGTCATTTTTAATCCCTTCCAATTTGTGGGCATAGGCTGCCCTAGAAAACAGAACTACCCCAAGGGTGATGGCCACAAGGGAAAGGGTGAGCCAAAGGGCGTTATTGCCCAAATTCAAGTTGAACAGCTGCAGGATAAGAATACCCAAGCCGGTCATTCCTACCAAAACACCTATTTTTTGTCCCAGATTTAATGCCTTTGGCGGTTCACCAGCAAGGGACATACTTCTATCAAAATTACTCATGCTTTACAAATTACGTATTGTGGTTCGTGTGTTAGGTGGTGCTGAAAATCCGTTTCCAGTTTTTCTTTTTTAGTTGAATGTTTTTTCCAAAATCGGTATTGTATGTTGCGACGATATCCTTTTCGTAGGTGGAATAGAATTCCGGATTAAAATTGGCATCCTTTAAATGCTCCATCACATAATCGACAGTTCTATTTTCGGTAAGCCAAGCATCTAAAATTTCATGTCGCATTCGTATGCCAAACGTATTGATTCCTAAGAAGGTTTTCGAATCGGTATCAAAAGCCACGGTGATACAGATTTTTTCCTTCGGGTGTCGCCAATGAAAATGTTGTTCGGTTTCAGTTTTGTTGCGTTCACTGAAAACCCATCCATAGGTTTGATATTCGATATCCAAAAATTTGGCGGAATTGAACCAGTGCCCTGGTTTGTATTCGGTTGGGTTTCCGCAAAGGGTCTGTGCCAGCGCTTCACCCATCATGCGACCGGTATACCAAACCGCTTCAATGGGTCTGCGGTTACCAATTCCTTCATGCTGTTCTGCACAATCCCCGATCGCATAAATATCCTGGATGTTGGTTTCCAGCAATCGGTTGACTTTTACGCCTTTTGCTAGTGCTATACCAGAATCTTTTAAAAAATCAATATTAGGAGTAACCCCAGCGGTAAGACCCACCAAGGTACATTCAATCGTTTCTCCTTTTTCGGTCACTACGGCTTTTACTTTTCCGTTTACATCGGCTAAGATTTCCTTTAGATTGGCCTCTAGTCGCAAATCGATATGATGTTCCAAGATATGCTCGTTGATCATGGCAGATTCACCTTTGGGCAAGACTCCGTTCCAAAAGCTTTTTTCGCGCACCAAAAAAGTAACGGGTATGTCACGAGAGCGTAGCATTTCTGCCATTTCAATTCCTATGAGTCCGCCACCCACAATTACCGCCCGTTTACAGACATTTTTGTTGGGGGCATATTTCTCCAAGTTCTCCAAATCTTGTTTAGAGTACAAACCCTGCACCCCTTCAAGGTCCTGGCCAGGCCAGCCAAATTTGTTGGGTTTGGAGCCAGTGGCAATCACCAATTTATCGTAGGTCGATGGATGAGCCATTGGAGAGTACAATTGTTTTGACATCACTTTTAACCTTTTCCACATACCCTTGTACCAAATCGATACGGTTCTTTTCCCAAAACCAATTTTCATAGGGTTGGGTATGCTCAAATTTCATGTGGCCCATATATACATACATCAAGGCGGTTCGCGAGAAAAAATACTCGGATTCTGAAGAAATGACGGTAATTTTTTTATCCGAATTCTTACGGATATGCCGGGCCAACGTAATTCCTGAAATTCCGTTACCTATAATGACAATATGCTCCATGGAAAAGGTTAGTTTTGAGTTGAGTCGTGCTTAAGGATAGTTCCTTAAGATACGTTGTTAATTTAGAAATGGTCTAAACTTATTTTTGAAAAGATAGTTAAAAAGAAGTGAACTATAAGCGGACTATTTACGTAAATTGTATAGTTGATCAAGAGGTCTATATTCCTAAAAGTATTTTATAAATTTTAGTAGGGTTTTTAATGGATTTACGACACAACTGTTTAGTAATCATAAAACAACAATGATAAAGATCAGATTATTTGTACTCCTATTGGTAGTATTTGTTCAGGGAATCACCGCACAAGATCCTGATATGTTTTTCAATAAAGCGGACGCTTTTTTTAAGACTTATATAACGAACGGTAAAGTGGAATATAAAGCGCTGCACGAAGAGCCTGCTATTTTAGGGGAGCTGATGGAACTTCTTAAAAGTGTTGATGTTTCCAACGTGAATGATTATACCTATCAAGCTTTTTGGATAAATGCCTATAATCTTCAGGTTATTCAAGGCATCGTGTCGAATTACCCTTTGAAATCACCCTTGGACGTAGATGGGTTTTTCGATAAAAACAAGCATCAGATTGCCGGTAAAGAAGTGACCTTAAATCAAATTGAGAACGAATTGTTACGTGCCAAATTCCCAAATGAACCCAGATTTCATTTTGTTCTGGTTTGTGCCGGGTTGGGTTGTCCTCCAATTATTGACGAGGCCTATCGTCCCAGTACCTTGAACGAGCAATTAAAAACCCAAACAGAGAAAGCGCTGAACGACCCAAAATTCATTAGGGTCGAGGGGGGTGAGGTTAAAGTTTCCCAGATATTTGAATGGTACAAGTCAGATTTCGAAAAAGCGGGGGGTGTGGTCAATTTCATCAATAGCTATAGGGAGCCAAAAATACCTGAAGATAATAAGGTGAGCTACTATCCTTATGATTGGACCTTGAACTCTGTCCACTAGGCTTCTGAATTGGTATAATGCAATACTCCAGCTTCTTACTTCGAGGGCGGAAGGGTATTGTGATCTATCCGTAATTAATTTACATTTAGGTATTCAATTCTTTCATCCATGAAAAAAATAGTACTTCTTCTACTCTTTAGTTTGCAATTTTCCTGTTCCGGTCAAGCCGATAAAAAAATAAACGGGGTCAGTTTTGTGGCCTCTCGCGAGCTGGTGGATCAGGTGCATATTGATGAAGTCAAGGCCATACATGCAAATAATGCTGCGGTCATGCCCTTTGGTTTTATACGGGAAATCAATGACCCAAAAATCGTTTTTAATACGGAACGGCAATGGTTTGGAGAAAGAAGGGACGGCGCCAAACAGTATATTGAGATGCTACATAAAAATGGAATTTCCGTAATGCTAAAACCGCAACTATGGATTTCAAGAGGCATTTTTACCGGTACTTTACAAATGGATACAGAAGATCATTGGAAGCAATTGGAAGCATCTTATCGAGATTTTATCCTGACCTACGCGGATCTGGCTGCTGAAAGTAAGGTCGAAATGTTTTGCATTGGAACGGAATTGGAGAAATTCGTTCAAAACAGGCCAATATTCTGGAACCTTTTAATACAAGAAATACGGAGCATTTATAAGGGAAAATTGACCTATGCTTCCAACTGGGATGAATTTGATAGGGTACCTTTTTGGCCGAAATTGGATTACGTAGGTATAGATGCCTATTTCCCCTTATCCGAAGCTAAGACGCCTACTGTTGATGAACTGGTTTTGGGCTGGCAACCTTGGAAAGAGAAGATTTCTAAATTGTCTACCGAAACAAAAAAGCCCGTGCTTTTTACGGAGTTTGGTTATAGAAGTATGGATTATACGGCTAAAAAACCTTGGCTAGTTGATCGTTCAGATGAAAAACCTAATATGGAATCTCAAGTGAACGCGAAAAAAGCCATTTTTCAGACTTTTTGGGATGAAGATTGGTTTTCTGGAGGTTACGTGTGGAAATGGTTCGCTGACCATGAAAATTCCGGTGGGGCTAATGATAATCGGTTTACTCCACAGAATAAACCATCATTAAAAATAATCAGCGAGAACTATAAAAAATACAGTGAATAATGTCAATTTTGCAAAAGGTAATTGCCTGCTGAAAATGGCATAAACTTTGTTCTAATTGAAATATGCATAGGTACCTCCTCATAATTTTTTTTATTGCTCAAGCCGTATTTGCGCAAGATTCCTTGAAAACGGTAGTAGCCGAACCCGGTGATGGTATTCTTTCGCTATTGCGTAAAGAGGGTGTCAACCCCTATGATGTTTATGAAAATTTTATAGCCTTAAACGTGAATAATTTGCGGGATAGTGTTCATCTGGTTGCCGGTAAGAACTATGTAATTCCTAAAGTTATGGTGCCCGAGGTTAAGGTGGTAGATTCCCTAAAAAAGCAATCTGAGGAAGTTAAGGAAATTGAAAGTAATACCTACGCCATATTTGGTGAGAAGAATAAAACGGTTATTGCCAAGAGCAAAAGGTTAAAGGGGAATATTTATTATTTGGTCTCGGGTCATGGCGGTCCGGATCCAGGAGCAATGGGCACCTATGCCGGCAAATCTATTGCCGAGGATGAATATGCTTATGATATTACCTTGCGTTTGGCGAGAGAACTTTTGGCCCATGGAGCGATGGTCTATATCATCATACAAGATGAAAATGATGGTATTCGTGATGACTATGTTTTAGAGATAGACCATGATGAGGTTGCTTTAGGTGATAAGTCCATTCCGTTAAACCAAGTCGCCCGACTAAAACAGCGCGTTGAAATAGTGAATGATCTTTATAAAGAGAATAAAGGAAAATATCAGCGGTTGATTGTTACCCATGTGGATAGTAGGAGTGAAGGGCAGAATATTGATGTGTTTTTCTATCACCATGAAAAAAGCACCAACGGAAAAAAATTGGCAGAAAGTATCCATAAGACCTTTGATGCCAACTACAGAAAATATCAGCCCAACAGAAGTTATGCAGGTACTTTCGAGGACCGTACGTCTTTATACCTTGTCAAGAAAACCCACCCTGCCATGACTTTTATAGAAATTGGTAACATTAGAAACGCCAAGGACCAACGTAGGATTTTAGATCCCGATAACCGTCAAGCTTTGGCCAAGTGGATTTCTGAGGGTATTCTATTAGACTACGAGGGGGAAGAATAATTGAATGCAATATGACGTTCATAATACAGGTATAATTCTTCTGGTCCGGCACCCAAAAAATGCTTGAAGTGAATTACAGCAAAATGCCATTGTAGTGCAATCATTCCTCTTTTTAAATACCTGCGCGGCGAGGTGTAAATTTTAGAGGGTAGAATAATAAAGTCAGATTCTTTATAAATCCGTTCCATGATCTCCACGTCCTCGTAAATGTTATAATCTTCATTGAATCCGCCAATTTGCTCAAATAGATTTTTAGTGATAAATAGGGATTGATCCCCACCTCGACATATCAAAAAATTGAACTTGGTAAACCAAGCGAAGAAATTCAAAAACCAACTTTTACCGTAAAAGCGCAATTGAAAACAGCCTGTAGTGTTGCCAGACTCGCAAGCATTTAAAATAGCACAGTCAAAATTTTTAGGTGGTAAAGTATCTCCGTGTAAAAAGTACAGCACATCCCCTTTTGCTATTTTGGCACCACGATTCATTTGTACTGCCCTACCTCGGTTACTCGAAAGTATTTTTACGCCCTGATTCTGAACTATCTGTTTCGTTTCGTCTATACTGCCACCGTCAACAACCAAGATCTCGATGATTTGATCGGTTCCTTTGTTTCTAGAAATGTGGTTCAACACAGTAGCGATTTGCTTTTCCTCGTTTAAAACAGGGATAATGACGCTTATGGTAGGACGGTTGCTATTCATAGAAAAAGTACGAGTCCTTACAGTAGCGTTTAAGGTGCTAATCTTACAATTGCTTGATCAATTCTTGAAATAGCTTTACCATTTTAGGCTCGGTCTCCTCGGCAATAGCAATAATTTCTTGAATATCTACAGGTTTCAAGTGGTCTGGGTCGCATTCATCCGTCAATACCGAAACGGCAACAATGGGTAAGGATAAGTGATTTGCCACGATAACTTCGGGCACGGTACTCATTCCAACGGCATCGGCACCTAAAATTTTAAGCATTCGGTATTCTGCCTTGGTTTCCAATTGTGGTCCTACGACAGAGGCATAGACCCCAGATTTCAGGGAGATATTATGTTCCTTGGCGATGGCCGTTAATTTCGTACGCATGTCCACATCATAGGGTTCTGACATATCTGCAAAGCGTTCTCCAAATTGCCCTACGTTTTTGAACGCTAATGGAGAACCACCCTGTAAGTTGATATGATCTTCAATCAACATCATATCCCCTTTTTTGAAATCTAGATTGATGGCACCAGCGGCGTTAGAAATAAAAAGTTTAGTGATTCCCAACATGTGCATCACCCGTATAGGGTAGGTGATGTCTAAAAAGTCATAGCCTTCATACAAATGGAATCGCCCCTGCATCACCACCACTTTTTTGTCAGAAATGGTTCCAAAGACGAGTTTTCCAGTATGGAATTCAACCGTCGCCAAAGGGAAAAACGGAATATGATTGTAGTGTGCCTCAATAGGGTCTTCAATTTTATCGACCAATCTTCCTAGTCCGGTGCCCAATACGATTCCAATCTCCGGTTTTTCAAAACCTTTCTTTAGTAAGTATTCTACAGATTCTTCTAATTGACTTTTTATCATTTTTCTATATGTTTTAAAAAGGGTGAAAAGGCATCAATGTCCTTTATATCCTCGTAATAATCTACATCGTTTCTTGAATCTAGAATTGCTGTTTTTTCATTTTCTAGATTTTTTAAGGTATCGGTCAAAACGGTTTCTGTGCCCCATTCCTTATTTTTGAAAAGCTGAGGGGTGTATGTTTTCATACCCAATAAATAGTAACCTCCATCCTCGGCAGGCCCTACCACAAAATCATTTTTTTGTAATGCCTTAAATGCATTTTCTAAATCATCCTGCGAAAGGTCGTACATATCACTACCTATGATGATAATTTTTTCGAAACCATTTTCAAATCCGGTTAGAAAGGCATTTGCCATTCGCTCCCCTAAATCTGAGCCTTGTTGCAGCTTTTTACCATATTTGGAATTGTCCCAAATATCATGCTCCCAGATTTCTTCAGAATAATAGACCTCTTTTTCGGCGTATAGATTCTTGGTGATTTTTACGGTATGATTCAACAAAAACTGGTAAATATCTAAAGCGGCCTGGTCACCAACCGTCGACGCTAAGCGTCTTTTTCCTTTTCCTAATTCCGGATTGCGTGTAAAAATAAGAAGTAGGTTTTTAGAGCTGGCCAAAGTAAAGTCGATTACCTTGTCATCTTTTTGATTGTCGTTGTTCACTAATATTCCCATTCTTTCCCTATACGCTAAATGCTACGCTCCGTTTTTAATCTATTCCTAACTCCTAACTCCTAACTAATACACTTTTATCCCTTTTTCCAATAGTTTTCCCCAATGTTTACTAAAGGCATGAACACTATCTGTGGGTATCCCATTAAGGTTATACACTTCTTTATCTTGATTTTTCCATGCAAAAATACCTCCGTAAAGGTTCAATACTTTGGTGTATCCTAATTCTTTTAACTGCTCACCAATATTCTCTGAGCGCACGCCAATGGAACAGTACACGATGATGGGTTGTGAGGTATCGGGTACCTCTTTCAAAAATTTATCGGCATTAAAGTCTTTATAACCCACCCACTTGGCATATTGCAAATGGCTTACCTCATATTCTTCTTTTTCACGGGTGTCCACATATAATATAGAATCGGGCATGGGTAAATTATCGGTGTAGATATAGGGTATGCTTTCTTTATTCCAAGTACGCAATGCTTTATCCATATCAGTCTGTGCACATAATTGCCCTATAAAACAGCTACTGAGGATGCAGATTAATATTAAAGTTATTTTTGTTAATTTCATTACGGTAAAGGTACTATTTTTAGTGGCCAAGGAGAATAGGTGTAAATGTGAAATTATATTTAAAATGATAAGAAATAAATTAATCAGATTGGTTGTATTGACCCTAGTTGTGTTTGCTATTTCATGTAAAGAAGAAGCAAAACAGCCAATAGAAACAGACCCAATCGAAGATACAATGAGTTATACGGAAGATTACCGGCCACAGTTTCATTTTACTCCGAAAGAAAAGTGGATGAACGACCCAAACGGACTTGTATATAACGATGGAACATATCATCTATTCTATCAATACTATCCGGATAGTACGGTTTGGGGTCCTATGCATTGGGGGCACGCCGTTAGTAAGGATTTGGTGAAATGGGAACATAAGCCAATCGCATTGTACCCCGATGAAAACGGACTTATATTTTCTGGGAGTGCAGTAGTGGATAAAAATAATACCTCTGGTTTTGGGACTGCTGAGAACCCTCCATTGGTGGCCATTTTCACCTATCACTTAATGGAAGGGGAAAAGGCTGGTAAAACCGATTTTCAGACCCAAGGTATCGCCTACAGTTTGGATAATGGAGATAGCTGGACCAAGTATACCGAGAATCCAGTTGTAAAGAACGATGGTGTTAAGGATTTTAGAGATCCCAAGGTTTTTTGGAATGAAAAGGCGAAAATTTGGACCATGCTTTTGGTAGCGGGAGATCATTTGCAGATTTGGAATTCACCTAACTTAAAGAAATGGGAAAAGGTGAGTGAATTTGGAAAAGATAAAGGTGCACATGGGGGTGTTTGGGAATGTCCAGATATGTTTCCTTTAAAAATTGAAGGAACCGATGAAGTAAAATGGGTGCTGTTAATCAGCATTAATCCGGGAGCACCAAATGGTGGAAGTGGTACCCAATATTTTGTAGGTGATTTTGATGGAACCACTTTTACAACGGAACAAACGGAGGAAAAATGGGTTGATTTAGGAAGGGATGATTACGCAGGAGTAACCTATAATAATACTCCAAATAAGGAGCGAATTTTCATTGGTTGGATGAGTAATTGGGATTATGCCCGTGACACCCCTACTGAAAAGTGGCGTAGTGCTATGACCGTTCCAAGAACCCTTTCGTTACATGAAAATAATGGTAATCTTCAATTGTATAATTATCCGATACCACAATTTGATGAAATCATTAATGAAGCTTATGCGGAATCTGAATTCACGATACTGGAAGGGCGAAAAAACATGATACCGTTAAAATACGGTAATCAATCCCAAATAGAATTCTCATTAAAAAATCCGAACGTTGAATTGATTTTCACAAACCAGGAAGGGGATAGTTTGGCTATTGGAATCGATGCCATGAATAAATTGGTGAAGTTCAACAGGGCTAAATCTGGTTTAACCGATTTTAGTGAAAAATTTGCCAACGGCATTCAGCAAATGTCCATTACTCATTTACCAAGCGAAACTGTGGAGATAAAAATGTTATTAGATCATTCTTCTTTGGAATTGTTCATTAACAAGGGTCAGTATGTGATGACTAACCAAATTTTCCCAACCGAATATTATTCACAGTTAACGATTATTAATACGTCAAAAGAGGAAATTACAATCGGTGATTTCAAGGAAAGAAAAGTACAGCGTATTTGGGAATAGGGGTTAATTGGTCATCTCTTTGGCCAATTGCTCCAAATCGATGCCCATGTATTCTTTATTCACTTGAACGGCCTTTTCTTTTAGGTCTTTGGGTAAATGGCTATACCCAAGCTTAGCGCCTAAAATCATGCCGGCCACTGCAGCGACAGTATCATTGTCCCTTCCATAATTAACAATGAACTGCATGGTTTTTTCAAAATCACCTTTACCAAATTCTAATCCGGTGACAAGAATCTGCCATATTTCGGCAGAATGAAAGGCGATGCCTCTTTTGTCTTTTTCCAAAAGTTGATAGAGCATTTCTTGACGTACCCAATTATTTTTTCGGTCCTGAATATCCTTTTGGGACTTTAAAATAAAGACTGTCCTTTTCAATTAGCGAATCCACTAAAATCAGTTCGTTAACACGACGCACATTTTTTTGGGCACCATCGATTAAAGCAAAAGGAATGCGGCCCACCAAACGGCTATCCGCATAGCCCATGGGGTCAATGAATGTAGGGACATTCATGATGGAATCCATATTTTGCGTACGCATGGCCATGTGCGTCATTGCGGAGACCAAGGCCGAAATATCCTTAGCATAACCAATATCAAAGAGGCTAAGCTCATAGGCTTTTTCATAAGCTTGAAGAGGAGTTTTGGAAATGAGACCGATCATTGGCGAATACAACTGACCGGCGCAAGACATTTCACCACCGTAGAATCGATTTTGAGCTTTTACATAGGCTTCTTGACTATCCTCATAGGCGAGGGCCACACGAGCCCACTCCTTGATCCAATCTATTTTCTCGATTTGTTGGTCAAGGGCATCGGTGCTTTTTTGAATGTCCTCTTTGGCTAAGGAACTTGTGAGTGATTGGTATTCTTGAGCAATAAAGTGGGCAAAATTATCGGCAGTAAGTTGCTTATCATTGGTCTTGAAATAGGAAACCATTAAACTTTTCCATCGGGTATCATCTGTTGTGGCACCCGCCATAAGATTATGGTCCCAAGTTCCTTCAGGAGACTGTTCTCTAATGGCAGGCGTTAATCCGGTGATATAGCCATACTTTGACTGAATTTCATTTCGATGCCACATTTCTGTAGAAGCCCCCATGGCATCGCCAATAGCAGAGCCCACCAAGGCGCCCAAAACTTTATCGTAATACTCCTCTTGGTCTAATTTTAAATCGGAACTCGCATATTGCTCAGTTGTTGGGGAGGGTATGCTATCCGCTTTGTTTTCGCTTTTACAACCTAAAAGCATAAGTAAAAGAAGTGGGACTAGTTTTCTCATGATAAAATCATTTTCTTGGCCATTTCTAAGAGCCTTTTCTTGTCTTCAAGACTATTTTTTAATGGCAACTGAGCGATTCCTATCAACCTTCTCATGATTTCTATACCTGCTACTTGTTGCGTAACGTGCGTGTCTATTTCTTCAGGATATATGGAGATTATTCTCGATAGATAGTCCTCTGTCTGAGTGGCCATGATCAAATGGGCGGCCATAACGCCAAGGTCAAATTCCGCGAAACCCACGAATCCAAATTCAGGGTCGATAACATATATTTGTTGTTCATCTGTCATCCAACTTCCAGGGTAATAATCCCCATGCAATAAGGTAGTGCCCTGTGACAAATATTTTTCACCAATAATTGAAATTTGTTTTTTCAATTCTTCATCCTGTTTATAGGGTATGGAAAGTTCTTGTAATCCTGGTTGAATATTATCCAGTGAAAATCCATTGTCAGCCATAAACGGCAGTGCGAAAATATGTTGATGGTTTAGTTTTCGCATCTCCATATTATCCGGAAAATCTTTTGGAGCGGGTGTTTTGTGTATTTCGGAAAGTATCGTTAACAGTTTTTCTAAGACTTGATTTTCAATTTTTTCATTGGAATACAAAAAACTCATATCCTTACAATTGCCTAAATCTTCCAAAACCAAAAGATGATTTTGGGTGTCAAAGAAAAGGATAGATGGAATACTGGAATCGATATTCCTATTTTGAATAGCAAAATAAAATTGATGTTCCACAGAAATCCGATTCACCGGAGCGGGAATATCTTGATACTTTTGAACAAATGGTCTGGATTGCTTTAGGATAATGGAACGCTGGTTGGTAGTGATACGAAGCACAACGTTCATGTTGCCTTCTCCGGCTTTTTCATTGTGGGTGACTTGCTCTTTTTGCCTTAGGAGGCCAATGGAATCAAGGTAGTGTTGAATCGCTTCCAGGGAAATATGTTCGTTAATCTGAATCAAAACCTATATTTTAGTGTTGTATGAAAGATAGGTATTAAAACAAAAAAATCCTTACCGTTAAGTAAGGATTTCTTGTGGTGCCTCCAGGAATCGAACCAGGGACACATGGATTTTCAGTCCATTGCTCTACCAACTGAGCTAAGGCACCATATCGCCGTAAGCGGCTGCAAATATAATTTCAATTTTAGGATATGCAAACTAATTCGTAAAAAAAGCGGATAGTTTTTTTTATTTAAGATCTTTGTAAAATGAATTTGATCATAGATGCCGGTAATACCGCCATTAAATTGGCGGTTTTCAAAAAGAAGGAAATCGTCCATTTGGAAACTGTATTGCAAGATGGATTTTTAGAAGCTATAAAGAAGCTATTCGGGCAATTTCCAAAAATCAATGCTGCTATTGTAAGTAGCGTGGGTTCTTTGAGCAAGCAAGAGATGAAGGCAGTTGCTGTTTTTTGTAAACTTCATGAACTTTCACATGCCTCCAAGTTGCCTTTTAAAAATTCCTATGCCTCTCCTCAAACTTTAGGTGTTGATCGTATGGCATTAGCAACGGCTGCATATTATCATAATCCACATCATAACCATTTGGTAATCGATGCGGGGACCTGTATCACTTATGATATGATTAATGATTTTGATGAATATTTGGGAGGAGCCATTTCCCCAGGGGTCCAAATGAGGTATAATGCGATGCATGTACAGACAGCTAAATTACCTCGGTTAGAGAAAATAGAAATCTTAGATTTTATTGGGAATACTACAGAAAATTGTATGCATAGTGGTGTGGTAAATGGTGTTGCCCTAGAATTGGACGGGGCCATTAATCAATATAAAGCGCGTTTTAAAGATTTAACAGTTATTTTAACAGGGGGTGATGCCCAATTTTTGTGCAATCGGTTAAAAAATACCATATTTGCGGATTCCAAATTTCTCCTGAAAGGGCTTAATTATTTGCTGGAATACAACAAGCACTAAATGATCAGAAAAATTGTAATTGCAATCGTTTACATGGCCGTAACAGGTCTGTACGCACAAAATACTACTGTTTCTCCCTATTCTTTTTTTGGAATTGGTGATTTAAAGAACGCAAGTACCGTAGAAAATCAAATGATGGGAGGTATTGGGATGTATGCCGATAGTATCCACATCAACTTAAAAAACCCTGCAGCTTATGGTAAGTTAGGCTTAGAAGTATTGGATAGGGTAGGTTTGGTGACGTATACCGCTGGGGTATCCCACAAACAATATCAATTAAAAAGTTTTACGGAAGAAGAAAGAACGGCAATAACCAGTTTGGATTATTTGTCCCTTGGCTTTAGCTTGGGTAAAGGTCTTGGAATGGGCTTTGGAATAATGCCTTATACTTCCGTTGGTTATAATTTACTCGACCAACAGACCAACGCCAGTGGAAACTTAACCAATATTTATACCGGTGAAGGTGGATTGACGCGCGTTTTTTATTCAATTGGATATGAGGTCTATAAGGATATTAGCATAGGGGCTACGGTCAACTTTAATTATGGGACCTTGGACAGTGAACGCTTGCAACAAGTAGAAGATATCCAGTTTGGCACCTTTGATCGAAGAACTTCAAGAGTCAACGGCTTCGATTTTAACTATGCCTTGAATTATACTCCGTTAATTAAGGATAAATACAGACTACATTCCTCCATTCGTGTAAATACCCAAGGAAATTTAGTTTCTGAGAATGACCGTCAAATAGGTTCTTTTTCGGTGGCGACCGGAGGTAATATTGAGGAAATCAATGTAGACCTAGTAAGTCAAAATTTGAAGAATACAGAATTGAAAATTCCAACCACGACTACTTTAGGTTTGGGTTATGGTGAGGATTTGAAATGGTTTGTAGGGGCGGAATATAGCTTTCAAGGCATGAGTTCTTTTGAAAATACTTTCCTTGGTGCAAATAGTATTAGTTATAATGATGCAAGTTCTTATGCTTTGGGTGCTTTTATTACACCAGACCACACTTCTTTCACAAGTTACTTAAAACGAATCACTTACAGGGCTGGATTACGATTGGATAAGACCGGAATGGTGGTGAACGATGTAGATATAAATAACTTTGGCATAACTTTTGGACTAGGCTTACCACTGGGTAGAAGTTTCTCTAATCTTAACTTAGGTTTTGAGTTGGGAAGAAGAGGAACTACAAAAGCGAATCTAGTAGAGGAAAGTTATTTTAAAGTGAATATTGGACTTTCTTTAAACGACCGTTGGTTCCAGAAAAGAAAAATCGATTAAAAAAAAATTAGTACATTAACCAATTAAAATTAGAAACATGAAAACGAAACTTTACTTCACGGCAATAATGTTCCTTGGAATGATGGGGGTAAGTAATGCACAGGCGCAAAACCCCGAATGTATGACGAATCTGTCCATATTTTCAGAGCATGCCAAAGTTAAAAATTATGATGCGGCTTATGAGCCATGGAAAATGGTTTACGAAACGTGTCCTCAATTGAATAATGCTATATATGTATATGGTGAGCGTATCCTTAAGGATAAAGTAGAAAAGGCGACAGGAGCAGAACAGGAAAAGTATGCTAATGAGCTAATGGGGCTTTATGATAATAAAATGAAGCATTTTGCGTCTAAAACTAATTTGGCGGAAACCATGATCGATAAGGCCTTGGTTAAGTATGACAATAAAATGTCAAATGACGACGAGATGTATAAAATGCTAGATGAAGCTTTCACCAAGGATAAGGAAAACTTCACCAACCCAAAAGCACTTTATATTTATTTCTCAAGTTTAGTGGACTTACACAGTGCAGGTAAAAAGGACCTTCAAGAGGTATTTGATGTGTACGATGCCGTAACTGATAAAATTGAAGTTGAAAACGAAAAGTACACCGAGAAAATTGCAAAATTATTACCTAAGGAAGAGGCGGGGACTTTAACTTCCAAAGAAGAACGATTGTTGAGTTCTTATAATTCGTATTCTGAAGTTTACGGTAAGATAGCGGGTAGTATCGATTCTAAATTAGGTCCGTTGGCTGATTGTAGCAACTTGATTCCTTTATATGAAAAGAGTTTCGAAGAGAAAAAAGGAGATGTTGTTTGGGTGAAAAGAGCGGTTGGTCTTATGTTCAACAAAGAATGTACAGATGATCCAATGTTCCAAAAGTTATTCGAAGCCCAATTGGCACTAGATCCTTCTGCTGATGCTTATGTATATGGTGGTACTTTGAAAATGAAAAATGGTGATACCCAAGCAGCTTTAGCTGATTTTGATAAGGCATTATCTTTAGAGACTGATAATGTAAAGAAATCCAATATCGCTTATAAGGTTGCGGTTATCAACAAAAGAAAAGGAAGTAAGTCAACAGCTAGGAGTTATGCGCAAAAAGCGATTGATTTCAATCCAGCAAATGGTAGGGCTTATTTATTGATTGCCAATTTATATGCTACTAGTGCTAACGATTGTGGTAGTACTCCTTTTGAGAAAAGAGCAATGTACTGGAAAGCTGCTGACATGGCAAGACAGGCAGGAAGAGTTAATCCTTCTTTAAGTGGTTCTGCAAGTCAGTCCGCTACAAGTTACGCTAGTAAGGCGCCAACCAAAGAAATGATATTCAGTTCTGGTATGGCCGGTAAAACGGTAACATTCTCTTGCTGGGTAGGTGGTAGCGTAAAAGTACCTTCTTTGTAAAAAAATGATAAATCTATTTTATAGTAAAAGAGGCATTGCCGTGGTACTTACCATGGCAATGCTTTTTTTGTCTTGTAAGGATGATTATAAACGGGTAGGAGAAGAGAAAATAAAGAAAGTCTATCCCAGGAGTGTGGTAGAAGATTTTGTATTGACGTATACGGAATCACCTGAAAAATTAGGTTCTGAAGATACAGGTACCTCTAAAGTACTGGCGGTTTTGACCGGGCCAATTCGTAATGATTATGAGCAGTTGGTATTTCCGTATCAAACATTTCCAGAAGGGCTATTGGTAGAAGTTTTTAATGAAAAAAATGAAAAGACGACCATTGAGGCAGATTATGGGGTGTTATATTCCGCAACTTCTATTGTTGACCTAAGGGGGAATGTGGTCATTAAGGGAGATGATGGAAAGAAATTGGAAACTCCTCAATTGTATTACGATCGCGGAAATGAGTGGGCGTTTACCCAAGAGAAGTTTACCTTTACCAATCCTGAGGATGGTACCGTTATGGATGGTGAAGGAATGGACATTCAAAAAGACCTTAAGTTTTTAAATGCGCACAAGACCTATGGTCTAATGTTAATAAAAGAGAATAAAGATGATTAAGATTTTAAGGTATACAGAGTACCTCTATTTAATTGTAGCTGTTTTTTCAATATTTAGAATTTTTGCTGATTGGAATTCAGATAGAAGTTCGGCTTATTTATTTATTTTTTTTGCTATAGTTTCTATTGGAATGTTTCTTTTTAGAAGAACCTATCGAAAGAAGTTTGAACAACGCCAACAGGATAATCAAAACAAGTAGTGGGTACAGCTGGCATCATCATTATTTTATCCTTAGTATTTTCCGCATTCTTCTCCGGAATGGAAATAGCTTTTATTTCCGCAAATAAAATCCATATTGAAATTGAGAAAAAGCAAGAAGGCTTTTTGGCCGTAATTCTTACTAGGCTTACTAAAAAACCTTCGAAGTTCATTGCCACAATGTTGATTGGAAACAACATTGCGCTGGTTATCTACGGACTCTTTATGGGTGAAATACTCATGAACTGGTTTACCGGAATGGCACCTGAAAATGAAATCCTAAAAATATTCATAACAGATTTTAGTCTATTAACCCAAACCATCATATCTACTTTTGTTATTCTGATTACCGCAGAATTCTTACCAAAAGTACTTTTTCAGATTTATGCCAATAGTTTGATTAAGTTGTTGGCCATCCCCGCTTTCCTGTTTTACGTTTTGTTTTCTTTTATATCAGAATTCGTAATCTGGGTATCAGACCTTATTCTAAAGTATATCTTTCGTACTACCGGTGATGAGGTGCAGTTAGCTTTTAGTAAGCTGGAGTTGGGTGACTATATTACGGAGCAAATGGAAACAGTGGAGGAAGAGGATGAGGTGGATACGGAGATTCAGATATTTCAAAATGCTTTGGAATTTGCGGCCGTTAAAGCAAGGGAAGTCATGGTGCCTAGAACCGAAATAGTTGCGGTAGAGGTGCATGAAACTCCAAAAAATTTGGCCAAGTTGTTTACGGAAACAGGTTTTTCAAAAATTCTGGTTTTTAACGAAACTGTTGATAATGTCATAGGATATATCCATTCCTATGAACTATTTAAAAAGCCAAAGACCATCAAAAGTATATTGTTGCCGGTAGAATTTGTTCCAGAAACGATGTTGATTCAGGATATTTTGAATGTGCTGATCAAGAAACGAAAAAGTATAGCCGTAGTGCTGGATGAATATGGGGGTACCTCTGGTTTAATGACTGTTGAGGATATTGTAGAGGAACTTTTTGGGGAAATAGAAGATGAACACGACACTACAGATTTACGGGAAGAGCAAGTGGATGATCTTCATTTCCTATTCTCTGCCCGGTTAGAGGTGGATTATATCAATGAAAATTACAAGTTAGATTTACCTGTTTCAGATGAATACGAAACTTTGGGAGGATTTTTAGTCAACCAATTGGGGGAAATACCAGAAAAAGAAGTGGAACTGGTAATTGAGTCTTATAAATTCACCATTCTTGAGGTATCGAATACGAAAATCGACTTGGTCGCCATTGAAATTTTAGAGGACGATTAACCGTGGAATACTCAACATTTTAGGTGTTTTTTTAGTTTTTATTATTTCAATTAAAAATGGTAGTTTTGCCTCCCGATAACCACAGAGGATTTTTTTAAACGTGAATTAAACATGGCAGTATTAGAAAATATTAGAAAACGTACTACAGTGTTGATCTTGATTATAGGATTAGCGCTATTTGCATTTGTAATTTCAGGTGTTTTTACCAGTAGTAATTTTGGAGGGGAAAAAGTAGGTTCTTCGGTTGCTGAAATTAATGGAGAAGATATTTCCATTGATGATTTTAGACAAAAGGTGGAGAACGCTAGTAGAAGGGTTGGTCCTACTGCTTCCTCAATGCAGTTGGTGAATCAAGTGTATGAAAATGAAGTAAGAAGTACTATTCTTGGAGAACAGTTTGAGGATTTGGGAATAGGTATCGAGCAGGATCAAATCGTTGATTTTTTAAGAACTACCGGTTATGCCCAAAATCCTGAATTCCAAAATGAGAATGGTCAGTTCGATGCTAATCGTTTTAAACAAACAGTAGGGGATTGGAAAATCAATAATCCGGCTCAGTACGAAGCATGGTTACAGACGGAGAATGAAATCATTCAATTGGCTAAGGAACAAACCTATTTCAATTTGGTAAAAGCGGGTGTAGGAGCCACTTTAAAAGAAGGGGAATTGGATTACAAATTGGCGAACGAGAAAATGGACATTAAATATGTTCGTGTTCCTTATAGTTCAATAGCAGACAGTACCATCACCGTTACGAAAAGTGAGATTGCTGATTACGTAAACGATCATAAAGAAGAATACAAGCAGGATCCAGCAAGGGATATTCAATATGTATATTTTGAAGAAAAACCTTCTGATGCCGATGACGCTGCTATTAAGGAATCGATTATGAGATTGATGGATGACACTGTAGAATATAATGCACAGACAGATCGTAATGATACCTTGAGAGGTTTTAGAAATACTACGAATATGGAAGCCTTCCTAAGTCGTAATTCTGATACTAACTTCGATACGATTTATAAAGCCAAGAAGAATTTACCATCTAGCGTAGCGGATACTTTGATGGCCTTGAATGTAGGTCAAATTTATGGTCCTTATAAGGACAGTGGTGCTTACAAGATTTCTAAAATGATGGCAAGAAAGCCAAACGGTTCTGTAAAGGCAAGCCACATTTTGATTGGATATGAAGGAGCTACAAGAGCTAATCCAGATGTTACCAGAACTAAGGAAGAAGCTGAAAAAAGAGCTAACGAGTTATTGAAGGAGGCGAAACAGTCTGGAGTTGTATTTTCAGAGTTGGCAAGGGATAATTCAGACGGACCATCTGCACCAAACGGTGGAGATTTAGGATACTTCCAAAGAGGGACCATGGTACCCGCATTCAATGATTTCGCTTTTGATAATTCCGTAGGAACCATCGGTTTAGTAGAAACTGATTTTGGATTCCACGTGATTAAGATTGATGATAAAGAAGATGTGGTACAGGTTGCCACCCTTTCTCGTGAGATTGTTGCATCGGAAGAAACAATAAATACTTTGTTTACCAACGCTACTAAATTTGAAATGGAAACTACTTCTGATGAAAGTGCTTTTTCAGAATTGGCGAAAAATGAAGAGTATGTGGTGAGACCGGTAAATAAAATTAAAGCTTTGGATGAAAATCTTCCAGGGTTGTCCAATCAACGAAATATCGTTCAATGGGCTTTTAATTCAGATACTGAAGTTGGAGATATCAAGCGTTTCAATATTAATAATGGTTATGCTGTGGCCCAATTGACGGGTAAGTATGCTGAAGGGGTTATGAGTGCTGAAGATGCTTCTGCCCTTGTATTGCCATTAATACGAAAAGAACGTAAAGCTGCTCAAATCATGTCAGCGAATAATGGAAAGGATATGGATGCTATTGCAAAGGATAATAATGTATCTGTTTCTACAGCATCTGCTTTGACCATAAAATCACCAACGATTCCGGGTGCAGGTAGTGAGCCAATGGTCGTGGGTACGGCATATAGTTTAGCGGAAGGGAATACCTCTGGTTTGATTGAAGGAAATACAGGCGTATTTAAAATTCAGGTGACCAAGAAAACGGAAGCTCCAAAATTGGATAACTATAGTACGTATGCAAATACATTGAAAACAAATGCGGCCAACAGAGTGAATACGCAAGTATACAACGCTTTGAAGGAAGCTTCTACGATTGAGGATAAACGAGCTACTTTCTACTAGTCCGATAACAATAATCTTAAGACATAAAAAAAGCGTCCCATCATGGGACGCTTTTTTTATAAAATCATTTCTGAATACGATAGAATAGTACTGTATCCTTTCTTTTGAAAATAGTTCATATCAGTAGCAGTTCCAGTAGCTATTATAAAATCACCTCCCCAAGCCCCTAGACTTTTTATGGCATTTGGATAATCAGGAAATAGTGATTCTTTTACCATGGGTAAATTAAGGGTTTTGGAAAGTAGTTGTTCATGTTCTGTAAGTAATCGCTCAAATTCCGATAGTTGGTTACAATTTAAGATGGCCTCTGTAATTTCATCAATCGTGGATATCAATCGATTCTTATCGATAGTTAGTTTGCGATATGCCGCAATGGCTTCACGACTGTTTTTCTTCTGATTAAGATATATGAAATAGAGGCTACTTGTAAAATTGGGATTAAAGCCTACCTCATGCACAAGTGGAGTATAGTTATTTGAGCGATAGGTTATTGGGGTATTGTGGTTTGCACAAGCTATATCATATCCACTACCTCCAAAAGTGGCGGCTAACAAACGATAGGGGTTCAGGTTATCTGCCCATTTGGATATATTGGCAATCAGGGTAGAGGAGGAGCCAAGTCCCCAATTTCTTGGAAAGGTTAATTTGGATTGTACCGTACACCCTTTGGAACCGGACAAAAAGGACGGATTAAGAATGCGTGCTTCCACTAAAATTTTACCCAGTCTGTTGGAAATTTCAGTGTTGGAGGTACTTACTGTCTTTAAATTCTCCACTGCAAATTCAGCTTCGAACCAAACATCATCTTGGTCATCAATACTATTCCATGAAATAATTTCTGAGGAATTACTTTTAACAGTAAGGTATTGACCATATTTGGTAGGTAAGGCCAAGCCACTGGCTCCGTCCAAAATAGCGTATTCACCAGTTAGTAATAATTTCCCATTACTATAATATTCCTGGGCCTCCATTTAATCTCTCAACTTCTTTAATTGTAATTCTACTTCGTGATGGCTAATGGTATTGGTTTTAAAATACTCCACTAATTTGGGTTTTTCGAGTTCATTAGCGCCTAATTGATTCAATATATTCAATAAGTGCATTTTCATATGTCCTTTTTGAATTCCGGTGGTCACAAGAGAACTTACCGCTGCAAAGTTTTGCGCAAGTCCGGCCACCGCTATAATCTGCATCAATTCTTCAGATGACGGATTATTTAGCAGCTCTAAATTCAGTTTCACCAAAGGATGAAGTTTAGTGAGTCCCCCAACGGTACCTAAAGCTAAGGGTAACTCTATCCAGAACCTGAAAATTCCGTTTTCAACCGTAGCATTGGTTAAACTGCGGTATTGGCCGTCTCTAGCTGCATATGCGTGGATGCCTGCTTCAACCGCCCTAAAATCGTTTCCAGTGGCCAAGACAACGGCGTCAATACCGTTCATAATGCCTTTATTGTGTGTGACTGCCCGATAGGGTTCTATTTGGGCTATTTTAACCGCTTGGACTATTTTTTCAGCTGTATGTTCAGGAGTCAATTCTTTCGATAATACCAATTCCGAAACAGGGCAACTCACCTCAGCACGAACAACACAGTTTGGTACATAGTTGGATAGGATGCTCATAATAACCTCTAAAGGTTTCTCTTGTTCCGTAAAATGAGCATATGATGAAGCTTCCCGTTTTAAGGTGTCTGCAAATTGTTCCAGGCAACTATTGATGAAATTAGCACCCATGGCATCCTTGGTTTCAAAAGTGGCGTGCAATTGAAAGTAATTGGGCATTTGTGCCGTCTTGTCTTTTAAAACGATATCGCTGATGCCTCCACCTCTTTTTTCCATACTTGTTGTAAGTGGAGCGCTATCGGCTAAAAGAATTGGTTTTAAGTAGGTGAAAAAGGATTTTAATTTTTGTGATTCCCCTTTGAAGATGAAGTGCACCTGTCCCACTTTTTCGGTACCCAGGACTTTGGCTTTAAATCCGCCACGATCAAGCCAAAACTTGGCCGCTTTACTTGCGGCGGCCACCACGGAGCTTTCTTCGATGGCCATGGGGATTAAGTAAAGTTGATCGTTGATTAAAAAATTAGGGGCTATACCTAAGGGTAAGTATAGATTGCTAATCGTATTTTCAATAAACTCATCATGTAATTGTTGTACACTTGAATCCGTGTTCCAATAGGTACTCAGGATTTTCTTGGCCTGTTCCTTATTTTGAGCATAATTCGAGGCTACCCAATCAATTTTTTCTTCTTTCGAAAGTTTGGAAAACCCACTAATAGGTTGAATCATGGAGCTACTTGTTTCGTAATGAGACTACTATTTTAATTCTCCCTTGATATCTCAAGGCAACGTATTTTAAAAGTAAATATAAGCATATTGGCAGGAATGAGTTGGCAAGTAGAAAAGCGTTAAAAGGGTCTTATTTTTTGACTAAATCAAGGTTTTTCAAGGAAATAGTAGTAAACTTGAGAGTTTTAACAAAAAACTATTTTTTATGCGAAAATTACACTTGTTGGCTATATTTCTTTTGGTTTTTCAAGCCATCGGCGTAGCTCAAGAAAAACAGGTTAGTGTTGAGGAAATATATCAAGGCGCTTTTAGTACGCAAGGAATGGATGCCTTAAGGTCAATGAACAATGGTACGCAGTACACCGTATTGAATTTAGATAGGCAAAATCAAATTTCTACCCTTGACAAATATGAGTATAAGACTTTAGAGAAAGTAGGAACTATTGTTTCTTCTCAAGATTTACCAGAGGTGCCATTTTTTACGGCGTATAGTTTTAGTGAAGACGAAAAGAAAATACTTCTTTCCACAGCTGTAGAACCTATATTTAGACGATCTACGCTAGGCCTATTTTACGTGTATGATATTGATTCGAAAAGTGTTGTAAAAATTAGCGATACCAAAATTCAGGAGCCAACACTCTCACCAAATGGGGAAATGGTGGCTTATGTGATGGAAAACAACCTTTACATTTTTAATCTGAACACTCAAGAAACAAAGAAGTTGACAGAAGACGGGGTTAAGAATAAAATAATCAATGGGGTTACAGATTGGGTCTATGAAGAAGAATTTTCTTTTGTAAAGGCTTTTGAATGGAATGCCGATGGATCCAAAATTGCTTTTTTACGTTTTGATGAAACTGATGTTCCTGAGTTTTCTATGGATGTTTATGGAACGGGACTTTATCCAGAGCCGTACACCTTTAAATATCCTAAAGCAGGTGAAAATAATTCTATAGTCACCTTGCACCTATTAGATGTGGATTCTGGTCAAATTACGAAAGTCGATTTAGGTGACGCGTATTATATGCCACGTATCCAATGGAAAAACCATAAGGATATGTTGAGTGTTCAGACCATGAATAGGCATCAGAATCAATTAACCTTGCATACCGTAAATAGCAAAACAGGAGAGGTTTCTACATTGTTGAAAGAAATGGATGATGCATATGTTGATATTACGGATAACCTTACCTTTTTGGAAGACGATAGTTTTATTTGGACAAGTGAGAAAGATGGCTGGAACCATATTTACCTTTATAATGAAGATGGTGAATTGATGAACCAAGTTACCACAGGGGAATGGGAAGTCACTAAATATTATGGTTATGACCAAAATGAGGATAAAATCTATTATCAATCTACAGAAAATGGTTCTATAAATCGAGGGGTTTATAATATAGAAAGTAGTGGAAAGAATAAAAAAGGATTGGCGATTGCTGCAGGCACTAATTCTGCTTCTTTTAGTACAGATTTCACCTATTTCATTAACACCTTTTCCAGTGCAGATACTCCGCCCGTCTATACCTTGCATAAAGCATTGAATGGTAAAAAAGTCAAGGACATTAAAGACAACCAACAGCTGCTGGAAAAATTGAAAGGTTATCAAATACGTCCGAAGGAATTCTCCACGATTAACATCAATGGGAATGACTTGAATATGTACATGATCAAGCCCAAAGATTTTGATTCTTCTAAAAAATATCCTCTATTGATGTACCAATACAGTGGCCCGGGATCTCAAAATGTTTCCAATAGTTGGATGGGAGCCAATGATTATTGGCATCAATCTTTAGTGGCTGATGGCTATATTGTTGCCTGTGTAGATGGCCGTGGAACAGGATTTAAAGGAAGCGACTTTAAAAAGGTTACGTATTTGAATTTGGTTAAATATGAAACCGAAGATCAAATAGCGGCCGCTAAAAAATTAAGTGAATTAGCCTATATAGATGAAAATAGAACCGGTATCTGGGGTTGGAGTTTTGGAGGCCATATGGCGACCAACTGTATTTTGAAGGGCAATGATGTTTTTGAAACTGCAATAGCCGTTGCGCCGGTAACCTCCTGGCGTTTTTATGATACGATTTACACAGAGCGTTTTATGCGTACCCCGGCTGAGAATCCAGATGGATATGATGACAATTCACCATTTAATTACCCCGAATTATTAAAGGGAAATTATTTGCTGATACATGGGTCCGGTGATGACAATGTACATGTGCAGAATACGATGAGAATGATAGAAGCATTGGTGCAAGCCAATAAGCAATTCGACTGGGGCATTTACCCAGATAAAAATCATGGAATTTATGGTGGTAATACCAGGATTCATCTATTCAATAAAATGACCAACTTTATTAAAGAAAACTTATAATCAAAACCAACGCTATGAATACAATTACAAAACCACCACATGCTAGGCAATTATTTGGGCATCCGGTAGGGCTTTATATTTTATTTTTCACAGAAATGTGGGAGCGATTTTCATACTACGGCATGCGAGCCTTGTTTACCTTGTTCCTTGTGGCTGAAACTACGTCAAGTAACGCAGGTTTTGGTTGGACAAACGATGAGGCCCTAGCACTTTACGGATGGTATACGATGTTGGTATATCTGTCTTCCGTACCTGGTGGTTGGATAGCTGATAAACTGTTAGGTCAGAAAAAAACGGTGATGTTAGGCGGTGCATTGTTATGTGTAGGTCATGGTATTTTAGCATTTAACTCTGTCACCTCGTTTTATGTAGGTTGTTTGTTCATCATTTTAGGGGTAGGATGCTTAAAACCGAATATATCTTCGATGGTCGGGGGACTGTACAAGCCAAAAGATGAGCGTAGAGACCTTGGTTTTTACATTTTCTATATGGGAATCAATATAGGAGGTTTCCTAGCTCCAATTCTGTGTGGTTATGTTGGAGAGAATATTAGCTGGCATTATGGTTTTGGGTTAGCTGCAATAGGTATGTTTCTTGGACAGGCCGTTTATATTTGGGGTCAAAAATACCTGAAGAACGTTGGTAACTTGATCAGCAGGAAAAATGAAAAGGATAGGGAAATGTTAGATCGTCCATTGACGAATATCGAAAGGGATAGGATTAAGGTTTTATTGATTTCCTTTTTACTGATTATTCTTTTCTGGGCAGCTTTTGAGCAGGCAGGCGGTCTTATGAACTTATATGCTTCACAGAAAACAGATCGTAACTTTTTTGGACTTTTTGAAATTCCGGCTTCCGTTTTTCAATCCGTCAATTCTTTTTTCATTATCACCTTAGCGACCGCAGTGGGTGGATTTTGGTTAAAATGGCGTAAAAAAGGAAAGGAATCATCGTCTATGTTCAAAATAGCGGTGGGTATGATTATTATGGCCTTAGGGTTTGGTTTTATGAGCGCCGCATCTTTGCAATATGAAGCAAATGGTTCTTCTGCCATGTATTGGTTGATTTTAGCGTATCTGTTACATACTATTGGAGAACTTTGTGCTTCTCCTGTTTCTTTGTCTTATATCACCAAATTAGCTCCCTTAAAATATGCTTCCATTATCATGGGACTTTATTGGGCGGCTACAGGTTTGGGGAATAAAGTAGCGGGTTTAATAGGCCAAGCTTCACAAGAATTAGGTGAGTTTGAAATCTTCACCGGTATCGCCATTATTTGGTCGCTGATTGGTGTTTTAGTAATTATCATGTTGAAACCTCTTAAAAGATTGGCACATGGTGCAGAAGATGGTGAATCAAAAATTTCTGATGAGGAAGCGGAAGACTTCGAGTTGGCCGGTCATTAATTTATAGTTTGAAATACGTAAGCTCCCTTTTCACCGGTATAGTGGAAAGGGATTTTATGTTTTAAGCAAGTCGCTTTCCACCGATTGATATAGCTGATATAATTACTGCCATCTGCTATAATTTCAGTCGGTTCATCCGCAGCTATCAAACGCTCCAAATTGATTTTTGGGGATTGAGTCAATAGTAAAATCTGTTGTTTTTTTCGAGATGGATAAATTCCAGAACTATCGATTAGTAGAAGTGACGAATCGGTCACATAATAGCTATTCCGTAAAGAGTCGAATTGAATGTTTTTAATGCGTTCGCCAATGGAATAGTTCTCGATTAAGTTGCGGGATGTTAAATCATTAGATGTTAGTACAGATAGATTTTTGCCATTTCTATGGAATAAAACAGTGTTTTTAGTTTGATGTAATACCCAAACTTCTCTTTTAATGTCCGCTTTATACTCCTGAAAAATCGTCCAGCTTTGAAAGCAAATTAAACTGACCAGAAACAGTGAAAGTCTCTTAAAAGACCAATTGCTTAAAGTCAATATTAGACATACGATTACGGCAAAAGATAATACGAGTTGTCCGGCATCAAAAGAAATGGAGGAAAATACAAAACTTTCTTGCTGAGCGACCCAGGTAACGACTTGATTCATCCAATAAATTAGGATTATCATATATCCTGACGAGCTGTTCTGGAAGCCAATTGAAAAGGGATAAAACTATGATTAGAATTCCAAAACCAAGGATTATTCCTAAAGCAGGGATTATGACCAAATTTGAAATAAAGAATAGACCTGGAAATTGGTGAAAATAAAAAAGACTAATGGGTAAAACCCCTAATTGTGCAGCTATGCTTACACTAAGAAGCTGCCATAGATATCGTAAAATTCTATTTTTAGGATACCATAACTTTTGCAATAAAGGATATATCCATAAAATAGCGAATACCGCAGCATAGCTCATTTGAAACCCTACTTGAAATAATAGATTGGGGTCAATGAATAAAAGGATGAACAGTACAGAAAGCGCAAGGATATTAAATGAGTTGCTTGGTCTGTTTAGATATAGTGCATAGGCCACAAAGGTAAACATGGTTGTTGCCCGTATAATGCTTGCTGAAAATCCTGCCAAGAAAGCAAAACCCCATAAGAGTAGGACTGAAAGTGCTAAAATCAAGGTTTTACCTTTTGGTAAATATTGTAGTGGGCTTAAAATAAATTGCAATAGCATGAGTAGTATACCTACGTGCAGACCCGATACCGCTAATATATGAACGGCCCCTGCTTTTTGATAATTTGTATAGGTTTCTTCCGAAATATCATCTCGTTGTCCAAGTAACAATGCTTGAATGATGGAGAGTTCGTCTTTACTAAAATTAGCTTTCTTTAATTTGTTGAGAATATGGTTCCTTGCATAAGCTGCAATACCGTAAATAGATTTTGAAGGATTTTTTTTCTGGATATATTTCCCATCTTCTATTCGTATTTGTTGATAGATACCCAAGCCGGACATATATTTTTTATAGTCAAATTGATGCGGGTTCAATGGAGCGGAAATCGTTTTTGAATCTCCAAAGAAAAGGATTTCATCGTCGATATTTAATTTGCCTTGAGTGCTATCTAAAGAAGTGTTCAACAGAAGTTTTCCAGAGGCAGTTTCAGAATTTAAACTTTGAACAGATGCGATATAACGGTTAGAAAAGCTATTGGTTTTAAGTACTTCTACAATTTTCACCTCCCAAAGGTTAGCCTTTTTGTTTTTGACTTGAGTGAAATGATTATCCTTATGAATTGGCTGAGCTTGTGCATAGCAGAAGGCTCCTAAGACCATAATGGTTAGCCCTGCGATAATTCCGAATAGATTGCTGACTTTTTTATTTTCTAACAAAAAAGTGATGGTTAGAAGAGCAAAAAGCACTAAGGAACAAACTAAAAGAGGAAAGGGTTCAAGGTCAAAATAATGTCCTACTAAAATTCCAAGAATGAGAAGTAGCGTTAGTTTTATGGGTATGAACGCTAACAATTTCATTTTAGAGGATTCTTGTAGCTTTTACGAAAGCTTGGTTCCAGAAACCATCACGTAAAGAGGAAACCGTTACACCTCTAGAGCTAGAGGCATGAATAAAGGTAATTTCATTGTTGTCAATACCAACGACCATTCCCACATGGTTGATTCTTTTTAAACCTCTACTGGTCTTAAAAAATAGGAGGTCTCCTTTTTGAACTTCATCTACTTTTATGCGTTTACCTTCTTCAGCCATATGATAAGATGTCCTAGGAAGTTCAACGTCATGTTCGCCAAAAGAAACGTAAAGTAGACCTGAGCAATCCATTCCTTTGTTGGTAGTGCCACCAAATTTATACCGTACCCCAGAAAAGGTCAATGCCGTGTTTATGATTTCATCGGCTTTCGTTGATGTTTTAGTAGTTAGGGGTATTTGGTGTAGTCCGTTCGTTTGTGCTGGGGGAAACTCCAGTTCTTTCATTGTGGGCAGCAGCAACAGATATTTTTCGTTCCTTATCGGAACTGTTTATTTTTTTGCTGGAGCCACAGCTCATCAATAGGATAATGACTAAAAAAGATGGTAGTTTGCGCATATATTCAGGAGTGTTCCCTTTAATACCTGAACATCAAAATTATAGAAATATTTTATATAAATTGATTACTGAGTTTTTTTGGTGTTTTCAATAATCAAGTTTGCTGCTTTTTCACTTGCCCCTTCACCTCCCAATTTCGCAATGAGCGCTGAGTAGGCTTCCAATTGTGCAGCCCTGGTATTTCCAGTTAGGATTTTTTCCAATTCTTTTTTTAGCCCTTTCTTAGTTAAGTCATCTTGAATCAATTCTTTGACCACTTCCTTGTCCATGATTAGATTGACCAACGAAATGTATTTCAACGTGATGATTCTTTTAGCTATCTGGTAGGATATCCAATTTGCTTTATAACAAACCACTTGTGGTACTTTAAAAAGGGCAGTTTCCAAGGTCGCTGTACCGCTGGTAACTAATGCCGCAGTGGCTATGCTCAGTAGGTCATACGTTCTGTTGTTTAGGAATTTTACATTTTTACCCTTTAAAAAAGGTTCGTAGAATTCCCGATCTAAACTAGGGGCTCCGGCAATTACGAACTCATAATCAAGAAAGTCTTCGGTTAAGGACAACATAACGGCCAACATTTTTTGAACTTCCTGTTTACGACTTCCAGGTAAAAGGGCGATTATCGGTTTTTGAACATCCAAAGCATATTTTTCCCGGAATGAGATTTCATCGAGTTCGGCTCTTTTAGAGATGGCATCCAATAGCGGATGCCCAACGAAATTTACGGGATACCCATGTTTTTTTTCATAAAACTCCTTTTCAAAAGGAAGGATGACGTACATGTGGTCAACAGTAGCTTTTATTTTTTCAATTCTACCTTCTCGAGAAGCCCAAATTTGAGGGGAAATGTAATAATTGGTTTTGAACCCGGATTCTTTGGCCCATTTCGCAATCCTAAGATTAAATCCGGAGTAGTCGATAAAGATGATGGCATCCGGTTGAAAAGAAGTGATGTCCTCTTTGCAAAATTTAATATTTTTGAAAATAGCATTGAGGTTCATCAGGACTTCCAAAAATCCCATGAACGCCATTTCCTTATAGTGCTTTACTAAAGTACCTCCGGCATCCTGCATTAAATCACCACCCCAGCAACGAATATTAGCCTCGGTATCCAAGGTTTTTAAGGCCTTTATGAGATTGGAGCCGTGTAGGTCGCCCGATGCTTCCCCGGCAATGATGTAATACTTCATTTAAAATAATTTGTAGTAGAGGATGAGAAGTGCGGACACAATAGTGGCAAGCAATACGCCCTTGGCCCTATTGTCTCTTTTAATTCTCAAAAAAGCAAAAAAGGCGACCAAGTTTAATATGGCGCCTAATGCCAAAAGACTTCCTACATGCCCTTGTGCTACTGCGGCATTATAGGTTTCACTAATGCTGAATTCTGAAAAAATAAGGATATAGAGTAGGGTTCCAATCGTATTGGCAATGATTCCCACTAAAAATCCTATGAAAAGTTCTTTTTTAATATTCATAAATGTGATGCTTGTATCCTTTTCTAATATTTATAAGTCCCAAGAGTTCAGTTCCTGAATGACATGATGTGCCGTTAGGTCAAAATGAGTGGGTACTACAGAAATATAGCCATTGGCCAAGGCCCATTCATCAGTGTCCTCACCTTTATCCAACAATTCAAATTCACCGGTAAGCCAATAATATTCTTTACCCATTGGGTTGGTTCGTTTATCGAATTTCTCCTTCCAATTGGCTTTTGCTTGCCTGCAGATTTTAATTCCCTTAATATCTTGTTTTTCAAGTTTTGGGATGTTCACATTTAAAACAGTCCCTTTTGGGATGCCATTTTTTAAAGATTGCCGCACAATAGTTTCGATGAATTCTTCCGCTTGCGAAAAATCCGCTTCCCAACTGTAATCGCAAAGTGAAAAACCTATGGCAGGTACTCCTTCCAATCCTGCTTCTATTGCGGCACTCATGGTACCTGAATAAATTACGTTTATGGAGGAGTTGGAACCGTGATTAATGCCACTTACACAAATATCTGGCTGTCTTGGAAGTAATTCTTGCAAACCCAATTTTACACAGTCGGCCGGGGTACCGCTGCAGCTATATTCCAAAAGGCCCTTGGTTTCAGCATCTAGCTTCATTTTTTTAGAATACAAAGTATTGTCTAACGTAATGGCGTGACCCATTCCAGATTGAGGGCTATCGGGTGCTACCACGGTAACATCACCAATTTTCCTCATGATGCTAACCAACTTTCGTAAGCCAGGAGCGGTGATGCCATCATCGTTGGTGACAAGGATTAAGGGTTTTTCCATAGCACATACTTTATAGGGTAAAAATACGTTTTTAAAAAGGATATGGTCAAATGACCGTTTAACAAAAAATTAATTATTGGGTCATTAATTGGCATGGTTTTTTCTTTATCTTAGAGAATTATGCAACCTTCTGCGTTGTCTACAACCCTCAAATACAGAGATATTGAAAAGGAAAGTAAAAGAAAATTTTATGAAAAGAAATTTAGCCTACGTCTTGTTATTAATGCTTGTGGCGGTAGCTTCATGCAGCTTTACCAACAAGACTTTCGAAAATGATGATAAGGACAAATTGCTGTTGGATTTGATTACGTATGTCCTAGAAAAAGGGCATTATGAGCCAAAAGTATTGAATGATGATTTTTCGGTAAATGTCTATAAAGACTTTATTGATGTTATAGATCCTACAAAACGATATTTTGTTGCATCCGATTTGGCAGAATTTGAAAAGTACAAATTTCAAATTGACGATGAAATCAAGAATACGGATATCACTTTCTTTAATGTAGTGTATGAAAGATTGATGCAGCGTATGGGTGATGCCAAGGAAATCTATAAAGAGGTATTAGCAACCCCTTTCGATTATAACGATAATGAGAGCATCAATATCAAATATGACGAAGAAGAATTTGCGGCCAACCGTAATGATTTGAAGGAACGTTGGAGAAAGCAATTGAAATATGCCACTTTGGGAACATATGATTCAAAGATTACCCATATGGAAAAGGAAGAAGAAGAGGATTCTGATGACCATGACCATAGTGCGCATTCCCCAAAAGAAGCAGAAAAAGAAGCTCGTGAATCTACGGAAGCAACTTTAGATGAATTCTTTGATTTTGTAGATGACTTAGAGCGTAAAGATTGGTTTGTGCAATACATCAACACCATTGTCGATGAATTTGATCCACATACCTTCTATTTTGCTCCAGAGGAAAAGGAGAAGTTTGATACAAGTATGTCAGGTAAGTTCGAAGGAATTGGAGCCAGACTTCAAAAAAAAGCAGAAGGTGCTAAAATTGTGGAAATTATTTCTGGCGGACCTGTATGGAGAGATCAACGATTAGAAGTTGGTGACGAAATTATTAAAGTGGGACAAAATGGTCAAGAGCCAATCAATATTGTTGGAATGCGATTAGATGATGCCATTAAATTGATAAAGGGTGAAAAAGGAACTGTGGTAGATTTAATCGTTCGCAAAGTAGATGGTTCATTGGAAGAAGTTTCGTTGACAAGGGATGTTGTGGAGTTGGAAGAATCTTATGCAAAGTCGGCCACTATTATAAAGGATAAGGACAAATTCGGTATTATCAACTTACCTAAGTTTTATGTTGATTTTGAGGATTATTCGGAGCGAAATGCCGCTACAGATGTTGCTAAAGAAGTAGAACGTTTGAAAGAAGAAGGTGCTGAGGGATTAATTTTAGACTTAAGGGATAACGGTGGCGGATCTTTGAAAACCGTTGTTGAAATGGCCGGTTTATTTATTAAAGATGGTCCTATCGTACAGGTACGTTCAAAAGATAAGAATAAGGATGTTTATGATGATAAAGATGAACGAATTCAATGGGATGGTCCATTGGTAATTTTAGTAAATGAATTATCTGCTTCTGCATCTGAGATTTTAGCTGCGGCCATGCAAGATTATAAAAGGGCTATTGTTATTGGAAGTTCACAAACATTTGGAAAGGGAACCGTGCAAAATGTAATTCCTTTGAACAACATGTTGCGTAGTAATGAACATGGTGATTTAGGTGCTATTAAAATAACGACCCAGAAGTTTTACCGTATCAACGGTGGTTCTACACAATTGGAAGGTGTTAAAAGTGATATCGTTGTGCCAGACAAGTATAGTTATATCGATTTGGGAGAACGTGATCAATCCAATCCTTTAGGTTGGGATAAGATTACCCCAGCAGATTACAAAATTTGGGATGGTTATATTGATTATGATAAAACAATCAATGATAGTAAAAAACGAATGGCCGCAAATCCACAGATTAAGTTAATCGAGGAAAATGCAAAATGGTTGAAGTCAGAACAAGATGAAACGGAAATATCCCTAAATTATAACACATACAAAGAAGAGAAGGAAAAGGATAAAGAACAATCAGATTTCTTTAAGAAATTAACGGATTATGATTCTAAACTTACTTTTCAATCTTTGGGTTATGAGCAGGAATTATTTACTCAGGATTCTGTATTAAGGGATAAAAGAAATCGTTGGCATAAGAATTTGGCCAAAGACGTTTATGTTGAAGAAGCGGTCAATGTACTGGAAGATTTAAAAATGAACAATATCAAAAATGGAAAATTGGCCAGTGTTAAAGACTAGCTAGATTCATTTTATAAAATGAAAAAAACCGCTGTATTATGTACAGCGGTTTTTTATTTCCTAAAGGATGCTAGATAAGTTCTGGATGCGTTGATAAAGTTTTATGCAGTTCCAATTCTCTAACCCTCCTACTGAGTATATAGGTGGTAAACAGTAAAATCAAACAAATTACCGCCGATGCGCCATTACCTTCTTTTACAGATAGGTGGGCAATGGCACCCAAAGTATAATTGAAGAAAAAACCAGCGTATGCCCATTCCAATAGAAAGTGGGCCTTATTGGATATAATTAAGGTTAAGCCAATTATTTGGACCAAACCTAGAATTTGAATTAGATACACTGGATATCCCAATTTCGTGAATACCATGGATATAGTTTCGTGATTGATTATTGAATTTATGATAGATCCAATAACAGCTGCCGAAAATAGGCCTAAGACAACGGAGTACTTAACTTTTTGTGAATTCATAACTAAAGATTTAGGTTTTTGATGAGGCTAATTTACCAACCTGATCAACTTCCTACGGTCTAGTAAAGGTCAACGGCAAGTTGCTGTAGACCAATTCATCAAAATAAGCTATGAACCCAATTAATAGGTGTTAATCCGTATTCAATTTGTCAGCATGCAGTTTTCGAAGCTTTGCCAATTTAGGATTGATGACCACTTGGCAGTAACCTTGTTCAGAATTGTTCCTGTAATAATCTTGATGATATTCTTCGGCATCGTAGAAAATTCCTAGAGGACTTAATTCAGTAACAATAGGGTCATCATAAACCTTACCCATCTGTTCCAAAACCGCTGATGCTATTTCTTTCTGACTATCATTATGATAATAAATCACGGAACGGTATTGCGTGCCCCTATCCGCTCCTTGACGATTTAAGGTGGTGGGGTCATGTGTAGTCATAAATATTATAAGGATATCTTCATAGGATATGATTTCTGGATTGTAACTTACCTGTATTACTTCTGCATGTCCTGTGCGGCCCGAGCAAATCTCACGATAGGTAGGCCTACCCGGAGCATTTCCTCCAGTGTAGCCAGAGACCACTTTTTCAATTCCCTTTACTTCTTGGAATACTGCTTCGGTACACCAAAAACATCCACCACCCATAGTGGCAACTTCCATTGAATTACTCATGTATATCCTCCGTTTCCAATTGCATTGATTCTGAATTGATGCAGTACCGTAAACCGCTTGGTTCAGGTCCGTCTGGGAAAACATGTCCCAAATGAGCGTCACAGGTATTGCACATTACTTCTACTCGTACCATACCAAAGGAAGAATCCTTATGATATTTAATGGCATTCTCCTTTATGGGCTGGGTAAAACTGGGCCATCCGGTACCAGACTCGAATTTGATGGTAGAATCAAATAACGAGGTGCCACAACAAACACATTCATATTTACCTGCATCGTGAACACTGCAAAGTGCACCAGAGTGGGGTGCTTCGGTTCCTTTTTTACGGGTAATCCTAAATTGTTCGGGTGTTAAAAGTTTTTTCCATTCTTCTTCCGTTTTCTCTACTCTTTTATCAGGTTCGGGATTTCCCTTTACTGAGAAATGAATCACATCTTTCCAAGTCAACATATAATTTTCTTTTTTAATTCTTTTTCAACTCTGTTATTGGTCGTGTTCAATAGGTCTTTCTTACAAATTTGAAGTAAATTGGGACCATGGCAAACCGTTTTAAAAGTAGAACAATTTATACGGTTCTACTACTTTCTTGTATAGTCGTTTTTTGGCTTTTCGAAAATTTTTATACACCGGACATTTATTCTGAACGAAAAGAAGAAAAGATGTCCAATTCTTTTCCGAAGGAATTATTGCCAGAATCTTCAACTGGCGAAATTGTGGAATCATTCTTTTTATACCCTTTCCTATAATGAACCCTATGAGCAAGCGGAGTGGGTAGCTTATATTTTGGACGCATCGCATTTGACCTACGATGATAGAAAAAGACCCTACTTTATAGAAGACCCCTATGTTTCTTCCAAATCTGCAGATTGGCGAAATTACAAAGGTTCGGGGTATGATCGTGGCCACTTAGTTCCTGCCGGCGACCGCAGGTTTTCTGAACAGGCGTACAACGAAACTTTTTACACTAGTAATATAAGTCCGCAGAACAGGGAATTCAATGCGGGAATCTGGAACGATTTAGAACAGCAGACCAGGCGATGGGCCAAGAAGTATGGCCGTTTATATGTGTATACTGGAGGTATACTGACCAAAGGCTTATCTGAAATAGGAGAAGAGGATGTTGATGTGCCGGAATATTTTTATAAAATCATCATTCGTAAAAGCGATACTAAAATAAAGGCAATAGCCTTTGTAATACCCAATAGCCCTCAAGCTAAATCATTTACCAAATTTGTGACATTCCATAGACGAAATAGAATCTAGGACCGGAATTGATTTCTTTTATGAATTATCAGATAAGGAACAGGCGGAGTTTGAAAGCGTCAAAAATACTTCCGATTGGAAATTTTAGAAGCCCTCTTTTAATCGGTTAGTATCCAATCGTAAAAAAATAAAAAGTAGGATGGTGAAAAACAATAAACCAGAACCACCATAACTAAAGAAAGGTAAGGGTATACCTATTGTGGGTAAAACACCAATGACCATTCCAATATTGATAAAGTAATGGATGACCAAAATGGAAATTACGCCATAACCGTACATTCTAGCGAATGCATTTTTTTGTCGCTCTGCCAGAAAAATCAGCCGTAGAAAAAGGATGGAAAATAAAATAATAACGGTTGCCGTACCAATAAATCCCCATTCTTCACCCACTGTGGTGAAAATGTAATCTGTATGTTGTTCGGGCACAAAGTCTCCTTTAGTCCTTGTCCCTTCTAAAAATCCTTTTCCAAAGAAACCGCCCGACTCTATCGCTTTTTCAGACTGATAGGAATTGTAACCAATGGTTTTTCGAATCTGTTCCAATTTATCTGGGTCTTTCTCAAGCCTCAACCATAGCCCAAAACGATCTCGGTGGCGTTGTTCAAAAACATTATTGAACACAAAATTTACGGAAAGTGAAAAAAGTATGATCACTAAGGATACTAGACTTAAAGGAATCACGGGTACTTTGAACGTTTTACGTTTAAAAGTAAAAAGGAGTATAATCAATAACGCCAAGCCAATCACGAGCCAAACGGTACCGAACATTAAGGTAACTACGAAAATAAGGATTAGGCTAAGACCAATGGCTAAATAGAATAGGGGTAAACCCTCCCTGAAAATCACAAAGATTAGGGCGAAAAATACCAATGCACTTCCTGGATCAGGTTGTGGAATGATAAGGATTGCGGGTATAAGAATAATGAGTAGTGCATACAATTGGTCCTTACTTCTTCGAATATCAGTTTGGATGTCACTTAAATATTTAGCCAATGCCAAAGCGGTGGCCACTTTTGCCAACTCAGAAGGTTGAAGATTGAAAAATCCTAAATCGTACCATGAGGTGGCTCCGGCAATGGTTTTTCCAAAAACAAACAATCCCAAAAGGGATACCATTGTAAAAAGATAGAGGAGGCTTGCAAACCGTTCGTAGAAATTGACTTCCAAGCCTAGTATGATTACAATAGAAACAAGACTTACACCAATAAAAAACAATTGTTTTCCGTATAGGGTGCTAAAATCAAAAATAGAACCATCAGTTCCTGTAAAGGTACTTGAGTAAATGTTAGACCAACCAATTAGGACCAAAGCCAGATAGATGAAAACACTTAACCAATCAATACGTTTTAGGATACTTCTACCAGACACGCTCGTTTATTTTGAACTCTTCGCCACTGTAAGGCTTAGCGTATTCAGCTTCTAACGTTTTTTCGAGCATTCTCTTTTCTAGATCTTTTCGGGTGATTTCGCCTTTGAGGTATTTTTCAATCATCAATGTGGCGATATGACCGGCATAGCGAGATCCAAAATATCCATTTTCTATATATACGGCAATCGCAATCTTAGGATTATCAACCGGAGCGAAGGCTACGAATACGGAGTGGTCCGTTAACTGCGTACGTACACCATCTATTTTGGTAAAGTTTTCAGCGGTTCCTGTTTTTCCAGCGATTTCTATGTCCGGTATTTGTAACCATCTGGCGGTACCTTTCCTGTACACATCTGCCATTCCTTCAACCACGGGTTCAAAATATTTAGGATCAATGGTAGTGTGTTTGGCTTCGGTGAATTTTGGTTCCGTGATATCTTCACCTTCTATCTTTTTAAGGATGTGTGGGGTAAAGTAATGACCTCTATTGGCAATTGCTGCAGTCATGTTGGCCAGTTGAACCGGAGTAGCTAAAATTTCACCTTGACCAATGGAGTTGGATATGATATAGGAAGAGCTCCATCGATTATCGCCGTACCATTTGTCGTAATATTCCTTATCGGGAATTCTACCTTTCTGCCCAAAGGGTAGATCATAACCCAAATAATCACCAAGTCCAAAACTACGCATGTGCTTTTCCCAAACATCCATAGCCTCATCAGTAGTTTCAAATTTTTCGAATATTTTACGGAAGGTACCTGCAAAATAAGCGTTGCAAGACATATAAATACCTTTGTTCATGTCTCTTAACCCGCCGCCGCAGTGGCATCCTCTTTTTTTCTTTCCAACGTAAAACCCATGAAAACATTGAATCGTAGTGGATTCATCCAAGGCTCCTTCTTGCAATGCAATTAATGCGTTTAAGGTTTTAAACGGTGATCCAGGAGGCTGTTGCGCGTGTATGGAACGATCCCAAGTGGGGTTTGCTATAGTGTCATTGTATAACTTAGTATAGTTCTTAGAACGCTCCCTGCCCACTAATAAAGAAGGGTCATAGGTAGGTCCGGAAATCATAGAAAGAATTTCTCCAGTTGATGGTTCCAAGGCTACAATGCCGCCGCGTTTACCATTCATTAGAAGCTCACCATATTCTTGCAATGTTTTGTCTATGGTAATACTAATCTGTTTTCCTTGCTCAGGAAGTGTATCTAACGCACCATTTTTGTACGGTCCAATGTCTCTGTTGAATCTATCCTTTTGTATGTATTGAACTCCCTTTCTTCCTCTCAATAAATCCTCGTAATAGCGTTCTACACCTGTACGGCCTTTAAGTTCACCTTGTACGTAATATTTATTTACAGCAAGGTCACCTTCGTTTACCTCACTGATATAGCCTAGGACATTGGCAGCACTTGGCGTATCGTAATATCGTAAAGAACGCTTTTGAATATAGAATCCTTTATACCTACGCATTTTCTCCTGTAATTTGGCGTAATCCTGTTTGGAAAGTTGAGGTACTAAAACAGAAGGTAGTCTTGGTGAATAGACCCGAGCTTTATGTAATTTGTCTATGAAAGCCTCTTTTTCAATACCTAGTAGTCCGCAAAATTCGAGAGTATCCAAGGCTTTGACCTCTCTCGGAATAACCATCACATCATAGGCAGGGTCGTTGCCTACCAGTAATTTTCCATTTCTATCATAGATGTAGCCTCTTTCAGGATAATCATAGATTGCCTTTATAGCCGGATCTTCCATGATTTGATCAGTGGAAAAACTGAATATTTGCAAATAGGATAGTCTTCCTAGAAAGACGATTCCTATGATGATGATTACGGATGATAAAAGAATTTTTCTCATTCTTTTTTACTGCTGAATAAAGTGCTTAATAATAGCGTTAGAATCAATGTGGCAATACCTACTGTAACTGTTTTTTGTAAAATTAATAAGCTATTGGATAAGCTAAAAATTTCTAAGGTAAAGTATACCAAATGATGTATTATAATTAATAACGCCAAAAATGTAAATTGTTGTGCCTTAGTACTGTTGTTTAATTTAAAACTTTGAAATTCATAATTTACCCCAAAAACAAATCTCATGATGGTTGGCCTCAAATAAGCAATGGTTACTGTGGCAGCGGCATTAATCGCTAATGTATCTGAAAAAACGTCGATACAAAGTCCCAAAAGAAAACTGACGATAATAAAAGTAGTCCTATTTTGTTTTATGGGATACCAGTATAAAAATAGGATGTAGATCAACGGATTGATATATCCGAAAAAGTTCAGTTTGTTGAATATTAAAACTTGGGACAAAACCAATAAAATAAACCTTAGTAGATTTATAAAAAAGTTACTATTGATCATTGGCCTGTGTTTCTGCTTCCAGTTCTAAAACTTCTTGCCGGTTCATATTCTTGATAATATAAACAGGTCCTAAATTGGTCATATCATTAAAAAGTTCTACATCTATATAATAGAAACTTTTCGAATTATCCAAATCAAATTTTTTGATGGTACCAATAGGAATGTTTTCCGGAAATATGCTGCTCATCGCTCCAGTTACAATCGTATCACCAATAGTAAGCGGTACCAATCTAGGAATATCAATCAATTGAACGACATTATAATCTTGGCTATTGGACCAAACTAAAGAACCAAAATTATTGGAGTTCTTGATTTTAGCATTGATATTCGATTTATCGTTCAAAATGCTCTGTACGGTTGCAAAATTAGAAGAGGTATTTTCCACTATCCCTAAAATACCTTTGCTGGTAATCACCCCCATATCTTGATCGATACTGTCCTTTTTTCCTTTATTAATAGTAATATAATTTCTTTGGTCTGCGTAACTATTGTTGATAACTCTGCCGCGAACCACCTTGTAATCAATCATGGTAGAATCTAAAACACTAGGCGCAAAATGAGATTCATTGAATAATTCGCGCCGTAATAGTTCGTTCTCTTCTACCAACTTTGTATTTTCTTCCCGTAATCCAAAATAGGAGGAAATATTATTAGAAAAGGAATAGAGGCTTCCGGTGATATAATTAGAAGAGTTTAAAAATTTAGATTGATGATACGAATGCGATTGAAAAGTAAAAATTACCGATATAAAAAACAGAAGCAGATAAAGTAAAAAGGTTTTGTTCCTTATCAGAAAATTAATAATCTGTTGCATTCAGCCCTAAATTTAGAAGGTTACGAAAAGGACCTTTTTTCCTTTCGCAGCGTTTACTTGATCAATATACTCTTATAACGTTCCAAATTCTTCAAAGCGATACCTGTACCACGCACTACAGCACGTAATGGGTCTTCTGCGATATAAACGGGTAAGTCCGTTTTTTGGGATAACCTTCTGTCCAAACCTCGTAACATAGAACCACCACCAGCGAGGTAGATACCGGTATTGTAAATATCGGCCGCCAATTCTGGAGGTGTCTGTGATAACGTTTCCATTACGGCATCCTCAACACGTAAGATAGATTTATCCAGTGCTTTTGCAATTTCCCTATAGGAAATCTGAACTTGTTTTGGTTTACCAGTTAGTAAATCCCGTCCCTGTACAGACTTCTCGTCCGGTGGAGATTGAAGATCTTCGGTAGCGGAACCAATTTCGATTTTTATAGCCTCTGCCGTACTTTCGCCAACATAAAGGTTATGCTGAGTTCGCATGTAATAGATGATATCATTGGTGAATACATCACCCGCAATCTTGACGGATTTATCACAAACGATACCACCCAAAGCTATTACTGCAATTTCCGTGGTACCACCCCCTATATCAACAATCATGTTCCCTTTAGGTTGCATAATATCCAAACCGATACCTATAGCAGCGGCCATAGGCTCATGAATTAAATATACTTCCTTACCGTTCACACGTTCTGCGGATTCCTTAACGGCACGCATTTCAACTTCGGTAATTCCTGAAGGTATACAGATAACCAATCGTAATGCTGGTGGAAACCATTTTTTCTTTAATGCCGGAATGTTCTTAATGAACATCATCAACATTTTTTCCGAAGCATCAAAATCTGCGATTACCCCATCTTTTAAGGGTCTAATCGTCTTTATATTTTCATGGGTCTTGCCTTGCATCATGTTGGCTTCCTTACCAACGGCAATGATTTTTCCACTAATTCTATCCCTAGCTACAATAGACGGGCTATCGACTACGACTTTGTCATTATGAATAATAAGGGTGTTCGCCGTACCTAAATCTATGGCTATTTCCTCGGTCAAGAAATCAAAAAATCCCATGTGTATTATTTAAATTTTAGATAAAAGGATGCATTTTACCGACAAAAGTAATGAAATTAATGCTTGAAATGACGTGTTCCCGTCATCACCATAGAAATTTCGTTGTCATTGCAATAATCAATACTCAATTGATCTTTTATGGAACCGCCAGGTTGAATGACACTGGTAATTCCGGCATTATCGGCAATTTCAACACAATCAGGGAAAGGGAAGAATGCATCACTCGCCATAACCGCCCCTTTAAGGTCGAATTTAAAGGACTGGGCCTTATGTATAGCTTGGTTCAAAGCATCGACCCTAGAGGTCTGTCCTGTGCCACTAGCACATAGTTGCTTGTTCTTTGCAAGGACAATCGTATTTGATTTTGTGTGTTTGCAAAGTTTGGAGGCGAACAACAAATCTTCGATTTCACTTTCAGATGGTTTTTTGTCCGTAGCATAGGTCAAATCGGCCAAAGCATCCGTCTTGTGGTCCTTATCTTGTAAAAGGATGCCGTTTAGACAGGTTCTTACCAACATTTCGGGCATTTCCACTTCGTTCTGTATCAGTATAATCCTATTCTTTTTACCCTTCAAAATTTCTAGTGCGTCATCGGCATAACTAGGAGCAATTACCACTTCGCAGAATAATTGATGTATTTCTTCGGCAGTAGCTTTATCTATTTCTTTATTGCTGATTAAGACACCACCAAAAGCGGAAACAGGATCACCTGCCAAAGCATCGACATAGGCTTGGTGTAAGGTATCCCTTTGTGCCAAACCACAAGCATTGTTGTGTTTTAGAATGGCAAATGTTGGAGCATCGTTCTTAAATTCCAACATTAGGTTAACTGCTGCGTCAACATCTAAAAGATTGTTATAGGAAAGTTCCTTGCCGTGTAATTTGGAGAACATAGCCTCAAAATCTCCAAAGAAAAATCCTTTTTGATGTGGGTTTTCACCATAACGTAAAACTTTGCCATCGGTCTCGCTTATTTTTAAAGCGGCGATATCATGGTTTTGGTTGAAATAATTGAAAATGGCCGAATCATAATGAGAAGAAACATTAAATGATTTGGCAGCAAAAAGCTTTCTGTCCTCCAAAGAGGTAGATCCGTTGTTTTCGGTAATTACGGATAGAAAATCTGCGTAATCCTCCATTGAGGAGACGCAAATTACGTCTTTGAAATTTTTGGCTGCTGCACGGATTAAGGAAATCCCACCAATATCAATTTTTTCAATAATATCCTGTTCAGAAGCTCCACTAGCTACTGTTTTTTCAAATGGATATAAGTCCACAATGACGATGTCAATTTGTGGAATTTCAAATTCTGCCAATTGAGCGACATCGCTTTCATTGTCCTGTCTGTTTAAAATACCTCCAAATACCTTAGGATGTAAAGTTTTAACCCTTCCGCCAAGAATCGACGGATAACTGGTTACATCTTCTACGGGAACAACATCAATGCCTAAATCTTTTATAAATTTCTCTGTACCACCAGTTGAATAAATGGTGATGCCCAGCTCTTGAAATTTCTTAACGATAGGCTCTAGACCATCTTTATGAAATACTGAAATTAAGGCTGAAGACGCTTTTTTTACACTGCTCATTGTAGGATGCTTAAGGTTTCTAATAAGCAGACAAATGTAATTTTTTTGAAGCTAGCAAGTAAGGTAGTTTATCAACAAAAAGCGAAAAGTTTTAAAGAATCTTGGCGACCTCAAAATTCACGAATTCTAAAAAGTGCTCATCAGCTTTGGTGAACGGATCCGCGGTGTTAGAATCGATGTCTATTTGGCCAATATTTTCTTCATTCACAAATAGTGGAACAACAATTTCAGCTTTTACGGTAATACTACAAGCGATGTAATTGTCTTGCGCTTTAACATCGGGTACCACGAAGTTTTGGTTACTTTCTGCGACTTGACCACAAATTCCTTTGCCAAAAGGAATAATAGTATGGTCCGTTGGTGCTCCAGCATAAGGGCCAAGTTTCAATTCTCTTTTGTCCCCGTTTTTAAAATAGAATCCCACCCAGTCATAATGAGGAACCTCTGTTTTAAGCAAATCACAGATTTCCTGCAATTTTTCGTCTGTATTCTTATGTGAATCAACAATTGATTTTACTAAGGGTCTTAAGGAGTCGAACATGTTTTGAAAATTAAATAATAGTTACAAAAATGAATTATAAAAGCAATATGTACAATAGATGGGACATAAATCTTCGTTAAGATAGTGCTTACGGAAATAAATCGTAACACATTACAGATTTGTTGTTGAAGGCCAGTAGTTCTCCTTTATGAGATGAATAGTGAGGTGATATCTCAAAAATGAACCCAGCAACTACATTTTTTAGCCCTGATGAATACGATATTTTAAATACTTTTAAAACAATCGTAATTTAGAATTTAGCCGGTACGGTGATTTTCAGAATAGGAAAAATATTAAAATAATAAAATGACGGATTTTTTCACCAAATGGGGAGAGGCGGCATACACTAGTGTAGGTTTTTTTTGGATGGCCTTATGGGCATTTGTTTTGGGATACATCATCAGTAGTATTATACAGATTTTTGTTACAGAGGATAAGATGCAGAAAACCATGGGTGACGATGATGCTAAAAGCGTACTATTGGGTACTTTTTTTGGGTTTATCAGTAGTTCTTGTAGTTTTTCCGCTTTGGCGACTACAAAGTCCTTGTTTAAAAAAGGTGCAGGTTTTGTTTCCTCCATAGCTTACTTATTATCAAGTACAAATTTGGTCATTGAATTGGGTATTGTGATTTCTATTTTTTTGGGATGGCAATTTGTGGTTGGCGAATATGCCGGAGCCATTTTATTGATTGGAATCAGTTGGATTCTTATCAAGATGTTCAATCCGAAAGGACTCATCCATTCTGCTCGAGAAAACTTAAAAGACGGGGAAGATGACGACGAAGAAGATTCTAAATCTTGGAAAAAGAAAGTCAAATCTGAGGAAAGTTGGGCGAAGGTTGCCCAGCAATACGGTATGGAATGGAAAATGGTTTGGAAAGATGTCACACTAGGATTTACCGTTGCAGGTTTGGTAGCGGCATTTGTACCCGATGCTTTCTTCGAGACCTTATTTATCAATAGCGGAAATGGAAATACGGATTTTACCTTTTTTGAAATTTTAGAACATGTATTGGTTGGTCCGCTCGCCGCTTTTTTAACCTTTATTGGTTCTATGGGGAATATTCCACTAGCGGCTTTGTTATTTGGTAAAGGAGTTAGTTTTGCTGGGGTAATGGCCTTTATTTTCAGTGATTTGGTGGTGTTCCCAGTTTTGCGAATCAATGCAAAATACTACGGATGGAAAATGGCATTTTTCATTTTATTCCTATTGTTGACCTCTTTGATAGGCGCTTCATTAGTGCTTCATTATGGTTTTGATTTGTTTGGGATTTTACCGAATCCTGACCAGGTGAAAATATCAGATACTGAATATTTTAAATTGGATTATTCCTTCTTTTTGAATATCGGATTTATATTGGCTTCGGGTTATCTCATCTATTTGGGTTTCTTTAAAAGGGATGACGTCATGCATATGAAGGAAATGGCACCAAAGAGCCAGCTTTTAGAAAATACCTTAAAATATGTGGCATTTGTTTGTTATGCTTGGTTGTTAGGAGGTCTATTCCTTAAATTTTTTATGTAAAGTATCAAATACATCCTTTTAAACAAATACCAAGCTTTGCTGGTGATGTTTGATGGAATCTTATAATTTTAAAAGTAAAGACGTCCAAAAATTTTGTTTTTAAAATCATGTAAAACACTGTTGTGTAAATAACTTATGGGTGCTACTTGATTGGCTGTAAGGTATTTTTAAAATTTTTAGTTAATATTTTGCCAACGCAATTATCACGAATCCAAAACTGGAATACATTAGCTTAGATTTATTTAAATTATACTATAATGGCACAAGCAAAATCAGCTGGGAAACCTGCTGCAAAACCTTCTCCGGCAAAAGCTGGTAAAAAGGCTGCTCCAAAAGCTGCTCCTAGAAAGAAGTAGTTGGTTTAGGGCTTATGGGATTAAGCTTTACCTTGGACAATGAAACCACCTTTTGTAATAAGAAGGTGGTTTTTTTGTTTTTATCTGTAACTAAAAAACCGCACTTGGATTTCCAAGTGCGGTTTTTAAATATAATATTTATCCGTGTTAAGGATTTAAATTGCCTGTGGCAACTCGCGACTACATCATGCCTGGCATACCTCCACCCATTGGTGGACCTGCAGGGGCATCTTCTTTAATGTCCGTTAAAGCACATTCAGTTGTTAAGATCATACCGGCTACAGAAGCGGCATTTTCAAGAGCAACTCTAGTTACTTTTTTAGGGTCGATAATACCAGCCTTCATCATTTCTACATATTTCTCAGACTTGGCATCATAACCATAATCTCCTTTACCTTCAAGGATTTTAGCGATAACTACTGAGCCTTCACCACCAGCGTTAGAAACGATAGTTCTTAAAGGAGCTTCAATGGCACGGGCTACAATCTGTAAGCCTGTTGCTTCGTCTTCATTTTCAGTGGCTACTTTTGAAAGAACAGCTTTAGCTCTTACCAAGGCAACACCACCACCAGCAACGATACCTTCTTCTACCGCAGCTCTTGTAGCGTGCAATGCATCATCAACACGGTCTTTTTTCTCTTTCATCTCAACTTCAGAAGCTGCACCAACATATAGTACGGCAACACCACCGGCCAATTTAGCCAAACGCTCTTGAAGTTTTTCTTTGTCATAATCAGAAGTTGTAGTCTCGATTTGAGATTTAATCTGATTTACTCTTGTTTTGATATCTTTTGCAACACCACCACCATTTACGATAGTTGTATTGTCCTTATCGATGCTTACTTTTTCGCAAGTACCTAACATATCAATAGTAGTATTATCCAAAGAGAATCCTCTTTCTTCAGAAATAACAGTACCACCTGTAAGGATAGCGATATCCTCTAACATTGCTTTTCTACGATCTCCAAAACCTGGAGCTTTTACAGCAGCAATTTTTAAAGAACCTCTTAATTTGTTCACTACCAAAGTAGCCAATGCTTCACCATCCACATCTTCTGCAATAATCAAAAGTGGTTTTCCAGATTGGGCTACTGGCTCCAACACAGGAAGTAAATCTTTCATGGAAGATATTTTCTTGTCGAACAACAAGATGTACGGATTTTCCAATTGAGATACCATCTTTTCAGAATCGGTAACGAAATATGGAGAAAGGTAACCTCTGTCAAACTGCATACCTTCAACAACATCAACGTATGTATCTGTACCTTTTGCTTCTTCAACAGTAATAACACCTTCTTTACCTACTTTTCCAAAAGCTTGTGCGATCAATTCGCCAATGGTTTCATCATTGTTAGCGGAAATTGAAGCTACTTGCTTAATTTTTTCAGAAGAATCACCAACTTTTTTAGCTTGTTTCGCCAAATCAGCAACGATAGCTTCTACAGCTTTGTCGATACCTCTTTTTAAATCCATTGGATTTGCACCGGCAGCAACGTTTTTCAAACCTTCTTTTACGATAGCTTGTGCCAGAACGGTTGCAGTTGTTGTACCATCACCAGCTAAATCATTGGTTTTAGAAGCAACTTCTTTTACCATTTGCGCACCCATATTCTCTAAAGGATCCGACAATTCTATTTCTTTTGCAACAGTAACACCATCTTTAGTCACCTGTGGAGCTCCAAAGGATTTACTGATGATTACGTTTCTACCCTTTGGGCCTAATGTTACTTTTACAGCATTTGCCAATGCATCAACACCTCTTTTTAAGCCGTCTCTTGCATCAATGTCAAACTTTATATCTTTTGCCATTTTGTATTTGTTTTTAGATTTTGGTCAGGAGCTAGAAGCAATAGACCAATAATATTATTATAAATTTTTTGAATAGTTATAGTTGTGCTTTGTGACACCTGTCAAAAGCGAACAGCTATTTAGATGATGGCAAGAATATCACTTTCTCTCATCATCAAGTAATCCGTACCTTCTAACTTTAACTCAGTTCCGGCATATTTTCCATAAAGAACAGTATCACCAACTTTAACGGTTACTTTGTCATCTTTTGTGCCAGGACCCACAGCAACTACTTTACCTTTTTGTGGTTTCTCTTTTGCAGTATCAGGAATGTATATTCCAGACGCAGTTTTTGTTTCAGCTGCCATTGGCTCGATAAGAACTCTGTCTGCCAATGGTTTGATATTCACTTTAGCCATAATTATTAAATTTTTAAATTGATTTTTTAGTTTCAGTACTAATAGTAGTCATGAATTATGCCATTGACCAAAAACTGACATTTTGTAAACGAAAAATGCCAGCTTGTCATTAAGCTGGCATTTAAAAGTAATAGGAATATATTTTATAAGCTATCTGAAGGCGAAGTCGCGTCAGGAGCTGTTGGAGTTACCTCTTCTGGTAATGTTTCCGGAACGGTATTTTCAATATCATCACCCTGTAATAATTTTGAATCCGCTTCACCGTAGTTGCCTTTCAGAGCAATGTTAGAAGCTAAAATTAGGACAATTAGCAAACCTGCCAAGGTCCATGTGCTTTTATCCAAGAAATCACCTGTTTTTTTAACGCCACCAACGACTTGGTTTCCACCGCCACCAAAGGAAGATGAAAGTCCGCCACCTTTAGGGTTCTGAACCATGATTACCAATATCAATAATAAGCATACAATGATGATAAGTATCAGGAAAATTGAAAATGTACTCATTCTATTTATGTATTTTCTTTCTTAATTTTTTCTACCGCTTTAATTCGGTCTGCAAAGAAACTACTTTTTTCCGGATATTTCAAACTTAATATTTTGTAAGCCTGTACGGCTTTTTTATACTTTTTTTGCTCCAAATAAACCCGTGCTAAGGTCTCTGTCATCAACTCGCTAGCGTCGATTTTTGAGGTGTTCGCAATCTCGATACTGGGTTGACTTTGAGTAGGGACTATTTTAGGATTATTGGCAATAAACTTATCTATACGGTCGAATTTTTTCTTTTTTGACGGATCTACTGGTGGCTTTGGTTGTATAGCTTTCTTTTTCTTTTCTTCTTTGGAAGACGTTTTTCTGTCTATTGGTTCTTGGGAAGTAAGGTTTAACCATTCTGAAAAGGAATATTTTTCCTTTGCATCAAAAGGAAGTGGTTTGCCCAATTCCAAGGTTTCCGTTTCTTCTTCCTGAATTTCTTCTGGTTTAGTTTCGGGTTCCTTTGTTTTAAAAAGTTCAGGGTCTAAAATTTGTTCGGCGTCCTTTTCATCTTGTGGTAAAGGTTTGTCTTCAGATTCTGTTATTAAGGCGCCGATTCTTTAAGGGTTATTTCTGGTTCGGAAGGTGTTTCTTCCTTTTTTGGGGTAATTACGAAATCATGTTGCAAAAAATCCTTTGAGGTAATGAAGTCGAAAAGCACATCTCGATCCGTTGTAAACGCTGCCGTAATTTTTAGGGCCTTATTGTATTTGTAGCTGTTCAGATTTTTCAATCCTTTTAAATGCAAAGCCCTTGCTGCTTGAAAATAGGGATATTCCTCAATAATATCCTCTAAATGTTTGGTGTGTATGGGCTCTACCACTTTGGTAGGATGTTCTAAAAAATAAGTAAAATCCGTTACATTCATAGGTTTACCAATCTGCTAATGAGGCATTAAAAATATCTTGAGTAAGTCGTTCAAAAATCACTTGGTGGGCTTCGTCTTGAATGGCGTTCAATTGCGTATCTGCAGGATAATCATAAAAGAAGGAAAAGCTTTGGTCAAAAGCGGCATCTTCTTTCAGTCTGTTGTAAAACCTGACTTTTACCCGCATGGACAATCTGTTTTGAGCTGCGGTAGAATTTGCGGTGGCAGACATGGGGGATATCTTATACTCGGTAATTTCACCTTCGTACAGCAAATCCGCCGTACCGGAATTGATGAGATCCAAACTTGTTTGGTTCAAAATTCGGTCTTGGAGCGCTAAGGTAAAATCACGGTCTACACCAGGTTCAAATATGGAACCCGGACTTTGGGTAGCATAATTTTGAAAGTAGTTGACCTGAAAGTTTTTGGCTTCGCCCACATTTCCACCCGTAAAATTATAGACCCCACAACCCAGCATTAAAAATAGCGGAGTAATTAATAATAGGTATTTTTTAAGCTTTCTCATGAGTGCCAAATTAAAGGTCATACTGTTTAATTTTGCGGTATAGGGTGCGTTCAGAAATTCCTAATTCTGCAGCAGCTGCTTTTCGCTTCCCTTTGTTTCGCTCTAAGGATTTTTTAATCAGTTCAACCTCTTTCTCCTGTAAAGATAAAGTTTCCTCCTCTTCAATTTCTTCGGCAAAATGGTATTTATCCTCTTGTGATTCTTGACTATGAATGATTTCTGTCCGTTTGGGTTCCGGTAAATGTAAAACGTTCATGGTATTTTCTTCCTCTTCGGTATCTACCATATCCAAGTCCAGATCCTCCTCTTCATGATTACCATAAATCTTACGTATCAAGTTTTCGTTCTCTTCTTGCACCTTTTGTGAATCGTTATTTTTAAGAAGTTCCATCGTTAACTTTTTAAGGTCATTGAGGTCTCCTTTCATATCGAACAATACCTTGTACAGGATTTCCCGTTCATTGCTAAAATCACCTTCTTTCTTGGTTTGGGAAACCACTGCGGGTAGGTTGCTGCCAGTAGAATCGGGTATGTATCCGTGAAGGGTTGTCGCCGTAATTCCTCTATTTTCTTCTAAAACCGATACCTGTTCCGCAATATTACGTAACTGACGGATGTTTCCTGGCCATCTATATTTCGTCAATAGTTGAACTGCCTGATCGTCCAATCTAATGGTGGGCATTTTATATTTTTGACTAAAGTCCGATGCGAATTTTCGAAACAATAAGTGGATATCTTCCTTACGCTCGCGTAATGGTGGAATGTTGATTTCTATAGTGCTTAACCGATAGTATAGGTCTTCTCTAAAACGTTCCTTTTTAATAGCTTCGAACATGTTCACGTTGGTAGCTGCTACGATGCGTACATCTGTTTTTTGCACTTGTGACGAACCTACTTTTAAAAACTCTCCATTTTCCAAAACCCTTAGCAAACGTACTTGGGTGGTTAAGGGAAGTTCACCCACTTCATCTAAAAATATGGTGCCACCGTCGGCTACTTCAAAATAACCACTTCTAGTTTGGGTGGCTCCTGTAAATGCCCCTTTTTCATGTCCAAAAAGTTCACTGTCAATCGTTCCTTCAGGAATTGCACCACAGTTTACGGCTATGTATTTGGCGTGTTTTCTATGCGATAAAGAATGAATGATTTTAGGAATGGCTTCTTTACCAACTCCACTTTCACCGGTGACCAAAACGGATATATCCGTGGCTGCTACCTGCATTGCTTTTTCCAATGCCCTGTTCAGCTTAGGGTCTTGCCCAATGATTTCAAAACGTTGTTTAATACTTTGTATACTTTCCATATAAAATGGCTACTAGTGAGATTTTAATTATTTTCAGAATAACCTACGGCCTTTCCTATTAATGTGGCAGAGGTACAATCGTTGATTTTTACATTTACAAAGTCCCCCACTTTATACTGTTCTTTTGGGAAGACCACTACGGTGCTTTGAGAATTTCTGCCCATCCATTCGTTTTCATTCTTTTTAGAAGGGCCTTCAATCAAAACCTCCTGAGTTTTGTGCAGATGCTTTTCCGTTCTAAATTTGCAATGTTCCCTTTGTAAAGCGATAATTTCTGAAAGTCGTCGTTTTTTTGTTTTCTCGGGAACATCATCCTCCATTTTTCTGCCAGCCATAGTTCCAGGTCTTTCAGAGTAGGCATACATATAACCAAAGTCATATTTTACGTATTCCAAAGCTTTTAGTGTAGCTTGATGGTCCTCTTCCGTTTCGGTAGGGAATCCACTGATAATATCTTGAGAAATGGCACAGTCTGGGATGATTTTTCGGATATTATCGATAAGCTCAAAGTATTCTTCAATCGTATGCAAGCGATTCATTTCCTTTAAAATACGATTGCTTCCGCTTTGTACGGGAAGGTGAATATGTTTGCAAATATTTGGATACTTTGCCATGGTTTTTATAACATCCAAAGTCATGTCCTGTGGATTCGAAGTTGAAAACCGAATCCTCATTTTGGGTTGGGCCAAGGCGACCATTTCTAAAAGTTTGCAAAAATCGGTTGCAGTGGCCTTTTGCATATCAGAAGCTTTCTCAAAATCTTTTTTGAGTCCGCCACCATACCATAAATAACTATCTACGTTTTGACCGAGTAAGGTAATTTCCTTGAATCCTTTTTCCCAAAGTTCGTTGACTTCTGCGATAATCGATTGTGGGTCCCTACTTCGCTCACGTCCTCGAGTGAAAGGAACTACGCAAAACGTACACATGTTGTCACATCCACGAGTAATCGAGACGAAAGCGGTGACCCCATTGGTATTTAAGCGAACAGGAGCAATATCGCCATAGGTTTCATCTTTGGAGAGAATAACATTTACGGCATCTCTACCAGAATCGACTTCTTGAATAAGATTGGGAAGGTCTTTGTACGCATCTGGACCAACCACCATATCCACAATATGTTCCTCATCTAACAACTTATCTTTAAGTCGCTCTGCCATACAGCCCAGAACGCCCACTTTTAAATGCGGTCTCGTTTTCTTTACCTTATTATATTCGGTAAGTCGTTTACGTATCGTCTGTTCCGCCTTGTCCCTAATGGAACAGGTGTTTACCAGTATAAGATCGGCCTCTTCTAAAGTATTCGTGGTGTTGAAACCTTCTGTGGCCAAAATGGAGGCTACAATTTCACTATCAGAAAAGTTCATGGCGCAGCCATAACTTTCTATATAGAGTTTTCTTTTATTAATATCTTTTCCATCCAGTTCAAGGGTAGTGCCCTGAACACTTTCATCTATGGTTTTTTCCATTCTCCGTAGCACTTTGCAATAAATAAATTAGTGGGCAAAGATACCATTATAATCAAAAAATATGACAAGATGACAGTGTATTTTAGGGTATTTTTAGGCTTTGTTTTTTATTAATGCATACTTTTATGGGCATAAATAACCAACCACCTATTATGAATTTAGAACTTTTAGTTGAACGTATAAAGTCCAAGCCCGACTTAAATTTTGGAACTATTTTTAGTCAATCTATAGAATTGTTCAAAAAGGTGTGGGTGCAAGGCTTTGTAGTTTTACTGTTGACTTTTTTGACAATTCTTCCATTTTATATTATTCTCTATATTCCAATGATAGCTTTGGGATATAACAGACCCCGAATCGATGATAGATAATCAATTACCACCAATGGTAGCTATAGCTATGGGAATAATGGCTCCAATTTTTATGATAGGTATTAGCACTTTTGCACTTGCGCTCAATGCTGCATTTCTTAAAATTTGTAGAGCCAAGGATTTAGAGGAGATGGGTAAAGAGGATTATTTCTACTTTTTTAAAGAAGGCCGTATGGGTAAGGTTTTTAAGCTGGCCCTTTACATGTTAGGGTTAAGTATTTTAGGGATGTTAGCTTGCGGTGTTGGTCTATTTTATTTGATTGTTCCAATGTCTTTATTCCCTGCTTTTTTGGCCTTTTCAGAGGAGCTTTCTGCGCTGGAAATGGTCAAGGCGAGTTTTGTGCTTGGTAATAAAAACTGGTTAGTCATCTTTGGATTGGTCATCGTGATGGGAATTGTGGCACAATTGGGAATGTTTCTATGTTGTATCGGTGTGCTTTTTACAGCTATGTTGGGAAAAATACCCACCTATTATATGTACAAAGATGGTGTTGGTTTTGAAGTTTAACTAACGATTTAGTAACCTTAGCCAACGCAACCAAAAATCTATTCTAACATCTTTAGGGAAACCTTTAAATGTCTGGAATATGAAACCACATCTTTATTCATTATTATTTTTTACCATTGCTTTGTTCGTTTCCTGCGATGATGACGGGCCTTACGAAGACTATTTGGTGGCAAGACCTTTAACCGTAGATATTACGGAATTTAAAGCTAATGCTGTAGAGGTGACGGACCCTGTTCCTGTGGTGAATTCCGGTAAAATTTATGCCTACAAGGATTACATTTTTGTAAACGATGTCAACCAAGGCTTTCATGTTATTGACAATCAAAATCCTATTTCCCCCAAAAGTATAGCGTTTATAAAGTTGGAGGGAAATTATGATATCTCTATAAAGGATGATAAACTATTTGCAGATAGTTATGGTGATTTGGTCATTTTCGATATCGCTGACATCAATAATATTACGGTTGCCAACCGATTAGACAAGTGCCATTTACGAAAATTGGACCTGTGTAGCTCTAGATTTAGAGTATCCTCAAGCGGATATTTACGAATATGAAGATTTTAACTCCCAAACCGAAGCATTGATAGGCTGGGAGGTTGCTACAGAAAGAAGGTTGGTCTCTGATTATGAAAAACAATATGGCGGTGGCGGACTATATTATGAAGATGCGCTTGCCAGTACCAATTCATTTAATCCCATTGTTGGTCAAGGGGGCTCATTAGCCAGGTTTAAAATCGTGGATGATTATTTCTACGTCGTCGATTATAGTAATATCAATATTTTTAATATCGCTGATTTGGAGAATCCAGAGGTATTGGAAGATGTGAATGTGGGCTGGGATATTGAAACTATTTTTAATCAAGATGATCTATTGTTTCTAGGAGGCCGACAAGGAATGTATATATATGATATAACAGAGCCTGCGAAACCAACGTTTATATCTGAATTTAGGCATGGTACTGCCTGTGATCCGGTAGTTGTAGATGGTGATTATGCCTATGTGACTTTAAAGGGCGGTAATTTCTGCGGAGGTACAGAAAGTGGCCTTTATGTGATTGATATTGCCAACCTTAAAGCTCCAGAATTAAAAGTGATCTATCCTATGGAAGGACCAAACGGATTGGGGATAAAAGGGGATATACTTTTTATATGCGACGGTGACGCAGGTTTAAAAGTTTTTGATAAAAGTGAAGCTCCAAATATTACCCAAATCAATCAATTTGAAGCTATACAGGCCTATGATGTTATTCCGCTCACAAATTCCTTGTTGATGATAGGGGAAAGGACTTTATATCAATATGAATATCTAGAAAACGATATTCGATTGTTGAGCACTTTTAAACTGTGAGATTGAGTATATGTATAAAAAAGGGAGCAGTAATTCTGCTCCCTTTTTTATGATAAACCCTAGTATTCCTATTCCGAAGAAATCATTTTAATATCTTCTTTTTTCACCTTTTCATTGACCATCTGGGTTTGTTTTTCGACAAGTGCATTCAGTGCATTTATTTCTTTGTTCAGTTCTTGGGTAACTTCTTTAAAGAATTCCTGAGCTTGCTGGGTAGGAGGGTAGTCGCCCCGTTGAGAGTCCGCCATTAAAAAAGCCAATCTATTATTGATTCGTATTCCATAATTCAAAGGATCTTGCCTACTCTGATTTTTGGTCATGTGAATGTTATTCTCAATGACCGATAATTCTTTTTCGTAATCTGAAATCAATTTTTGCAATTCCTCATTTTCTTTTGTTTTTTCTTTGAGATATTTTAAGTCTTGCTGAATGTTTCTAATCTTGATGATAGCTTCATTTGCCCTTGTAACTTCATTTCTCACCTTGGTCAAGAACTCAAATTGACCATCATAATCATTTTGGGTATTTGGTAGCCTTGGATCTTTTACAATTTTAAACTCCTGTTCTTGTGATTTGCCATTTACGGTTAGTCTAACTTTATAAGTGCCAGGTACTGCTTTTGGTCCGGTATTGGGCGAAGAGTAGAAAATCATGCCTTCAAAGGCCTTGAAGCCTGGATACCGCATGTCCCAAATTAATCTATTTCCTCCGGATTTAACTTTTAAAGGTTTGGATGAAGCAGGATTTAATTTGTCTGTCTTTGCATTCGTTGCAAAATTTTGAATTAAAGTGCCGTCACGCTCCAAAATATCGAGTTCAACGGTATCTTTTTCCTTAAAACTATCTATGAAATAGTTGATGATCACCCCGTCAGGATGATTTGCGCCTACCAATTTCATATTGGGTTCAGACCAACCTCCCTCTTGTTCCATTCGATAGGAAATATCTGGTTTGTAGATAAAAAAATCTTTATTAGCCATTTCATTTGATAATTGATGTAACGGGGTTAAGTCATCAATTATCCAAAAACTTCGGCCATGAGTAGCTACAATTAAATCGTTGTCCCTTACTTGTAAATCCCTAATGGCCGTAATGGGAAGGTTTAACTGAAATGGTGACCAAGATTTTCCATCATCGAACGAGATATACATACCCCATTCCGTTCCAGCATACAATAATCCTTCTTTTACATGGTCGGTTCTGATGACCCTAGTGTAATCATTATCTTTTATGCCGTTGGTAATTAATGTCCAGTTTTTACCATAATCCTCTGTTTTGTATAAATATGGCGTATAATCTCCAAATTTATAGGAGGTGGCCGCTACGTATACTGTTCCTTCATGGAAGGGACTAGGGTCGATGGAATTGATCATATTCAATTTGGGTGACATGGAAGCCGGAGGTGTTACGTTTTCCCAATTGGTTCCATTGTCTCGGGTAACATGAATTAAGCCATCATCGCTACCTGTCCAAATCACTCCTTTTTCAAGAATCGATTCTGAAATCACGAATAGGTTGGAATAAAATTCCGCCCCGGTATTGTCTTGGGTAATTGGTCCTCCTGATGATGCAATGGTTTCGGGAATTCCCCTGGTTAAATCGGGTGAAATGGTTTTCCAGGACTGACCTTCATCGGTGGTAGCATGCAGGTAATTGGATCCTGCATATAATACGTTTGAATCGTGCCTACTAAAGGTAACGGGATAGTTCCAATTGAAACGGTACTTCATCACTTCTGCTCCAGAACCCGCGGGGTTGTCTGGCCAAACGTTGGTGGAACGTGCTTGGCCGGTGGTATGGTCCAATCGGTTCATGTATCCTTTATACGTACCTCCATATACAATTTGATTGTTCTTGGGGTCTGGTGCCAAATGTGCGCTTTCGCCACCGGCCGTTGGTTCCCAATCCCGTTCCGTAATGGATTCTCCTGATGTGCGATGGGAAATGCGCAAGGCTGTGTTGTCCTGTTGTGCCCCGTAAATTCTGTACGGAAAAATACTGTCGGTCGCAATGCGATAAAATTGGGCAGTAGGTTGATTGTAATAGGTAGTCCAGTTGTTACCGCCATCGTTGGAGATTTGTGCACCACCATCATCGGCAATAATCATTCGGTTATTATTGTTTGGATCGATCCATAAATCGTGATGATCCCCGTGAGGTGCGTTTTTAAGAGTGAATGTTTTTCCGCCATCGGTGGAAACACCATAGCTCACGTTCATGACATAAAGTTTATCAATATTTTCGGTATCTGCATATATTCTGGTGTAATACCATGCACGTTGGCGCAAAGCCCTGTTTTCATTGATTTTTTTCCAAGTAACGCCGGCGTCATCCGACCTAAATAATCCTCCGCCATCAGCTTCAATAAGTGCCCAAACCCTATTGGAATCCAATGGCGAAACGGTAATACCTACGATTCCCCAAGGAAATCCTGGTAATCCAGAATGTTCTGATATGTCCGTCCAATTATCCCCACCATCGGTACTTTTAAATAGTTTACTATCGGGCCCACCGCTGTCCATTCGATAACCATTTCGGGACATTTGCCAAGTAGTGGCGTATAGAATCCTACTATTGTTAGGGTCCATGATCAAATCTCCGGCTCCAGCCTTATCACTTACATAAAGTATTTTATCCCAAGTTTCCCCACCATCTTTAGATCTGAAAACGCCCCTGGTTTCATTGGGTTTCCATAAATTACCTATAGCGGCAACATAAACTAGATCTGGATTTGTGGGATGAACCCTAATTCTTGAAATATGTTCAGAGTCTTTCAGGCCGATAAATTTCCAAGTTTCACCAGCATCCATACTTTTCCAAAGTCCTTTACCTGAGGAAACATTTCCACGCAAAGTTTGTTCGCCCTCGCCTACATAAATAATGTTCGGGTCTGATTCCGATACCGTAACCGCACCAATAGATCCGCCAAAGTAGCCATCAGAGATACACTGCCAAGTATTGCCGGCATCGGTAGTTTTCCAAACGCCTCCGCCAGCTGTCCCCATATAATATAGGTTGGGATTGTTGGCAACGCCGGTTACGGTTCCGGCCCTACCGCCTCGAAAAGGACCGATTAAACGGTATTCCATTCCATTATATAAGGAATCGTTAAAACTGACCGTGCTCTTTTTTCGTTGTGCATTTAGGTCTTGTAAGGGTTGTAGTAAGAAAATTACGCTTACTAGTAAAAAATAGTATTTATTCATTTTGAGTACGATTGGAGTTAGTTTCCTTAAAAATAGAAATAATTAAAAGGTCTAGGAAATAGCGACTTGCAATCTTTCATCTTTCTATCAAATGAATGATTTTGTGCTTCATTTAATGTGAATTTGAAGTAAATAAAAAATGGGCGAAATTTTAAAGTTTATTTTTTAGTATACATTTGTAGCCATAAATAAGGTTAATGGCGAAGAATTTAGTAATAGTTGAGTCTCCTGCGAAAGCCAAAACGATAGAGAAGTTTTTAGGGAAGGACTTTAAGGTAGAATCCAGTTTTGGACACATAGCGGATTTACCTTCAAAGGAATTGGGAGTAGACGTAGAAAATGATTTTACCCCCAAATATATAGTGGACAAGGATAAAAAGGCCTTGGTCAAAAAATTGAAGGATCTTGCGAACAAAGCTGAAACCATCTGGCTTGCAAGTGATGAGGACCGGGAAGGGGAGGCCATTTCATGGCACTTGGCCGAAGAATTAGGTCTGGATAAGAAAAAAACAAAACGTATTGTTTTCAACTCGGTAACCAAATCGGCCATACAAAAGGCAATTGAGAACCCTAGGGAAATCAATTTTAATTTGGTGAATGCCCAACAGGCGAGACGGGTTTTAGACCGTTTGGTGGGGTATGAACTTTCTCCTGTTCTTTGGAAAAAAATTAAACCGGGACTTTCCGCTGGTCGTGTACAGTCCGTATCCGTTAGACTTATTGTGGAACGGGAACGTGATATCGAGGCATTTGAACCACAGGCATCCTATAAAATTGCAGCTGAATTTCAAACTGAGGAAGGAAGTGTTTTTTCGGCAAAGCTGAATAAAGCGTTTGCGACCAAAGAGGAAGCCCAGGATTTTCTTGAAAAGAATCTATCGGCCAATTTCTCGGTCAGTAAATTGGATAAGAAACCGGCCAAGAAAACTCCGTCCGCACCCTTTACGACATCTACATTACAACAGGAAGCTTCCAGAAAATTATATTTTTCTGTAGGTAGAACCATGCAAGTGGCGCAACGTCTGTATGAGGCAGGTTTGATTACCTACATGAGAACGGATAGTATCAATCTTTCGAAAGAGGCACTTACTGCAGCAAAAGAAGCCATCGTTGATAATTACGGCGAAAAATATAGCAATACAAGAAGTTTTACGGGAAAATCAAAAGGTGCTCAAGAAGCGCATGAAGCCATCCGTCCAACGGAAATGAAAAACCAGTCTCCTTCACTGGAGCGTGATCAATCTAAATTATATGATTTAATTTGGAAACGGACTATCGCCTCACAAATGAGTGATGCGGAATTGGAACGTACCAATGTAAAAATCATGGCAAATACCCATGATGAGGAATTTACCGCCAATGGAGAGGTCATCAAATTTGATGGTTTCCTAAAGGTCTATATGGAAGGTGTGGATGACGAAGATATTGCTGAAGAGCAGGAAGGGATGTTGCCCGCTATGAAGGAAGGTGAGAAATTAATCAATAATTTTATTTCTGCCACAGAACGATTTACCAGACCACCGTATCGATTTACGGAAGCCTCTTTGGTAAAAAAGCTGGAAGAATTGGGTATTGGTAGACCTTCTACCTATGCACCAACCATTTCTACCATTTTGAATAGGGGATATGTTGAAAAAGGTACGATAGAAGGTACGGAACGAAAATACCAGCAATTGATTTTGGAAAAAAACAAGATCAAGGAAAAAAACCTAACGGAAAATGTTGGGTCTGATAAAGGTAAAATGGTTCCAACAGATATTGGAATGATTGTCACCGATTTCTTGGTGACCAATTTCGCGAATATTTTGGACTATAACTTTACTGCGCAGGTAGAGGAAGATTTTGATGAGATTGCTGCAGGAGCAGAGGATTGGAAGAAAATGATGAAATCATTTTACGAAGATTTTCACCCTAATGTAGTAGATGTAGAGGAGAATGCAGATCGTGCTAGTGGAGAGCGCATATTGGGGAAAGACCCTAAAACCGGTAAGCAGGTATCAGTACGATTAGGTCGTTTTGGCCCTATGGTACAGGTAGGTACGGTAGACGATGAGGAAAAACCAAGCTTTGCCAGTTTATTGCCTGATCAATCTTTGAATACCATTACCTATGAAGAAGCTATGGAGCTTTTTAAACTTCCGAGAAAATTAGGAGTTTATGAAGGTGAGGAAGTGGCTGCGAATGTTGGAAGATTTGGTCCTTATGTTAAGTTTGGGGATAAGTTTATTTCGATGGACAAAGGTGAGAGTGCCTTTGAAATTGAAATGGATAGAGCCATCGAATTAATTGTAGCCAAGCAAAAAGCTGATGCGCCTATCGCTCATTATGAGGATAAAGAGGTGACAAAAGGAGTGGGTAGGTTTGGACCTTTTATTAAATGGGACGGAATGTTCATCAACGTCAATAAAAAGTATGATTATGACAATCTATCGAATGATGATATTATAGAACTTATCGAGGCTAAAAAGCAAAAAGAGATTGATAAGGTGGTCCAAAACTGGGAAGAAGAAGGCATACGAATAGAAAAAGCCAGATGGGGCCGTCATAATATTATCAAAGGCAAGATTAAAGTCGAATTGGCGAAATCTGTAGATGCGACTAAATTCACTTTGGAAGAAGCCAAGAAAATGATTGAGCAAAAAACTCCAAAGAAAAAAGCGAAAGCAAAACCTAAGTCAAAAAAGTAAGCTAATTTTATAGTTAGAAAATAATGAGAATTGGGTGTTTCATAGTTTGTAAAAGCTAAATGCCCAATTTTTATTTGTAAAAACCACCTGAACCATGGCCTTTGATTTTTTAGTTCCCGTACCAGATAAAGTTTTGGCACATAATGAATTATTACCTAATCAGTCCATTGGTAAAAATACCTACATACATACAGAAAAAGAGGGTCTGCCTGTTCTTGCGAATGCTACGGTTGCCTTTTTAGGTGTTAGGGAGTCGAGAAATGCGTTCGAGAAAAAGAATGAAAAACTAGATGTTTCCGCTATTCGTTTACAGCTCTATAAACTTTTGATGGGGAACTGGAATGCCAGTTTAATTGATTTGGGTGATATTGAGGAAGGCGCTACCGTTGAGGATACCTATTTTGTCGTAAAAGAAATAGTCGCTGGTCTTTTAGAAGAAGACATTATACCTATAATTTTAGGGGCTACCCAAGATATTACGTATCCGGCATATCGAGCTTTTGACGGAATAAAGGATATGATCAATATGGTGGCCGTTGATAGTCGGTTTGATTTTGGTATCGACGATGAATTAATTTCGTCTCATTCCTACATGAGTAAAATCATTACCGATAAGCCTAATAATCTCTTCAATTTTTCCAATCTGGGCTATCAAAGTTATTTCAATGCACAAGAAGAAATTGATTTGATGGAACGCTTGTTTTTTGATGCCTATCGATTGGGTGAGGTCGCCAATGATCTTTCATTGGCCGAGCCCGTATTGCGAAATGCACATATGGTTAGCTTAGATGCTAGAGCCGTAAGAGCTTGTGAAATGTCCATGAGCGCTAACTTTTCACCTAATGGGTTTACCGGGCGTGAGATTTGCACCATAGCCAGATATGCCGGTATTAGCGATAAAGTTTCTGTTTTTGGAATCTTTGAAATGGAAAATACGGTACAATCCCAGCAATTGATTGCTCAAATAATCTGGTATTTTATAGAAGGTTTAAATTATAGGATTCAAGAGTCTCCTTATTCGAAAACAGACGATTTTATCAAGTATAACGTACCTACCGAGGATGATGAACTTGTCTTCTACAAAAGTTTACTAACTGAAAGATGGTGGATCGAAGTCCCATCTATTTTTACTTCACATACTAAAGGCCATACGCCTGCGTTATTACCTTGCACCGAGAAGGATTATTTAGATGCATGTAATCAAGACGTTCCTGAAAGGTGGTTCAAGGCCTATAAAAAAGGCTTTAATTAACCAGTATTAATTTTAAGGCATTAAAAGACTTTAATACAATATTTTATTCAAAACGTAGTTTTACAAGTTAGAATAAACCATTGGATTCTAAGTATAAACCATAATCGAAATTTAACCTAAAGTATGAAGAAGCTATTGTTGTCATCTATAGCGTTTGTTTTTTTACTCACCAGTTGTGGGTCTAAAACGAAAGGAGAGCTAACCGGTGTCCAGGGAAAAAAATGGTACCCAGAAAAACCATATGGAATGGAACTTATCCCAAGAGGTTCTTTCATTATGGGTAAGAGTGAGGAAGATCAGGCGAAACTTCTGAACGCACCTACCAAAACTGTTACAGTACGTTCCTTTTATATGGACGATACTGAAATCACAAATAGTGAATACCGTCAATTTGTGGAGTGGGTAAAGGATTCTATTGTAAGAACCCAATTGGCCATTTTAGCGGATAATTTGGGTATTGGTCCAGAAGAAGGGGGTATAGGAGATTATGCCTTTAAGGATGCGGATACTACTAGATTGTCTGAATACGACAAATATATGTTGGACAATTATTCCGGTATGGGCGAAACAGGATACGAAGGTAGAGCCTTAAACAAAGACGAGGAAGTGATTTGGGATACATCAGAATATCCTGATGAATACTATGCTGAAATCATGGTTGACTCTATATACTTACCTGAGGATGAGTCTTATAACGGTCAGCGTGTTATAGATGTGAAAAAATTGAAGTATAAATACAATTGGATGGATATCGAAGCTGCTGCACGGGCTGCCAAAAACGGTAACGGTAGTAGGAAAGATTTCATTCGAACTGAGGAGGTGGAAGTATATCCAGATACTACGGTATGGATTCGAGATTTCTCCTACTCCTATAACGAGCCTATGCATAATGATTACTTCTGGCATGATGCATATAGTGAATATCCGGTAGTGGGTATTACTTGGCAACAAGCAAAAGCCTTTTGTAACTGGAGAACAAAATTCAAAAATGACGATCAAAAAGAGTCGTGGAAGACAGTTTGTGAATCAATTCAGATTACCTACCGAGGCAGAATGGGAATATGCTGCTAGAGGAGGAATCGAAGCAGGAACGTATCCTTGGGGAGGTCCTTATGTAATTAGTGATACAGGTTGTTTTATGGCAAACTTCAAACCACAGCGAGGTGACTATGCCGCAGATGCCGCTTTATATACGGTAGAAGCGAAGTCCTATGAGCCAAACGACTTTAATCTTTATAATATGGCAGGTAACGTATCTGAGTGGACAAATTCAAGTTACGATCCGGCAGCTTACGATTATGTATCTACTATGAACCCAAATGGGGGCGACCAGTCCAATACCAGAAAAGTGATTAGAGGTGGCTCTTGGAAAGATGTAGCTTACTTCTTACAGGTAAGTACAAGAGATTATGAATATGCAGATTCGGCCCGTAGTTACATCGGTTTTAGAACCGTTCAAGATTACATGGGAGAAGAGGATTCCACACAATAATATGAATATTATCAAGTTTTTATATAGTAATTAAAATCAAATTTTAACCAAATCTTTTATCAAACCTAAATTAAATTAAAATCATGGCACAGTCAAAATCAACAAAGAAGTTATTTAACATGGCCTATGGCCTAGGAGCGTCAATCGTAATCATTGGTGCATTATTCAAAATTTTACACTGGGAGTTAGGTCCTTTAAACGGAGCTGTACTTTTAGCAATCGGACTTTTAACAGAAGCAGCAATTTTCGCAATTAGTGCTTTTGAACCAATAGACGAAGATTTAGATTGGTCTTTGGTATATCCAGAATTAGCAGGTGGCGAAGGTAAAGCACCAAAAAAGAACCAAGCTGCAGAAATTCAAGAAGCAGAAGCTTCTTTGTCTAAAAAATTAGATAATCTTTTAAAGGAGGCTGGTGTAGATGCTAGCCTTATGGAAAGTTTAGGATCTAGCATCAAGAATTTCGAAGGCGCTGCAAAAGGTATCGCTCCTACTGTAGATGCAATGGAATCTACCAGGAAATATTCTGATGAAATGGTTCAGGCCGCTTCACAAATGGAATCTTTGAACAGTCTTTACAAAGTACAATTGGAAAGTGCAAGCAGACAAGCTTCAGTTAATGAAGAAGTTGTGCAAAATGCAAGTGCATTGAAAGATCAAATGGCATCTTTATCTACAAACCTTTCTTCATTGAATGGTGTATATGGTGGAATGTTATCCGCAATGAGCAAAAGCTAATTTGGATTTTAAAACCCAAGTCGATTAATAATTAAAATCTAAAAAAAATAACCCCATGGCAGGAGGAAAACAATCACCACGTCAGAAAATGGTAAACCTAATGTATTTGGTTTTCATTTGTATGCTGGCACTGAATATGAGTAAAGAAGTACTTGCAGCATTTGGTCTTATGGACAAAAAGATGGAAGCTTCTAACATAAAAACCGCTCAGAATAATGATTTATTCTTGGCGAGTTTAGAAACAAAGGCTTCAGAGGATGAAGTAAAGTATGGTAAAGTCTACAAGCAAGCCACGCAAATTAAATCCTTATCTGAAGAGTATTATCAATATCTAGAAGGTCTTAAAAGTGATATGATGGCTACGGTTCCTGCAGAGGATGTCGATAATTATCAAATCCAGGACAAGTCAGATTTTCTTGATCAAAAATTCTTTCAAGGAGACAACTTGGCCGACGGTGGTAAGGAGTTCATGAAAAGAATCAATGAATATCGTGAAAAGGTATCTACTTTAGTGCCTGCTGCGATGAAATCAGCTGTTGAAGCTCGTTTTGAAGTAGGTGACGAGAACGGAAAAGTTAAAAAGAATGATGGTACCACACAAGATTGGTTAAACTATCATTACGAAGGCTTTCCTTTGATCGCTTCTAAAACCAAGATTACTGCATTACAGGCTGATATTAAAGCTACTGAAGAAGATGCTTTGAAAAGCATGTTAGAAGGTGAGTTGACAAATCAGGTTTCTTTAAAGAACTTCGCTACTTCACTTTCAGCTTCTAAATCGGCTTATTACACTGGCGAAAAGTATGATGGTAAAATTATCATCAGTAAGACAGATAACTCTTCTACTCCAGTAAGGGCAGAATTGACTTTGGACGGAAGAAAACTTTCTGAAGGATCTGATTACAAACTAGAGGCTGGTGGTGTAAAAATGCTTATCAGTTCTGGTAACGCTGGTGACCATGAAGTAAAAGGTATCGTTTATTTTAAGCAAGATGGTGAAGAAATTCCTGTTGAGGTTAACAATTCATTCGCTACGATTTCTAAGCCAAATGCAGCTTTGATTGCCGCTGATAAGATGAACGTTGTTTATCGTGGTGTTGCCAACCCAATGTCTATCTCTATCCCTGGTATTCCAAATAATAAGGTTAGAGCAACCGCTCCAGGTCTTACAGCTGTAAATGGTAGTAACTACGTTATGAATCCAGGTACAGGAAGAACGGTTACCATTACAGCGTCAGGTACGTTGCCAGATGGACAAGGTATATCTTCTAAATCTGAATTTAGGATTAAGGATATTCCAAGACCAGAAGGTAGCATCAGCAAGCAAACAGGTAGTTTAAAACTTCCTAAGCGTAATGTTGAGATTGGTACTGTAGGTGCAGGTTTGGAAGATTTTGATTTTGATTTGAATCTTGCGGTTAGCGGATTTAAATTCAAGGTTCCAGGTCAACCAACGGTATCGGTTAACGGTAATAAATTGGATTCAAAGGCAAAAGCGGCTTTACAACGTGCTAGTAGAGGAGATATCGTTCAGATTTTTGATATCGAAGCGTACATCACCAATAACAAGAGTTATAAGTTGAAGAAAGTTTCTCCAGTAGTTGTGGAGATAACAAACTAATAGAAATAGAATGCTACCGGGTATGCCTTTTGGTCTTACCCGGTTAATTTTAAAGTGAAACAAACATGAATTGGAAAAATGTTTTAGTAATAGGAGTGGTAACGATGTTACCTATATCCATGATGGCACAGGCAAATGTGTTGAATGCCAAAAAACCAGATGAGGTTGGTGTACGTACCGAAGCTCAAAAGGCAGTGGATAATGATGCTCCTTTGGCATATGGATATGTTGACGATAGGGATATTCTTTGGTCCAAAACGTTATGGGAGACCATTGACTTGGATGAAAGGGTGAACTTTCCTTTATACTATCCAACAGATACTATGGATATTAGTAGAGACAGAAGGTCTTTATACCAAGTACTGATAAAAAACTTGAAAAGTGGAAAATTAGAAGCATACACAGATTCTTATTTCACTGACAAAAGAACTTATAACGATTTATCCGATGCTCTTCAGAGTGTAGATACTTTGGATTATGGTTATGAGCAAATGAATGCTGGTGAAACAGTTTCTGAGGAGTACATTACTCGCAGAAGTATTGCTGCTGGTCAAATTGAAGAATATCATATTAAAGGAATATGGTATTTTGATAAAAGACAAGGTGAGCTTAAATATAGACTTTTAGGTATCGCTCCAGTTGCCCCAGACGTAAATTTCATGGATGATGAAAATCCTGATAAAGTAGAACTTTTCTGGGTTTGGTATCCAGATGCGCGTGAGATACTTCATGAGGCAAAAGTGTTCAACCAACAAAATTCCGCTCAGCCTATTTCATTTGACATGTTATTGAATGCAAGAAGGTTCAATGCGGTCATCTATAAAGAGGACAACGTTCAAGGAGATCGTGAAATCGATGACTATATTGCAGATAATGCTTTGTTCCAATTGTTGGAAGCTAAGCGTATCAAAGAAGCCATTAGAGATAAAGAGCAGGACATGTGGGCCTACTAAAAACAAAATAATTCCAATTCAAAAAATAGAAACCCGATCTTATGATCGGGTTTTTTGTTTTCGTTTAAAAATGAGGCTTACCTTTGCGGAATGTTAGATTATTTGGTGGTTGGTCTTGGCCTTGCGGGTACTTCTTTTTGTGAGACCTTACGTAGAAACGGGAAGTCTTTTCATGTTATAACAGATCGTTCACAAACATCATCAAGAGTTGCTGGCGGACTTTTAAACCCGGTAATATTGAAGCGGTTCACGCTTTCTTGGAAGGCCGATGAGCAATTGCCTTTAGCAATGGAATTTTATAAAGGAATCGAAGAATTTTTAAATGTGAAGATTCTGGAAAAACGTGCTGTACTACGAAAATTTGTTTCTGTTGAAGAGCAGAATTTATGGTTTGAAGCCACTGATAAATTTTCCTTAACCCGCTATTTGGATAGTAAGCTAATTCCAAATACCAGCGAGGTGATTAAAGCTCCTTTAGGCTACGGTAGAGTACTAGAAACCGCCATATTGGATACCGAAAAAATGCTGCAGAGTTATGAAGAATGGTTGACTTCCCAGAATAAATTGCAATTGGAGACTTTTGCCTATGACGATTTAAAGTTCAATCAGGATTATATTGAATACGGTGGTGTGAAAGCAAGAAATATTGTTTTTGCAGAAGGCTTTGGTCTGATGAAAAATCCATATTTTCAATTATTTGCCCATGCAAGGTTCAAAAGGGGAATATATTACTATAAAAGTGGAGGGATTAAAAGAGGAACGAATCATAAAGTCATCCTTATTTTTAATTCCGCTTGGTGATGGTTTATACAAAGCAGGAGCTACCTATAGTAGAGGTGAAAAAAATAATTCAACCACAGAAATCGGAAAAACGGAGCTTGTGGACAAGTTGAAAAAGCTATTGAATCAGCCTTTTGAAGTCGTAGTGCAAGAAGCCGGCGTTCGACCTACGGTGAAGGATAGAAGGCCATTAATAGGGAAACATCCAAAAAAAGACCAGGTATGGTTACTCAACGGCTTTGGATCACATGGCATAATGATAGGGCCATGGGCATCCTTAGCCCTTTTCAATAAAATAGAGCATAACCTTCCTATCCTTCCAGAGATGGATATTGAACGATATGGGCGATTATATCCTAATTAGGGATTTTGTTTTTGGCTTCAGGGTTATATTTCACAAATAAATTGATCCATATATTTCGAGAAATTCTCATAATAAAAGGCATAAATGCAATCATAGTCAGTACTATGGCAATAAAGCTTTGTACCAAGGTGGCTCCAAAAAACAAATTGGCGATGACAAATGCGGCAACCGCAAAGGCGATTCCAACTCCATAACTCACATACATGGCTCCGTAAAAGAAGGAAGGTTCTATTTTGTATTTTAAGTCACACGTTGTACATCTCTCGTTCATCTCAAAGATTTTACCCAAATGATACGGGTTTTTATCTTTATACATGCTTTCCTCATGACATCTAGGACAACTTCCTGTTAAAATGCTGTAGAGTTTGTTTCCTTTTTTTAACATTTGCAAAACTTTAAATAAAAATACAAAGTAAGGGTAATTAAAGTGGAGACTGCCCTTAATCGTTTTCTTTTTTAAAAATTAGATACCTGCAATAATTGCAAGTCATAGCTTGATCAATACGAAGAATTTATGTTAAATGTACACAACCTTTCTGTTTCCTTTGGCGGGGAATATTTATTTGAGGAAATATCCTTTCGCCTCAATGCTGGTAACAGGATTGGTCTTGTTGGGAAGAATGGAGCTGGAAAATCAACACTATTAAAGTTGTTGAATAAAGACATGGCCTTGGATACCGGGGTCATTGCTGTAGAGAAGGATATCAAAATTGGATTTTTAAGACAGGATATAGATTTTGTACAGGGTAGGACAGTATTAGAAGAGGCCTATCAAGCCTTTGAGGAAATAAAAAAGTTGGAATTAAAATTGGATGAGATCAATCACCAATTGGCCGAACGTACGGACTATGAAACAGAGTCCTATAGTCAGTTAATCGTTGACCTAAATGATGTATCGCATCATTATGAGATTCTTGGAGGATATAATTACCAAGGGGAAACCGAGAAAATCCTGCAAGGACTAGGGTTTAGGAGAGAGGATTTTGAAAAGAAGACCGAGACCTTTTCTGGGGGATGGCGAATGCGTATTGAGCTGGCTAAGTTATTATTGCAAAGTAATGATGTGCTGCTATTAGATGAGCCTACCAACCACTTGGATATTGAATCCATTATTTGGTTTGAACAATTCCTTAATAATTACACGGGTGCCGTGGTTATAGTTTCGCACGATAAAATGTTCTTGGATAATGTGACCAATAGAACTATCGAGATATCGTTAGGCCGTATCTATGATTATAATAAACCATATACGGAGTATTTGGTCTTGCGTAATGAAATAAAACAGCAACAACTCAATGCGCAAAAGAATCAGGAAAAGGAGATTCAACAGGCAGAACGGTTGATTGAAAAATTTAGGGCCAAATCTACCAAAGCTTCCATGGCGCAATCCCTTATTAAAAAGTTGGATAAGATAGAGCGTATTGAAGTGGATGAGGATGATAATAGCGTAATGAGTTTACGATTTCCAGTTTCCGTTACCCCGGGTAAGGTTGTTGTGGAAATAGAAGAACTTTCAAAGGCCTATGGAAAAAATTTGGTGCTAGACGATATCAATTTATTGATAGAGCGTGATAGTAAAACCGCTTTTGTGGGTCAGAATGGGCAAGGGAAATCTACTTTAGCGAAGATAATCGTAGGCGATTTGGAGCATACAGGTCATTTGAAATTAGGGCATAATGTTCAGATAGGCTATTTCGCCCAAAATCAGGCGGAGTATTTAGATGGTAATAAAACCATCTTGGATACCATGATCGATGCAGCTAATGAGAAAAATAGGAGTAAGGTTAGAGATATTCTTGGTTCATTTCTTTTTAGGGGCGATGAGGTTGAAAAATACGTAAAGGTTTTGTCTGGTGGGGAGCGGAATAGGCTTGCCTTGGCAAAAATGCTATTGCAACCGTTTAATGTGTTGGTCATGGATGAGCCCACCAACCACTTAGATATTAAATCTAAACATGTTCTTAAACAAGCCTGTTTAAACTTTGAAGGGACATTGATTTTAGTTTCACATGATCGTGATTTTTTACAAGGATTAACGAATAAGGTCTATGAATTCAGGGACCAAAAAATCAGGGAATATTTAGGGGATGTTGATTTTTACTTGGAACAACGTAAAGTAGAAAACTTTAGGGCTATAGAAAAAAAGGAACCTACAGCTAAGAAAAAAGAGGAAACTAAAAGTCAAGTTTCATTTGATGACCAAAAGAAAATAAAAAGTTTAAAGAACCAATTAAGTTCTATTGAGAGTAAAATAAGTGGTTTGGAAACTGAAATTAAGGAAATTGACCAGAAATTGTTGGTCGATTATGATAAGACAATCGCTAAACCTAATTTTTTCGATACGTATCAGGCTAAGAAGAAAAAGGTGGAGAATTTAATGAAAGAGTGGGAAAATCTTACCCTAAAGATAGAGTCTTTGGTGTAGTACAACATATTAGACCACAAAAAAGTAGGCTTTCACAACAGATTTGTTCGTTTTCACAACAATGTCGGGTTATTGAACGATAATATTTTAGTTTTTGACGTTATTTATTGAAATTTGTAGGAGAATTCTTAAACAATAGAATTTTAAAAAACTACCTAACCATGAAAAACATTTATACAATAGCCATTTGTTTTTTAATAACGACCACAGCTTGCTTTGCCGAAATTTCAAAAAAGGAAAGAAAAGCGTTAGAAGATTTATACATGAGTACCAATGGTAGTCACTGGGTTAGAAAATGGGATTTGAAATCTCCAGTTTCAACTTGGTATGGCGTTAAAATTGTTGATGATAAAGTTGTTGAATTAAATTTGTTCCATAATAACCTAATGGGGCCACTTCCGGAAAAGTTGGGAGATTTAGAGAACCTTAAAGTTTTGAACCTTGCTTTTAACGCTATAACTGGAAATCTTCCGGTAGGCTTACTTGATTTAACCAATTTAACCGTGTTGAAATTGGAAATGAATCGGTTGAACGGAGAAATTCCTTCAGAAATTGGAGCGCTGAACAAGCTTGTTGAGCTTTCGGCATTCAATAATTTTTTGACTGGGGAAATCCCAGAAAGCGTTGGTGAACTTTCAGAGTTAAAGGTGCTCAATCTTTCGAGTAATGCATTTTATGGAAGCATACCTAGTGCAATTGGTGATTTGGTGCAATTGGAAACCTTAGGTCTTTTTGAAAATAGATTGGAAGGGTTCATTCCAAGGGAAATAGGGAAGCTTTCAAATTTGAAAGAATTGGTTATGGCTAACAATAGTTTAGAAGGTGCAATTCCTGAGGAGTTTTCTCAGTTAGCTAGCCTAGAAATATTTCAAATACAAAATAATAAATTTTCTTCTTTTAAGGCTTTGGAGTTCTTAGAAACTAAAGAGTACTTGGTTTTTGACTATGATAATCAGGAGCGAAAAGTAGATTACAAGGACATTAATTTTAGTAAGACCAAAATGGCCGATACTAAATTCGAAGATATAGAAAATTAAGAGTAGTTTACACTTTTAGTTAGTTTGGTGAAAGAAAGAGATGTGTATTCCACATCTCTTTTTGATTTTGGTACTTTTTTTATTTGACTTATCATAAAAACAAGTTCTATACGTTATATAAAGGTTAGAATACTAGTGACTTATTTGGAATTTTTTGAATCCAAACAAAACGTCTAAGGAGGCTTTCAACTTATTAAAAAAAATTAATATGAACAATTACATAAAGTATATTTTACTTCTGTTCTTAGTATCTGCTACATTTCAACTGAATGCTCAAATAGCAAAAGGAGAGAAGGAATTCTTGATTCGTTTGTTTCAGGATACTTCGGGAGAGAACTGGACTACGAGCTGGGATTTAGATGCATCGCCTACCACTTGGTACGGAGTTAAGGTTGAAGATGGGCATGTGGTTGAGCTTAATTTGTATAGGAATAATCTAGAAGGTGAAATTCCTGAAGGTATTGCTACCCTCAAAAAATTAAGGATATTAAACCTGGCCTTTAATAATTTAAAAGGGAATCTACCAAAAGACCTAGTTGAAATGGGCCTGTTGCAGAGTCTACATTTAGAAATGAATAAAATCAGTGGACCAATGCCACAAGAGTATTCAAAATTGGTAAACTTAGAAGAACTTTCTGTTTTCAACAACTTATTGGAAGGTACTATTCCAGCAGGTATTGGTGCATTAACCAAATTGAAGGTTTTGAATTTGTCCAGTAATTATCTAAAGGGTTCTTTGCCAAAATCTTTAGAAAATTTGAAGAGTTTGGAGCAATTGGAATTGTTTGGAAATCAATTGACAGGGACTATCGATGTGGAATTGGGCGAATTAATAAATCTAAAGGAACTGATCTTATCCTATAATCAGTTTCAGGGAGATTTACCAAGCAGTACAGGACGATTAAGTAATTTGGAATTTGTGCAATTACAGGGGAATAATTTTAGATCTTTAAATTCCTTATTTCAATTAAATAGTAAAAGTTTGGCCACTTTTGATAGTGATGATGAATTTCTGAATATGAAATTCAGTAATGGAATGGAAGCGAAATCCCGTTTGGCGGAGACCAAATTTGAGGATTCTAAAAATTAAGATATCAGATTATGATATAAAAAGGGATGCACTAGCATCCCTTTTTATATTTAAATAGTTAGTGATAATTGCTCGTCAAAACATGACCTTGTTTAAATTCAATGGATTGCGATAAGTTCTTTAAGGCAATTAACAAACATTGAGTTAAAATTGCAACTTAGCTTAAAGTTGGGTATGGTCGTTTCAACTTCAAATATGGTCGTTTCAATAAATTTATAACAAAGATTAGATTACAAAAAAGGTATATTTGCGCCTGTCTTTTTTAGGCAAATTTTTAAACCAATTCAAAATGCGAAAAATTATTTTTACCGGTCTAGGGATTGTATTGATTATTGTATCCATCATTTTGGCCAAGGTGATAATAGATAGTAAAAAGACCTTTAAGCCACGTGCGGAAAAGGTAGTCAAAACCGTCTTTACGGAAGTTGTTGAAAACAAAACCATACCCATTGTAGTGTCTGCAAATGGTAATCTTAGCGCCAAACAAAGGGTTGAATTGTTTGCTGAGGTTCAAGGGGTTTTTAGAAAAGGAAGTAAACTTTTCAAGGAAGGTCAAAGTTATGCTAGTGGTGAGACCATAATTTATATAGATGCAGAAGAGTATGCTGCCAGTGTGCAATCCGCAAAAAGTAACCTGTTCAATCAATTAACGGCGATTATGCCAGACTTACGATTGGATTATCCGGACATTTATGGAAAATGGCAGGGTTATCTTAATAATTTCGATATGTCTAAAAGTGTTCCTCCACTTCCGGAACTTTCTACTGAAAAGGAAAAATTCTTTATTTCCGGTAGGGGAATCTTGACCAGTTTTTACAATGTGAAAAATTTGGAGCAACGACTTTCTAAATACAGGATATCAGCTCCTTTTTCAGGAATTCTTACGGAAGCGTTGGTAACAGAAGGTTCTTTGGTGACGGTCAGGTCAAAAATTGGGTGAGTTCATCAATCCGAAAGTATATGAATTGGAAGTGTCCGTCAGTAAAACCTATTCAGATTTACTGAAACTTGGTGAGTCCGTAGAATTGAAGAATCTAGGGGATAATCAAACCTATACCGGTAAAGTAACCCGAATAAATGGAAGGGTGGACCAAGCTTCACAAACCATAAAGGCTTATATAGAAGTGGATAATGATAAGCTTCGAGAAGGAATGTATCTAGAGGCCAATCTAGATGCTAAAAAAGAAGAAAATGCCATTGAGATAGATAGAAGTTTATTGGTAGATGGCAATCAAATTTTTGTGGTACGTGATTCTGTTTTGGATATTATCGATGTAGAACCTGTTTATTTTTCTGATAAAAGGGTTGTGCTTAAAAATGTTCCAGATGGTACTACCATTATGTCAAAACCATTGATTGGGGCCTACACGGGTATGGCGGTAAAGGTTTTTAAGAAAGAATCAGATAACAACAAAGGATAATGCGTAAACTCATAGAATATTTTATACGGTACCATGTGGCCGTAAATGTGGTGGTCATTTCTTTTGCTCTATTTGGCATCGTAGGGGCCAAGTCATTAAAATCTTCATTTTTCCCGTTAACGGATTCAAAGAATATTTCGATTACAATTACCTATCCAGGTGCTTCTCCTCAGGAAGTGGAAGAAGGTATTGTTCTCAAAATTGAAGATAACTTAAAGGGGTTGGAAGGTGTAGATCGGGTAACCTCTACTTCAAGGGAAAACAGTGGAACCATAAATGTAGAAATCGAAAAAGGCAGGAATATTGATTTTATGCTTTTGGAAGTGAAAAATGCGGTGGATAGGGTACCCACCTTTCCTACAGGTATGGAGCCGCTTATCGTTTCAAAATTGGAAGCAGTACGCCAGACCATTTCCTTTGCAATCAGTGGTGAGAATATTCCCTTGGCAACCCTAAAGAATGTAGGCCGCCAAATTGAAAATGATCTTAGGGCAATAGAAGGTATTTCCCAGATTGAAATTTCAGGATTTCCGCAGGAGGAAATTGAAATAGCCGTCAACGAGAATAATTTGTTGGCGTATGGTATCTCTTTTACCGAAGTCGCCAATGCAGTTTCAAATGCGAATATTTTGGTGACCGGGGGTAATATTAAAACTGATGCGGAAGAGTATTTGATCCGTGCTAATAACAGAGCTTACTACGGTGATGAACTTTCGAACTTGGTAGTTCGGGCAGATGCATCCGGTAGTGTTATTCGATTAAGGGATGTTGCTATCATAAGAGATCGTTTTTCTGAAAATCCAAATGCCACTTATTTTGATGGGAATCTTTCCGTAAATACGTCCATTACCAGTACCAATACGGAAGACTTAATTGCATCCGCAGAACAGGTAAAGGAATACGTAGAGGAGTTCAATCAAAAATACAATAACGTAAAATTGGATGTGGTATCCGATCAATCTACAACATTGGTACAGCGTACACAGTTGTTGACGGAAAATGCCATCATGGGGATGATTTTGGTATTAATATTTCCTTTCCTTATTCTTGAACACACGTTTAGCCTTTTGGGTGGCTTTTGGGCTTCCTGTTGCATTTTTAGGAATGTTCGTTTTTGCGGGCTTCTTCAATGTAACTATCAATGTACTTATCCTTATTCGGTATGATTATCGTAATCGGTATTTTGGTGGATGATGGTATCGTTATCGCAGAAAATATTTATCAGCATTACGAAAAAGGAAAATCACCGGTACAAGCTGCTGTCGATGGAACTATGGAGGTATTGCCTCCCATTATTTCAGCCATTATTACTACAATTTTAGCATTCTCAATTTTCTTGTTCTTAGATAGTAGGATCGGGGAGTTCTTTGGTGAGGTATCCGTTATCGTAATATTAACTCTGGTAGTTTCTTTGGTGGAAGCGCTTATTATTTTACCAGCTCACCTTGCGCATTCTAAAGCATTGCAACCGTTGGATGACCGTCCTAAAAAGGGCTTGGCCAAAGCATTTGCTAAACTTAGGGTAATTAACGAAAGTGGGGATAAGTTAATGACTTGGATGCGGGATAAATTATACAGTCCTGCTCTTCATTTTGCGATGAAGTACAAAATTCTAACGTTCAGTTTTTTTGCCGGAGCATTGATTTTGACTCTGGGGTCTGTGGGTGGCGGAATTATTAGGACCGCTTTCTTTCCAAGGGTTGCCAGTGATAGGGTTGGGATTGAGCTTCAGATGCCTAATGGTACCAATGAGAAGATTACAGATTCTATTATTGCCATGATCGAGGATAAGGCAGATATTGTAAATAAGGAATTGACGGAAAAATATTTACAGGGTACGGGTAAAGTTCTCTTTGAAAATACAATTCGTCGTATAGGTCCTGGTTCTTCTTCAGCCGAGCTTGTCATCAACTTATTGCCGGGAGAAGAACGGCCAGATGTGATTTCTTCCGATATGGTGACCAGTAGATTACAGGAATTGGTTGGCCCGGTCATAGGTGTCGAAAGTTTAATTTACGGTTCTGGCGGTAATTTTGGAGGTTCACCGGTTTCCGTTTCTTTATTAGGGAATAATATAGAGGAGTTGAAAGCTGCTAAAATGGAATTGAAAACCACTTTGCAGAACAATTCCAGATTAAAGGATATTTCGGATAACGATCCTGCAGGTATTAAGGAGATTCGGTTAACGCTTAAGGAAAATGCCTATTTATTAGGATTGGATTTAAGGACGGTTATGGCCCAGGTAAGAGCAGGTTTCTTTGGGGTACAGGCACAACGTTTTCAAAGATCCCAAGATGAAATCAGGGTTTGGGTTCGTTATGAAAGGGATGAGCGTTCGTCTATCAATAATTTGGACGATATGCGTATCGTTACCCCAACTGGCGAACGCGTACCGTTGAATGAAATTGCAGATTATACCATTGCTCGTGGAGATGTAGCTATCAACCGTTTGGAGGGTAGAAGGGAAATCCAGGTTTCTGCAGATATGAAAGATGTAAAGGATAGTCC
>CAWJFH010000012.1:0-27223 GCA_963842105.1 uncultured Flavobacteriaceae bacterium
GGAAGGGGGTACAAATACCCTCGCAGTAAAAGGGTGTGAAGAAATTTTGACCCAGGCCGATGAAGATTTTGACATCGTCGCTACTTGTGTAGGCACTGGAGGCACTATTTCCGGATTGATCAATTCAATCGGTCAGCATCAGCAGGTAATAGGTTTTCCGGCATTAAAGGGTGACTTTTTACAACAGGATATTGAGCAAATGGTCGATAATAAGCGATGGAGTCTAACTTCTGACTATCATTTTGGAGGTTATGGGAAAATAACAGAAGAGCTGGTGCTGTTTATCAATGATTTTAAAAGGCGTACGAACATTCCTCTTGACCCTATTTATACGGGAAAAATGCTATATGGGTTGTTAGATATGATCAAGCATGATACTTTTGTGCCCAGAACCAAAATTTTAGCCGTTCACACCGGTGGTCTTCAAGGAATTGAAGGTATGAATAGCGTTCTGAAAAAGAAAAAATTATCTTTGCTAGATATATGAAAAAGAACATTATTTTAATTTTGGTTTTGGTGGTATGTTTTACATCCTGCAAATCCAAAAAAGCCTATTCTGATAAATTAAGGACGAAAAATGTCTTAAACGAACGTAGCAAGAATCATTCTGAAAACGAAGTGTCAAAGTCGGATGTTGACCTACCTAAAGAACCGTCCAAATTTATTCCATTTAGAATCGAATCTGTCGATGAGTATATTCAAACGTTTGCCGAAACCGCACAATTGGAAATGATAGGTTACGGTATTCCTGCAAGTATCACTTTGGCCCAAGGGCTATTGGAAAGTGGTTATGGTAAAGGCGAGTTGGCTATGAAAACCAATAATCATTTTGGAATAAAATGTCATAAAGGTTGGCAAGGCGATTTCGACTTTCATGATGATGACGAAAAAGGGGAATGTTTTCGGAAATACAATCATCCTATGTATTCGTTTCGAGACCACAGTATTTTCTTGACCACAAGATCCAGATATGCGTTTTTGTTCAGTTTAAAACACACGGATTATAAAGGTTGGGCAAAAGGACTTAAAAAAGCTGGGTATGCTACAGACCCTAAATATCCAAACAAATTAATTTACTTGATCGAGAAATATGATTTGCACAAGTATGATATGCAAATTAAGAATGAAGGTTACCGATCAGACCCCATTGTATGCCACGGAAACAGATCAACTACATACCGTAGAAAAAGGAGATACTTTATACTCTCTGTCCAAAAAATATTATACCTCTGTCGATGAGCTTATGAAGCTCAATAATCTTAGGGATTCTGCCTTATCCATTGGGCAAGTGATAAAGGTGAAATCAAACAATCTCAATTAGAAAATGATTTATCAAAGAAGTAGTGCCCTGTTCGCAGAGGCAAAAAAATATATTCCAGGCGGTGTCAATTCTCCAGTACGTGCGTTTAAGGCAGTTGGCGGAGATCCAATTTTTGTAAAAGAAGCAAAGGGAGCTTACCTCTATGACGAAGACGGTAATCGATTAATAGATTATATCGCTTCTTGGGGACCTTTAATTTTAGGACATGCCCATGAGCCTGTGATCAATGCGGTTATCGAAAAAGCAAAGAGCGGAACCTCTTTTGGTATGCCGACGGAAATAGAAACCGAATTGGCAAAACTGGCAATAACCATGGCGCCAAATATTGATAAGATTCGTTTTGTGAATAGTGGAACGGAAGCCTGTATGAGTGCGGTACGTTTAGCTAGAGGATATACAGGTAAGGATAAAATCATCAAATTTGCCGGATGCTATCATGGCCATTCAGATTCTTTTTTGATTCAGGCAGGTAGTGGTGCGGTAACGTTTGGTAGTCCTAATAGTCCTGGGGTTACCCAAGGTACGGCAAAGGATACGCTGTTGGCAGCTTATAATGATTTAGAAGAGGTCAAAACCTTGGTTCAGGCAAATAAAGGAGAGATAGCCGCAATTATTATCGAGCCTATTGCTGGTAATATGGGATGTATTGTACCTGCCGATTCGTTCATGAAAGGCCTTAGGGACATTTGTACTGCGGAAGGTATTCTTTTGATTTTTGATGAGGTCATGACTGGATTCCGTTTGGCAAGGGGAGGAGCACAGGAAGTTTTAGGAATAAAGGCGGATATCGTTACTTATGGAAAGGTAATCGGTGGAGGTTTGCCTGTTGGTGCATTTGCCGCAAAGGCCGAAATTATGGATCATTTAGCTCCTGACGGTCCGGTTTATCAAGCAGGAACCTTAAGCGGTAATCCTTTAGCCATGAGTGCTGGTCTGGCCATGTTGACCGAATTGAACAATCATCCTGAAGTATTCCAAAGTTTGGCGGATAAATGTGAATACTTACATAAAGGTATCGCCGCTGTGCTATCGGATAAGGGAATCGAACATCAAATCAATCGGTTTGGTAGCATGATATCCGTTCACTTTACGGATGAACCCGTGGTAGATTTTGCAACTTCGGCTAAAGGCAATAATGAAACTTTTAAAAAGTATTTCCACGGAATGCTCAATAAAGGCATTTACTTACCACCGAGTGCTTTTGAAAGTTATTTTTTAAATGATGCGCTTAGCTATGCGGATTTGGATGAAACAATAGAAGCCCTTAAAGGGATAGCGCTTTAGGATTTTTCTGGACTGGTTTTATAAATCCACCATCCAGCGGCAATCAGCAAAAATTGCACTGCTAATCGTATCATAGCCGCCATTTTAGAGCCTAGCGCAGGAACTTCTTTGGTCAAATCCCAGACGTGGATGGGTAGAAAAATCACCATTAAAGCAAAAAATCCCAAACCGCCCCATTTTCTATATTTAGGAACTAATAGAGCAATGCCTATAATGGCTTCAGCAATGGCGGACAGTAAATTCCCTATGGTTTCAGGAATGAACGTGGGCATAAAAGCACTATAGCTTTCAGGGGAATAGACATGATTAAATGCCCCTGAAAGCATGAGGAAAGCCAATAAATACGTGACTATAATTTTAAATATCTTCATGTCTCAAGTTTAGGTTGGTTTAACCTATTTTAAAATGGTGATAAGGATAATCGATTGCTAACAGTTGAAGTATATTTTTATTCTCCAACATGTTCTTTATAGAAAACCCATGCTTCTTTAGCGACATTCCTACCTAATTCCAAACCAGCAATATTGTCGGATTGAATGTGATATCCGCCTAGAACCCTTGAGATACCGGCCATTTCTGCAGCTTCGGTAAAGGTGGGGAATTCTAAAGTAATTGTATCACCTAAATTATCGGGTTCAGTCATAGCGCCCGCAACAAGTTCTGCTGTGGAGCCAAACGTGTCACTTCCGGTCCAAAGTTTTAAGGCTTCGCCACATCCACCACTAATAGTACTATGTCCGGAAACATAACTTGGAAATGGTGGACAAAGAAAAATTTCAGGGGAATAGGGTCTCCATTCCTTACCTTCCATTTCCATCATACCTTTTCCTTCACCGCCCCAGGCTGTTATTTTTTGGTCATCATAGTACTTATGAACCAAGGCATAGGGTCTGGCATAGTCATAGTACATTTTTGAATCCCAAGAAGCTATAAAAGCATCCATAGCTACGACCTGATTATAGAAATACATTTTCACATCTTGATCTAGGGTATGGTTATCTCTACGAGAAATGTCTTGTGCGAATTTTAACCAGTGTCCAGCTTGTTGCACGGACTGAGGTCCATCACGCATAAACTCCACCAAGGCTTTTTGATAATCTGTTAAATTAGCTTGCATTTCAACCACCTCTTTAACTTCTTTTTCCAATTGTTCTGAACCAATTAATGGAGGAGGACCTGGACGGAATTGATCTCCGGATTTTAGTGAAATTGGTTTTACATTGTCCCAATAAGGGGTCAAGCAACCAGGCGCAAATTTACCTCCTTTGCCATCGGAAAAATATTTGGGTTGCCAACGATTGGGGTCAACATTCTCATCTGCTGAATTTACCGGGGCATAATTGGTATAGTCGAAATAGGGCTGATGATTTTCCAAATCTTCCTCACCATATTGATTTGCACCATCACCTTTTCTAGCTTCTATAACGGCTTTAGCGGCCAAATTTCCAATACCTTCTGGGGTATTGGGATCTAAGGTCTCATTGGTTGGGTCCAAGCCCAATTCTTTCATAAAATTGGTAAACAGCTCTTTGTCTGAATAGTAATATTCGTTCATGGCCCTATATGCGGCATAACTGATTGCAATTTCCTTGTTACTTAAAGTTTGCTCCCCAATAGGTCTTCTTTCAACATTATCTAAGTAAACCGGTATTGCTTTTTCATCATATCTGGACCAGGCATCAAAAACCGAAATAAATATGAGCCCTAAGTATCTAGAAGTTATTGTTGGTCTGGGTTTAAAAAGCTCCGTATCATTTGCAGTAGCGGTAAGGGCCATTGCCCCCCATTTATAAGCAATATTGTCAACGCCTTTTGGTTCAGGTTCAGTTGATTTTTTTTCTTGTTTACAGCCAAGTACTATAACAAGTGTTAAGAAAAACATCAAGAACTTTTTCAAATGTTGGGTATTCATTGATTTTATTTAATAGAATTAGATATTTTATGAGAAATTAAAAATAGTTAAAATTTTGGATTTCACCCGTAATCTTGAAGTTGAGTAACAATCCTATTTCTAAAGGTTAAGAAGTTAGAATAAAAAAAGCCCTTTCTGAGGACCTTTTTTATTATTGAAAATTAGATTTTCTACTTAAAGTTGTATTGGATGCCCAATTGAAAGGCATTGGAGAAGAATTTGTCGATGGTAAAATAGTTGTATTCCAAATTAATTTGAGTAAAGTCTTTTATTCTGTAGGATAGTTTTCCTTTGCTTGTGAAATACTGAATCTATGAAAATCTTATTTTTCGTAAAAAATCAAAGTGGGAAATAGTACCGATTAAGCGGTTCGGTTTAGCGGTAAACACTTTGGAATGCAAATAGTAATAGAAACAATACTATTTTACAAGTTCTTTTGTGATAGATGAAACCCAAAAAAAGGCCTGCATTGTGCAGGCCTTTTAAAGTTAAAATGAAGATAAGGATTAACCTTTTCTAGAACTTCTTTCTTTTCCTTGATGTTCTCTCCCTTTCCTATGCATTCCTCTTTTCATATTTCCTTTCTCCCATTTAACATATTGATCTTCGGTAAGCAAGGATTTCATTTCTTGCTTTCTTTTCAATTGATGGTCAAGTCGCTCATTTTGCATGGCAAACCTTTCATCTGGAGTTAACGCTTTGTCCTCATCTTTCCTCGCTTTGTGTTCTTCCATCTTGGCTTTTCTGGTTTTGGCATCTTCTAGCAATATAGATTTCATTTTGGTCTGTTGAGATTCATTCAAATCTAAGGTCAACGTCATTTTTTTGGTCTGTAAGGTGGCGACTTGTTCTGGAGATAAATCATTCATTCCACCTCTTTTTCCTTTCATTTCCCTGTCCTGCGCCATACTAGATAATCCCACAATCATTATGACGGCTACTACTAAATTTTTCATAATTTATTTGTTTTATGTATTTGAAGGTTTGATAGTATTTACAGGGAAAGGTTTAAGTGTTTTTTGGAAATTGGCAATTATTTAACCTCAGTTATTTTACCCATAAATGCAAAAAGCACGGCTGAAGGCCGCGCTTTTAAGTAGGTAAGTATCGATTTTTCTTAATTTGTTTCTATCTGCTCGTTATTTTCTAAATAAGGATTGATAACAACATCTGGTTCTTCATTTACAGTATTCGTGGCTATTTCTTCATTGGGTGTTACTTCGGTTGATAAATTATAAACAACGGAGGCAAAAATGAAACAGCTTAGGTAAATGAGACTTTTTATTTTGTTGGTCATGATTTGGGGTATTTTAATAATGATATATACTATTACTTTGTATGTATTATCTCATTCTGATCGCTATAGTTATTAATCACTACATCGGCTTCTTGTTGAACGTCGTTATTGACCATTTCCTTACTAGTTTCTGTTTCTATTGAAATATTATAAACAACGGAAGCAAAAATGAAGCAGCTTAGGTAAATGAGACTTTTTATTTTGTTGGTCATGATTTGGGGGTTTTTAATTACAATGCTAATCTAAAGAACAAAGGAGTATGAAAAAGCCCGTTGTTGCGAAACGGGCTTTTTTTGATGTCTATGGTTCCTATGATGTGGTTTAGCGTTTTCGTTCATCTGTTTTATTGACTTTTCATCGATTAGGGTCAAAAATCGCTCCTTTTGAAAAATCGCTATTTGGGGTCTAAAATGAGGTCTATACGCTCAGAAACATCGTCCAAGTGATACTTTGTCATCGTATCTGAAGTTCTGTTCTTTGCATTTCTAATATCACGGTTTAGTTGGTTTAATTCTGCGCGTGCCAAAGTTCGAATATCTGACTGGCTCGTATTCACTGCTGTCGATTTTCTATAGCCTCCAAAATCTGGCGCCTTTTTCTGGTCCTCAGCGGTCATTAGATATTCCAACCTATCAATATGTGCTTTTTGTAAATTTCGTCTATAGGTATCAATTTTTTTACTTGAACGTAATTCTGACCAAATACCTTGTCGAAGTTCTTTCATCATTTGCAATGGGGAATAGGCCTCATCGCTATTAGCGGTTTCGTTTTCTATAAGTCGTGCTAATTTCCCCAAACTCAGAAGTGTTGTTTAAAGTGCGCGATTGCATTGAGCGCATTTGTTCAAGAAAACCAGAATATTCGATACGGTCTAGAATGGTCTGGTCTAACATCCAAGTTGGGGTTTCGAACAATTGATCCTGTAAAAAGTTCATTGCCTTTTGTTGATGTTCTTTAGGGACAGCAGTATACACGGCACCTTCTTGGTCATAGGTTTTATGGTTTTCATAGACGCCCCCAATATTGTTGGAGACATGCCCCATGTATCTATTGAACTGGGCAAATACCTGACCATAAAGCTTATCAAGATCCTCATAGTTTTTCCCATCTTCAGCGGTCCATTCGATAAGCTTTGGTACAATTCGCTTAAGGTTGGCAATACCATACTCACTTGCTTTAACCGCGTCATCTCCTAAATCTTCAGTTTGTGAGCTGGGGTCAACAATATCGCCTACTTGTTGATGTCCAAATCGGTATAACGGATCTCCGTCATGTTTCATTATCCATGCATCAAGCGTTGATTTTTCCGCTTCCGCAGATGTATCCATTATCGGCTTATAACCCCACTGAATGGCATATTTGTCATAAATACCGATGTTGGGCATTAAGGCAACACCTTCATCACCTGGCTGGGCCACATAATTGAAACGGGCATAATCCATAATAGAAGGAGCCGTACCATATTTCTTTGTGAATGTTTTAGACCGCAGCGAATCTACCGGATAGGCCACACTGCTTCCCATATTATGGGGTAGGCCTAAGGTGTGGCCCACTTCATGAGACGACACAAATCGTATTAATCTCCCCATAACCTCGTCATCGAAAGAAACTCCTCTTGCTGCAGGGTTTATAGCTGCTGTTTGTACAAAATACCAGTTACGTAATAAGGTCATTACGTTATGGTACCAGTTAATATCAGATTCTAGGATTTCGCCGCTTCTAGGGTCGCTTACATGAGGACCGTTAGCATTTGGTATTGGAGATGCTAAATAACGAACCACGGAATACCTTACATCTTCTGGAGACCATTCCGGGTCTTCTTCAGGGGATGGTGGTTCTTTTGCGATAATGGCATTTTTAAATCCGGCGGCTTCAAAAGCGACTTGCCAATCTTCGATACCTTGTTTTATAAAAGGGACCCATTGTTTTGGTGTAGCTCGATCCACATAATAGACAATTTGTTTTTTAGGTTCTACCAGTTCTCCGTTCTTGAATTTTTCTAAATCTTCGTCTTTAACTTCTAAACGCCATCGGTCCAAAAATTTAATCGTTTTACTTTCTTGGGCATCTAGACCGTAATCTACTTGGCCTCTAGCGAACCAACCTACGCGCTCATCAAAGTAGCGGCGTTTCATAGGTTCTTTTGGAAGTAATACCATGGAATTATTGATTTCAACAGATATGGAACCCAAACTTTCATTGCTTGGTGCCTCACTCGCTAGATAGGTCTTTACATGGCGCACTTCAACGTTGAGGGGATAACTTTTGATGGATTCAATATACCCACGGTCATCATCTAATCGAGAAACCTTGTATTGTTTTCGATACCGTTCAGGCATGCCCAAAGCTTTGGTATCCTTTGTAAATAGGTCATTGACCTCAATGACCGTTGCTGGATTTAGGGAATCTTTTTTAAAAGCTTTAATGTCAAAAGCATATAAAACCGGTTCAAAATTTGAGTTGACTACGGCCTCATGCACCGGTAACGAATCAGCAGCTACCACATCATGGGAAACTACCCGTAGCAGTACTTTTTTATCTTTCTTTTCCCATCGCAAAACCTGTGTGTTGATTTTTCCACCACCAAATCCAATACCTGATGCTGTTTTGGAGATACGGCTTACCATCAACATCTCTTTGTTGAATAGTGAATCTGGAATTTCAAAATAGTGTTTGTCCTCAACTTCGTGTACTGTGAACAAACCACTGTCTGTTGTCGCCTCCTTAGTGATAACCTTATCGTAGGGCTGAATTTTATCCTTACTCGGTTTTTCAGATGTTTTTTCAGTGTCCTTCTTTTTCTTTTTGAAAATTTGGGCTTCCGTAGTTTGGAAACCTAAAAAGCATACAATAACAAGCAATTTCAGTAGTAATTTCTTTTTCATTTTTTTGTTAGTTTGGTAATCTTTCAAAGATTGAAAAAATATACATAAAGGGTAGTTAATAATTTCTTAAGCCTTTTTGTAACAAAAGCTTTTAGTTGGCGTCTTTTAAATAGGAATACATTTTATTCTTATTTGAATTAGTCAATAACAAAGCCTTTGTACCTGCGAAGGCTTTGTTTTTTCTTGCCAATTAGAAAAGTAGCGGAAGAATAAATTCAAACATACCGATCAATAATACGACCGCTATTACGTTAAGTACCAATCCTGCGCGGGCCATTTCATGTACTTTTATATACCCACTTGCAAACACGATGGCATTGGGTGGTGTGGCCATAGGTAACATAAACGCACAGCTACTGGCAATGGTAATAGGAATTAGCAAATAGGTGATTGGCAATCCTAGACCAATAGCGATACCCGCTACCACTGGAGCTAATACGGCCACTAAGGCTACATTGCTCATTAATTCGGTCATAAATAGCATTAGGATAATTAATAAAGATGCAGTTAGTAGTATGCTCAGATTACCTTGAGCTATGGCTTCTGCGACCAGGTCAACAATACCAGAAACGGACATACCATTGGCTAAGGAAAGTCCGCCACCAAATAAAATCAAGATACCCCAAGCTAATTTTGTGGTGTCTGACCACACCAAAATAAAATCACCTTTTTTAAGATTGTACGGTATTGTAAAAAGGGCAATGGCGGCAAAGATGCTAATAAGCGTATCCGATAATCCTAAGCTGGGAAATACGGAGTTGATCAAGGTCCGAAAAATCCAGAGAAAAACGGTAACTCCAAAAATCGCTAAGACCATTTTTTCTTTTCTGGAAGTAGGTCCTAGTTTTTGAAGTTCTTCATAAATAATACTTTTTGAAGCCTTAAATTTCAAATCTTTCGTTGGAAAGAATACCTTGACCAGTACCAAATAACAAATAGCGATCATCACGATAGAAAACGGAAAACCAATGACCATCCATTTTAAAAATGAAATTTCGATTTGATATTCATTTTCCAATAAACCAATTAATACGGAGTTAGGCGGAGTTCCAATGACCGTAGCGATGCCACCGGCGTTGGCGGCAAAGGCAATGCCCAACATGACGCTTAGGGCAAAGTTTCGGTCTCTTGTGGTAAATCCATCCGCATCATTAATCAGTAGGTTGATGACAGACATGGCAATGGGCAACATGACTACCGTACTGGCCGTATTACTGATCCACATACTTAGAACCGCGGTAGCAATCATAAAACCTAGAACCACTCGGTTCGCTGAGGTTCCCGTAAGTCGTATGATGTTTAGTGCGATCCGTTTATGAAGATTTACTTTTTCCAATGCCAATGCCATGACAAATCCACCAAAGAATAAGAACACGATAGGACTTCCATAATTAGCACCAACGTCGCCAATGGGCATTACTTTAAGTATAGGGAAAAGAAGAAGTGGTAATAAAGCTGTAACAGAAATAGAAACAGCTTCGGTCACCCACCAAATGACCATCCAAACAGCAACTGCGATAACGGCGTCTGCTTGTTCAGAGATAAGTTCTTGGGGAAGCCCTAAAAGAATGAAAAATAATAGCGGACCTATAAATAGGCCTATTTTACTGGTTAGGTTCATGCTGGTTGGTTTTGCCAGCTCTAAACTACCATAATTTCTTCAAAAAATAATTAATTTGAAAATTCAACCAATAGAGTATCCCCCTCTTTGTATACTTTGGCCAATTGCTGTTTGGTCAACCCTTTGATTCCTTTGTCCCAAGCTTTATTACTTAGTTCAGATTGTTGTTTTAGGGCTTCCAGTTCCATCTTTTTGTTCTTTTTCAGAAGTTCAAAAATGACCTTTTCGTTATCGGATAATTGTACAGGTTTCTTTTCAGGTCGCATCTGAGGGAAGAACAGCACTTCCTGTATAGAAGAATTATTGGTCATTAGCATCACTAATCGGTCAATGCCAATACCGATACCAGACGTAGGAGGCATACCATATTCCAAAGCTCGTAAGAAGTCTTGATCAATGAACATGGCTTCGTCATCCCCTTTTTCAGACAACTTCAATTGCTCCTCAAAACGTTCACGTTGGTCAATAGGGTCGTTCAACTCAGAATAGGCATTGGCCAATTCCTTACCATTTACCATTAATTCGAATCGTTCCGTAAGGGCAGGATTACTTCTGTGTTCTTTGGTGAGCGGACTCATTTCCTTAGGATAATCTGTTATAAACGTGGGCTGTACATAATGACGTTCGCATTTCTCTCCGAATATTTCATCGATAAGTTTGCCAACACCCATGGTTTCATCCACTTCCAAGCCTAATTTCTTGGCTGTTTCGCGTAATTCTTCTTCAGGCATACCTGCAACATCATAACCCGTATGGATTTTAATGGCTTCTAAAATGGGTACACGGGCGTAGGGTGCCTTAAATTCTATGTCATGCTTACCTACTGTTACTTTCGTAGAACCGTTGGCATCCATCGCAATTTTTTCCAACAGTTTTTCCGTGGTATCCATCATCCAATTGTAATCCTTATAGGCTACATAAAGTTCCATTACGGTAAACTCCGGATTATGAGTACGGTCCATTCCTTCGTTCCTGAAATCTTTGGAAAATTCGTAAACCCCATCAAATCCACCAACAATGAGTCTTTTAAGATATAACTCGTTCGCAATTCTTAAATATAAAGGAATATTTAGGGCATTGTGATGCGTTAAAAATGGACGCGCTGTAGCTCCTCCAGGAATTGGCTGTAGAATTGGAGTCTCTACTTCTAGATATCCTTTTTCATTATAAAATTCACGTATACTATTGGTGATTTTTGTCCTTTTGATAAAGGTCTCCTTTACTTTAGGGTTCACGACCAAATCAACATACCGTTGGCGATAACGAAGTTCTGGGTCATTGAATTCATCGTAAACTTTACCTTCCGCATCTTTTTTAGGTAGCGGTAATGGGCGCAATGATTTGCTGAGCATGGTGAATTTCTTTACCATAATCGTTTTTTCACCAACTTGAGTAGTGAACAGTTCCCCTTCAACACCTATAATATCTCCAATATCCAATAATTTTTTATAGACATCATTGTATAAGGTTTTGTCCTCACCGGTACAAATTTCATCTCTATTTAGATAGAGCTGAATTCGCCCGGCGCTATCTTGAAGTTCTGCAAAAGATGCTTTTCCTTGGATCCGACGCGACATTAAACGACCAGCAACCACCACTTTTTTGCCTTCTTCATAATTGGATTTTATCTCGCCCGATGTAGCATCTACGGGATAAAGTGCCGCAGGGTATGGATTGATGCCATATGAACGTAACTTTGTCCAATTTTTCTCTTCTGATAAGCTCTTGCTCGGATAATTGCATGCCGTCATTTATTTAGCTGGCAAATATAATCGATATGAATTAATCTTTCAATCTGGAAAGCACTAAAGGATATAAACGCTGAACAAATTTTTCATAGGCTTTACCAGATGGATGAAGACCGTCTATGGCCACTAAATCAGGTTCTTCAATTCCTTGACGTGTAATGTCCGTTATAGATACGAAAACAGCACCTTTTGTACGTGTAATTTCTTGTGCAATGGAATTGTACGAATCTATTTCTGTAGATATTTGGTCTTTGTTCCTATTTTGGCCAAAAGGAGTATATGCATAATCTGGAATTGATATCACTAAAACTTGATTTGCATTTCCTTTAGTTACGGAAATTGCTCGTTCTAACAGCGTTTCGAACTCTTGCCGGTATTGTGATAAGGACCTGCCCTGAAATTGATTATTTACGCCTATTAACAAAGTGACCAAATCGAAGTTTGAATCTTTAACACCTTGAGATGCTATTAGAAGTTCGTCGGTTCGCCATCCGGTTTGGGCAAGAATAGTTGTTTTTAGTTCGATGTTCTTTTCGTCAAGGATTCTTTTACTTAGTTGAAGTGGAAAACTTTGTCCGTAAGAAACACTCTCCCCAATGGTATAACTATCACCTAAAGCCAAGTACGTATAACTAGCTACTGGATTTGGAGTAGCATTCTGTAATTGTTGTTCTGAAATAAGTCCGTCTTCTTTAGAACAAGAGAGACTTAAGATTAAAATGGCAACAGAAAAAAGGAGCTTAAAATGTAATAAAACCTTTTGCATACCCTAATTACGTAAATCTTTTCATAAAGTTTTAAAAGCAGATAAAAATACAAATCTGTAACAGATTCCTTAGAATTACGTCAAATAGGTACATCAATCAATTAAATCAAAAATCAAATGAGTTTAATCCGTGTTTTACTGGCTATATTTTTTCCTCCACTCGCCGTTTTGGGTAAGGGTTGTGGTTCCTTCTTGATTGTCTTGTTATTGACATTCTGTGGATGGGTGCCCGGGGTAATTGCCGCTTTGGTCATTCTCAATAATCCCAATTAAGTGTTGGACTATTTATAGGCTAAATTTCTAAAGGAAGATATTGAGATGGTGTTCATTCTTTATATGAAGCAATTTTCATTTCATTTAAATGAAATATAAAACCCACTAAATCAAGGGTTTTTAAAATTGGATACCGGTAATTCCGAAATTCTTAAAAATTAAATATTCCCAAAAAAAAGGCTTTCTTTTTTTAAAGGAATAAGCATTCATAAGCTACATTTAGGTTGAATAGATAACCAACCAAAAGACAGCGCATGCAAATAATAGAGGAAAATGAAAGAAGGGGATTCTTAAAAAAAAATAGGAATAGGTTTAGCGGCAACATTGGTAGGATCTACTATGGATGCTGCAATTCGGCCAGAAAATAATGCGGAAATATTAAAATACTCAGACGGACCCTACGACGAATCTTATTGGGAAATGGTAAAACGTCAATTTGTTATTCCGGAAGGTAAAGTAATGATTAATTCTGCTAATCTTTGTCCCTGTCCTCATTTTGTAACGGAAAAGATGATGCAGTATACCCAATTGCTGGCACATGATGTTTCTTTCCAAAACAGGGCCATATTCAGTGATTATAGAAAAACCGCACTTAATAAGTTGGCGGACTATTTTGAAGTCTCCATCGAAGAAATAGGGATAACCCGCAATACCAGTGAAGGCAACAATATTATTGTAAATGGTCTCGATCTTAAGCCTAAAGATGAGGTAATCGTTTGGGAGCAAAACCACCCTACCAATCTCATGGCTTGGAAACAAAGGGCAAAACGCCAAGGCTTCAAAGTTGTAGAGATTTCGCTACCTGCTGAACCAACTTCTGTTGATGAATTGGTGGGTCATTTTGAAAACGCCATAACTTCTAAAACTAAGCTCATTGCATTTTCCCATATTTCCAACGTTAGTGGCTTGGCACTTCCAGCTAGTGAAATCTGTAATATGGCCAATGCAAAGGGTATATTAACTTTAGTTGATGGAGCTCAATCTTTTGGTTTCATGGATTTAAAATTAAAAGAATTAGGATGTACTTTCTATACGGGTAGTGCCCATAAATGGCTAATGGGCCCTCTTGAAAATGGTATTCTTTATGTCACCAAGGAACAGATACCATTTCTTTGGCCAAGCATTATTGCAGCTGGCTGGAATGAGGAGTACAAAACATTGGATGAAAAAGTTTGTGTTTTGGGACAACGCAATACGCCTTCGACCTCCGCAATGGTCGATATTCTAGAATTCCACTTCGCCATAGGTAAAGCACAGATTGAAAAAAGGGTTCGATATTTAAATACCTATTTGAAAGAGCAAATTAAAACTGAAATACCGAATTACATTTTTGTATCGCCAATATCAGAAACTTTTAGTGGGGGTGTTACCATCTTACAACTGCCTAATAAAGGTGCCTCGGCCATTTTTAACGAACTATATACTGCTTATGGTATTGCCACTGCACCATCGGGTGGTATTCGTATATCGCCTCAAATTAATTGTGTAAAGGCAGATATTGATTATGTGGTAGGGGCCTTAAAAGAATTGGCCTGAATAAAATGACTGCTTAGTGGTTAGTATCAACGATAATTAGGGTTATAAAAAGTAGAAACATTAGGTCTTTGTATCTTTGCGAAGATGAATAGAAAAATAAATTTTCAAGATTTAGGGTGACGGACTATAAGGAAGTTTGGGACTATCAAGAGCTACTTTTTCAGAAAACTATTAATTTAAAGATTAAGAATAGGCGTGATACTACTAATTTGGAAACCCCCAATCATCTCTTATTCGTTGAGCATCCGCATGTATATACTTTAGGTAAAAGTGGTGATATGCAAAACCTTCTTGTGGATGAAAAGACATTGGAAGAGAAAGGTGCTAAATTTTATAAAATCAATAGAGGAGGGGATATTACCTATCACGGTCCCGGTCAAATTGTGGGGTATCCAATTCTTGATTTGGACAATTTCTTTACGGATATTCATAAGTATCTCCGTTTTTTAGAAGAAATGGTGATTCTCACTTTGGCCGAATACGGTTTAAAAGCAGAGCGTTCCAAAGGGGAAACTGGGGTTTGGTTAGATGTTGGAACACCATTTGCACGTAAAATTTGTGCCATGGGTGTTCGTGCCAGTCGTTGGGTAACGATGCACGGATTTGCCTTGAACGTAAATTCAGATTTGGGTTATTTTGACTTGATGATTCCTTGCGGTATAAAGGATAAGGCGGTGACCTCTTTAAATATGGAACTTGGTCAGGCAAAAGTGGATATGGAAGAGGTAAAGCACAAACTTCTTAAACATTTTGAAATCTTGTTCGAAGCAGAGGTTGTAAAAGAAAAAACCTCGGTATAGACCGAGGTTTTATATACTTTTTTACATCGGTATTACTTGGAGTATGAAGTCAACTCAGTACTGCTCATCAAATCTCCGTTCTTTTTATAGGTTTCCTGTTTCACCATTCCTACGCCTTCCGCTAACCAAACTCTTGATGGAAATACTTGGTTCGCCATCATCACTTTTGAATGATTTTCGCTATACAATACATAGCAATCGTAGGTACCGGCCGGTGTAGTTACACTTTCTTTTTTTTCTACTTTTCTATTGACCATATCTACTGCCATGTTCATGTTCATCGCGCCCATATTTATTTTCATGGTTACATTGGCATCGGCTAAATTTTGGCCAACTGTCAAATCATTAGGGATTTCAATATCATTGCCCGAAACTTCAATATCCATATCGCCATATTGTTTCATCATCTCGCTGGGCAATATAGATTCGTAATCAAGGGTAACCATATTTCCTGTACAGGATAATTTATAATCGGTATTGTAAATTTCTTTTCCTTTCTCGTCTTTAAGGTTGATGGCCATGGTTGCATTGGTAGTGTCGCCATTATTATTTACTTCAGTAACTTTAAATGAACTAACACCTTCTACCTTACCTTTTTTGTTATAGTTGGTGTACTCCATAGAAGTACCCTGGGACATAGGATAGAATTTACTACATCCATCTTGAGCAGATATTGTTGTGGCGGCAAATAAAATAATCAGTAATGTAAAAAGTGTATTTTTCATATTTAGGTTCTAAGGTGTTAAATGCTAAGTAACTAAAATTATAAAATCAAAAAGAGGAATTGCTTTTATATTGTGTGATTGGTGCAGATTCTTCTATAGATTCTTGGGTTCTCTGTATTATTGAATTTTGAAAACTTTTAAAGTATTGTCCAAGTCTTTAAAAACCAACTCTGGACTTTTATCATTATCCTTATCTGCCATGTCTACAATTGAATTACCGTAAATAGGAAAATTGGGTATTGGCTCCGCTTGACTATCGTATAGGTAGATTTTTTGATTCTGAATATCGGTGACGGATACATAGATTTTATCGTTTAAATAGAAAATGGTGGGTTTGCTATAAACGCCCAACTCTAATTCCACTTTCTTGTCTCGGATACGTAATATATTATCGTTCATAATGGCCAAGGTTCTAGAAGTAGCATCCATGCCATGGTCTGCGGTAAGATTCAGATTTGTTTTTGAAATCTTACCGTTAGTGTCAATTTGAATGAGTTTACCGTCTTTAGTGGTGAACGTAAACTTATTTTGATAATCCGTCAGAAGATTATCGGAAATGGTAAACTTTTCATTCACATTAATGCGGTTGTTACCAACCCTGTTCAATATTTTAAGCGTATTGTTTTCTAGGGCGAAAAGTAAATAGTCCTTTTTGTTTATACGGAAGTGTTGTGGTTGCTTTATAATAGTACTTTCGGCAGTAGTAAAATTAAAGCCTTTCACTACTTTCCCTTTGTTATTGTACATGAAGACATTTTTGTTTTGAGTAACCAAAAATCTATAATCTTTATCATCGTCATAGTCGAATACGGCAAGCGGATTTAGATTGCCACCTTCAAATTTCATGGTAAAAGGTTCCACCTCTTTTCCATTTCTGTCTAAGATTAAGAACTCATTGTTGGTAGTAAATGCATACTGTAGTTTTCCGTTCTTATAAAGGTCAACCTGATGTATTTTACCCTGTATAGTGCCCTCTAGCTGCTTTTCCCATAAAATATTCCCTTTATTAGAGATAAGATAAAGGATGTTGTCTTGATCTTGAACTAGGATTTCCTGTTTACGACTATTGTGATTCACAACAAACTGGGGATTCGTAGCCAAATCATTTTTAAGGGATACCTCAAATTGTTCAGTGACACTATTCTTCTCTATTGCTTTGGTAATTTTCTTTATAAAAAATAGAGAATGGAAAAAACCGTCATCTGCAATGGCCTGTGAGCCAAAAGCAAAGTCATTGAGGTTAGTATTGGATATTTCTTGTGCAAAATTTTTAGAAATCGAACTTTCGATTAAGCTAGTTGCTCCTTTGAAATTGGCAATGGTTAGCATATTGGCATTATCAGTAAGATTTCCCTTGGCACTATTGAATAGTTGTTTTTTTTCGAATACGTTGCCAGTTTTATAGGAGGTCAAAGTGGTTTCAACGGCTTTTTTAGAGGCACTAAAAATGAAGGTATTTTCAATAATACTACCATAGGTTAAATTTGCCTTTCCAATAAAAGGATAAAGTATTTTGAAGATAGGTAGACTGTCGTTCATTTGCCAAATCTCACTACCACTATAGTCCTCTGTAGAAACCTTACTGGAATTGATATAGTCAGTGAGACTTTCCGTTCCGTAGGTTTTTAAAAATAAAAGTGGATCATCATCTATGGTTGTCCATCCAATTTCCTCAATAGTGTTCAAAATAGAATCTTTAGGAAGCTCTGTGTTGAATTCGCGATACTTTCTTGTGAATGTCCCAAAATTATCGAAGGTAAACGATTTTATAAAGTCGCTTCCATTTGGAGTGATATTGGTAAGACTATTATCCATGGGTTTAATGGAGGATAGTAAATTCATGGTTTGTGTAGAAGAAGAGTCCGGTATTGATATGCCCGTTAGAAGGATTTCTGTTTCGTTAAGAGAAATATCCAAGGAGGTCCATTGTGCGAAATCGTTTAATTTTTGGTCATCTGAAATTAGTTGCGAAAGGAGTTGTTGCCCTTTTTTAAAATCGATGTAGATATTCAGGATTTTGTTAGGATTAGAAATTTCGAAGAATTCTACTAGAGATGGGTTATGCCTTTCTGAATCATCCTCTGTCATTATGGATTGGATTAAGGTTTGCGAAGAACTAAGCATCGAATAGGAACCTATGTTAACGGTATAAAATGATAATTCATCAATCTCATAACTTGTAATAGTTGAACTTTGGGTAGTTCTGGTTTCGATTTTTTTCAGTTCAGAATCTTTCCAATCCAAAAATGAAAGGCTGTCCTTTGTTATGTAGATGAAATCAAGTTGAATACTATCTTTTGAGGACAAGACTAATATTCCTTTTTTTTGTTCTTTTAGAAAATTGAGGGGTTCAAATTTGTTAGCGACCTTGGTGTATGCGGTCGTGTTTTCCAACTCTTTAAGGATTTCATTGGAGACAATTTCCTCTTGTAAAGATTGAAAATTATTTATTTTGATAACGATGGATGCATCCTTAGGAACAAACTGGAGAATTGAATTATCATTTTTGCTTTGTTGAGCACAATTTGTAAAGAGTAAAACAATCAATACATATAATAAGGTATGCCTCATGTTATAGCTTTTGCACAAATTTATACTATTTGCCAAACTAAGAGCGGACGTCTGGTAAAAGCTTAAATGTTTTTCTATGGTATTTTGAAATCCCATACTTTTTAATGGCAGCTCTATGCTCTTTGGTAGGATACCCTTTATTCTTTTTCCAATTGTACATGGGGTATTCTTCGTGTAACTTTATCATATAGGCATCTCTAGCTGTTTTTGCCAAAACTGAAGCCGCGGCAATGCTCATGAATTTAGAATCACCGTTAATAATGCAAGTATGCGAAATGTCATTATATGGTTTGAATCGATTGCCATCCACTATAATATGTGAGGGTTTAAAGGATAATTTGTCGATTGCATGATGCATGGCTAAAATAGAGGCATTTAAAATATTTATTTCATCTATGGTCTCTTCAAATATATGAGCTATCCCAAAACAAATACTTTTTGACTTGATTAAGGGTTCAAGGACAAGTCTATTCTTTTCTGATAATAATTTAGAATCGGTTAACAGTTCGTTTTGATAATCTTTGGATAAAATAACGGCTGCTGCAGTAACTGGACCTGCCAAACAGCCCCTTCCGGCTTCATCAGTCCCAACTTCATCGCTGTATTTATAGTATTTTTTTAGCATATTCAGTTCGAATTGTTAAATAGATTGTTTTTTTAAGAGTTTTTTAAGTTAAAAAAATGATTTTAATTTAATCAAAACTGTTTAATTAAACATAAACAATAATAAACATAATTATTTTAACAAACACCTTATGTACTTGTTAAAGAGCCTTGGATTGTTTAACAATTTTTAAGATTTTTGGCAAGCTAATTCAAAAACTAAATTTATGAAACAGAGGTTAAAATGGATTTTAACACCATTATTGGTGTTTTTCATTTCATTTTCCTATTCGCAGGAAAATACAGTTACAGGTATGGTCACAGACCAAAACGGTTTACCACTGCCAGGGGTGTCTGTCGTAGTAGTTGGCACAACTAACGGAACACAAACAGATTTTGATGGTAATTATGCTATTAATGTAAACCAAGGGCAGGCTTTGCGTTTTAGTTATATTGGTCAAAAAACTGTAATCAAAAATGTTGGAGTTGTAAATACCATCGATGTTCAAATGAATGAAGATGCGCAAGCATTGGAAGAGGTTGTGGTAGTGGGGTATGGAAGCCAACAAGAAAGAAAAATAATTCAGAATATTGCAGTTGTAAAAGAAGACGTTCTTGATAATTTACAAGTTCAATCTGCCGATCAATTACTTCAAGGGCAAACTGCTGGTACTGAGATAGTAAATTCATCAGGTGTTTTGGGTGCCGCCTCTGTGATACGGGTTAGAGGTGTTAACTCAATAAACTCAGGTAGTCAACCTTTAATTGTAATCGATGGAGTTCCTATTACCGATACTGACAATACATTTGCCAGAGGTGGTAATACTGGAATTAATCCATTATCGTATGTGAATCCAAACGACATTGCGTCGCTTACTGTCCTAAAAGATGCGAGTGCCACGTCTATATATGGGTCAAGGGGTGCGAATGGTGTTATACTAATAACTACAAAAAAAGGAACAAAAAATTCAAGAACATCTGTTACCTTGGATATGAATACACAGTTTTCAAATTCTACTGATGTTCCGGATATTCTTAGTGCGGATGAATTTCGACGCTTTAAATCCGAAGTAGCAACAATTCAAAATGGTGGAACAACGGTTACACCTGAGAGTTTAGGGCTTGGAGCTGTTGGAGACCTTGGGACGGATTGGTTATCTGGAGTACAGAGAACAGGTATCTCTAAAAATTATAATTTAAGTGCAAGAGGTGGAGGGGAGAAAACGACTTTTTTCGTTGCCTTGGATTATCAAGATGCTGATGGTTTTATTATAGGTAACGACCAGCAACGTGCCGGAGCTCGAATCAATTTAGAGACTGAGGTGAATGATTGGCTTAAGGTAGGAATGAATTTAGGGGTTACTAATAATCGCCTAAATAGGGTTGGAGTGGAAAATAACATAGACGCACCTTTCACTTCGGCATTTCTTCAGAGTCCAGTTGTTAGGGCATTTGACGATGATGGAAATTTTGCTCAATCAGGTTCATTTATTCCTAATGTTTTTGCTAGGGTTGCACTCAATACTGATGAACTTAAAACATTTAGAACTATAGGTAATGCTTTTACAGAGGTTAGACCTTTTAAAAATTTGGTGTGGAGATCTGAATTTGGTTTGGATAAATTAAACATCGAGGAAACCATTAGGAATGCTGATTTCAATACCCCGGGAGGTTCAGCAACTTTATTATATGTAGCAGAGGATAGATGGCTAACCAATCAGACGTTGAACTATTCTAATACATTTAGTGAAGATCATAGTTTGTCTATTCTTGCTGGACTAAATTATGAAGAAAGCCTAAGGACTAGGGCAAATGTAAGTTCTACTGGATTTCTGACAGATGATTTACGGAATATAGGGTCGGGTGCCACACCATCGATTGCTAATGGAGATCGTGATCCTAATCGTTATTATGGTTTATTTTCGAGAGTATCATATGATTACAAAGGCAAATATTTGATTGAAGGATCTGGAAGAAGAGATGGTTCGTCAAGGTTTGGCGCTAATAATCGTTTTGGATATTTTTGGTCGGCTGCGGCTGGATGGGTCCTATCTGAAGAATCCTTTATACAAGATCTTAATGTATTTGATTTTTTGTCCTTGAGGGCTAGTTTAGGAACTGTTGGTAATGATAGATTGGGGACTTTTCCTTCCTTAGGTTTATTTAACGCTGGTTCTGCCGGTGATTATAACGGTGAGTCTGGGGTTATACCTGATCAGCCAGAAAATCCGAATATTAAATGGGAAGAAAGTAAAACACTTGATATAGGTTTTAAATCTAGTTTCCTTCGGGGTCGGGTGGATTTCAATGTTACTTATTTTGAAAAAACTACTTCAGATTTATTGTTGGATCAGATACTTCCCCCACAAACCGGTTTTGCTTCTATTAGTAGAAATATTGGTGAAATGGAAAATAAAGGTTGGGAGTTTGAATTGAATACGGTAAATGTTCGTTCGGATAATTTTCAATGGAGAACAAATATTAATCTTAGCACAATAGAAAATAAAATCATCAAATTGAATGATGATGCTGCTACTGATCCACAAGGAAGGAAAATTATAGATGGAGGTGCTCAGCGCGCAATTGAAGGAGAATCTTTGAATAATTTCTTTTTGGTGAGATATGTTGGAATCAATTCTGAAACTGGCGATGCTGAATGGTTAGATCGTGATGGTAATATTACGAATACTCCTGGTTCTGCGGATAGAGTAGTTACAGGAAGTCCCTTACCTGATTTCTTTGGGGGAATTACAAATACTTTCAGATACAAAAATTTAGATTTGTCTATTTTGGCTAATTTTTCATACGGTAATGACGTATTGATAGATGGTCTGAGGTTTGCGGACGGAAACGATGCCCTTGGTGGAATAGTGAACATAAGGAGACAAAACCTAAATATTTGGAGGAACCAAGGGGATAATGCATTTTTGCCAAGTCCTTTAAGTTCAACGTTCAATGCTTTTAATCAAAGTTCTACTCAGCAGCAATTGGATGGTTCTTATTTGAGAATTAAAAATGCTACTTTGGGGTATAATCTTCCAGAAAAAGCCTTGGAGCGATTAGGAGGTATCATTTCGGGCTTGCGTTTTTATGCTACTGCAACTAACATTTTTACATTTAAAGCAGATGAAATGAAAGGAATAGATCCTGAAGTTACAGATGATATTGATCCTAGATTTCAAGGAGAGTCATTTTTTACTGCTCCTCAAGCTAAGTCTTATTTGTTTGGAGCTAGAATAACATTTTAAATTAAATATAAAGTAATGAAAACAATAAATATATATAAAACCGTATTACTTCTTTTTGGTTTTTTAGCGATTTTTTCATGTGAAAAACGTTTAGAAGTGGTTCCAGAAGACAATGTTGCTTCAAATACAGTATTCGGAAGTTTGCCTACTATAAATGGGGCTGTAGTTGGTATCTATAGTAAGAATCAGAGTGGGGATTTAAATGGTATGGCGCAGTTTATGTCAGACTTTTGGTCTGATAATGTGAATTTTGTAGGTAGTTTTCCTACATTACAGGAAATAGATCAATATATTACTATAGCGACTAATACCTCTATTGACAATATTTGGCTGGATGGTTATGAACTTATAGGTGCAGCTAATAACATTATTGTTAATTTACCGGAGGTTAGTGTAGATGAGGTTGTAGGGTTGACAGAAGCAGATAAAGAAGTATTTGTCGGGGAGGCCAAGTTTTTGAGAGCTTTGACATACTTTCAATTAGTAAATTTGTTTGCGCAACCTTATCAGGTCTCTGATGGAACTAACTTAGGCGTTCCAATTGTTACAATTCCTTTTGAAGGGGGTGCAATAACTGAGTTTCAGCTAGAACGGTCTACAGTAAATGAGGTTCATTCGTTTATTGAGCAAGACTTACTTGACGCTATCGCCGCATTGCCTGAGGAAAATGGAGTAAGAGCTGAAGCCGGGGCCGCTAGGGCATTGTTGGCTAGGTTATATCTCTACAGAGAAAACTGGGGTCCAGCGGCAAATTTGGCGGATCAAGTAATTTCTTCAGCACAATATTCGCTAGCTCCAGATTATAATTTCTATGACGATAATCCAGGTTCCCCTGAGAACATTTTTTCAGTGGTTAATACACCAAGTGATGGCCCTCAGGAAAATGGAGGAGGAAGTGATGAGGTTTATACCACTTTTTACAATCCGGCACCAGGCGGAAGAGGTGATGGTCCTTTCAGTCAAGATTTACTTGATGCTTATGCAGTCGAACCTGGGGATTTAAGATTTACGTCTTTGTCAGCGCCGGCTGAAGATGCTCAGGGTAATGATACGTTTTTTACAACGAAGTATCCTGATATCGTAAATAACTCTTCTGATGGAATGGTATTAAGGGTTACGGAGATGTATCTAATAAGGGCTGAAGCGAATTTTAGAGGAGGAACTAGTATCGGTGATACTCCCTTAAATGATATCAATACTCTTAGGAGTAGAGCTGATTTGGAAGATTTAGGTTCTTTGGACTTAGATGCAATATTATTGGAAAGACGTAAAGAATTGGCTTTTGAAGGTCATAGGAGAATGGATCTTTTACGAAATAATTTAAATCTTCGTCCTGATGGTGCAGCGGTTTCAGCTCCTGGAGCTGACAGGGTTATATTTCCAATTGTTGATGATGAAATCAATAATAACCCTAACATTACTCAAAATCCTGGTAATTTTTAAAATGTTTATTTTTTAATTGTAAACAACCATTAAAAGTTTAACTTTTAATGGTTGTTTATTTTTATATAATTTTGATGAAAAAATTATTATTCTATATTTTATTTTCAAATGGTTTATTTGCACAAATACAACAAACCAATAATGGTTCATTTAATGAATTGACTTTTTTCGTAAGTGCCAATAACAAACAATATTCTGATGCTGAAGGGAGTAGGTTTTTGAATGAAGAGTTTGTGCCTTGCGAAATAGTAGGTTTTAGTGAAACCAAATTTGTGCGTTTCAATGTAGTTGAAAATGTGATTGAAATTAAGAGTGGGGATGGCAAGGTTATGACGCTATCTTTCAATAAATATTTTGTTTTAAAATTGTTGGATGGTTCAAATAAAGAATATGTTGTTCGCTCATATGTGAATGATATAGGCAAAGAGGATATTTCTTTTTTTGAAAAAGTATTCCAAAATAATAAGTTTACTATTTTTTTAAAGGAAAACATAAGGTATATGCCTGCAAAACCTGCAAAAAGTAGTTATGAGAGGGCGGTTAGTTCTAAATTTATTCAAGGAAATGATGTTCATTACTATTCACTAAATGAGCCTTCAGTTTTTTTAATAAAACAAATACCTATTAAGAAAAAGTTGTTTTTGAGATGTTTGGAGAACAATCGAAATCAGTTGAGAAATTTGTTAAAAAGGAAAAGCTTAAATTGGATAAGATTGATGATTTAGTTAGAATAATGAGTGAATACTTGATGTAGATCTATAATACTAAACTTTCCAAGGCTGCGGTATTCATAAACTTTCACATTTAGTTAGGAACAAAAAAATTAACTTTGTCCGGTAAGCTAATTGCATGAAATATATAGTACTGATTTTATTGAGTTTTCTTTCTTTCGGAGTCTATGGACAGGAAAAAGGGGAATCTCAAAAGATGAAAAAGGATTCTACACTATCCAGGAAAACGGTGCAACCTTTGAATCCTCCAGGTAAAAAAGCTCAAGACAGTGCAAGTGTCACCATCAAGGATTACAAAATCATTTCTTTTGAACGTGATACTACCTATTTGGATACCACGTTGACCATCCAGAAAGAATACAAGTATAATTATCTTAGACAAGATAATTTTGAACTAATGTCTTTTTCTAACATCGGTCAAGCGTATAATGTACTGGGCGCTAATTTTGAGCGGTTGAACATGTACCCAAATCTCGGCGCAATGGCAAAGGGGAGAAGGTATTGGGAAAAAGAACAGATTGACTATTATAATGTAGCGACCCCAATGACGGAACTCTTTTTCAAGACGACTCTGGAACAAGGTCAATTATTGGATGCGAACCTAGCCTTTAATACGTCAAGACGACTTAACTTTTCATTGGGGTATACGGGGCACCGTTCCTTAGGTAAATACAATTCCAACCAAATTCAATCAGGTAATTTTATAACAACTACCAATTATCTTTCAAAAAATGGCAGGTATGCCTTAAGAGCGCATATTGCTGCCCAAAACATATCCTCTCAGGAGAATGGAGGATTAACGGATAAGGAAGCGCAGTTTGAATCTGGAAACCCAGATTTTTTTAATAGGCCTAGGGTAGATGTTCGGTTTGATGATGCCGATAATAAAATCCTAGGAAAAAGATATTACCTGGACCATACTTATAAGTTAATTCGAAAAAGAGCTGATTCCTCTTATGTTGAGAAGACTTCACTTTCTCTAGGACATGTTTTTGATTATGAAACCAAGTATTACCAATTTACAAAAACATCCAACGACCCCTATTTTGGAGAAGCCATATTAGCTCCAATAGATGATAAGGCCTATTTGAAAACTTTCTACAATGAAGTAAATGCACAGTTTTACAATAGTACCTTAGGAAAGTTGTCGGGTAATGTAAATATTTATAACTACAATTATTACTTTGATAGTCAGTTCATACAGGAAGATGGTCAAATCATTCAGAACCAACTAAAAGGTACTGAAATCGCGGTTGGAGGAACTTATGAGAAACGCTTGGGCGGTTTCGATTTTAAGGCTTCCTTGAATGTCAATCTATCAGGTAGTCTTACCGGAAATATTTTGAATGCCTCTGCATCCTATAAAATAACTGATGGTAATATATTGGAGTTAGGGTTGCATTCTTCTGAACGAATGCCCAATTTTAACTTTCTCTTGTACCAAAGTGAATACCTTAATTATAATTGGCAGAATACCGATGTTTTTAATAAAGAGCGGATCAGTAGTCTAGAAGCTAAGTTGAAAACCAAGAAATGGGGAAGTTTATCTGTTAAATTAAGTAATTTGGATAATTACACCTATTTCGCTCCTTCGTCCGATGGCGTAATTGAAGATGGATTACAGAATGCCTTTATAAAACCATTACAGGAAGCTCAAGGTATTTCATATGTAAAGGGTAAATATGAGAAGGAATTTAAGGTAGGAAAATTTGCGTTGAATAATACGGTAATGTATCAAACGGTAAATCAAGAGAATCAAGTATTGAACTTGCCGGATTTAGTAACAAGAAATACCTTATATTTTTCTTCGGATGTGTTTGAGAAAGCGATGTTTTTGCAAACCGGTATTACATTTAAATATTTTACTACGTATACTATGGATGGATACAATCCGGTCTTAGGGGAATTCTATGTTCAAAATACAGAGGAATTAGGAGGGTTTCCCATGTTAGACTTCTTTGTAAACGCAAAAATCAAGCAAACACGTATTTATTTAAAGCTAGAACACTTTAATTCATCTTTCTCGGGGTACAATTATTATGCAGCACCAAACTATCCTTACAGAGATGCGGTTATAAGATTTGGATTAGTTTGGAACTTTTTCTCCTAAGTAATGCTTTTTTCAATTGGTAGTGTCAAGTCTTTTTGATGTAATCAGAACGTTGAATATTCAATGATTTCAATCTCTTTTCATCTTGTTTTTCATTTCCATGAAAAATTATCATTTTGCAATTATCAGTTAATCAGCACACTAAATTAAATCATGAATTCCCTCAAAAAAAATTCAACAAAAAGTGTTGTGGGTTTGTAAAAGGTTGTTACATTTGCAGCCCGCAAACGGGGAAGCGATTTCAGGTTTGCAAGGGAGAGTCCTACGGGGCGGATGTTCATTGAAGGTTGTGTTTTGTGAGGGCGGAAAAAAAGAAAAATTTTTTTTTCGAAAAAAGTTGCCGGAACGA
>CAWJFH010000013.1:0-147500 GCA_963842105.1 uncultured Flavobacteriaceae bacterium
CTAACATGATCAAGGCAATCTGAAAATAGATGTTGTTCTGAAGGCCGGCCAATTGGGTAACGATATAGGCGCCAAATACACCCAAAGGCAGGGAAAGCAATACCGAAAACGGAATCAAATAACTCTCATATTGGGCCGATAACAGGAAGTAAACGAAAACCAACGATAACAAAAAGATGACCACGGTTTGACTACCCGCGCTAACCTCTTCACGTGTAAGTCCGGAATAGGCCGTAGTGTAATTGGTAGGTAAGGTCTTCGCCACTTCTTCCACGGCAGCAATGGCATCACCGGAACTGTATCCGGGATTGGTCGCTGCGGTAATCTTGGTGGAATTAAAAAGGTTGAAACGCGTTACCGATTGTGGACCGTAGGTTCGGGAAAGGGTGATGAATTCCGTAATCGGCGTCATTTCGCCAGTATCGGTCCGTACAAAAATCTGGTCAAGATTATCTATATCAGCCCTATCCTCGGGCAGCGCTTGTACATATACCCTATATTGCTTACCGAACCTTGAGAAATCCGCCGCGAAAATACTTCCGATATACCCTTGCAAGGTAGAGAAGATGCTGCTTACCGATACCCCCAATTCCTTAGCCCTAGGTACATTAATTTCCAATTCGTATTGCGGATACCTGGTATTGAAAGAGGATTGGGCATACTGAATTTCTGGGCGCTGCGACAACTTGCCGATGAACTCTTGATTCGTTTTATCCAAATCGTCAAAACTTCCTCCAGACTTATCCAATAAATTGACCTCAACCCCAGCGGAACTACCAAAACCAGGTATACTCGGTGGTGCAAAGAATACTATGTTCGCCTCTGGAATGGTTGCGGCAACACCGAACATCTTCCCAGTAATACTTTCTACCGATAGGGAATCTGCCTCTCGGTCCGCCCAGTCATCCAGACGGATAAAGCCCAGACCATTGTTACTTCCGGAACCTCCCAAGAAACTTCTACCCTCTACTACGGATCCTTCCATAACTCCGGGTATTTTCATCAATTTCGCATACAGTTCTTGGTTAACGGCATGGGTCCTATCAATTGAGGAACCGGGTGGTAATTCTACGTTTAAGAAAATAATCCCCCTGTCCTCATCGGGTACGAACCCAGTTTTCACCTGACTGGCAGACCACCAGATTCCCAATCCAGAAAGCAGCAGAATCACCACGGTAAGCCATTTGTTTCGATATAAAAAATGAACGGATTGGCCATATTTCTTGGTGGTTGCCTTAAATCCCCTATTGAAGGCGGCAAAGAAACGTTGAATGAAATTCTTATCCTTATCCTTTTCTTTGTCATGCGGCTTCAAAAACAGCGCACACAAAGCAGGACTCAAGGTTAAGGCATTAACGGCAGAAATGATAATCGCTACAATCAAGGTAATCCCAAATTGCTCATAGAACACCCCGGTAGGTCCCGTAATAAAAGTTACCGGAATGAAAACGGCCGCCATTACTAAGGTTATGGAAATAATGGCACCTGCAATTTCAGACATGGCCGTTATCGTAGCTTTTTTAACATCTTTGGCCCCGTCGTCCAATTTGGCATGCACCGCTTCGACCACCACAATGGCATCATCCACCACAATACCAATGGCTAAAACCAAGGCAAAAAGGGTTAACAGGTTTATCGAATATCCAAAAAGGTTTAGGAAAAAGAAGGTACCGATTATGGAAACCGGTACGGCGATTGCTGGAATCAAAGTCGACCTTAAGTCTTGAAGGAAAATGAATACGACCAGGAAAACCAATAAAAAGGCCTCAACCAAAGTGCTCACCACTTTTTCAATGGATGCGTTCAAAAAATTATTGGTATTGTACGGAACGAATATCTTCATACCTGCCGGCATTTCTTCACGTACCACATCCAAACGTTTCTCGATCTCTACGATAATATCACGCGCATTCGAACCCTTGGTTTGGAATATCCCCAAATTCACCGCAGGATAGCCCGAGGTCATTGAACCGCCGGTATAGGATTGTGCCCCTAACTCTATTTCCGCAATATCGTTCAACCTCAGAAATCGTCCGTTATCCAAAGCTTTGACAATGATGTCACTGTACTGCTGTTCGGTTTTAAACCTACCGCTGTATTTGATGACATAGCTAAATGCCTCACCATCATTTTCTCCCAAGGAACCTGCCGCGGCCTCCAAACTTTGCTCCCTTAATACGGCGGTCACATCCGAAGGAATCAGATTATACGCCGCCAATTTCTCCGGTTGCAACCAAATACGCATGGCGTAATCCTTGGAACCAAATACATTTACGTTTCCTACCCCATCCACACGCTGCATTTCTGGGATGACATTGATTTTTAAATAGTTCTGGATGAATGTATCGTCATAATCCTTGTTGGTACTGTAAAAGGACATGTACATCAAGGCACTGGTCTGTTGTTTCTGGGTAGTTACACCGGTCTGTAGCACTGCCTGTGGTAAGAGGGAATTGGCCTGTGCCACCCGGTTCTGTACGTTTACCGCCGCAATGTCTGGATCCGCGCTTTGATCAAAGAATACATTGATACTCGCCGTACCAGTATTGGAAGCTGTAGAGGTGATGTAGGTCATACCCTCCACTCCGTTTATCTGCTCCTCCAGGGGTATGATGACACTTTCCAATATCGTTTCCGCATTTGCCCCAGGATAGACCGCGCTCACACTAATGGTTGGCGGAGCAATGTCCGGATATTGCGTGATGGGTAGGGCGGACAATCCCAGCACTCCCAAAATAACGATGATGATGGAAATAACCGTAGAAAGTACGGGACGTTCTATGAATGTTTTAAGCATTTTCTTTTCTTTTAAATGGCTATCTGAATACTTTATCTATAGGTTTGGCAATGCTATCAAACGGAACCGACTTAGGTATGATTTTGGTTTCGCCCTGTATTTTATCCACGCCCAGCGCAACAATTTGATCACCTTTAGAAACTCCGCCGTTCACCAAATACAGATTTCCTACTTCATTGATTACTTTCAAGGTGGCGGCAGTAGCTACACTATCTGCGCCCACTTTGTAGACATATTTATTTCCTTGACGGTCAAAGGTGCTTTCTTTAGGTACCACCAACACGTCTTTGTAGGTTTTCGGGATTTTAATTTTTCCGCTATTGCCATTGGTGAGCAAACGCGATTTATTGTCGAAAATGGCCCGGAAAGTAATGGCACCGGTAGCTTCATCTACCTGTGAATTTATGGTCTCAATGGTCCCTTTTAAATCATAGGTCCTTCCATTGGCAAGAATCAATTCCACTTCCGGTAAATTCTTTATTTTTTCCTGAATCTCGTCTCCTTTGGTATCTAGGATAAAGTCGATATAATCCTTTTCGTTCATTGCGAAATAGGCATACACCTGACTGATATCCGCCACCGTGGTCAGTGGCAGGGCGTTGGTAGGGCTTACCAAGGCACCTTTTCGAAAGCGGATGGAACCTACATAACCATCTACGGGACTCTTGATATTGGCATAATCGATATTAGCCAATACGGAATTATAACTACTCTGCGCTTGCTGTAATTGTGCATTGGCGGTTTCTAGCTGTACGTTGCTGATGATACCTTTTTCCACCAAAGGCTTAAGCTTGTCCACCCCTACCTGTGCGGCGTTTACGTTCGCCTTGGCCGCTTCTGCATCTTGGGACAGGGATTGGGTCTCCAGTTTAAAAAGGATTTCCCCTTTTTTTACTTTTTGGCCTTCGTCGACCAGTACATCGGTTACATAGCCTGTAATCTTTGCCCGAACTTCACTGTTTACGATACCTTCAATACTTGCAGGATAGGTAGTAAAAGAAGTAATGTCCTTGGTAGGAATGCTCAGGACCTGAAATGGCTTGGGTTGGTTCGCCTGACCGCCTTTACCGGCCTCCTTCTCCCCACAGGAACTGAAGAGGGTCAACGCTACTAGGGATATGATAAATTTCAACTTGTTCATTTTAAAAGGATGGTTTAATTTAATTCGTCTTGTTTAAATGTCTTTATTTCGTTCAAGGTCTCTTTCAGGGACTTCTTTTCGGTCTCCAAATAGTGTTGGAAGGTTTTACCTATGACTATCCGTTTTTCAGAAATTTGAGGATTATTGCTTCGGTTAAATTCATTAATCTTTTGAACCATTTCCAGCTCCTTGGATATGGCTTCTAAATGTTCGTTCAACATGTTGGTGATGTAGCTACCAGAACTTCTGAAATAGCGTTTCCTGTTCCCGGTCTTCGTGTAAAAATCGATATACTTTAAAGAAATCAATAGATTCAAATTAGTAGATACAGAACTCTTACTCGCTTGGGTAATTTCCATGATTTCATCAAAAGAATATCCCTCGTCTGAAGACAACACCAAAGTGGCATATATTCTGGCGGCCAGTGGCGGAAGCTTATGACGGTCTTGGAAAAACAAACCCAAAACCTCCACTAAATTCTTTTTCTCTTGAGAACAAATACCCATGATGAAATTTTTGAACCGCAAAATTAGTTATTAGTTCGGTAAGTTCCGAACTAAACGATTTAAAGAAATGTTAATTCCAATTCCGGCAATTTAATAGCTTCACAATTACCAAGTATGAACTAATCTTCACTATTATTTGCCAAGAAAGCACCATATTTTAATATTGCCACGAACACGACGCCACCTATGGCGTTTCCGATCAACGCTGTAGACTGAAACGTAAGGTAATCCACGACCCCCACTTTGGGAGATGTCAATAGGCCGGCAAACACTTCAATGCTCCCCACGATACTGTGGTGAAGCCCGGCTAAAGCAATAATGAACGTAATCATATAGATAATCATTATTTTTCCCGATGCAGATTCGGTCGAAGTGATGGTCCAAGACAAGAGAGCCATTAGCCATCCTGCCAAAATTGAACTTCCAAAAATGGTAAGTCTAGAAAAATGATTAACGTGTTGGGCCAGGTTCTCAATGCCCTCATAGGAGATGACCCCAAGTTCTGGACCGATCCAAACGATAAAAAAGGCAATGAGATACCCCCCAACCAAGTTACCAAAGACTACAATTCCCCAGAGGGACAGTAAATCGCCAATGGTCTTACGCCTACTGAGAACGGGCAAGAACAATAATGAAGTCTGTTCCGTAAACAGTACGGACTTACCAATGACTACTAAAATGAATCCTAAAGGATAGACGAAAGAAGCCAGATAGGGCACCAACTTTTCATCGATGCGGCCGTAAAAAAGACTGTACACGATAGCGACCAAGAGAAAACTGAAGCCAATTTCCAAACCCGCCATTAAACTGCTCAAAAAGGTGGACAACCTATTCTTTCTATAGGTATCCATACCCTCACAGAGCTGTTTTACCAAGATATCATCCTGATCCTCTATTTCTTCCTTTTCTGCCTTAGTTTCTACGATTTCATCTACTTTATGCTTTTCCATACGCTTCATCAATTAGTTATTGTCCCTTTACTTTTTATCTTCAACCAAGCTATACCAACAACTCCGGAAATAACCGAAGCCGTTATAATACCCACTTTTGCAATCTGTAATAATTTTTCATCAGACAAAGAAAGTTCCGCTATAAAAATGGACATGGTAAAACCAATGCCCGCCATCATGGACAATGCTCCAATTTCACTCCAATTTGCACCGGTTGGCAATTTCCCGATTTTCGATTTTACAATAAGAAAGGAAGCACTCACAATTCCAATAAGTTTACCTATACAGAGACCTGCTATAATTCCAAGACTAATCGGATGCATAAGCATTTCCAAAAAATCACCTTTTATAGTCACACCTGCATTGGACAAGGCAAAAATGGGAAGTATAAAAAAGTTGACTATAGGCCTCACTTTTTGCTCAAGACGCTGCAACGGGGATAAGGCCTTTCTACTATCCTTGACCAAATTCAAAATGATTTGTACTTGATTTTCTCGTAGTAATGGGTTGTCCGTAAAAGAGGTATCCGATAATTGAGAGGCTCTATTTTTAATTTTTTCTATATAAGTAGATTCACTGATTTTAGACCTGGCTGGTATACAAAAAGCCGCCAATACCCCGGCAAGTGTAGCGTGAACTCCCGATAAAAACAAGGCTACCCAAAGTCCAAAAACACCCACTATAAAATAAAACCAGACATTTCGAACACCTGCTAAATTACCGCCCAGCATAATCAAGAAATAAACCCCGGCAGCTATTAAATTACTCAAATCCAAGCCACTACTTAAGAAGAAAGCGATAATTAGAATAGCTCCAATATCATCTGCAGTTGCCAATGCCGTTAAAAATGTTTTGGAACTGCTGCTTATGGCATTACCGGCCAAGGCAAGTAATCCAATGGCAAACGCAATGTCTGTCGCCATGGCTATTCCCCAACCGTTGGCACCTTCGCCATTATGGTTGATCGCAAGGTAAATGACCGCCGGTATGGCCATACCACCCAAAGCACTGACCAAGGGAAGCACCGCCTTTTTAACCGTAGAAAGCTCACCTACCATGAACTCCCTTTTTACCTCAAGGCCCACCATGAAGAAAAAATAGGCCATTAAAAAATCGTTGATCCAGTAATGCAAGGACTTACTTAACTCTGCACCTTCAAAACCTATCGTCAATTTAATTTTCCATAGCTCATGATAATAATGTGCCCATGGAGAATTGGCCCAGACCATGGCAATGACCACCATAACCAAAAGAATAATGCCTAGGGAAGATCCCGAAGCGACTAATCGTTGTAGAAATTGTTTTGGTCTTTCTGCAATACTAGCGAACATTATTGTTTTACTTTTTTGAATTATAGTTCCACAAAACTAAGCTATTCTTTCCTTAATTTAGCTCGATGACGTGATGCGATTAACGATTAAGCGTTTTGAGCGCTTATTTTAGCTTCGATTCCGCTAAACGAGATTCAACACATGTTTCCCTGAAAACAGGGGTTTCCTTTTCACGATTTTAAGGATAGAACTACCACTTTTTAAATTGGAGATTTGTTCCATGCTAAACTTCAAGATCATGAAAAACAAATTGATTCCCATACTCATCTTATTCTATTTGGTTGGATGTGACCAAAAGTAAACATCGAATGAATTGGGGTACCATGAATACAAATTAAAATCCTATGTTCTTGCACAAAGTACACCCAAGCTATACTTTTCGAATCCAACCCAACTTGAAGAGGTCACGCTTAGTATCATCAGAAATCATTTACTAAGGGGCACGGCGGTATATAAACTTGTCAATAGCACCGGGGAAGAAGTGTATAGTGAAAACTTTCCTGCGACCCAACTCATTCAACCGGAGTACAAAACTGTTAACATCACCCTTAAAGAGCATCATCTTAGGGCTGTGGTAGAAGGTTATATTGTGAACAATCTCCACAAAAAGCAAGACATAACCGCCTCCGATAGTAAGCTATAAACAATAGCGGCTAAGAAATTTCGTTATACATCAATTGAATTACCAACCTAATAATAGCTAAAACCATGATTTTTTTTGGAACTGGATCCGCCAACGTAACCACCGTCAAGACCGTAAATACCATCTGTGAACACTGCAACAATGCAGATACACTTTACATTAACATATATAGAAGACATGCCCATATTTTTTGGATACCAGTATTCCCATTTACAAAAACGGGGTCAAGTTACTGCAATCATTGCAAGGAGGTTTTAGCTCCCAAACAAATGCCGCAGAAATTAAAACGACAGTATAAAAATATAAAAGCAAATGCAAAGGGACCGATATGGCAATTCTCCGGACTTGCCATTTTAGTATTCTTAATTGCCTTTGGCGTATATTCCAACGGAAAGGATACGGAAAACACACTCTCCTATCTCAACAAGCCTGCGGTAGGCGATGTCTACGAATATAAGACCAACAACGGTAGCTACTCCACCATGAAATTAAGGAAGTTCACCAATGATAGTTTGTTCCTTTCGCTCAATGATTACGAAATCGGAAAGAAATCGAGACTCTACAAAATAGAAAAAATTGAAAATTATCCTGAGGCTACTTATGGCTATTCCAAAAGCGAAATGAAGCTCATGAAATCTGACGGAATAATTTTAAAAATTAATCGGGATTAAAATTTCTGACTTTCTCCAAAATAAAAAAACCACATCAAAATGATGTGGTTTTTTCCTAGTGACCCCGGAGGGATTCAAACCCCCAACCCTCAGAGCCGAAATCTGATGCGCTATTCAGTTGCGCCACGGAGCCAATTCAGTATTCAGTATTCAGTATTCAGTATTCAGTATTCAGTATTCAGTATTCAGTATTCAGTATTTAAAACTAAAATTATGGACTTTCTAAACCAACTTTTTCTTGACAATCGTAGAAATCATTTTACCATCGGCTTGACCGGCCAATTCTTTAGAAACGATTCCCATCACCTTACCCATATCCTTCATTCCTGATGCGCCTGTAGCTTCAATAGTTTGAACCACTACTTTCTCCACTTCTTCCTCAGTCAATTGCTCTGGTAAAAATTGCTCGATTATTGCAATCTGTGCCAGTTCTGGTTCAGCCAAATCATTTCTTCCTTGTTCCGTAAAGATAGCTGCGCTATCCTTTCGCTGCTTTACCAGTTTTTGTACCAGTCGTATTTCATCTTCTTCTGTCAATTCCGTTGATGTTCCACTAGTACTTTCCAACAATAAGGCCGACTTTATAGCACGAAGTGATTCTAGTGCAACAGCATCCTTTGCTTTCATTGCCACTTTCATCTGCTCCATTACCTTTTGCTGTAAACTCATGTTCCTTTTATTTTGGTCTGCGAAGATAAAAAATAAACCCGAAAACTGAATCAGCTTTCGGGTTTAAAACATTGTAAAAATCTTCTCTAATCTACATTATCGTGTAGAAAGGAATTATTTGATCTTAATTGCTTCTCATCGTTACTATCATCACTTAGGGAAGTCCTTGATATTTTACTTTCCCTCGGGTTCTCGTTTAAGTGAATACCCTGTCTTTTGTAAGCAGGTTCCTTTTCAATTTCATCAACACTGTTCATTCCGCTTTTAAACTTGTAGTTGAAATCCTTTAATTTTCTTCTTCGCTCATCAGCTCTTTCCCTCAATAGTTCCTCTATTGGGGTTTCCATAGGGTCAACAGGTGCGCTAGTTTGTTTACTGGGCGCTACTGTTCTTTTTTCGAACATCAACTCATCTTCGATGATTTTAGGCTCGAATTCCTCTGCCTTAGAACGGGCGCCGGTCAATTTATTTTCCAATTGCATATAGTCGTCTAGACTGTAGCGAGTTTCTCCGTGTTTATTATATTCCAAAACGGGGATGATTTCAATGCTATCATTGACATCCATATCGTTTACCTCATCTTCTAAATTAAAGGTAACTACTGTTTCCTTTTCATCTTCATCCTTCAAGGGCATATCGAAACGGAAAGCAAATTGATCTTCTTCTTCCTTCTTGATTCGTAATACCTCTGGATCTACCACTTCAATATCATGAATTGCTTTTGTAGATTCTACGATTACAAAATCATCCTCAGAAACATTCTCAGCTAAAACTTCCTCATAAAATACATTGAAGTTTTTAATATAATTGGTGGTTGGAATAAGGTCGAAATCGCCTTCTTCTACAAATTGATATTTTGCTTGAGGTTTCACTTGCTTTATTACCTCTTCCTCCTCTTCCATTTCCAAAGTATGGACAGTCCTGGTCTTGGACATCAATGTCGCTTGAGCTCGTTGGTTATCCTCTAATGTGTGGATAATTTTTTTTGACTCGGTATTAACGATATCGTCTTGTTGTTCAATGTTAAATCCCGTAGCAATAACCGTAACGGCAATAGCCTCTCCTAAAGATTCATCTTCACCAACACCCATAATGATATTTGCACCGTAACCGGCCTCAATCTGGATATGATCATTGATCTCCCCAATTTCATCTATGGTAATCTCCTGTGCACCAGAAACAATTAATAATAATACGTTCTTGGCGCCTTTAATTTTGTTATCGTTCAATAGCGGGGAATCCAAAGCTTTCATAATCGCTTCATTGGCACGAGCCGAACCGGAAGCAATTGCAGAACCCATTATCGCCGTACCACTATTTGAAAGTACGGTTTTAGCATCACGTAAATCGATGTTTTGTGTATAGTGATGTGTAATAACTTCAGCAATACCTCTAGCCGCCGTAGCCAATACTTCGTCCGCCTTCGAGAAACCTGCTTTAAAGCCTAGGTTACCGTAAACTTCCCTTAATTTATTGTTGTTGATGACAATTAATGAATCAACATTTTTACGTAATTTTTCAATACCTCTTTGCGCTTGTTCCACACGCATTTTACCCTTCGAACTGAAATGGCATAGTAACGATACCTACAGTTAGCACATCCATTTCCTTAGCGAATTTGGCAATGACGGGAGCAGCACCAGTTCCTGTTCCCCCACCCATACCGGCAGTAATGAATATCATTTTAGTTGTGGAGTCCAACATTCCTTTAATTTCCTCCATGCTCTCCATTGCAGCTTGTTCCCCTACTTCAGGGTTGGCACCAGCGCCCAATCCTTCAGTTAATGAAACGCCCAATTGTATCTTATTTGGAACCGGACTGTTGTCCAAAGCTTGAGAATCTGTATTACAGATTACAAAATCAACGCCGTTAATGCCTGCTTGAAACATATGGTTGATCGCGTTGCTACCGCCACCACCAACACCAATGACCTTTATTACGTTACTTTGGTTTTTTGGGAGATCAAAAGAGATATTATCAAATTCGTTGTCTTTACTCATGTTATATTGTATTACTGGTTATGTGTTTTTTTAATCTAATCTTATTTTTCTGCTGCTACTCGGCGTTGTCCAAAAACTCCTTCAACTTTTCGGACCATTTGTCAAAAACCGATTTTCGCTCCTTGTGCATACGGTGCTGACCGGCCATTTCCCGTTCCTCTTCACCCATAAAGGCTTCCACCTTTTCTTCTTCAGGAACTTCTTGGAACTTTTGGTTTCGCTGTTGTATACTCTTAATTTTTTTTTCGTTCTTAATGGAATTCATCAAAAGACCTACAGCGGTCGCATATAAAGGACTTGCTACTTCTTCATCAGAATCACCTGCTAAATGCTCGTTTGGATAGCCAATACGAGTATCCATTCCGGTAATGTATTCTACCAATTGCTTCAAATGCTTCAATTGGCTACCACCACCGGTCAAAACGATACCGGCAATCAATTTCTTCTTTTGCTCTTCGTGACCGTAATTCTTAATTTCAACATATACCTGCTCTATAATTTCCACGACACGGGCATGGATAATTTTAGAAAGGTTCTTTAAGGTAATTTCCTTTGGCTCCCTACCTCTTAATCCTGGTATGGAAACAATTTCATTATCCTTGTTCTCCCCTGGCCATGCAGAACCAAATCTAGTCTTTAGGGTTTCAGCCTGTTTTTCTATAATGGAACAACCTTCTTTGATATCCTCGGTAATTACACCACCGCCAAATGGAATAACAGCGGTATGTCTGATGATACCATCTTTGAAAATGGCCAAATCCGTAGTACCTCCTCCTATATCGATAAGGGCAACTCCTGCTTCTTTTTCTTCTTGACTCAAGACGGCATCAGAGGACGCTAAAGGCTCCAAGGTGATATTCCCTAATTCCAAGCCTGCACTCTTAATACAACGACCTACGTTTTTAATGGAAACTACCTGACCAACAACTACATGGAAATTCGCTTCTAAACGACCACCGTACATTCCCATAGGTTCTTTGATTTCTCCTTGACCATCCACTTTGTATTCTTGTGGAAGTACATGGATTATCTCCTCCCCTGGTAGCATGATCAGTTTGTGCACCTGATTACATAGAACATCTACATCATCCTCATTGATCACCTCTTCAGAATCCTTTCTGGTGATGTAATCGCTATGCTGTAAACTTCTGATGTGCTGACCTGCAATACCTACAACTACAGAACCAATTTTTAAACCTGAATTAGCTTCCGCCTCTTCCACCGCTTGCTGAATCGATTTTATGGTTTGGGTAATATTATTGACCACTCCACGGTGCACACCTAAACTTTTGGACTTACCTATACCCAAAATTTCTATCTTCCCGTATTCATTCTCCTTACCAATAATGGCAACGATTTTTGTTGTTCCGATATCTAGACCGACCGAATACTTGGTTGATTCGACTGATTGCATAGTTTTTTCCATTTTGTATTATATTTTAGTGCACACCACCTGGTTATTGAATTCTAAACTTACCTCTGCATAATCCTTCAAGGTCTTATCCTTGTCAGCCTTGGCATAAAAAGCCTTAAAGTTGCTGAACTTCTCCGCTAAATCTTCAATACCGCCTAAGTTCACTACAAAATCATTAAGCCTTAAGCGCAATTGATAATCATTCTCATTTTTGACATGAATACCAATTACGGTTTTCCGAAAAAAATCATCTTTATTAACCTGCTCCAAAATGACATAGACATCCTCAAGGCTTTTACCACTGATATTGCCTGTTATGATGGGAACCCTAGCAGAATGATGATGTGAAAAAGGCATTTTCTTACCTTCATCATCCAAGTAATACTTAGTTCCCCCCTCTATGCGTCCGATTGGTTTACGCTGAACGATTTTTGACGTAAGCTCACCATCTATAGTAAGATAGACCTGGGCACTTTTCACCATTTCATTAGCCTCTATGGCTTTTTCTACAGTATTCAAAACTAAATTTTCTTTAGGGACATTTTCGAGACTCCCAAAATTTTGTATTAACAATTTATTAACCGTGCCCTCTGTAAGGTATAAGTTATCATCCCCTACAAACTCCACCTTCATTTCACGAACTACCTTAGACCTGTTTCGATTGTTGGAAAAAGCGTACAACCCCATGACTACCAGTATTAAGGCAACTAACTTTATATAATTCCAATTAATGCGCATATGACATTTCGTTTTTGATTTTAATAACTTCCAAACCAATATCGCCCGCCCCCATGGTCACTAAAACTTCCGGATTCTGGGCTTTTATTTCTGAAATGATTTGTTCTTTTGAAACTAATTTTTTATTACCACTTTTAATTTTATCAAGCAACCATTTTGAATCTATCCCCGCTATAGGTTCTTCCCGTGCCGGATAAATATCCAACAACATCAAATTCTCAAATTGTGATAAACTTTTTGCAAAATCATCTGCAAAATCTCGTGTTCTAGAGAACAAATGGGGTTGAAAAATGGCCAGGACCTTTTTACCGGGATGCATCTCTGCTATGGCCTCATAAACGGCATTTATTTCCGTTGGATGGTGCGCATAGTCATCTATAAAAATGAACTCGTTCGTTTTAATTTTATAGGAAAACCGTCTTTGAACTCCTTTAAAACTTCCTAAAGCTTCAGCTAAGCGATGAGGTGGGGAACCAGATTCCATCGCCATAGCAAAAGCAACCAAACCGTTCAGCAAATTATGTCTGCCCGGTTTGTTAAACTTCACTCCTTTTACAACTGTATTAGGAGTTTCCAAATCAAAAATGTAGGCACCATGTTCTATTTTTATGTTTCGGATACAATAATCCGAATCGTCTTCTATTCCATAGGTCAAGCCTTCCAAAGGCAACCCGTTACGCACAAATAATTTTCCGCCCGGTTTTAATCGGTTCGTGAAATCAACGAAGGACTTTTCCAATTCCGTCGCATCTCCGTAAATATCCAAATGATCGGCATCCATAGACGTTACACAAGCCACAGTGGGTGTCAATCGTAAAAAAGAACGATCAAACTCATCTGCCTCTACTACGGAATAGTCTGTTCCCTCCAATAGGAAGTTACTGTTGAAATCCTCTGAGATTCCTCCCAAAAATGCGGTCAATGACACTCCCGTTTCCTTTAACAGATGCGCTAAAATGCAAGAAGTGGTTGTCTTACCATGCGTGCCCGCTACCGCAAAACAAAAAGAATCTTTAGTAATTAGACCTAATACCTCTGATCGTTTTTTAAGGATAAAACCATTATCCAAAAAGTAGTTGTATTCGGAATGACTTGCAGGTACGGCCGGTGTATACACTACCAAGGTATGTTCAGCATCCTTAAATTCAGCTGGCACTTCTGCCATATCATCGGTATAATGAATAGCCATGCCAGCCGCTGACAACTCCATGGTCAACGGAGTTTCTGTTTTATCGTAACCCGCAACCGTTTTATTGATAAAAGCAAAATACCGGGCCAAGGCAGACATACCAATGCCTCCTATTCCAATAAAATATACCCTATGTATTTGCTCAATATTCATGTTACTTCAATAATTTTTCTATTTCATTACAGATATCGCGTGTTGCAAACGGCAAAGCCAAGGCCTTACAATTTTTTGATAATTGAGCTTGCTTTTCCGGGGAATTGATTACCGATTCAAACTCACTCTTAAACTTAGCTTCCAAATCCGTTTCCTTAATCATCACTGCCGCATCATGACCAACAAGTGACAGTGCATTTTTGGTTTGATGGTCTTCTGCCACTACTGGTGATGGAATAAAAAACGTGGGTTTACCTACCAAACATAATTCTGATACCGCACCAGCGCCCGCTCTAGAAATAATGAAATCTGCCGCTACATAGGCTTTATCCATATCGTTCAAAAAAGCATGTACTTTTATTCTTTTGGATGCATTTACTTTATATAGTTCGTAATACCCTTTTCCACATTGCCAAAGCACCTGCAGACCTAATTTTTCGAAATAAGAGAGATGCTTCGCCACTAATTCATTTATCCGTCTTGCACCTAAACTTCCTCCTAAAACCAATAAAGTCTTCTTATCCTGTCCTAAACCGAAGAAATCCAACGCCTCCTTTTTGGTTGCATTAAGTTCGACCAAATCTGACCGGACCGGATTCCCGGTTTTCACAATTTTATCCTTTCGGAAAAAATTTCTCCATACCGTCATAGGCCACGCAGATTTTCTCCACTTTATCCTTCAATAGTTTGTTCGTTATGCCCGCAAAAGAATTCTGCTCCTGCAACAAACATGGAATTCCTTTTGCAGTTGCCATTTTCAACAATGGACCACTAGCAAAGCCCCCAGTACCTATTACGGCATGTGGCTTAAACTTGGATACGATGTTGTTCGCTTTCATCAAACTACTGATCAATTTTATTGGAAACACTAAATTTTTAAGGGTCAGTTTCCGTTGCAACCCTGTAATCCATAATCCTTCAATCTTATATCCCGCCTGCGGAACTTTCTCCATCTCCATTCTATCCTTGGCCCCAACGAATAAAAACTCGGCATCAGGATACCTTCGCTTTAACTCGTTAGCTATGGCTATGGCCGGATAAATATGTCCGCCTGTGCCACCTCCGGATAATATGAACTTATAACTGCCCACTTAGTACTTCTAAGGGGTTCGTATCATCTATATCTGAAACATCATTACTTTCCTGAACGATACTTTTATTACTTGCACTCAAAATAATACCTATGGCCAAACAGGTCATCCAACTGGAGGTACCTCCACTACTGATCAGTGGCAAATTCTGTCCCGTTACCGGAAACAATTCTACCGCTACCGCCATATTGATCATTGCCTGAAAAACAATGGGCAGTCCTACGCCCAACACCAATAGTTTATTGAAAATCGTGTTGCAACCATTGGCTACCACCACGATACGGAATAAAAGAAATAAGTAAAAGAACATCAGCGCAAAGCCCCCTAGTAAACCATATTCTTCAACAATGATCGCATAGATAAAATCCGATGAACTTTGTGGTAGAAAATTCTTTTGTACACTTTTACCAGCACCCTTACCCATAATACCCCCAGAGGCAATGGCTATTTTGGCTTTCTCGATTTGATAGTTCGCTTCGGTATCTTCCGGATTCGAGAAACTATCGATACGACTCATCCACGTGTCTACCCGGTTAGGAAACAAATCTGGAAAAGCCTTAGCCGTTAGAATGAATATGGAAAGACAAAGCACCCCGGTTCCCACAATTCCCAATAAATACTTCATAGGATATCCGCCTAAAAAACAAAGCATCAATACCATCGAAAAGATGATGGCCGCCGTAGAAAAGTTAGCGGGTAAAATAAGTACCACCACTAAAAATACAGGAAGCCATAAGGGCAATATACTTTCCTTAAAGGTCACTTTTATATCCCTCACCTTTGAAAAATAACGGGCCACATAAATCATTAAAACTACTGCCGCCAAATTGGAAGGTTGAAAACCAAAACCAACTAACGGAATGCGTATCCACCTACTATCATTGGTGCCGCCGCTAGAAGTTCCTTGCGCCAACACGAACACCAATAATACCAAAACAATAGGGAGGGCAATCATGGAAAGCCCTTTGAAAAAGTGTGTCGGTATTTTATGTACCCCATAAATAATTCCAAAACCCAGGAACAACAAGATGGCATGCTTTACCAAGTAGCCCGCTGGTGTTCCATTACCCACTACATATACCAAATTACTACTGGCACTGTACACCGGTAAAAATGAGAATAACGCCAAGAGTGCCGTAATGGCCCAAATGGCTTTATCCCCTTTTATATCTTGGAAATATTTCAACACTTATAGTTGTTTTACACAGTTCTTAAATTGATCACCACGATCCTCATAATTTTTAAACAAATCGAAACTGGCACATGCTGGGGATAACAATACCGTATCACCACGTTCCGCAATTTTATAAGCCACTTTTACGGCTTCTTCCATGGCGTAAGTCTCTACCAAAAGGTCGACCGCCTTACCAAAGACATGCTTTATTTTTTCATTGTCCTCACCTAAACAAATAATGGCCTTTACCTTTTCACGTACCAAAGGCATCAATTCCATATACTCATTGCCTTTATCAACACCACCTACAATCCAAACCGTTGGTGTTTTCATGCTATCCAAGGCATAATAGACTGAATTCACATTAGTCGCTTTTGAATCATTGATATACTCCACATGGTTTATTTTCAAAACCTTTTCCAAGCGATGTGGTGCCCCTTGAAAATTTGACACACAAGCTCGTATCGTTTCCTTACGGATACCGACCAGTTTCGCTATAGTGGCAGCTGCCATCGTGTTCTTTACATTGTGTTGACCTTCTAAGGCCAAAGTGTCTTTAATCATGCTTATAGTGTCTGTTGTTGTTCTAATTTTAATCTCGTTTTGTTCTAAAAATGCCCCCTCTTTAAAAGTGTTTTTTAGCGAAAATGGCATTAATCTGGATTTGACCGGGTGTTCTTTCAACCATTGGACCACCACTTCATCATCTGCATCGTAAATCAAATAATCGTTCTCATCTTGATTTTCAGCAATCCTGAATTTGGAAGCGACGTAATTTTCAAACTTGTATTCATAGCGGTCCAAATGATCTGGTGTTATGTTCGTGATGACGGCGATATGTGGTTTAAAATCCACAATCCCATCCAATTGAAAACTGCTTATTTCCAGAACGTAATACTCAAAATCATGTTCCGCGACCATTTTGGCGTAACTGTCACCAATATTACCGGCCATACCCACTTTTAATCCGCCAGCTACCAAAATATGGTTGGTGAGCATGGTGGTGGTTGTTTTTCCATTACTACCAGTGATTCCAATAATCTTCGCATCCGTATATTTTGAGGCGAATTCGATTTCCGATAGTACCGGAATCCCCTTTTCCACCAATTGCTTTACCAACGGCACTTTATCGGGTATACCCGGACTTTTCATGACCAAATCGGCCTTTAGGATGCGGTCTTCCGAATGCTGTTCTTCTTCCCAATCAATTCCAAAATGTTCAAGAACGTTTTTATATTCTTCTTTTATTTTTCCTTTATCGGATACAAATACCTCGTACCCTTTTTTCAAGCCCAATATGGCCGTACCCACACCACTTTCGCCACCTCCTAGAATCACCAATAATGCCATCTATCTAACTTTTAGGGTCACCACGGTTACAATGGCCAAGAGTATCCCGATAATCCAAAAACGGGTAACGATCTTACTCTCGTGATATCCTTTTTTCTGATAATGATGATGTAAGGGAGACATTAAAAATATACGTCTGCCTTCTCCATATTTCTTCCGGGTATATTTGAAATAAGCTACTTGCATCATCACGGAAAGCGATTCCGCAAAGAAGATTCCACATAAAATGGGAATCAATAATTCTTTTCTTACGATGATAGCAATAACGGCTATTACGCCACCTATGGTCAAACTTCCCGTATCACCCATAAATACCTGGGCCGGAAAAGCGTTATACCAAAGAAACCCGATCAAGGCACCCACAAATGCGGTAATGAAAATCAACAATTCCCCAACACGTGGGATATACATGATATCCAGGTAATCCGAGAAAATAATATTACCCGAAACCAAGGCAAAAATTCCTAAAGTGAACACAATGATTGCCGATGAACCTGCGGCCAAGCCGTCGATACCATCTGTTAAATTTGCCCCGTTGGAAACCGCGGTTACAATAAGAATGATGATAGGAATGAACAACAACCAAGCGTATTCTTTGGCGCCTTCCCCGGCCCATTCAATCAAGTAGCCGTAGTCAAATTCATTATTCTTAAAAAACGGAACTGTAGTCATGGTAGACTTGATTTCCTCTCCTTTTACCTCCTCAACTGTATATTGCTCTGTAATCATGGTTTTATCATGATCACGCATGGTCACTTCTGGGTGGAAATACAACACCGCTCCTACAATAAGACCCAATACTACCTGACCTAAAACCTTAAATTTTCCTTTAAGTCCTTCTTTATTTTTTTTGAACACCTTGATGTAATCATCTAAAAACCCAATGACCCCCATCCATAACATGGTAAATATCAATAGGATGATATAAATATTCTCTAACCGGGCAAAGAGGATTACCGGAATCAACGTAGCCAGTATGATAATGATACCACCCATAGTTGGCGTACCAGCCTTTTGTTTTTGACCATCCAAACCTAAATCACGAATAGTTTCTCCCACTTGCTGTTTTTGTAGGAAGAGGATAATACGTCTACCGAATACCGTTGCAATCATCAACGAAAACAATATGGCCATACCCGCACGGAACGTACTGAATTGGAATAGCGTAGCTCCTGGGAACTGGTATTGCTTTTCTAAATATTCGAACAAGTAGGTTAACATAGTTTTTTCATTTATGGGACATTCCTAAGATTATCCCCAAAATCCCTTTGGGACCATCATTTTCCTAAGCTTTGTAAAAGCTCCTTTACAATTTTAAAATCATCAAAATCTATACGAACACCATTCGTCTCCTGGTAGGTTTCATGACCTTTACCAGCTACCAATATGATGTCGTTATCATTGGCTAATTGACAGGCCGTTTTAATGGCCTGCTCCCTATTTTCAATGGATAGTATTTTTTTTACATGTTGCGGCTCAACCCCAGCTTCCATTTCAGAAATAATCTCGGATGGGGACTCCGTTCTTGGATTATCTGAAGTGAAAATGATTTTGTTGCTCATTTCTGAAGCGATATTGCCCATTACCGGACGCTTTGATCTGTCTCTATCGCCACCACACCCCACAACGGTGATGACGTTTTCATTTCCAGTTCTCAACGTGTTGATTGTCTCAAGCACATTTTTTAGGGCGTCCGGCGTATGGGCATAATCAACAATAGCCGTAATTCTGTTTTTAGATATATAATATTGAAACCTTCCGTCCACATTATCCAACTCACTGAGAAGGCGTAAGATTTCCAGTTTTTCCAATCCTAATAAATCGGCCGTAGCATAAATGGCCAACATATTATAGGCATTAAAACTCCCGATCAATTTGCTCCACAATTCCTGCTCGTTGATCTTCAATAACTGACCATCAAATTGATTTTCCAGAATCTGCGCCCTGTAATCCGCATAGTTCTTAAGGGCATAGGTATATTTTCTTGCCTTGGTATTCTGCAACATCACCAGGCCGTTCTTATCATCGATATTAGTAAGCGCAAATGCCGATTTTGGCAGTTGATCGAACAATATTTTTTTGGTATCGCGGTATTCCGCAAAGGTTTTATGATAGTCTAAATGATCGTGGGACAGGTTGGTGAAAATAGCGCCTTCAAATACCAAACCTTCTGTTCTTTTTTGATGGATACCATGTGAACTTACCTCCATAAAACAGTATTCCACCCCTGCATCGTTCATCAAAGCCAAATGCTTGTTGATGACCAAGGCATCTGGAGTCGTGTGCTTTGTAGGGAATTCCTTTTCATCTACCATTATTTTTATGGTGGACAATAGTCCTACTTTAAAACCTGCTTTTTTAAACAGCTGATATAATAAACTGGATACGGTGGTTTTACCATTGGTACCCGTAACCCCTACCAACTTTAAATTTTTGGATGGATTATCATAATAGTTGGATGCCATTAGAGCCAATGCCTGATTGCCGTTCTCTACCTCAACATACGTGACATCATCGACCATTGTAGCGGGTAATTGCTCACAAATTATGGCACGTGCCCCTGCAGCGACTACATTATCGATATACTTATGACCATCTGTCAACGTGCCTTTAATGGCAACGAAGGCATCTCCTTTTTTGACTTCCCTAGAATCAAAACAAACTGAGGCTATATCACAAGAAGTCGTACCGCTAACTGCAGTAAGATGTACCTTATATAATATGTCCTTCAATAGTTTCATATCAATTCCAATACTATTTTTTTCACTTTTTTGATATCGGTTCCTTTAGAGATGGATTGGTGTTTTACCGTACCGTTACCCTTAACCTCTACCTCTATTCCTAAATTTTCAAGAATGGCTACGGCATCCATTCCGCTCATTCCCTTCAAATTCGGCACTTGCTGATAATTTTTCTGGGCATTCGTAAAATATCCCTCAAAGGCTTCTTCACCTCCGGCAATCATCACATCCTTAACATCAACTTCATCGGTTAAAGGAGAAGTGGCATATACTTTTTGTGCGACGGATTTAAATACGGGTCCGGATACATCGGCACCATAATAACCAACACTTTTGTCCGGTTTATGAATGACTACAATACATGAATACTTGGGGTTGTCTGCCGGAAAATAACCTGCAAACGAAGAAATGTATTCGTACTTACTTTTATCTTTAGACACATAGTTCGTTTGTGTCGTTCCTGTTTTACCGGCCATAGAAAAATTCTCAGAATACATACCATGACCTGTAGCGTATTTCTTTTCTACAACATCCTTTAAAATTTGCTGCACTTGTTTTACTGTTTCCTGTGAACAAATTGCAGGATTCAATACTTTTTTATCAAACCGAAGGATGGATTTGTCCCACTCCTTAACCTCTTTTAAAAGTCTAGGTTTCACCATTTCTCCGTCATTTGCAATCGCATTATAGAATGCCAATGTTTGCAAAGGAGTCATTGAAACTTCGTAACCATATGCCATTTGAGCCAATGAAAGACCAGACCAGCCTTTATCTCCAGGGTATCTTAATACAGGTTTACCTTCACCACGAACAGGCAATCCCAATTCCTTATGGATACCCATGCTCATTAAGCGGTTTACGTATTTTTCCGGGTCGTCCTTATACCCATTATGAATCATTTTTGCAAAGGCAACATTGGAGGAAACTTCAAAAGCTTTGGCCACAGATATTTTACCATGTCCGCCGTGCTTGGTATCTTTTACCCAATGTCTATATATTTTCCACTGACCTTTTTCGGTATCGATTATAGAACTGGTATCAATCACCTTATCCTCTAAGGCGGCTACCAAATTCATCAACTTAAAGGTTGACCCTGGCTCATGAGATTCACCAATGGCATAATTTAGACGCTCGTAGTATTTGCCATCAGGAGTTTGGCCCAGATTAGCAATTGCTTTTACTTCACCGGTCTTTACCTCCATAACTATTACGGTACCGTGGTCTGCCTGATATTTCTCCAACTGCTTCAACAAGGCATGGTGTGCAATATCTTGAATGTTGATATCAATGGTAGAATACACATCATACCCATCCTTAGGCTCTATCGTATTGTCATTGCCAATAGGTTTCCACTGCCCTTTGGCTATTTTTTGCTTTAAGCGCTTACCTTCAATACCTCTTAAGTATTCACTGAACGCACCTTCCATACCCACACGGGTACGGTAACCATTTTCATCTACACGCTCATAACCTACACTACGCTCTGCTATCTTACCTAAAGGATGTTCACGTTTTGTTTTTTGTTCAATAATCAGTCCACCCTTAAAAGCACCCTTGTTAAACAACGGAAAGGTCTTGACAGCCATATAATCTGAATAATCCAGATCGCGCACAATTAACGCATACCTATTTTTATGCTCCTTTGGCCTTTCTAAGAATTTGCTGATAGTGGGATGATGTTTTACCGAATTGTTTCGCCAAAGCATCTGACAAAGGCTTTATATTTTCCTTGAAATCTGCATCGCTAACGGTTACAGCATCAAAGCGAATGGTGTATTTAGAAACAGACGTGGCCAAAAGACTACCGTCGTCCGAATACAGGTTACCCCTGTTCGGCTCTATGGTGAACATGTGCGAAGTACGCGTTTCTGCCAAAGCTTGGTATTTTTCCCCATCCACCAATTGAATGGAAACCAACTTGAACAGTACGGCACCTGAAAATAGCACGAGAAAACCCGCTACAATATAAAGTCGTGTGAGTATGCTTTTATCCGTTGCGGCCATTTAATCTGTGGGATTTAAAGATTTGACCTTTATTTTCTTTGGCGGCGTCTCCGAAGGAAACAAACCTTTTGCTGAAACCGTACCCATTATATTGGATTCCAGTTTCAATTGCTGCACGTCTGAACGCATGTCGACAAACTCATTCCGAAGCTCTTTCACCTCTTCGTTCAAAGAAGCAATTTTATGCACTTTCTGATCGGCGCTATGACTACTGCTGATCATAACGGTCGCTAGAAAAGAGATGAAAATGATAAACAGCCAATTCTTGGGCGCATCACCGCTTACCAAAAATTTACCTTTTAAAAGGTCCAAGACCCCCGTTTTCATTTTACCTTTTGTCATAACTTTTCCGCTATTCTCAATTTTGCGCTACGCGCTCTATTATTCAATTTTATTTCTTCCCTTGACGGGACAATTAATCCTCCTACTTTTTTCATCGGCACTTCTATGTTGCCATAAAAATCCTTTTCGGGCTCACCTTCAAATTTTCCGGCCCTGATAAAATTCTTCACCAATCGGTCTTCTAAGGAATGGTAACTGATGACGCTTAATCTTCCTTTATCGTTCAAAATTTCTGGCACCTGAAGCAAAAACTCCTTAATGACTTCCATTTCTTGATTGACCTCAATACGTATCGCCTGATAGATCTGGGCCAAAATCTTATGCTGCTTATGTTCTGGCAAAAATTGCTTCAACGCAGCCTTAAGCGCATCGGTAGTTCTGATTTCTTCTTGCTCCCTGCTGGCAACAATGACTTTCGCCATGGCATTCGCATTTCGCAGATCCCCATAATTGAACAATACGTTTCGCAAATCATCGTAATCATATTTATTGACGACATCAAATGCCGAAATAGCATTACGCTTGCTCATCCGCATATCCAAATCAGCATCGAACCGCGTAGAAAAACCTCTTTCCGCCTGATCGAACTGATGTGATGAAACTCCAAAATCTGCCAAGATTCCATCTACCTTCCTTATGCCATAGAACTTTAAAAATTGAGTCAGGAACCTAAAATTTTCCTCGATCAACACAAATCGCTCATCCCCTAATCGGTTTGCGCGTGCATCTTCATCTTGATCAAAGGCGAACAATTTACCGCCAGGACCCAATCGTTTCAATATTTCTTTGGAGTGACCGCCCCCACCAAATGTCACATCCACATATACTCCATCTTCTTTTATCGCTAGACCATCGACCGATTCCTTTAATAATACCGGATTATGATACATCCCCTTTCGATTTTCCTTTTAGCATTACTCGTTTCGCCAATTCTTTTTTCTCCTCCACCGATGCTGAAATAGCAGCCTCATAAGTATCCAAGTCCCAAATTTCCAAACGCTCTCCCATAGAAACCACCTTCACCTCTTTCGTGATTCCAGCAGTTGTAATGACATCCTTAGGAATGAGCAACCTGCCTGTAGTGTCCACATTTGCCGGACTAAGACCGTTCATGAACATTCTCTTGAACGCCTGGGCCTCCTCATCAAATCTGCTTGCTTCTCCCAACTCCGCATTCACCTTATACCATTCTTGCGCCGGGTACAATTCCAAACACTCACTGTAGTAGGATTTTTTGATAAAAAAACCATCATTTAAAATTGGGGTCATTTGATTGCGCAACATCACAGGCAGCATAATACGGCCTTTGGCATCTGCCTTACAGTTGAATGTCCCGAAAAAATAAATGTCCAAAATGGGTAGGTTTTTATTCTATAACTCAAATATATAAATATTATTACCACATTTTACCACTAAAATCCACTTTGTTAATAAATTACCAACTTTTTGAACACAATTTACCCCTTAGACTTCCATATGGTCGAAAAAGGGATTTTGAAGAATTCTCAAAGGCTAGGAAAATCACTATTTACCACTGTAGTGATTTCACAACTACTTGTTTGCTATTCTGCTTAATTACCTATATTTGGGCCTAAGTGATGAGCAAATTGCATGGAAAAAGATTTGATTAAGGACGGAAAGTTTAATTATATTGAAAAAGGCGAAGGCAAACCCATTATTATTTTGCACGGGCTTATGGGCGGGCTTAGCAACTTTGAAGGTGTAACTTCCCATTTCCCGGAAAAGGGCTATAAGGTACTTATCCCAGAATTGCCCTTGTATTCCATGCCCATGCTCAAGACCACGGTAAAGAATTTTGCCAAGTACCTTAAAAAGTTTATTGACCATAAAGAATTGGATGATGTTATTCTTTTGGGCAATTCATTAGGTGGCCATATTGGGCTGCTACATACCAAAATGTATCCCGGCAAGGTAAAGGGCCTAATCATTACCGGCAGCTCTGGACTTTACGAGAGTGCTATGGGTGATGGTTATCCAAAACGGGGTGACTATGAGTTTATCAAGAAAAAGGCACAAGATGTTTTTTATGACCCAGAAGTGGCCACTAAGGAAATCGTGGACGAGGTATTTGCCACGGTAAACGACCGTGTAAAATTGGTGAAAACCTTAGCCATTGCCAAAAGTGCGATACGGCATAATATGGCGCAAGATTTACCGAAAATGAAAACCCCAACCTGTATTATCTGGGGCAAAAACGATAGTGTAACCCCGCCAGACGTTGCAGAATTGTTCGATGAGCTACTCCCAAATTCTGATCTATTTTGGATCGATAAATGCGGACATGCGCCTATGATGGAACACCCAGAGGAATTCAATACCATTCTGGACAACTGGTTGGAGAAAAACAACTTCTAAAATATACCAACGGATGAAAATAAAGTCGGCCGACTTTGTAATGAGCAACTCAGACGTTGCCAAATGCCCCAATGAAGCTATTCCTGAATACGCCTTTATTGGTAGATCTAACGTGGGTAAATCTTCGTTGATCAATATGCTGACAGAGCGTAAAAGCTTGGCCAAAACATCGGGTAGACCCGGAAAGACCCAACTGATCAACCACTTCAAAATCAATGAAAATTGGTATTTGGTCGATTTACCGGGCTATGGTTATGCGCGTGTTTCCAAGAAGGATAAGAATACCTTTCAGAAATATATCACCAATTACTTTTTACAACGGGAGCAGCTGGTCTGTTCTTTTGTTTTAGTGGATATACGCCATGACCCGCAACCCATAGATTTGGAATTTATGCAGTGGTTAGGTGAGAATGCCATTCCCTTTGCGATTATCTTCACAAAGGCCGATAAGTTAAAACCCAAGGCCATAGAACGCCAAGTAAAAAAATACCTGGACACTCTTTTGGCTGATATGTGGGAAGAAGCACCCCCCCATTTTGTCACTAGCTCCAGTAACCGCGAAGGTCGCGACGAGCTATTGGCCTATATTGACGATATCAACGTAAAGTTTTTTGAAGCAACGAAATAGTTTGTTGTTGGTTGTTGGTTGTTGGTTGTTGGAAATAAGTACGAAGTATTAAGTACATATTCCAAAGCAAATCCGCTTCTTTTCTACATTGTTTTCAGTGTACAGTAACCGCGTAAATAAATTTATAGTTACAATCCTCTATAACTATTTGGAAAAGCCACATAAATTATAACTACACCGCTTTTAAAACCCGGAGCATTAACTACTCAATTTCGTACTTCGTACCCTGTACTTAATACGATATTAAAGACCTTTAACTGCCTACTGTAAACTGCAACTGTTTACTTTTCACTGAATACTGAAACTACAAACTCCCTACTGAAGCCTCAACAACCGCAATCAATTCCTCTACTTTTTCCAAGTCGTTCAACTGCTGCGTAGTGACCATGACCTCCAAATCATACTCAGTTTCTAAAAGTATTATGGGAAAGGTAAAAGCATGTCCAAATTTACTTTTGTAGCTTTTTTTAAATTCATCTTTATGCAAAAAGGAAGGTGCATAGCCTTTGCTAATTAAGTCTTTTCGAAAAGCTTTCCACTGTTTATCTTCCGTAAACTTGCCAAAAGTCAAGCTACAGAGTTGGCAGTCATACGTGGCCGGACTCATGATTTTATGGGCGAAATCTAACAATTGACTACCTTTGTCGCTATTCGCATTGTAGATAAAGATAATTTTTCGAGAAATCGATTTTTGAACCATACTGCAAAAGTACCGGATTCCACTTCATTCTAAACGCATTTATGTTTTTCTGTAAACCCACCCTTATTGAAAATCGTAGTTTTATTCTTCAGTGGAATATTGTAGGTAGGATTTTCCGCTCTAAAACCTAAATAAACGGATCCCGATAGGTGTTTATACCATTATGATCTTAAATGGCTTAAATACTATTATAATTACATTTAGATATTTTTATTAATATCTTCATTCTAAAAATTTATTAATAAGCATTAATCAAATTTTCAGCATCAGAAATGGTATTTACAACGTCATCTTCATCTGCTATAGGCAAACAATAAGAAGTTAAAAAAAAAACACTTTTATGTAATTATCTTAAGTTGCTGATTTATTGGTATCTTGTAGATATACCTTCCCCCTCAAAAATCGAAATCAAGGCATCTTGTTAGGTTTAGACAATTATTATCTTCAATAGCCTAAATACTAAGGTAATTACAGTTAGATGTTTTTATTAATATCATCATTCTAACCATTTGTTAATCAGCAATAATCAAATTTTCAGTATCAGAAATACTATTTCCAATGTCATCTTTCTCTGCTAAAGGTAAACAATATGAACGTCCCTCAAAATCAGTTTGCTCAAAAAATCCTTCATCACAATTTCCCTGTTCAAGATCACCTTCGCAATTCATTAACAAAATTCCAAAAATAATTATTGCTATGATTTTTCTTATCATTATATAAAAGAGTGAATATTCAAACCATTAAGATAATAATAAAAAATAAGTTCGCTGAGATGGACTTCAATCTTGTGTAATAGTTAAATAGATAGACTTTTTAGCTTATTTATGTAATTGGACTTTACTCGAACGGCTCAAAATTCTCAATACAAATTATTCAATCGGTATTACGCAAAGTTTAGTATATACTCTTGCGAATCGCTAAAGAAGATAACAATACCTATGCCTAATGCAGACTTTTGGGCTTTACCAAATGGTCTATGTATATTTATGAAGTTGCTAAATCTTCTGGATTTAGCTTTAGAAAAATAGAAATGAATCCAAATAATAAGCTTTAGCTTCGTACGCAGACGGAAACGAAAAGTTTCATTGCCTGCCGTACTTGACATTGCTTAGACGTTGTGCATAATCGTTAAAATATCCGAACACGATATGGAAAGACCTGATATTGAAAATATAAAGTCGGGGACTGAATTCAATAAATGGTATTGGCTGAAAGTAGAAATGGTCGAAATATGTAAACTTTCTGGAATACCATCGAATGGACCGAAATTTGAACTTCGAGACCGAATAATATTTGCGTTGGATAATGATGGTAAAATCAAACCAAAGCCAAAAAGAGCAAAACCGAAATCAAAATTTAATTGGGCAAAGTCGGAACTGACCCTAAAAACTAAAATTACAGATAATGTATCATTCGGACCAAATTTCAGAAAATTTATGAAAAGTGAAATTGGGAATAGTTTTTCTTGTAATAGTGATTTTATGGCTTGGGTAAAGGGCCATGAAGGAAAAACTTTAGAAAACGCAATCGAAAAATATCATCAACTAGAAAAACGCCAAGAAAATCCAGAATTTAAACGGGAAATAGCAGCTAGTAATATGTTCAATCAATATACCCGTGATTTTATGAAAGACAATCCCGAGCAAAGCTTAAAAAATGTTCGGAAATATTGGCTTCTAAAAAAACAGTTGCCCACTAATACTGGATTTGTTAAATACGAGAAGTCTGATTTAAAACTTGGTGAAAAATAACTCTTTAGAACAAGCTAGATGGACCCTAGCCAGTACAATTTTTCCAAGAAATTTTTGCTAATTTGTTAAGGCCTGCCAATTTTTAAATTTAGCTTGTTAAAATAAAGAGCGAAAACAAACTAAAAAACTCAGATTATAGGTTGATTTCAAAGGTGAAATTCGTTTCATATGCTTACGACGGCACTATTTAAAAGACTAAAAATGAAAAAAATTCTAAGTTCATCACTTTTACTAATTATGTTCTCACTTGCGCTTAGTGCTCAAGATAAAACCGCCATTATTTGTGGCAACCTCATCACCGCCGAAGACAACGAGGTTCGCACCAATATGGTTGTCATTGTTGAGGCTGAGCGAATCGTAGAGATTGGCACCAAGGAAATCATTAAGTCAGATTACAAAATAATCGATTTAACAGGATATACCGTGATGCCCGGATTAATAGATGCACATGTACATCCGCTAATATATGGAGACGACTACCAAGTAAACCATATAAAGGGATCATCTGCTTTTAATGCAGTTAGAGGTTTAAAAGTAGTTCAAAATTGGCTTAATGAAGGTTGGACTTCCCTAAGAGTAGCGGGCGATGCCGATACCCAATATGCTCATTTTGAAATAAGGGATGCTATAAACGCAGGATTATTTGACGGTCCTAGAATATTTGGTGCTGGTCATTATTTATCCGTTACCGGTGGTGGTGGTGATATCAATTTTATTGCTCCAGAACAATCGGTAATTGCAGATGGGCTTGTCGTGGATGGTAAGGATGAAATCCAAAAGGCTATTCGAAACGAAATAAAATATGGGAGTGACTGGATAAAGATTTTAATTACCGGAGCTTTTATGTCTGAAGGGGACAATCCACAAAATATTCAATTTAGCGATGAAGAAATAATTGCTGCCGTAGAAGAAGCAACTAGAAGAGGGGTACCTGTCATGGCTCATGCCCATGCCACAGAAGGCATCAACAAAGCCATTAAGTTTGGAGCAAGATCCATAGAACATGGCACCTTCCTTAATGATGAAAGTATCGATTTATTTTTAGAGCATGACGCATATCTAATCCCAACATTAAGCGTGGGTGAATACGGGCTTCAAACTTGGAAGAATAGCAAGGCACAATCAAAAATGTATGACTTAACCATTAAGCACCGCAAAGAATCTTCAATAATGTATGCGAAAGCTATAGCAAGAGGTGTAAAAGTGGGCGTCGGCTCAGATAACGTAGGATTTCCTCCTAATTTTGCAGGCAAGGAATTCCAATTCCTTACTGAAATAGGTATGACACCTATACAAGCCATACTTGCAGGTACAAAGGTCAACGCAGAACTATTGAGGATGGATGACGAAATTGGAAGCATTAGGGTTGGCAAATTGGCTGATATTATAGCCACAAAGAAAAATCCTATTGATGATATTTCTGAATTAACCAGGGTAGCATTCGTCATGAAAGGTGGTAAAGTAATTAAGACCATTAAGTAGGTGAAGGAAAAGTCAACTCACTTTATGGCATTTTGAAACGGAGTACATACCCATAGGATTACCCCCAGAAGAAGAATTCTATGAAAAAGAACTCAAAAGAAAACAAAGCCAATTTGGAAATCTTACCGAGGTGTGGAGTGCCTTCGAAATACGAAAAGACCCTAATATCCCTTTCAATATAAAAGTATTGAATAGTATTCAACTGCATTATGAAAATAGCAGATGGTGGATCAAAAGTTAGACTTGCGAAATGGAAGCTGCAAATAACAATATGGTCGCTGATATTTCTTAAAGAAGAATAAAGAATAGGTGCTGTTTAATCGATGATTTTCCTAAACGAAAAACTCAATCCCAAATAATCAAAGTAATGAAAAAGGTAACCACATTAATTCTTGGGTGTATTGTCATTCTTTTCTCAGGATGTGATCGAGAGATTGAGCCCGGAGTTTTTAAATGTGACCTATCCAAAGATGTTGAACTGGTCACAGACTACGGAACGATAGTTTTTCGGTTATCCGATAAAACCCCTAAGCATCGAAACAATTTCATTAAACTGGTAAATGCCAAAAAATATGATAGTGTTTCCTTTCATAGGGTAATCCAAAATTTTCTGATTCAGACAGGAAATCTAGATACGAAATATCCCGAATCTGAAAGGAATGAAAAACAACCAGAATCAGCCTATACGATTGATGCGGAGCCACATCCCGCGCTATTTCACAAAAGAGGAGCTATCAATGCAGCACGTATGGGAGATGACACCAATCCCACCCAATCTTCCAGTGGTACGCAATTCACGATTATTCAGGGAAGAACCTATACGGATAGTACTTTGGCAATAGCGGAAAATCGCATCAATAATTGGCTAGCTTACAATAAAGTCCTAAATACCCCAGAGCAAAAAAGCATGAGGGAAAAACTTTCCGAATTATTGAATAAAATGGAAGAAATGGGTGCCTCTGATACGATTTTGGACAGTATTTCCATTTCCGTAATGAAAGATTCTATCGCTGGTTTAAGAAATGTGTTGGACTCCTTAACCCAGATAGAATTGACCAAAATGAAACCGTATCGTTACCCAGAAGCGCACCGATCGGTTTACAAGACCTTAGGCGGTGCCGCCCACTTAGACCAAAACTATACTGTTTTTGGTGAAGTAGTCGTAGGCATGGACATCGTTGACAGTATTGCAGCCGTTAACACCAACCAACAGGACAAACCCATTAAAGACGTGCGGATAATTACGGCCAGAATGATCAAAAGGGAATTCCAACAATAATATAGATAGGTTATGTACACTAGGAGGCCTCCAAAATATAGTTTTAAACCTTAATTATAAAATTACACCTAACCCTCTCAAACACAATCACTAATCTCCCATTTTAATTTAAAATAACAACTACCCCGCTTATTCACTACCTTACCAACCTGTGTAGATTTTATCCAATAGTTCAAAGACCATACACTAACCAATCACTTACATTCTAGGGGTATGAACAATGATCAAGAAATGGACGAATATCTCAGGTTAAAGCGAGAATTGGAATTCCAAAAAGTAGAAATAGAGACGTTACGGGCAGAACTGGCACTTTCCAAAAAAGAAAATACCTTACAAAATGACGAAAAGCAGCTACGGGTTGATGAACTTATTGCGGCTAAAAAGGAACTTGCCAAGCAAAATACCGAAAAACGAAAACGTGCCGAAGAGCTTATCGTTGCCAACGAAGAATTGGATTTTCAGAAAGACCAAAAACAAAAACGGGCCTTTGAACTTTTAAGGGCCAATAACCAACTGGCGCTGCAATACCATCAAAAACAAAGACGTACACAAGAATTGCTAAGCACCAAGAAGGACCTAGCACTCTATAAGAATAAAAAACAAGAATGGATTGATGAATTGTTGATTGCCAATAAAGAAATTGCCCTACAACAACACCAGCATCAAAAACAAGATGATGAACTAATTGTATTACATAAAGAACTTGCCGTACAATTTGATGAAAAGAAAGCATTAGCGGCAGAACTTTCATTGGCCTATACAGATTTGATAAAAACAGAAGAATCACTACGGAAACATATTGAAGGTTTGGAAGATATGATCTTTATGATCTCCCACCAAGTAAGACAGCCTATTGCGCAGATTCTAGGCATCTCCAATCTCTTGGAAGATTCCATTGATTATTCATCAGAGGAATTGAAAAAAATTGTTGGATATCTAAAACCTTCAGCATTGAACTTAGATCACTTTACGACAGAATTCACGGCCTTCATGAATACCATTTATAGCAAAGACGATACCATAGCCCCAATAAAGGGCATAAAATAATGTAAGCCCTATATTAAAAAAAAGGGACACCATAATCTCAACATTAGAAATGAAGATTCCATCATTTTCGAAGCAGCTTGATTTCAACCCTACTAAAATTGTTGCTCAAGTTCTCTTAGAAACCTCGTTTTCGAAAGAAATCAGGATTTTATTTAAAAAGGGACAGATGATGAAAGAGTAAACACAACTAACCCCATTTTATGTATGTATTGGAAGGCGAAAGAGCGCGGATTAGCTCAAAAGGCAAAGGATGCCGCACGTAGAATGGCGACAGGTGAATACATGACCATCGGGCAACACAGGTCCGAGAATAGGAAAATCTAAATATCCATAAAAGTACTTTTCTTCATCCAAGGGATTTCTAAATTCCGTAACTTGATTATCAGCAACTTAAAATCAAGGCACTATGGAACGTATTACCAATCCAGATTCTGGCAGTCATCGCAGAATGGGTAAGAATTATATTCTTACTCAAAAAGAAATAGAACAGTATCAAGAGCAAGGATATATTGTGCTACATGATGTTTTAACCGAGGAGGAAATGAAATTTCTAGACCCTTGGTTCGATCATTTTGTTACTGGTAAGGAAGCGGAACGAATGGGAAAGGATTTCTGTGATATGTCTCAACCCTATGGCACGCCTATGGAAGAATTTCAATTAGTAAATGCCATGTTGCCCAGTACGTACCGCCCAGAACTGGCAAACAATATTTACCATGAAATCACCCAACATCTAGCAGACCAATTGAATGCGGAGGGTACTATAGCCATGGATTACGAGCAGTTCCTCGCTAAAAAACCCAGTAAAAAGGGAGCGGAATTTGCCATGCATCAAGATTTAGGGTATTGGCCCAAAACGGAGAACACCTGGACCGCTACTTTTTCTTTGGCTCTAACAGATTCAGACCTCATTAACGGATGTTTACAAGTATTGCCCGGCACCAACAAAGAACCGGAGCTTCGTAAACATTTTCCAAAATCCTTCAATAATCAAGAAAAGGCAGCCGGTGTTTCTCGTGATGAAAGCCATACGTTAGTTATAGAACAACGTGAAGACGATAACATAGTCTATCTACCGGTAAAGCGAGGGAGCATAACCGTACATGATGAACGCATTGTACACGGTTCTGCAGGAAATGAATCTAAGGAGTGGCGCAAGACCTATGTAGCTGTGTATCGAGACGTGGAAACCATTGCAAAAGAACGCGCTATCGGTTTTACACATTCCTATAACGATGTAGTTGATTGGGATGCTATAATTACTTAAAAACTTTTGAGAACGATCCATCCTACAGAATTGACAATTGGGTAATCCTGTTTTAGCAGATCTGTAAGATTGGCGCATCTTTGAGGCAACAGTAAACCAACCGACCATGGAAAACACCATCATACTCTTCATTTACATACATGCCTTTTTTGGAAGCATCGGACTTTTAACGGGGATTGCTAGTATTGTAGTTAGAAAAGGGAATGCCAAACATAAAAACTTGGGAAAATGGTTTTCATGGTCCATGATCATTAGTTCCTTGATTTCATTGGTTATCGCTAGAATGCCCGATCACATTAACAATTTCCTATTCTTAATCGGTATTTTTACGATTTATATGGTATTAGCCGGTAACAGGGCCTTAACTTTTAAATCAGTCTCCAAAACAAAAGCCAACCTGACCGATAAATTGGTCTCAGGAAGCATGTTCCTTAGCGCACTTTTCATGATAGGATTTGGCATTAACGACTTGGCACATTCCCAATCACAAGGGATACTCTTTCTGTTCTTTGGAGCTTTTGGCCTCTTTATGCCCTATGGCGATTTTAAATTATACTCCAAATCTTTAAAGAATCGAAAACTATGGCTAATCAATCACCTGAGTAGAATGTTGGGCGCATTGATTGCTTCTATCACAGCCTTTATCGTGGCAGGATTGGGCTATACCTCCCTTTGGGCATGGATGATACCCACCGTATTAGGCACTTCGTATATTATCTATTGGATAAAGAAAACCAAGCGAGGCAAAAGAATTAAAATAGCGTAACTATTGAACGTAATCCCTATTCTTTCAAATCCATTTTTTCTGCAAAATAATCACAGAAATCTTTCATGGTAGCCGTCATTTTTTCGTCTTGTGTGGCTTTCAAAAAAGTATCGGATAAAGACACCAAGGTTTGATGGAAAAAAGTTTTCATTTCATCCACCGGCATATCTTTAGTCCAAAGGTCAATTTTCAGGGATTCTTGATTCTTACTATCCCACACCGATAACAACATGGCCTTCGCCTCCTCATTTTCAATTCCACCATCCTCTGCAGACCAGTTTAACTTTTCCGGAATTCTATTTTCATCCAATCCTACACGTAACGTGATTTCTGAAGTATGTAAACTTGCCATTTAATTTCTTGGTTTGTAATTCGATTTCTTAAATAATTCTTCCGCTGGCATAGCCAACATATGTTTTAGGTTAACGGTGTTATTGTCCATAAAAGACCTCACGATCTGCCAACCTAAATATCTGCCCAATCTTCCGGGAGATTCATTGTCCAATTCCAGGCCAAATTTGGAAAAAGGAGCGGGTTCAAGAAAACGTTGATTCAATTTGGTATCTGTATTATACAAATATTCATTTTCTATAAAATTTCGCCACATGGGTTCTTCATTGGCCAAAGCCCAGTCCAACTCTTGCTCAGTATAGCCTATTTTCAATCGGTCTTCTGAATTTGGCATCAGTTTGTCCTTTAGGTATAACTCTTTTCCAAAATAAATCATTTTAGCCAAAAAAGTACGATCTCTTGGTCTTGGCACTACCTTCTTGGCAAAGGCACTAGCGACATCGCTTACTAAATAATTACGGTCCAATGATTGTGCTACATACCTTTGAAAACCACCATAATATTTATGCTGAGAACCTAAATAATTATCCAAACTCACGAATAAAAGGGTGTCTGCAAGGATAATTCTATTATTATAATCCACATCATTGGTCACCGTAATCACTTTAGGCACCTCATATTCTGGAAAATAATATTTAATATGCTTAAAAAGCTCCACTAAACCTTCCTCTTCAGCCTCAAAAGTTCGAAAAGCATTGCCTACTTCTTGAAAAAGTTCAATTTGAAGGGAATCTTTCATTTTGGCCACCCAAACACTATCCGGAGCAGGAAAAAGATAAGGATACATTTTTCGTAAGGCTGGCAGTCCTTCTTCTCCAGAAGCAGCGAACTCCCGATCAAAACGGGAAATTTTCAGATCCATAGGAATGGCCGCTATCTCCTCCTCTACCTTATCGGCATTATTACATCCAAAAAGAATGGTAAAAAATGCGAATACGATAAAAATAGGTTTAACCCTTAAAAGTATTTTAGAATACATTTTATTTTTCACGACGTTCAACTTATTTTTAAAGCAAAGTTAATCGATTTTAACAAATAAAGCTTGGCTATGCAAACTCAAAAAGTAATTGACCACATAGTGTCTTGGTTAAAGGATTATGCAACTGAGGCAAATCAAAAAGGGTTTGTCATAGGTGTTTCCGGCGGAATTGATTCTGCCGTAACCTCAACACTCTGTGCAAAAACCGGCTTGGAACTTCTTTGTTTGGAAATGCCTATTCACCAAGCACCAAACCAATCTAACCGCGCTTCACGACATATTGATTGGTTACAAGAAAATTTTTCCGCGGTTAGCAGACGTCCCGTAAACCTGACTCCCGTATTTGATAGTTTGGTAGCGGCCTTTCCGTCAGTAGAAAAAGAAGAGGACCGTTTTATGTCCTTGGCGAACACAAGGGCCAGACTTCGTATGACCAGTTTATACTATTTTGCTGCACTCAATCGTTATTTAGTAGCAGGCACGGGTAACAAAGTCGAAGATTTTGGTGTAGGTTTTTATACCAAATACGGAGATGGAGGTGTTGACCTTAGTCCAATAGCAGATTTATTGAAGACCGAAGTTTATAAAATTGCAAAAGTGTTAGGGGTTAATCAAGAAATCATTGATGCAGCTCCTACTGACGGACTTTGGGGAGATGACCGAACCGATGAAGACCAGATTGGGGCCTCCTATCCAGAACTTGAGTGGGCCATGGCCATGAGCGATAAAGGTAAGACTGCAGATGATTTTGAAGGTAGGGAAAAAGAAGTGTTTGGTATCTATAAAAGATTCAACACCATGAACAAGCATAAAATGGATCCCATACCTGTTTGTGAGATTCCTGAAAGCCTCAAATAAGTTATTGACCTTATTAATAGCCCAATAAAACGAATAAAAGTAAGAAATTTAGCATGTAAATTAAAAAATCAGCAATTTTGATTCACGAAATTTAGTATTTAAACTTACATTGCACGTAGTTATTTTGAGACAAGTGCAATATTGAAATCTTGAAAAATAATCTGATGATAAATGTAATTATCGCTGACAACCATCCAATTATTCGCATGGGCGTTAGAAAAGTTTTAGAAACAGCTGCAGGTTTTGAATTGATTGAAGAAGTGGCCACCACTGAAGAATTGTTCAAAAAACTCGAAAAAGTGACCCCAGACGTTGTAATGTTGGAAATGGATATTCCAGAAATGAACGGTATCGCAGCATTGCGAAAAATAAAAAAAGAATATCCTGATGTAAAAGTATTGATGTACAGTGGACAATCTGAAGATGTCTATGCACTTAGCGCCATTAGGGCGGGTGCATTTGGTTATCTTTCAAAATCCTCTGATACCGAATACATCACTACTGCCGTAACCAAAGTGAGCGAAGGAAGCATGTTCATCACCAATGAGCTAGCCCAACGTCTTGCGTTTGATGAAGGCACCAAGAAACCAAGAAGGTTCTTTAGAAAGCTTTCCACTCGTGAAATAGAAGTTTTAAAACTTTTAGCTAGTGGAAAACGAAATAAAGAAGTTGCTCAAGGTTTAAATCTTAATGAGAAAACGGTAAGTACCTATAAAGCTCGTCTAATGAAAAAATTAAACGTTGACAATATGGTCGATTTACTACAACAAGCGAAAGCATTGGAATTGTATTAAATCTCTGTTCCAACAATAGATTAAAAAAACCCGCTAAAGCGGGTTTTTTTATACAAATTCATTTCGGTAAAAAAATTTACGAAAGCACCCTATTCAGTTTTTGATTCAACAATTTATTCAATTGAATATAATTGATAATCTCCTCTAAAGTCTCTCTATTATCCCGTTCCTGATCTTGTTCCGCGGTTGTTTTTTGAAGTGTCTGCATTCGTTTTTTGATCAAGAAACAACGCAAGGTCAATATGGTTTCACTTACCAATTGGGCAATACCGGTTTCCTTTTTCTTGGGATAAATATCCCTACTCTCCCAATTATGTAAAGTATATCGTTCTTCTTCCATTAAAATGGAGGAAATCTGATTGGCCATTTCTTGATCCAAACTAGAAATAAATGTAGTGATCGCAAATACTTCTTCCTGATTCAAAGCCTCGATTAACTTAAAATACATTTTTCTAAAATCCTCGTTGGCCAACTCAATTTCATCCTCTTGAAGATCTAAATATATTTTCTCGTAAACCTTGATTTCATTGGATTCTGGTTCCAAAACTAAATCACCGGACTCGTTCTCCTTTAATATTAAATCCTCGAATTCCTCCTTTTGATCTCCGTAAAGCAACAGGGATTCTATGATTTTTCGCTCCAAAACGTATTGAACATCTACCTTTTCCGGTTCCGGTTCGTTACGGACTACATCAAAGGCCTTTTCCTTTTGCTCGTCCCTATGCTGTTTTTTTACGTCGGAAGCATCCTTTTTATTTATCTGCGCAAGCGTATTGAACAAAACGCTCTCCGAAACGTTCATGATCTGCGCACATTCCTGTATATAGATTTCCCGTTTAATTTGATCCGGAATCTTCGCGATACTGTTCACAATATCCCTAACTGTATCAGCTCTCTTAATAGGGTCATTGGAAGCTTCCTTGACCAATAGAGAAGCCTTGAACTGTATAAAGTCTTTGGCATTATCCTCCAAATACGAAAGCACGTCTTCCAGCTCGTTGTTCTTTGCAAAACTATCTGGATCCTCGCCTTCTGGAAAAGTACAGACCCTTACGTTCATTCCTTGTTCCAAAATCAAATCAATACCACGAATGGAAGCCCTTAAACCGGCAGCATCCCCATCAAATAAAACCGTTATGTTTTTGGTCAATCTATTGATCAACCGAATTTGCTCTGGTGTTAATGCCGTGCCACTGGAAGAAACCACATTATGAATTCCCCTTTGGTAAAACTGAATGACATCGGTATAACCCTCAACCAGATAGCAAGTATCTTCTTTGGCAATGGCCTGTTTGGCATAGTAAATACCGTAAAGCACCTTGCTTTTGTGGTAGATATCACTCTCAGGCGAGTTTAGGTATTTGGCCGCTTTCTTATCATTCGTCAAAATACGGCCACCAAAACCGAGCACACGTCCGCTTAAGGAATGTATCGGGAACATGACCCTACCCCTAAACCTATCGAATTTTCTAGGGCTGTTGGGATTATTGGCATCTTCCTTGACAATGGTGAGTCCGGTTTTTTCCAAGTACTCGAGTTTGTATCCCTTATCCAATGCCGATGTGGTAAAACCATCCCACTGATCTAAACAGTAACCAAGTTCAAATTTATTAATGGTTTCATCTGTAAACCCACGCTCCTTGAAATAACTTAGCCCTATCGCCTTACCCAATTCGGTTTTCCAAAGCATTTCCTTAAAATGATATTGTGCAAATTCTGAAACCAGGTACATACTTTCACGTTCGTTGGCCTGCTCCTTATCTTCATTGGATTGCTCCGTCTCCTCTACTTCTATGTTGTATTTTTTGGCTAAATATTTTATAGCTTCCGGATAGGTAAAATGCTCATGCTCCATTAAAAAAGCTACCACATTCCCTCCTTTACCGCTACTGAAATCCTTCCAAATCTGTTTAACTGGTGATACCATGAAACTGGGCGATCGTTCATCTGTGAATGGACTCAATCCTTTAAAATTGGAACCTGATTTTTTCAACTGTACAAAATCACCAATGACCTCCTCTAGCCGGGCGGTTTCATACACTTGATCTATGGTAGTTTTTGAAATCATAAATGGAAAATATCGAATTCTATTGAAAATTCAGAAGCCTCTAAAATTATTACTTTTGAAGTAAACAAACGTATTATACATATGATTCTTTTCTTTGGAACACGACCTGGAAAACAGAAGACCATTAGACTTGTGAACGCAAACTGTTCGTACTGTGAGCAAAGAGGCACACTAACCGCTGTAACCCAAAGTAATTATTTTCATATTTTTTGGATTAAGCTCTTCAAGATTTCCACCAATAGGATGATGGAGTGCAACCATTGCAAACGTGTATTCTATGAAAATGAATTTACGGAAGAGATGAAGTACGAATTGTCCACTACTAAAAATCAGCTGGAATAATAGGTTTTTTAAACCATTACCCCAGCTGAAAGTACTATGTTCTTTGGATTTCGTTGATTTACAAATCGAATCGAAGACCTAAGGAAACATTTCGTTGATCAATCAAAGCATCCTTAAAAATTGGGTTCAAATCATATTTAACATACAACAATACTCCATCAACACCGGCATATGCACTTAAGCCGTAAATCAAATCATTGGTATTATAACCTCGTTTTAGTTTATCCTTTACATTGTCCCCATTACGATCATATTTCAATTTTTGACGGGTGCTCATATTAAAACCGGCATAACCCCCTAACCCAATCCTAAATTGATTTCTCAAGGAATAGCGCATGGTTTCTTCGGTTTTTTTTAACTTAGAGGGGCCAAATTCCAAATGCACTGGAAATACTAAATTATCCATTCGTAATTTCGATTTATCCAAGTCAAAATCAAATTCCTGCAACTCAGTTTGTCCATTTTCAAGAGCAACAAAATACTGATTCCCCTTTGGCTTTAAGCCGTTAAACTGGAAGGAGAAACCATAATTGAACCTCAAAAAATTGGAGTTTTCAAAAACCCGTGTACGCCATTGCCAGCCCATTTCAAAAAATCTACTCCCCCCTATTTTATAAGGTGAATCATTTAAGGATTGTCCTTCAATGATAGCATTGTTCAGACCTACCGCCAAAACAAAATCTGAATAGGTCCTACGATCGTACCTTACTTCTTTTTTCCAATTGGTAGATTTGAAGATAATCGTTGGTTTTCCATTGATATCAACCCCCAAACGAATGCCCTTCCCGTTGAGAGTATCCAATTCCATCAATACCAACATTTTTCCTTGATTACGTTCCAATAGGTTTATTTGATTATCGACAATGGCAATTCTGTTCTCTATATTTAAAGCTCTCTTCTCCGCAGCCTTTTGCTTAAGCATATTGGCCTCGTCAACGGTAATATCTCCATTTTCAAGCCGGTCATTGATATTTTCAACTTCAAACTTTAACGCTTCTTTCTCCTGTTCCGTGATTTTGTTTTTTTGTTCCTTTAAAATTTCTACTCGCTTTTGAAACTCCTCTTGGGCTGTCATTGCATTGACCGCAAAAAGAATGGCAACTCCTAAAATAAAATGTGTAATTGTTCTCATACTGATTTTGATTTTTGATACCTCGACTATGCTCAGTACCGGTTGATGAATAAACTCCAGTCCCACTCCCCATAGTAAATTATGGAGATAAAGGATAAAACGATTTGTACTAGTTTAATTATTTCGGTCTGCGACAGCAGTCCTCACTTTGATAAAACCGGCTTTTAAAGAATTGAAAATTTGGTCTCGGAAGGATTGATCAAGTTCGTCCTCAACTTCGGTCAATAAGGCCATTGCATCTACCGATGCATCGGTTCTAAAAAGTTTTTGTTTCAAAATATCATGTTGCGCCTGCTGCAAAAGTGAGTCTACTTCCTCATCTGTCACTGCACTAGACTGTTCCATGATCGTTACTTTGGCCAAAACCTCAGCCACTTTAGCATTGATAAGTGTTTCTTCCACTTTAGCCATTAAAGCCGTGTCATCAACGCTTGTTTTGGGATCCAATACGGAATCCGATAATTGACCTTTAATTTTATTTTTACTCTTTGATTCAACCACTACCAAACCCAGATTTTCCTGCTGGAATTCATCCTCAAGCTTATCTTTTGCTAAATCCGTAGTTTCGATAGTCTCAACTTCAGAAAGGTTTAAATCCTCTAGTTCTAGCTTTTCGTTTATAGGGTTCGTATTTTCCTCCACCACAATGGTATCATTGCCAATTTCCTCATCAGCCGAAATAAAATAAAACATTGATATGGCAATCAATACCACTACGCTTGCCGCTATACTCATCCAAACATAATTAGATTTCTTAGGTTCTGAAGCAGGAGCCTTCAATTCTCCTGAAATACGCTCCCAAGCATTGGCAGAGGGCTCTATCTCGCGTTCCTGTAATTTGGATTTTATATGTTGCTCAAATTTATCGGTTTCCATAGCCTATAATATTTTGTTTCTTCAATTGCTCTTGCAAGATTTTACGTGCCTTAAAGAGCTGGGATTTGGAAGTACTTTCCGTTATGGAGAGCATGTCCGCTATTTCTTGATGCTTATAACCTTCTACCGTATACAACACGAATACCATTTTATATCCTTGAGGAAGCGCATCAATTAGCTGTTGAATATGTTCTGTATCCAAATCCGTAGTTTGTGATATTCCTGTGTCTTGATGGCTTTCATAAAGCTCATCATCATACACTACGAACTGCTGTTCTCTTAAATAAGAAATACTTTCTCTAATCATTATACGTCTCAACCAGCCTTCAAAACTTCCCTCGAATCGAAAGGATTCAAGATTTTTAAACATTTTCACAAAACCTTCCACCATCACATCTTCTGCAAAATGAACATCTCTAATGTACTGTCGGCAGACCCCTAGCATTTTGGATGCATACTTTTTATAGAGCGTTTCCTGCGCCCCACTATGACCAGAAATCGCTTTCTTAATCAGTTGCTTTTCGTTTTTATAAAATGGTATAAGTTTCAAAATACTGGTTTGGTCTTCTATTAACATAGACGCAGTCGGATTGAAAATAGTTGCCTAAGAAATAAACTATTTTCAATATTATTTATAAAATACTAATAATCAGTATTTTAAATTTAAAAACAAATTCTATTTCTTACGGTCCACGACGTAGTTGACCATCAATTCTAACGCCGACTTATATTTTGATTCCGGATAGGTTTTCAAAATATCCAATGCTTCATCCTTATACTTCAGCATTTTTTGGACGGCGTAATCAAGTCCTCCTTTTTCTTTTACGAAGTTGATGACCTCTTTTACCCGTTTCTTATCCTTGTTATGGTTCTTAATGGAGTTGATGACCCAACTTTTTTCCTTTTTCGAGCAATGGTTTAGGGCATAAATTAAAGGCAGGGTCATTTTTTGTTCTTTGATATCGATACCTGTAGGTTTGCCTATTTCTTCTTCACCATAATCGAATAGATCATCCTTGATTTGAAAAGCCATTCCGCAGAGTTCCCCAAATTTTCGGAACACCTCTACTTCCTTGCTTTCCGGTTTTACGGAACAGGCCCCTAAAGAACAGCAGGCAGCGATGAGTGTCGCCGTTTTTTGACGGATAATATCATAGTAGACATCTTCTGTAATATCCAATCGTCTCGCTTTTTCTATCTGCAACAATTCGCCCTCACTCATTTCACGAACAGCCACCGAAATTATTTTAAGCAAATCAAAATCCTCATTATCGATGGATAAAAGCAATCCCTTAGAGAGTAAGTAATCACCCACGAGAACGGCAATTTTATTTTTCCAAAGTGCATTGATTGAGAAAAAGCCTCTTCTTTTGTTGCTTTCATCGACCACATCATCATGGACCAAAGTAGCGGTATGAATCAATTCGATGACCGAAGCACCTCTATAGGTACGTTCGTTCACCTCTCCATTATTTAGTAGTTTGGCGGTAAGAAACACGAACATGGGCCTCATTTGCTTCCCTTTCCTATTGACAATGTAGTAGGTAATTCTATTGAGCAACGCGACTTTTGAAGACATGGAATCCCTAAACTTGGACTCAAAAAGTTCCATTTCCTGATAAACAGGTTCCTTTATTTGCGCTACTATTTTCAGGTGTTCTTTCTTAGAGTTGCAAAATTACGCAAAAGCACTCAGTTAACGGTTATTGCTTGTTAGTTGAAGCAAAAAGATTCTGTTGGCTTTTAGCAAAAAAAATATTTCATTTTTCTAACTACTCAATACTAATTAATTATCAAGATTTATTCGCCAACTGTCCGCAGGCGGCATCGATATCCTTTCCTCTGGAGCGGCGCACGGTAACCGTAATTCCGTTTTTTTCCAAGGTATGCACATATAGGTCGATGGCTTTATTGGAAGCTTGTTTGAATTCCCCATCATCAATAGGGTTGTACTCTATAAGGTTTACTTTTGATGGTGCAAACCTGCAGAACGCCACTAAAGCATCAACATCTTTTTGTGTATCGTTTATTCCTTCCCAAATCACATATTCATAGGTGATTCTACTTTTTGTTTTTTGATACCAATATTGCAACGACTCTCGTAAATCTGCCAATGTAAAGGTGGCATTAAAGGGCATTATGGATGTTCTAATCTCATCGATAGCGGAGTGAAGTGAAACCGCTAATTTAAATTTGACTTCATCATCGGCCATCTTCTTGATCAATTTGGGAACACCCGATGTGGAAACGGTAATCCTTCTGGGGGACATTCCTAAGCCGTCCGGAGAAGTAATCTTGTCAATGGCCTTCAACACATTATTATAGTTCATTAAGGGCTCTCCCATCCCCATAAACACAATATTACTCAAAGGTCTATCAAAATAGAGTCGGCTTTCATTATCGATGGCCACTACTTGATCATAGATTTCATCGGGATTTAAATTTCGCATTCGCTTTAAACGCGAAGTTGCACAAAAACGACAATCTAAGCTACAACCTACCTGACTAGACACGCATGCCGTTGTCCTGGTTTTCGTTGGGATTAAAACTGATTCCACTACCAAATCATCATGTAACCTGACCGCATTTTTAATAGTGCCATCAGAACTGCGCTGCATCTGATCCACTTTAATATGGTTGATGACAAAATTAGCCTCAAGCATATCTCTGGTTTCCTTTGAAAGATTGGTCATCACCTCAAAAGAATACGCCGCTTTTTGCCACAACCACTCATAGACTTGATTGCCCCTAAAGGCTTTATCGCCATTGGAAACAAAAAATTCCCGAAGTTGGTCGCGCGTTAATGCCCGTATGTCCTTTTTCCTTTGTTCTTCCATCCTTCTAAAGGTAGGTATTATAAAAATCCCGCTTTCTCATCATGTTGATAAAGCGGGATTTACATTTTTTGGTTTCCTTTTTAAAGGAAGCCACTATTTATCTTAAAATCAACATGGCATCACCATAAGAATAGAACTTATAGCCTTCCATAATCGCTTCTTTGTAGGCCTTTTTCATTAAATCATGACCCATGAATGCGGATACCATCATCAATAATGTAGATTTTGGTAAATGAAAATTCGTTACCATAGCATTGGCGATGCTAAAATCGTAAGGAGGAAAGATGAACTTATTGGTCCATCCCTCAAAAGTATTCAAAGTGTGGTTAGAGGAAACTGCACTTTCCAAACCTCTCATAGCGGTAGTACCTACGGCACAAATACGACGCTTTTCTTTCAATGCATTGTTAACGATATCAGTAGCCTTCTCATCGATCACCAATTCTTCACTATCCATTTTATGCTTAGATAGATCTTCAACTTCTACAGGATTAAAAGTTCCCAAGCCAACGTGCAAGGTCAATTCCGCAAAATTAATTCCTTTTATTTCCAATCTTTTCAACAAATGCTTCGAGAAATGCAAACCAGCGGTTGGTGCGGCTACAGCTCCTTCATGCTTTGCATAGATGGTTTGGTAACGTTGCTCATCTTCCGGCTCAACCTCCCTTTTAATATATTTAGGTAATGGAGTTTCTCCCAATTCCCTCAATTTTCTTCTGAAATCGACATAAGCCCCGTCGTATAAAAAACGTAATGTTCTTCCTCTAGAGGTCGTATTATCAATCACTTCTGCTACCAAGGTCTCATCGTCACCAAAATACAGTTTATTACCAATACGTATTTTACGGGCTGGATCCACAAGAACATCCCATAAACGCTGCTCCTCGTTAAGTTCACGCAATAAGAAAACCTCGATACGAGCACCTGTTTTTTCTTTATTACCATATAATCTTGCGGGGAATACTTTTGTATTGTTCAACACCATGATATCTCCTTCATCAAAATAATCGATCATGTCCTTGAACATTTTGTGTTCAATTTTTCCGGTCTTGGAATGAATGACCATTAACTTGGACTCGTCCCTATTTTCTGATGGGTGTTCTGCCAATAATTCTTTTGGAAGCTCAAAACTAAAGTTTGATAATTTCATGTAACTCTTTTTTTAGTGTAGCAAATTGCGGCTGCAAATATACAATCTGCAGATAGGCCTTGTCAAGTAAAACCCTAATTATAATTCGGTTACCTTAAAATGAAGTTGTTCGAGGTCGTTCCAAAAATCAGGATAGGATTTTGAAACCACTTCCGCATCATTAACGAACAAGGAAGTTTTCATAGCCAATGGCGCAAAAGCCATGGCCATTCTATGATCGTTATAGGTATCTACGGTAACCTCTGGATTTATATTTTCCGATGGTAATAAAGTCAAGGTCTTATCCGTAACCGAAATGGGTGCGCCAAATTTTGAAAGTTCCGTGTCCAATGCCACTAAACGATCGGTTTCCTTAATTTTTAAGGTGTGCAGGCCGGTTAAATGACAACCAACACCCAATCCAAAACAGGTTACTGCAATGGTTTGTGCAATATCCGGAGCGTTCGCTAGGTCAAAATTATTTTCAGTTGACAATTTTCTATCCGTCTTTATCAGAGTAATTTCGTGCTGCTCCAAAATCGGTATCCACACCAAATGACTTATAAATTTCACCTAGGACACTATCCCCCTGAAGACTATTATGCTTATAGGCCGATAACGAAATTTTTGTACCCACGTCGGCCAGTGCGACAATACTGTAAAAATAAGAGGCCGAGCTCCAATCCGACTCCACAACTAATTTGGTATCAGGCACTGATGCTGCCGGATTCACTTTTATACTATTTCCTTCAAAAGAACTTTTAACGCCAATTTCTTCCAACAATCCCAGTGTCATTTTGATATAAGGTACGGATGTTATCTTACCTATGAGTTCCAATTCCAATCCGTTTTGTAATTGTGGGGCTATCAATAACAATGAAGAAATATATTGACTACTGACATTTGCCGGAAGGCTCACTTTATCCTTTACAAGTCGTTTCCCTTTAATCTTTAAAGGTGGGTAACCTTGATCTTGAACATAGTCAATCTCCGCACCCAAACTTCGTAAAGCATCCACCAAAATTTCAATAGGTCTTTCCGTCATTCGTTTAGATCCGGTAAGGGTAACTTCCTTTCCTTCCTGAGATGCAAAATACCCAGTTAAAAAACGCATAGCGGTTCCCGCATGATGAATATCGACCGTACCATTACTGATGGTCAATCCTTTTTGCATTACTTGTGCATCATCTGAATTGGATATATTCTCAATACTGATGTTTGGATATAAAGCGGAAAGCAATAAGCTTCGGTTAGATTCACTTTTGGAGCCCGTAATTTTAATAGGCGCTTCTAAAAGGGTGTTCGTCGGTCCGGTGAGGTGAATTTTCAAAGTATTTGTAATTTAAAAAGAAGGCCAAATATAATGCTATTTCAGCTTTTTATTGGCGTGATGCCGATCATGGTCACGCTTTGTTTTTAAATCTAACTTTTTATCAAAAGCTTGTTGTAAATCGACACCTGTCTGGTTGGCCAGACACAACACTACAAATAGGACATCTGCCAATTCTTCACCTAAGTCCTTGTTCTTATCTGATTCCTTTTCACTCTGTTCACCATAGCGTCTAGCGATAATCCGAGCTACTTCTCCCACTTCTTCCGTTAATTGAGCCATATTGGTCAATTCATTGAAATAGCGAACCCCGTGTTCCTTGATCCAATCATCTACCGCTTGCTGTGCGTTTTCAATATTCATTATTCCTTATTTTTTGTATCGATTAAAATAGTCACTGGACCATCATTCAATAACTCCACTTTCATATCAGCTCCAAAAATTCCCGTACCCACTTTTTTACCTATTTGCTGCTCCATCGTTTTAATAAAACTTTCGTAAAGTGGAATGGCTAATTCTGGTCGTGCGGCTTTCATATAAGAGGGTCGGTTTCCTTTTTTAATTGCGGCATGCAAGGTGAACTGACTCACCACAATCACGTCTCCTTCTTTATCCAACAAAGAGTTATTCATTACGCCTTCAGCATTATTAAAAATACGGAGGTTCGCAATTTTTTTGGTCAGCCAATCGATATCCTCCTGGTCATCTTCATTCTCTATTCCTAGTAAAATCAATAATCCGCCAATAATCGAGGAAATTACTTTTCCATCGACCGTTACACTTGCTTTAGAAACTCGCTGTATAACTGTTCTCATTTTTTCTCTTCGTGAATGTCAACCCTATAATTTTCATCCTCACCTTTCACCATTTGAAGGTAACTTTGATAACGACTCCAGGCAATATCCCCTGTTTCCAAAGCCTCTTTTACAGCACATTTAGGCTCTTCTATGTGAATACAATTATGGAATTTACAGTCTTGTTTTAGCTCGAAAAACTCAGGGAAATACCCCCCAATTTCTTCTTTCTCCATATCAACAATTCCAAATCCTTTGATTCCCGGTGTATCGATGATACGGGCCCCAAAATCAAGATCGAACATTTCTGCAAAAGTAGTGGTGTGTTGTCCTTGAAGATGTTGTTCCGATATTTTTGAAGTTTTAATATCCAAATCAGGAGCAATGGAATTTACCAAAGTAGATTTACCTACCCCGGAATGACCTGAAAACATAGAGGTTTTCCCTAGCATCATCTCCTTTACCGTATCAATATTCTTTCCTGTCAATGCCGAAATTCCCAAACAGGTATACCCTATTTTTCGATAAAGCGCGGCTAAATATTTGATTTCATCCAATTCTTCTGGCGTATAGCTATCCACCTTGTTGAAAAGAAGTATAGCGGGAATTTCATAAGCCTCGGCAGTTACCAAAAATCGGTCTATAAAAACCGGGTAGGTAGTTGGATTATTCAAGGTGACCAACAAAAAAACTTGGTCCAAATTGGCCGCTATAATATGGGTCTGTTTGGAGAGGTTTACCGATTTTCGGATGATGTAATTCTTTCTATCCACTATCTTATTGATAATACCAATGGTATCATCTCCAATAGTTTCTACTTCAAAATGCACGCGGTCACCTACCGCTATTGGATTGGTGCTTTTAATACCCTTAATCCTAAATTTACCTTTTATTCTACAGTCGTAAAAATCTCCATTATCAGATTTTACGGTGTACCAACTTCCGGTCGATTTATATACAATTCCTACCATTTAAACAAAATACTTTCCAATTATACAAAGTAACCGTTTTCAAACCCAAAAATAGTATAAATTTAACGCTGATATAGAACACCTTACTAACAACCAAAAACCTGAAAATGAAAACCTTTAAAAAAATCCTCCTATTTTTAGTGATTATGACTGCCACCATTGGAGCCGCACAAGAAACAATTACTAATGAATCCGTCGTCCAAATGGTAGAACTTGGTTTTGACGATTACATGATTATTGACAAAATAAATACTTCAGATGTAAAATTCGATGCCTCCATTTCTGCATTGGGTGAAATGAAAAATGCAGGAGTATCTTCTGAAATTTTATCCTTGATTATGGATAAGTCTAAACAAAACACCAAATCGAAAACAGGCATATATTATACCGATGCTAGTGGTGAAGATAAATTAATACAGCCCAGTGTATTTTCTGGTTCCAACTCTAATGCTGTTGCTCAAAAATTAGTCTCAGGACTCATCAACTCCAAACAAAAAGCTCAGTTACCTAAGACACAATCGAACAATGTCATTCGTCAGAGTCAGCCAGAATTCATGTTTATTTTCGACCCTAGTGTAACCGAGGTTGACAATATGCAAACCGGCCAAGGTAGTGATGCTGGTATTTTCAACTGGTGGTTTAGAATGGCCAGCAACCCTAATGAATTTGTACTTGTGAAATTGACCGTGAAGGAAAAAAAGAATCTTAGAGAGGTAATTACCGGCAAAGAAAGCTGGATTACCAGTAGTAGTGGAATTGACCCAAAATATGCCCTAAATTTTTCAATTGAAGAAGTTGAGGGCAATAAGTTTAAAGTAACTCCGGCTGCTCTAGAGCCAGGTGAATATTGCTTTATCTACCAAGGTGCCGTACCTCAGGGACGGGATAATCAATCCGTATTCGATTTCTCTATTCAGTAGAACCATACTATAATATATTAAAACCCCGATGTGAATACATCGGGGTTTTTTAGTTCTACTACTTATTCAAAGATTGTTAGAACTGTTATAGCATCACATTAGAGGCTGTGATATACAATTTAAACTGGTTTGATGTGTTAATAATCCATATTCATCTATAAAAGATGACAAATCATTAAAAAAAACCAAAATCATGAAAAAAAGTATTTTTAGTATTTTATTAATTTTTAGCGGTGTCCTAAGCTTAAGCGCACAGGAATTTAAAGTAATTACAAGTGTAGAATCAATCGTATCAAGTGGATTAGGTCGTTCTAGAATTATAGACGGTAACGAGGAAAAGGATTATGCAGAATTCACCAGTACCCAAACCGAAGATGATAATACACGTAACAAATCTAAAAGAGACGAAATAAGGGTCAAAGATTTTGACGAAACTAAACTCTTAAATTTTTTCAATATTGGTGGGATCCGTTTTCAGAATATTGCGGCTAATGACGCTGTTATAAGTTCTAAAATAAATGCCATGGTGGCGGAAGGATGGGAATTAGCCTTTGTAACCAGTGCTGTTGAAAGTGATAGTGGTAAAGGGGATTCCTCAGGGATTTTTATTACCCGATATATTTTTAAAAGATAATTCTTAACCATAAAAAAGCCCGGTCAATTGACCGGGCTTTTTTTATTAAGATTGTTTCGATTTACTTCACCAAGTTAATTTCTACACGTCTGTTCTTTTGACGTCCATCTTTATACATGTTGGTGGCTATGGGCTTACTTTCGCCATAACCGATTGCTGTTAATCTTGACGCATCTATTCCCTCCTTAATCAAGAATTTCATAACCGATTGCGCTCTGGAATCAGATAATTTTTGGTTGGTTTCCACACTACCAATACTATCTGTATGACCTTCTACCGTAAACTTTGCGTTTGGATATTCGTTCAAGATTCGAACGATATCGACTAATACAGGGGTTGATTCATCCTTTATGGAAGATTTACCTGTGGTGAACAAAATGGTACGTGCGTACTCATTCAATGAATTCTGAACCTCAGCGGTCACCTCTAATTCTGGACAGCCATTATTGGCTACCGTTCCCATTTCCGTTGGGCATTCGTCATCCTTATCAATAACTGAATCCCCATCCGTATCAGGCCATGGACAACCTTTATTTTCAACTGGTCCGGCTTCAGTTGGGCATTCATCTTCGTTATCCAACAGCGTATCCCCATCGGTATCCATCCAAGGACAACCACCATTCTCAACAGGTCCGACTTGGTCCACACAGTTATCCTCGTTATCCAAAATAGAATCCTCATCGGTATCGCCCCAAGGGCAACCATTATTTTCTACTGGTCCAAAATCTTTTGGACATCCATCTTCCTTATTAGGTATACCATCACCATCTGAATCTTTAGGTCTCCCATAATATACCGGAATTTTCACACCAGCATATACATCAGCTCCCCTAATTTCATCCTTCGTAAAGGTTGAAATTACGGAACCAGAACCTACATAAAAAGGCCCAGCACGTAAACCTGCACCTATTTGAAGCCCGCTATATTGATAGCTACTTACTGGTAGATAAAAGCTGAACCATTTGGTTTCGAAACGAGGTGTCAACGAAACTATATTTGCAGTTCTGATGATATTACTCCCTGGTGCTCGCAATGACAAGTCTGTATTCAGATTTAAATAAAAATGATTGTGAATATTCCAATCTGCATTAAAATGAAGTGCTGTCGGTAAATTCGCTTTTATATCCTCCACTGATTGCGTAAACGTGTACAGATTTTCTAAGTCCTCAGCATCTTCTATGTTATCATAATCTTCCTGAGTAATGGTATTGTTGATATTATAGTTATCTATTGTACCACCTTTATAATTGACCGCTCCAATATCCGTAAGAGAAAGTCCCAATTTAAGCTTGTATTTATTCTTATCCTTCATGACCTTGGTCTCACCATCCGTACCAGTAATTACATAGTCTGCATAATCTGGTCGCCATTCATAAACAAACCCTAAATCAACCCCAAAACCACTCGAATCTGGCAATTCAAAGTCGTAGGCATCAGCATCGTAATCAGCTGCTCGACCATATAAAAGGTCACCTGTAGATGTTAATGTTCCAGAAGTAGAATTATCCGGTAAAGTAGCTCCATCAGCATCATAATCAACGGTTACATCAATACCTGTAGCATATACATTTCCAAATCCTTTAAGGTATTTTAAGGAAAGTCCGCCTTTCAAGAAATGTTGCTCCTTGTTCATTAACTCCCTGGCATAAGTAAGCCCTACCTCTCCCCAACCATGGGCCGCAGTATAAAGGTCTCCCTCATTGACCATGAAATCTTGATTTTCATCAATATTGTCATTAAAACTGTCGATAGTTTCCCCGTTGAACTCATTTCCAATAATAAATGTTCTAGCTCTTGTAAATATAGCAATGGAAGATTTTTTACCCACATTGAACATGAAAGAAGGGCCTAAAATATCAACATTGCCTAAAAAATTATTATTATCTGAAGGATTCAAAAGTGCATCCGTATCATAATCGAAAGCACTGGAAGTCAAATCTGAAAACCCTACACCCACATAATCATTGGCTACAAATCCGCTGATTCCTATTAAATTGATATCGGTTTTAAATCGGGAATCGGCAATATTGGCCGGGTTGGCAATAACACCGTTTACCCCGCTATAGTTATCGGTTAGAAACCCAATATAGGATTGTGCCTTAACCGATGCAGATGCTATCAGTAATAGCGTAATTATAAACTGTTTTTTCATACCCCTTTTACTTTATGATTTATTGTTTAGGTAAACCCCTAACGCACAGGATTTATCCATATTGTAGTTGAAATGTGATTTTTCCTACATTTTAGGGATTAAACAAAAAAAACATCCGTTTATAACGGATGTTTTCAATAGTTAAGTAAATTCTGATATTATGCGTTTACTATTTTCTCTTGATGTCTAATGGACTCTTGGTGAATCGCTTTGAACATTCTTAAAACGAATTCCTCGCTCAGTCCTTTGCTCTCCCCTTCCAAAATCATAGCGCCTAAAATTTCGTTCCAACGATTACTTTGTAATACAGCAACGTTCTTTTCCTTTTTCAAGGCACCAATAGCATCTGCAGTTTTCATACGTTTGCCCAAGGTCTCTATCAACTGATTATCGAAAATATCAATATTCGCCCTAAGGTTACTTAGTTTCGCATTGTACTCCGCTTCAGAATCAGACTCCTTACGTATCTTCAAATCTTTCATGATTTGAATCAAACGAGCAGGCGTTACTTGCTGTGCAGCATCACTCCATGCATTATCAGGGTCGTGATGTGTTTCGATCATCAATCCGTCAAAATTCAAATCCAAAGCTGTTTGTGAAACATCAAAAATCATATCCCGTTTTCCGGTGATATGCGATGGATCATTGATAATTGGTAAATCTGGAAATTTAGTTTGCAAATCAATCGGCATCTGCCATTCTGGAATGTTCCTGTATTTTGTTTTCTCATAGGTAGAGAACCCTCTGTGGATTACCCCTAAATTTTTGATATTAGCTGTGGACAAACGCTCAACAGCACCTAACCACAAGGCCAAATCTGGATTTACCGGATTTTTCACCAACACAATTTTATCTGTTCCTTCCAATGCATCTGCAATTTCCTGAACGATGAATGGGCTCACGGTTGAACGTGCACCAATCCATAACAAATCGATATCGTGTTCCAATGCCAATTCCACGTGGGCACGGTTAGCAACTTCCGTCGCTGTTTTCATACCTGTTTCTGCTTTCACTTTCTGAAGCCATTTAAGGCCCAATGCCCCTACACCTTCAAAATTTCCTGGACGCGTACGGGGTTTCCAGATACCTGCCCTGTAATAATTTACATCGGTATCTTTTAGGGAATGTGCTATACCTAGCACCTGTTCCTCTGTTTCCGCACTACATGGCCCTGCTATTACTAGTGGATGGTCTAGTCCCAAATCATCCAACCATGTTCTCATTTGTTTTGAATTTTCCATTTTGTTTAATCTATTTCTTGTTTAACGGTATTCCTTTTAATATTCCTTTTATTTTATTGGTATTGTTCATTTCATTATAAATGCCTTCGTAATCATCTTGCAACAGTAATTCTTTAAAGGCGGTAAGGTTTTGGATGTACTCCTCCAACGTCTCCACGACATTCTCTTTGTTCTGTTTGAAAATGGGAGTCCACATGGCCGGTGAACTTTTTGCCAAACGTACGGTGCTTTCAAATCCACTGCCCGCCATGTCAAAAATATCACGTTCATTTTTCTCTTTCTCGATAACCGTTTTTCCCAACATAAAGGCACTGATATGTGACAAATGCGATACATAGGCGATATGCTTATCGTGCGCTTCTGGATTCATGTATCGAATACGCATACCGATGGATTGAAATATTTGCAAAGCCTTTTCCTGAAGCTTAAAAGCGGTGAGTTCCACTTCGCAAATAATATTGGTTTTATTTTGGAACAATCCGTTGATTGCTGCAGACGGACCTGAAAACTCGGTTCCCGAAATAGGATGGCAGGCTAAAAAATTCCTTCGCTTCGGATGGTTTTCCAAGGTTTTACAGATTAAGGCTTTGGTAGAGCCTACATCAAAAACCACACAATCTTCGTTTACGGCATCCAAAATAGTAGGCAACTCTTGAACCATTACATCTACTGGAATACTGACAATGACCATATCTGCCAAGTGTAAATCCTCATACGAAGCTTTTTTATCAATAATCCCTAAAGAAATTGCCTCCTCCAAATGAGATGCATTTGAATCTATGCCATAAACGGTCACCTCTTGGTTTTCAGATTTTATATCCTTAACCAAAGAGCCTCCAATTAAACCAATACCGATTACAAATACGTTCATCTTTCTTTTAACTATTAGACGTTGGAATTAAGATGTAATTTAATCATCCCAATAATTCTCATTTCTACTATCTTACTACTCAAATCTTTTTATCGCTTCTTTTATTTTCTCCTCGGCTATACATAATGAAAACCGAATATATCCTTCGCCATTACTTCCAAAAATGGTTCCTGGGGTAATGAACAAATCTTTTTCATATAAAATAGTATCTATAAATTCTTCGGATGTTGGACTTCCATCAGGCAACTTGGCCCAAACGAACATTCCCACCGCTTTTCTGTCATAAACACAGTTTAATTTATCTGCCAATTGAAAAACCAATTCCCGACGAGCCGAATACACTTTGTTCAATGCTACGAACCAGTCATCACTGCTTTCTAAAGCGGCAATGGCTCCTTTCTGGATGCCATAAAACATACCGGAATCCATATTACTCTTCACCTTCAAAATGGCGTCTATATGTGCTGCACTTCCCAAGACGAAACCTACTCGCCATCCCGCCATATTAAAGGTCTTACTCAACGAATTGAGCTCGAGACAAATGTCCTTTGCTCCCGCAATACTCAAAATACTAGCCGGTTCATTGTTCAGCACAAAGCTATAGGGGTTATCGTTCACCAAAAGTATATCATGCTCCTTGGCGAATGCGACCATCTTTTCAAATTGCTCTCTGGTAGCCGTTGCACCCGTTGGCATATGTGGGTAACTCAGCCACATAATCTTTACTTTCGATAGGTCCTGAGCCGCCAATTCTTCCAAGTCTGGAAACCAACCGTTATCCTCAGTGAGGTCATAATATTTTGGAACCGCTCCTACCAAATGGGTAACGGATGTATACGTTGGATACCCCGGATTCGGAATCAACACCTCATCACCTTCGTTTAAAAAGGCTAGACTTATGTGCATAATCCCTTCTTTCGAACCCATCAATGGAAGAATTTCCGTAGCCGGATCGGCAGTCACCTGAAACCTATTTTTATAAAATTTTGCGATTCCTTCCCGCAGCTGTGGCAAGCCTTGGTAGCTTTGGTATTGGTGTGCACCCGCTTCCAAAACGGATTCCTGAATGGTTTTTAGAACATATTCAGACGGAGCTAAATCTGGACTCCCAATTCCCATATTTATAATTGGTTTTCCCTGCGCCATTAATCCCCTAACCTCTCTCAACTTTTTGGAGAAGTAGTATTCCTGTACGGTGTTCAATCTATCGGCCGTCTGTATCATGCCCTTACATTTTTATATTCGCCCAAAACTTTAAAATCCTCTGCCATGATGTTCAACAGACTTTTTGCTTTTGTAAAATCAGCATAATCCATAAAAGTAATGTCCACAAAAAAGGCATATTTCCACGGGGTCTCTATTACTGGTAAGGATTGTATTTTCGTCAAGTTTAATCTGCAATCACTCATTACGTTAAGCACAGCGGCCAAACTTCCCCGTTTATGGTCTGTTATAAACCGTACCGAAGCTTTGCTAATCTCAGCCTCTGGCAGTACACTATTTTTTGTCTTTACAATGATAAAACGGGTCGCATTATTTTTAATGGTCTGTATGTCATTCGCTACGATGTCCAACCCGTACATTTCTGCCGCCACATACGGTGCAATGGCCGCAACGTGTTTTAATCCCTGTTCTTGGATTCGCTTTGCAGTTTCTGCAGTATCCACATCTTCCACTAGTTTAATGTGTGGATATTGCCTAAAATATTCCTTGCATTGTAACAAGGCCATCGGATGTGAACTTACCTCCGTGATATCAGTAATTTGCTGACCTTTCAGTACCATCAAATTATGGTGTATATTCAGGTAGTATTCCCCAATGATATGCAAGTTATTGTGGTTGACCAATGCATAATTGGGAATAATCGATCCTGCAATGGAGTTTTCAATCGCCATGACGCCTTGGTCCGCTTCCTTGCTTAGCAGTTTATCGACCAACACATCAAAGGACATGCACTCAACCAACTCAACTTGTTCGCCAAAGTAGTCCTTGGCTACTTGATGGTGATTGGAACCTTTGATTCCCTGTATGGCTATTTTTAAACTCACTTTTCAGTTCAATTGTATTCAAAAAAAAAGTCCCGATGCATATCGGAACTTAATTCTATTTTATCTTTAAAATATGCTAGAACAGTCCCGTACCTCTTTTAAAAAAGAAGTAAAAATAAAAACCGTTCCAGAAATATTGCTTTGTCATTGTTGTTCTAAACTTTGGCTAAAGTAATAATTATATTTAAAAACCAATGTTTTATCATTGTATTTTTAATCAATTAACGGACTTTCTAAATAAAACTAACATTAATCACAAATTAATTTAAAATTTTAATGCCAATCCCAAGCCGTTTTTATTACTAATAGGTTCTATCCTAAAGGTGGTTTTTGAATCAAACTGCTTGTTGTAGGTAAGGATTGCTTTCTTTCCGTTTTTGTTAGCCAAACTCAGGAAAATAGTTGCCAAAACAGCAAATCCGATAGTTCCGATTGCCGGAGCAACTGCATTACTTGAACCTTCTTTATTTATTTCAGACGAAGTCCAAATTGCAAATCCAACTTCAGCCGCTATAGCAGTATAGGCTAATGTAGAATAGGTATTGGATTTCTTCCAATAAGCACTTACCTCTTCATTTTTAGAAAATAAATTTTTTAATTCTTTTTTAGTTATTTCCTGATCATCTTGGTAATATTCCACTTTCCATAAACCTGGAAAAACAGTTATTTCCTGCCCGATTGATTTAGAAATGGATATAACGAAAAAAGCAAAAAACAATAACGTTTTTATAGATTTCATGTGTTTCATTTTTCTTCAAAGTAATACAAAAATCCAGTTGGTTCTTTTTACAAAGAATATTTATTTTGAGTTAATTATCAAATCCACGATTTCATCCAACACTGTTTGCACCTTGGGGTCCGTGCAATTCATCAAAACTGAAAACACCATTTGTTGTTCTGGATATACGAATAAGTTAGAATAGCCCCCGACTCCATTACCTACGTGCCCATAAAACTTTCTTCCTTTGACATCTTCGCTCACTTGCCAACCCAATCCGTAATACGTGGGTTTATCTAGAACAATCTGGGAGGTTAAAAACTGAGACCGCATTGCTGCACTTAACAATTTATCATCTAAATAGGCCTGACCAAATTTGGCAATATCCTCTGATGTAGATAAATATCCGCCACCAGCCAATTTGTAATAATTGTTTACGGGAATTGCTTTTCTGAAACCAACAACACCTTTAGAATAAAAAGACGCCCTATTTTTTGATGCTTCGATGTCAGTAGCTACAGAATTCAGTTTCGGGTTCTTTGGGGCGAAGGTATTTTTCATATCCAAAGGATGCAATACCCTTTCTTGCACATAGTGTTCAAAAGGAATTCCGCTGACTTCCTGCATCGCCAACGAAATCAAGACCCAATCAAAACTGTTGTACAGATAACCACGCCCTGGTTCGAACAATAAATCTGAATCTTGAAAAACTACCAAGCTATCCTTAATTCCATAAGGTTCGTTCAAACCATATTCCTTGCCTTGATAGGCCCGTATACCAGCAGTATGACTCGCCAGTTGCCTTATCGTAAAATCCCATCGCTTTTTAGGATAATAGGGCACATACTCATAAAAAGAAGCATCTAAATCAATGATACCTTCCTCTACCATTAGCGCCAACGCAGTTGCGGCAATAGGTTTCGATACACTAGCGACACGAAAAATAGTATTTTGGGGGTTTACTAAAGATTTTTGCTCAACATCTGCGTACCCATATCCCATTTGAAATACCGTCTTTCCCTCTTTTAGAACGGTGATGGATAATCCGGGAACTTTGTTGGATTGAACTAGATTTTGCAATAAAGCATCGGCCTTCACTAATCCTTTTAAATTTAAATTATCTCCCAAAATCCGCTCAGAGGCGAATACATTTTTCAGATATTTCAAAATCGGATTCATTCCACAAAAATCAATCGACCATTATACAATTCCTCCACGGAAACTTCAGTTGGCCTATTGTAACTCAACACATCCCCGGTTCCACGAAGTACTCCGGTTAATCTTATTTGTGGATTAATCAATACATCATTGGAGCCTCTATGGTTCAGATTAACATTTTGAGCAACAAGTTCCGATGCCTCTATACGTGAATCGCCAGCGGCTATGTTTACATTGAAATTATTAGCCTGACCTTTTATTTTAAAATAGGCAATTCCGTTAACGGTAATTCCCAATGAGTTTACATCCAGCTCCAAATCAAAAGAGCCATCGGTGGTTTCTGCCTCAGGGACTGAAAAACTCTCGGACAATAAGCTTAATGAATTAAACGATAAAACTCCGTCACTTTTAATGGGGAATCCTGTACTGCTTCGAATTTCCGAAAGATTTGGGGTAGTCACATAAACGACGGTAGTCCCATATTCTCGTACATAATTGCAATCATTGGTATCCGTGAGTACCAACCTGCCATTTTCAACCATAGCTGCTACCTCATTTCGCAAATACTCACCCGTTTCGATCTCCACTTTTTGGGTACTTCCTTGTTTGATAACCAAGGTGATATTCTTCAAATACCGTAATTTTATCGAAGTCCGCTACCGAAACTTCTTCTCTTGTGATCTCTCCAGTATCTTGAAAACAATCCGGAGCATTTTCCGAATTGCAGGATTGGAAAGAAATCATCATCAGCAAGAGAAAAGTCAAAACTACTAGGTCTCGACTGCGCTCGACCAGCCAGGTTTTTATCTTGATAATTTCTCTTGTTTAACATCTTTTTTCTTCCATCTTCTAATTACAATCGTATTCCTACTCCAAATTCTACGGCTTCCGCTTTGGCTCCGTGGGATTTTAAGGTAACCGATCCAAATACCTTATCCCCAAAATACCGTTTTATCCCCATCCGATTATACATGCGACCTTCAAAATCAAAGGGATAATATACATAATAACCCAATTGCGAAATGATGCTCATTTTATTGATAAAAAGTTCATGTCCTACAAATACACCTACCCGTTTGTAATCAGTCATCCGCGGCCACATTATTTCTCTGGAAAAGCGATACTTTGGTAGCGAATCAATTCTTTTAGAAAATTGGAAAAGAAAACATCGTGCACCTAACTGTATCGCGCTTTTTCGGCCCAAACGTTTATCTGCATAAGCAGAAGCTACAACAAATCCGTATTGCCCTTGGTCGATGACATCACTTTCATTGATGCCCGTTCTTACTACCAAATTATACTTGATGGGTTCTGAAACTTTTTCCTTTTCCCGGTGGATGTATTCCTATTTCCTTTCCTCCATCCAAATCATAGACCAAACCTGCATTTAAAGCCATGGTATTGGTAGAGGTATTGGGTGCCCTAAAGTTGGCGTTGGAATAATGAATTATGGAAATACCTGCCTTAAACCCTAAACCGGCCACAATATTCTCTTTATGATAATTGAACATCAAATAGGTAGAACTCAAAAAATCGGAACCATAGGCGTTATTCCTAAAATTGGTTTCCTTATCGTACGGATTGGTCGTGTAGGCTATTCCTTGCCCCACCCTAAGTTGCACGTTGCGTTTGAAAAAGTAAAAATTGTAATGGGCATAAACCCATAATTCTTTCCTAATGTCTCATTGTTCATATCCTGATAAATGAACGAGTAGCCCACATCGGGATATTTATACAATTCTTCCCATTCTTCCAGACCATAGGTTTTTCGATTATAACTCAAGATTAGTCCGCCAGGATGCGAAGTGATGAGATGGGAAATATCGGGATTGTGCAGTATAATCGACCCATAGAACTGATTCACATCTAAGGTGTACTTCCTGTGTTCCATGCTTTCTTGCGAAAAACAAATTGTAACCGAAAAAAGTAGGTAGAGAAGTATTCTTGGGTTCATGGCAAGCAAAAATAGATATTAGTATTTAGTACTGAGTAGTAAGTACTGAGTTCTTTTTTTACAAAATAAGCTATTTGTTAACTCTTCCTTTAGTACTCATTACCTTATACTCAATACTTTGTACTATAAAAAACCGCTAAAACAACTCCTTAGCTATCGCCTTAATGTTATCTGATTTTCCCATAGAGTAGTAATGCAAAACGGGTACTCCTGCTTCCTTCAACTCTCTGGATTGCTGAATGGCCCATTCAATACCTATTTGTCGCACCTCTTTATTAGAGGCACAATCATCTACAGCATCGATTAACTCTTGCGGAATATCGATTCTAAAAACCTGTGGTAATAATTGCAAATGCCTTTTTACCGCAATAGGCTTAATCCCAGGAATAATTGGAATAGTTATCCCCATTTTTTTGGCAGCCTCCACAAACTCGAAATATTTTTGATTGTTGAAAAACATTTGTGTCACCACATAGTCTGCCCCAGCATCCACTTTTTCCTTCAGTCGTTTCAAATCAGATTGTAAAGAAGGTGCCTCCAAATGTTTCTCCGGATACCCAGCCACCCCAACACAAAATTTACCCGTATGATCCGTTTCCACGGTTTCATGCAAATACTTTCCACAATTAAGGTCCTGTATCTGTTTTACCAAATCTACTGCGAACGGGTGTCCGCCCTCCGTAGGTTCAAAATATTTTTGTTCGCTTCTAGCATCTCCACGCAAGGCCATTACATTCTGTATGCCCAAATAATGACAGTCCACCAACATATACTCCGTTTCCTCTTTTGTAAATCCGCCACAAATCACGTGCGGAACGGTATCCACATTATACTTATGTTGGATAGAGGCACAAATACCGACGGTTCCAGGTCGCATTCGGGTCGTTTTCTTATCTAAAAGTCCTTCTTTCTGTACGTAAATGGTCTCCTCGCGAGAGGTAGTCACGTCAATAAACGGAGGTTTAAATTCCATCAAAGGATCAATATTATCGTAAAGTTCTTGAATGTTCCGTCCTTTTACGGGTGGTACAATTTCAAATGAGAATAGCGTTTCTCCTTTAGCATTTTCAATATGTTCTGTAACCTTCATTTAGTTAATAGTTGTCGGTTAATCGTTTCAATTTAAAAATTATTCAACTTTATCTGAGCGTTTCCTATCGGTCGGGCTTTCCGCTGTATTTTTTCTATTTGTCCTAGATTACCCCTACTACTATTCAGCGCACAAAAATAGAAAAAGATGTCGCTTCAATCCCTAACGCATTTAATCATCCGCAATATTTGGTGCCAGCCAACGCTCCGCCTCCTCTACTGCAATTTCCTTTCTATTGGCAAAATCTTTTACTTGATCTTCTTTAATCTTACCCAAACCAAAATATCGAGCCTCCGGATTTCCAAAATAATAGCCACTTACGGAGGATGCAGGCCACATGGCCAAACTTTCCGTCAGCTCCACTCCAATGGTTTCTTTGACCTTAAGCAGTTCCCAGATGGTCAATTTCTCTAAATGATCGGGACAAGCAGGATACCCCGGTGCCGGACGAATTCCTTTGTACGATTCATGTATCAAATCCTCATTGCTCAACTCTTCGTTGGCGGCATAGCCCCAATGTTTGGTTCGGACTTCTTTATGAAGGTATTCCGCAAAAGCTTCCGCCAAACGGTCTGCCAAGGCCTTTACCAAAATGGAATTGTAATCGTCCAAATCCTTTTCGTATTGTCCCGCCAATTCTTCAGTCCCAAAACCAGTAGTCACACAAAAACATCCGATGTAGTCTTGCTTGCCACTTTCTTTGGGTGCGATGAAATCGGCCAAGGCATAATCTGCCACGCCCTCCCTTTTCTGTAATTGCTGACGTAGGGTTCTAAATATGAAGGACTCCTTATCTCGCCCTTCGACCGCACTCAGGGTGACATCTATATCATCTTCATTAACGGTATTTGCCGGAAAAAGTCCGAAAATACCTTTCGCCTTCAACTGTTTCTTGTCAATGATTTGTTTCAACATTTCCTGAGCATCTGCAAATAGGTCGGTTGCCTGCTCCCCTACCACCTCATCGGTTAGGATATCAGGATATTTACCGTGTAATTCCCAACTTCTAAAAAAAGGTGTCCAATCGATAAAAGGCACCAACAGATTTAAATCCAACTCTTCTATCACCTGAATGCCTAGGTTATTGGGTTTATAAATTTCACTTGTATTCCAATCAATCTTGAACTTATTTCTACGCGCCGCTGCAATGGACTTATAGGTTTTACTGGAAGAACGATTTAGAAACTTGTCCCTAAACACATCATAATCTTCCTTAATTTTCTGCTTATATGCAATTTTGGTTTCCTTTTGAAGTAAATCGCCCACCACGGTAACCGCCCTTGAAGCGTCGTTTACATGCACGACCGCTGCACTATATTGTGGGTCTATTTTCACCGCTGTATGTGCCTTGCTGGTAGTTGCGCCACCAATTAACAATGGAATCTTGAAATTCTTGCGTTCCATTTCCTTAGCCAGATGTACCATTTCGTCCAAAGAAGGCGTTATCAATCCGCTAAGACCTATGATATCCACATTGTGCTCAATAGCCGCGGCAATAATTTTTTCTGGCGGCACCATAACGCCTAAATCCACAATCTCATAATTGTTACAGGCCAAAACTACACCCACAATATTCTTTCCAATATCATGAACATCACCCTTTACGGTAGCCATCAAAATCTTTCCCGCATTACCCTTTTCGATCACCAACTTGCGGATTCAATAATTTTTCTTCTTCAATATATGGGAGTAGATACGCCACCGCTTTTTTCATAACTCGGGCGGACTTCACCACTTGTGGCAGGAACATTTTTCCACTTCCGAACAAATCGCCTACCACGTTCATCCCGGTCATTAAATTTCCTTCAATGACTTCTATGGGTTTATCAGCAGCTTGCCTGGCCTCTTCAACATCCTCAACAATATATTGGTCGATACCTTTTACCAAGGCACGCGTAATCCTTTCCTGCAACGGTTCTTCACGCCATGACAAATCGACCTTACTTTCCTTGGTTTTCCCAACGACCGATTCCGCGAAATCCAAAAGTCGCTCCGTAGCATCATCCCGTCTATTTAAAATAACATCTTCTACCCGTTCTAATAAATCCTTCGGGATATCGTCATAAACCTCTAGCATACTCGGGTTTACGATTCCCATGTTCATACCAGCTTTTATAGCGTGATATAGAAAGACCGAATGCATCGCCTCACGTACAGGATTGTTCCCTCTAAAAGAGAAAGAAACATTACTTACCCCGCCACTAACACTTGCGTAGGGCAGGTTTTCACGCACCCATTTGGTCGCCTTTATAAAATCTAAAGCGTTTAACTTATGCTCATCCATCCCCGTGGCGACGGGAAAAATGTTTAAATCGAAAATAATATCCTCTGGAGCAAAACCTACTTTATCCACCAAAATATCATAGGAGCGTTTGGATATCTCCAATCGTCTTTCATAATTATCGGCCTGACCTACCTCATCAAAGGCCATAACGATTACAGCTGCACCATAACGTTTAATCAATTTAGCGTGGTACATAAATTGGGCCTCGCCTTCTTTTAAACTGATGGAGTTGACCACACATTTCCCTTGAACCACTTGTAATCCGGCCTCAATGATTTCCCATTTTGAACTATCGATCATAATAGGTACTCGGGAAATATCAGGTTCCGCAATGACCAGGTTTAAAAACTTGACCATAGCTTCTTTACCATCGATCAAACCGTCGTCCATATTTATATCGATAACCTGTGCCCCGTTCTCCACTTGTTCCCTCGCCACCACCAGGGCTTCTTCAAATTTCTCTTCTTTGATCAATCGAAGAAACATCTTAGAACCTGCCACATTGGTACGTTCTCCAACGTTTATGAAGTTAGTTTCAGGAGTTACCACTAGGGGTTCTAGACCGCTAAGTTTTAAGAACCTGGTCGTTGGTTGTTGGTTGTTGGTTGTTGGTATTTCAGAACTAGTACTCATCTATTTTCCTTCACTTTTAAAGTATTTGATAAATCCATTTATCAATTTCTTACAGCTTATAATTCTCTTATTTATAATATTAAAATCCTCTACCGAGATATAATTTAAATCTAACGCTATATATAGTTGGGTTTCTAACTCATATAACGAACCTCTTGAAATATGTAAAAATTGTATAGTATCCGGAGATGTTCTTCTGCCACATCCTTCTGCTATATTTGAAGGAATTGAAACTGCACATCGTCTTAATTGATTCGTAAGTCCATAAAGTTCTTCTTGAGGAAAAGATTTCGTAAGGGAATATAAATCCTTCACTAAAATTCTTGATTCCTTCCAAACATCCAGTTCCGTATAAACTTTCATATCATTTGATTTTCCAACAACTAATAACCATCAACCAACAACTTTAAGCATTCTAGGCTTAAAATCCTTTACCACGTTAGCAATCGCAGTAATGTGGTCTGGAGTTGTTCCACAACAGCCACCCACAATATTCACTAATCCTTTTTCTACGTATTCTTTGATCTGTTCCGCCATTTGCTCTGGAGTTTCATCGTATTCCCCAAATGCATTCGGTAACCCCGCATTTGGATGTGCCGATACGGCATGCTCACTTTTAGAAGCTAAAACTTCTAAATGGGGCACCAATTGACTGGCACCTAATGCACAATTAAAACCGACCGATAAAATTGGAATGTGAGATATGGATATTAAAAAAGCTTCCGCCGTTTGTCCGGATAACGTCCTGCCCGATGCATCGGTAATCGTACCGCTAACCATGATAGGAACCTCAATATTTCGTTCTTCCTTTACTTCTTCAATCGCGAACAAGGCTGCCTTTGCATTCAAGGTATCGAAAATAGTTTCCACTAAAAGCAAATCTGCACCACCATCCAGTAACGCTTCCACTTGTTGTTTATAAGCGATTCGTAATTCATCAAAAGAAATGGCACGATACCCTGGATCATTAACATCTGGGGACATACTTGCTGTTTTATTCGTGGGGCCTATACTACCTGCCACAAAACGAGGTTTGTTCGGTTCTTTCTGGGTGAATTCATCGGCCACCATTTTAGCGATACGGGCAGATTCATAATTCAGTTCATACACCAAATCTTCCATGTGGTAATCTGCCATGGCAATCGTAGTACCTGAAAATGTATTGGTCTCTACAATATCTGCTCCAGCAGCGAAATATTTTCGGTGAACATCCGCAATGGCTTCCGGTTGGGTTAAGGACAACAAATCGTTATTGCCCTGTAAAGGGTGTTCCCAATCCTTAAAACGTTCTCCTCTAAAATCAGCTTCGGTAAATTTATAACGTTGCAACATGGTACCCATGGCGCCATCCAACACTAAAATTCGTTCTTCTAAAATTTCCTTTATATTCTTCATTTCGCCTAAAAAAGGTTTGTCGTTCAATAACGATTAATACTACAATATCAAGTAAGGAAAGGAAGGGAAAGTGTTCTTTCTTGGGTTATCTGTCCCAAAAAAAGGGATAGAATGTAGCACCTTCTTATCCATAAGGAAAGGGTTGCCAAGGTTTCATTGGGTCTAATCCCTCCACCTTTCTTGATAACGATTCAATCTATTTAGGAACGGATTGCAAAGTAACGGCACAGGCTGCTCTAATCCAAACGATACCATCCCTTTTTTGGCAGTGCCGTAATCCGTTTTCCTCCATAAAAAAACCTCTGGAATCATATAGAATCCAGAGGTTTCACATTTTTTAATGTTGATGTTAGGAAATACTCTGGACCACTTCCTTTTTTGCCTCTTTTTTAGACCCATCAAATCCTTCCACGCCACCTACCGTGGTATATTTCATGACATATCGTTTTCCCGGATTAATTTGCTGATAGGCAAACTGACACATGACCGCAGCTTCATGGAAGCCGGACAATATCAATTTCAACTTACCTTCATAGGTATTAACATCACCAATGGCATAAACCCCAGGAATATTCGTCTGATAATCCTTTGCATTATTTACTTTAATCGCATTTTTTTCAATTTCCAAGCCCCAATCACCTATTGGACCCAATTTTGGAGAAAGACCGAATAAGGGAATAAAATGATCCACCTCTAAATAGGTATCTTCTTTTTCTTTATCCGTATGTTTAATGACAACGGCTTCTAAATGCTCTTTTCCGTATAATTCTTTTACCTCCGCTTTGGTCACCAATTTGATTTTACCCAATTTGGCAAGTTCTGCCGCTTTCTCCACAGAATCCAAAGCACCTCTAAATTCATCCCTTCTATGGACCAAGGTGACCTCCGATGCCACATCGGTTAAGAAAATGGCCCAATCCAAGGCAGAATCCCCACCACCGGCAATGACCACTTTTTTATCTCGATACACCTCAGGATCTTTAATCATGTAGGAAACCCCAATGTCCTCAAAATTGACAATATTGGAAATAGGTGGTTTTCTAGGTTCAAAAGAACCTAATCCTCCTGCAATAACCACAACAGGTGCATTGTGTTGTGTGCCTTTATTGGTGGTTACCACAAAAGAACCATCTTCCAATTTATCCAAAGTTTCCGCACGTTCGCCTAATGTAAAACCAGGTTCAAAAGGCTTAATCTGTTCCATTAGATTATCCACTAAAGTACCTGCTAATATTTCTGGATACGCTGGAATATCATAAATGGGTTTCTTCGGATAAATTTCTGAACACTGCCCACCAGGTTGTGCCAATGCATCGATGATATGTGTTTTCAATTTTAATAAACCCGCTTCAAACACCGTAAACAATCCGGTTGGTCCCGCTCCTATAATGAGCATATCTGTTTTAATCATACTTTTAATTTAGAATGGAGTAGTTAGTATTAAGTACTGAGTTTTCACTCGAAAATCACTTGCTTACCACTGCTCTTTATTTACCTACAATTTTAAATTCTACTTACTTTATTCGTTGTTCAAATAGCCTTTGCCTGTTTCGACTACGCTCAAACTGTAATTTTCATCACTTGCAAATTCCAGCTTTGCTTTTAATAATAATTCGCGATGCCTAACCACTTCTCCAATAATTATTATCGCGGGATTTGTTAGCTGATTTTCCGAAACGATTTGCTCTATAGTTTCGAATCGTTCCAACCCCTACTTTTTCGTCTTCCCGAGTGCCATTTTGAATAATGGCGATGGGCGTTTCCGATTTTCCTTCGGACTTAAACAATTCAACAATCTGGGATAATTTGGACATCCCCATTAAAATGACCACCGTAGCGCTACTTTTAGCCGCTAAGGCCACATCTTCTGATAATTTGTGCTCTTTGGTAGTTCCGGTAATGACCCAAAAACTTTCCGCTGCACCCCTTTTGGTTACGGGTATATTCTGATAGGCAGGCACGCTTAAGCTTGATGAAATTCCAGGAACCATAGCGACTTCCAATCCGTTCGCTGCAGCATACTCCATTTCTTCCGCACCACGGCCAAAGACAAAAGGATCTCCGCCCTTCAACCGCACTACGTGTCCATGAGACTTTGCCCTGCTTACAATCAATTCATTGATTTGCTCTTGTTGATATGCATAACATCCTTTGCGCTTACCTACAAAAATACATTCCGCTTGTGGAGCGTATTCCAATAATTCTTCGTTGACCAAAGCATCGTAAAGAATGACATCCGCAGCCCCTAAAACTTTTATGGCTTTTAAGGTAATCAATTCGATATCTCCAGGTCCGGCTCCTACAACTGTTAAACGTGCATGACTTCGGCTCACTTCGGCTTCGCTCAGTGCAAGTTGCTCAGTCATGGGTAAATAATTTGGATTGTTTCCTTTCTTCATCATCTATGCTTCAGCCAATTCTTGTTGTCTGAATTTTTCAACCGTTTCCAAGAACAATTTGGCATCCTTGATGTACGATGCTGCAAATTCTTCTGAAGGCTCATTTTTATTCAATTGTAGAACTAGGTTTTCAAATCCTCCAACTACAGCAATTCTACCATCAGCAACAAATTTTTCGTCAAAATCCTTGATGATACTTACATGGGTATTCACTTTGGTATTTTCCGATGTTAACATCGCCTTTGCTGAATTGACCATGGATGAGTAAGCGTGGTATATACTAGCTGCCCATTTTCCATCTTCCAACATATCTTGTGCGTTCTGTATTTTCTCCTCGCTCTCAAAAAGCAACGTAGCTATTAAATCAATAACAACCCCAGCACATTCACCAACACCAATGGCCTTTTCATAACGCTCTTCATTTCCCCAGTCGATAAAATCATCCGCCGTTAAATCATCTACAGACGATAAAGGAGTTAAAAAATCGTAAAAATACATCTGGCCTTTTTCTGCATAATAATCCGGAAAGGAAAGTCCATTTCCGTTGGCATCAAAATCATCCAAGATTAAGCGTAAGGCTTGAGGCCCTCTTTTACTAGGTACTTTTACCACTTTATCTGCAAATCTCCCCTGTCCGTTTCCATCATTACTACCACCCAACAAAACCTGAAGTGCAGGTGCCGTCAACTTATCCTTGGTACGAACGGACATCCCTTGAAATCCGATATTGGCCATATTATGTTGCCCACAGGCATTCATACAACCACTTATTTTGATAACGACATCCTCATTATTGATATAATGTGGATATTCAGCCTTTATGACACGCTCTAATTCCTCTGCAATTCCCGTACTACTGGCGATGCCTAAATTACAGGTATCCGTACCCGGGCAAGCGGTAATATCCAAGGCCTTATTGTAACCGGCCTCTGCAAAACCTAATTTCTTCAATTCGTTATAAAAGAAAGGAATCAATTCTTCTTTCACATAGGGAATCAAAATATTTTGACGTAGGGATAAACGAATTTCACCAGCCGCATATTTCTGAACCAATCCAGCCAATAGACGGGCTTTATCGGTATAAAAATCACCTAATAACACCTTGATGCCGATGGCTTTAAATCCAGGTTGCTTTTGTGCAATAACGTTAGTCGATTTCCACTGCTCAAACTCCGTTGTATTGGCAATTTCAACTTCTGGTGCCGTTTCATTCGACACGTTTATTTTTGGATAGGCTTCCGCATCAATTGGGAAAGAATCAAAAGGTACTGCCGTTTTTTCAGCGGCCAAAAGTTCTTTAAATCCATCCAAACCTAAATCCTTCAATAAGAATTTCATCCGTGCCTTAGCCCTACTTTTACGTTCCCCGTATCGGTCAAATACCCGTACCACCGTTTCCATTAATGGAATAATCTGGTCCGTTGGTAAAAAACTGTATAATTCATCGGCATGTCTAGGTTGAGAACCTAAACCACCACCCAACATTACTTTAAAACCATGTTCGCCATTCTGGATTTTGGCGATAAATCCTAAATCGTGCATGTAGGAAAGTCCGGTATCCGCATCACTTGCCGAAAAAGAAACCTTGAACTTACGTCCCATTTCCTGACTCACAGGATTTCTTAGGAAGTATTGAAACAAACCATGGGCGTATGGAGAAACATCAAAAGGTTCGTCCACATCAACACCTGCAGTTTCACTGGCCGTGACATTACGAACGGTATTACCGCAAGCCTCACGCAAGGTAATATCATCCTTTTCCAATTCTGACCAAAGCTCGGGAGTCCTATTCAAGTCCACATAATGGATTTGGATATCTTGACGGGTAGTAATATGCAATCTACCTGTAGAATATTCATCGGATACATCACAAATACGAAGTAATTGCTTTGAGCTAACCTTACCATAAGGCAATTTTATACGGATCATCTGAACACCCTCCTGACGCTGACCGTAAACACCACGGGCCAATCGAAGGCTTCTAAACTTTTCTTCATCCAATTTTCCACCATGGAATTCATGAATTTTACGTTCCAATTCTAGGATATCCTTTTCTACTACCTGATTTTCTATTTCTGTTCTAAAACTCTGCATTCTTTTCTAGTATTACGTACTTAGTAATAAGTACAAAGTTTATTTGCTATAATTCCTATGGATTTTATAGACTATAATTACGCAGGACTTCTGGTTTTTTCATTGAAGTCCGTTCTCACTAACTTATAAACCCTGCTCCTACCGTACTATTTGATTTTGTATCAATTAAAATAAATGAACCGTTAGTTCTATGATTCTTGAACTGATCGTAAAAGATTGGCTTATTCAAACGAAAGCTTACCTGCGCGATATCATTCATACCCAAAGAATCCGTTTCAGAATCTATACCGGAATAATCCGGAGCAATTTTATGATGTACTTGCTCCACTTTCGCCATAACTTTATTGACCCCGTGCTGTACAATATATTTGTTACCAGCTGCCAAAGGCAAGGTATCCATCCACGAAATAGTGGCCGTAAATTGTTTGTCTACCGTTGGCAAATCCCCAACCTTTACTAACATATCTCCACGACTTAGATTAATTTCATCTTCCAAGGTAATGGTCACCGAAGACCTTCTAGAAGCCGTTTTATACTTTTTATCGTAGAAATAAATATCCTTTATTTTAGAACGTGTTTGTGACGGTAGCGCTACCACCTCATCACCAACACTTAATTCGCCTCCATATACTTTACCAGCAAATCCTCTAAAATCATGATGCTCATCCGTTTTTGGACGGATTACATATTGTACCGGGAAACGTGGCGTGCCTACATTGAAAATATCCTTTCTATCTAAGGCTTCAAAATGTTCCAATAAGGATTGCCCTTTATACCAAGGCGTTTTATCCGACTTGTTCACGACATTATCACCCTTCAATGCACTCACAGGGATAAAGGTTATTTTTTGATCCTGATAATCGCGCTTGGCCATCAATTGTTCAAAATCGGCCTTAATGGCATTATAGGTTTCTTCCGAATAATCTACCAAATCCATTTTATTGATAGCCACTACCACATCTTTAATCCGTAACAAATTATTGATAAAAAAGTGACGGTTGGTTTGTTCGATGACGCCTTTACGGGCATCAATTAAGATAATGGCGGCTTGTGACGTAGAAGCACCTGTAACCATGTTACGGGTATATTCCACATGACCAGGGGTATCGGCAATGATGTAACTCTTCTTGGCCGTAGAGAAATAGATATGGGCTACATCAATCGTTATTCCCTGCTCCCTTTCTGCCACCAAGCCATCCGTAGCCAAAGAGAAATCTAAATAATCATATCCCTTTTGCTTACTCGTCTTTTCAATGGCCTCCAATTTATCCGAGGTCAGGGATTTGGTATCGTACAGAATTCTACCAATCAAGGTACTCTTACCGTCATCTACACTACCTGCTGTTGCTATTTTTAGTACTTCCAATTTCGTTGTTCGTTGTTAGTTCATGGTTGTTGGTGTTATTCGCAAAATACTATCAACGAACAACCAACAACTATCAACCAGATTAAAAATATCCCTGTTGTTTTCTTTTTTCCATGGCAGCTTCTGAACGTTTATCGTCTATACGTGCGCCACGTTCCGAAATTGATGAATCCCTGATTTCTTCCACTACTTTATCGATACTCACCGCATCTGATAAAACAGCCGCCGTACAGGACATATCGCCTACCGTACGGAAACGAACCAATCGCTCTTCTACCAATTCATTTTCTTCCCTAAAAACGATATCATCTTCTGCGGACCATATCATTCCATCCCTTAAAAAGGTTTTACGTTTATGGGCGAAATAGATGGATGGAATTTCAATTTCATCTTCTTTAATGTAGGACCACACATCCAATTCTGTCCAGTTAGAAATTGGGAAAACACGAACGTTCTGACCCAATTCTATTTGTCCGTTCAGCATATCGAACAATTCCGGACGCTGATTACGCTCATCCCATTGTCCGAAATCATCACGTACCGAAAAGATACGCTCCTTTGCCCTTGCCTTTTCCTCATCCCTACGGGCACCACCAATACAAGCATCGAACTTAAATTCTTCAATGGCATCTAACAACGTGGTTGTCTGTAGACTATTTCTACTGGAGTATCTACCTGACTCTTCTTTTACCTTTCCTTGATCTATCGAATCCTGAACGTTTCTTACGATAAGTTCAAGTCCTAATTCTTCTACCAATTTATCTCTAAAGGCAATGGTTTCCGGAAAATTATGTCCCGTATCAATATGCATCAATGGAAATGGAATCTTTGCCGGCCAAAAGGCTTTTTGTGCCAAACGAACCAAGGTAATGGAATCCTTTCCTCCTGAAAATAATAAGACCGGCTTTTCGAACTGTGCCGCTACTTCCCTAATTATATAAATGGCTTCATTCTCAAGGCATTGATATGCGAGGTGTCCTTTAAAAGTTTGTGGGACGGTGTTACTTCCAATTCCGTACTTGTATTACTCATTATACTTTTTTAGATAAATTCTCTATATTCTCTTCTAACCTTTCATTAACTATGTAATCCACACTCCCTATTGGCCAAGACTTTGGTGGGGTCAAAATAATTATGTTCGTTAGGTAGCTTATATTTCTTTAAATAGGTATCCAATTGTGTATCGTTCCAATGGTAAAACGGACTCACTTTTAAAACCCCGTCCTTACTTAAACTTAAAATGTCCAAACTATCGCGGAGCGCCGTCTGTCCTTTTCTTAGATTGGTGAACCAAACATCTGGTTTAAAATCTGCCATAGCCCTTTTAAAAGGCTCCAACTTTACTTGCTCCGTAAACTCGGCATGTCTTGGATCGTCTATTTGAGGTATTCCCATGACCGCATCCCTATGGGCAGTGGTTTGTTTGGGAACGTATAGTTTTACATTCAGATTCAAGTTCGCTATCAATTCCTCAGCATGTTTATAGGTCTTTGGCGTATTATACCCGGTATCGCACCAAATGACGGGAATTTCCTTACTAACTTCTGATACGGCATGTAAAATGGCAACCTCATAAGGTCTGAAATTCGTTGTAACCACAGGTGTTTTACCATGCTTTACGGCCCAAGAAACGATTTCTTCTGGCGGAATCCCTTTAAACTGAACGTTCAATTTTTCTATTTGCTCCTGTGTAAATGCCATCTCTTATTTTTATTTACCCCAATTTATTTTGTTCCAAATACGCTCGTGAAAAAAGTATAATAACATTTTTGTAAAGAGTTCAACAACTCCAATCGACAAGGCAAGTTTTACCTGACCCGTAACAATCCATGAAATTAAAATGGTGTCCAATGTACCGATCATTCTCCAGCTAATGGATTTAACAATACTGCGCATTGGTTTTTCAGATATTTTATCCTCTTTATAATCGGTTTTAGCCGACTTTTTATTTAAAATAAGTTGATCTGCAATCATCTTTCACTGAAATTTTAATACCCTACTAATTTAATAGAGTTTTCAAAAATAGAATTTATTTTTAAAGTAACCTTAGTAAAAACCTAAAAAAGTTCAATCACCCTATAGATTTAGTAGATTATTAACAAAGGGGTTCGAAAATTTGATATTTCGCAGTTGCCGAATTAATTGAAAGAGGAATAAACTGAATACGTAATTTAAGTAGAGATAATATCCTTTAAGGTGTTATTACGATAAACCTCTAAAGCGCTGTCACGCACTTGAAGCATTAATTTGTGAACGGAACAAGCTATGTTCATCTGGGCAATCATCACAGGTTTCGTAGAAGTTGAGGCTTACACAGGGTACCATGGCAATAGGGCCTTCCAGCACCCGCATTACATCGGTCATGGAGATTTCTTCTGGAGATCTCAGTAAATAATAGCCCCCACCTTTTCCTTTTTTTGAACCTAGGAATCCTGTTTTTCTTAGTCCTAAAAGAATACTTTCCAAGAATTTTTGGGAAATATTCTCTTTTTCAGCAATTTCTGATATCTGCACAGGTTTTTTATCCGGCTGTAAAGCCAAGTAAGCCAAAGCTTTTAACCCATATTTAGTCTTTTTGGAGAGCATAACGCTAAGATAGCCAATTATTAAAATAACGGACTAATACTTTTACTTGTATACAAAGCGTTATAACTACTCAACCAATTATAAAAAACTATGAAAAAGTATTTCTTTTTAACCTTAGTAATGTCCTGTGCCTTAATTTTCACCTCTTGTTCAAAAGACGATGACGGTGTTGATGCATCGGATTCTGAAATTATTGGAGCATGGAACCTGACTGCCTTCGAAGCCAATGATGGACGAGTAGAAATCATCACCGAAGATCAAACCGTTGTTTCAGAGCTTGACATTTTAGGTAAGGATTTTGACGCTACCATCACTTTTGCTGAGGACCCTAAAACTGTCACCAGCGAAGGAACATTTAACGCCACTGTTACCACTACGACTATGGGCCAAACAGAAACGGAAGAACAAGAAGGAGATAATTTCTTTGAAAATAAACCTTGGAGCTTAGAAGGTAGCGTATTGACTATTGGGTCTGGTGAAGAAGAACAAAGCTTTACCATAACTAGTCTAACCGAATCTCGAATGGATTTACGTTATGTGCTAGACGAAACGGACACCGTTCTTGGTTTTACCTACTCTACCAACCTAACCTACACCATGACCTTAAGTAAATAGTCTTAACGTTCATGCCAAATAAAAAAGCCCGGTAATTACCGGGCTTTTTTATACTGCTTTTTAATAGTTTATGCTTCCAATGCCTGTTCAATATCCGCAATAATATCGTCTATATGCTCCAAACCAACGGATATACGCACCATACCGTCTGAAATTCCAACGGCAGCACGTTCTTCAACACTTAACTTACTGTGGGTTGTTGATGCCGGATGTGTAACGATGGTTCTGGAATCTCCTAAATTGGCCGAAAGTGATAATAATTTAATGGAATCGAAAAAGGTTCTACCCGCTTCCAAACCACCTTTTACTTCAAAAGCGACCACACAACCACCAGCTTTCATCTGTTTTTTAGCAACTTCATACATGGGGTGCGACTTCAAGAACGGATATTTAACCCAATTGATTTTCTCGTTGCCTTCCAGATATTCTGCCAATTTCAAGGCATTTTCGCAATGTCTGTCTACCCGTACCGCCAAGGTTTCCAAACTTTTGGACAATACCCAAGCATTGAATGGAGATAACGCCGGACCGGTAATTCGGGAAAAACGGTATACTTTATCCATCAACTCCGCATTACCCACGGTAATACCAGCCAAAACCCTTCCCTGACCGTCCATTAACTTGGTGCCGGAATGGATGACCAAATCGGCTCCAAATTTTATCGGTTGCTGTAAATAGGGCGATGCAAAACAATTGTCAATCACCAAAATCAGATTATTTCGTTTGGCGATTTTTCCCAATTCTTCCAAATCCAACACATCTACTCCCGGATTGGTAGGCGTTTCTGCATAGATGATTTTTGTTTTAGGGGTAATTAGACTTTCTAAGGTGTCCAGCTCATCAATCTTAAAATAGGTATGATCAATATTCCATTTCGGAAAGAAATTAGTGAACAGGGAATGGGTGGAACCGAAAATACTTCGGGCGGATAATACATGATCCCCACTATTTAACAAAGCCGCTAAAGTCGAAAAAACCGCAGCCATACCCGATGCAAAGGCGAAACCCATTTTCCGCACCTTCCATCTGACATACTTTCTCGATAAACTCCGATGAATTTGGGTTGGAATACCTGGAATAAATATTACGTTCCTTTTCCTCCGCAAACGAAGCCCGCATATCCTCAGCATCCTCAAATACAAAACTTGAGGTTAAATATAACGGAACGGAATGCTCCAAATTCTCCGTACGTTTTAACTGGGTTCGTATGGCGTTCGTTTCAAATTTATTATTGTTCTCTTTCATGTTCCTTTTTTTATAGACCGCTATCGCTGATAGAAATTAGACGTCTGATAATAGATTTTCTATTATAAAATTCTCTTTTCTATGCGCTATGCTCTCTTCTCTTTTTATTTCTTATTTCGTAGTTCTAACTTTCAATCATCCTTTCTCCGCAATCCTCAAAATATCCCCAAAAACACCTCTTGCAGTAACTGCAGCTCCGGCTCCGGCTCCTTGAATTACTAACGGATTTTCACCGTAGGATTCGGTATATATTTCGATGATGGAATCTGAACCTTTTACTTGACCCAATGCACTTTCTTTAGGGACGGAAACTAATTTCACATCCAACACTCCTTTTTCCTCTTGCAAATTACCATGCAAATCACCTACATAACGCAATACGTGATTCGGTTTTTGGTTTTTTTTGATTTCACTGAACTTGGCATCCAAAACCTCCAAATGGGCTAAGAAATGATTTACGGTTCCATCCTGTAAATGTTCAGGAATCAAATTATTGATTTGAATATCATCGAACTCATTGTGCAAATCCAATTCACGGGCCAAAATTAACAATTTACGACCGACATCGTTCCCCGATAAATCTTCCCGCGGATCTGGCTCCGTAAAACCTTGCTCCATGGCCTCTTTTAAAATGGAAGAAAAAGGTTTGTCCACTTCAGAAAAGGTATTGAAAATATAGCTTAACGAACCTGAGAACACCCCTTTGATCCGGGTAATATTTTCCCCGGACAAATGCAACAACTTAATCGTATCGATTAGCGGTAAACCTGCACCCACATTGGTTTCGTACAGGTATTGCTTTTGGTTCTTCTGTAATTCTTCACGTAGCAATTGATAATAATCAAAACCAAGGGTATTGGCTATCTTGTTGGATGACACTAAATCAAAACCATGTTCCACCAATTCAAAATAATTGGCAACAAAATCCGTACTGGCCGTATTGTCAATGGCAATTAAGTTTTCTAAATGATGCCGTTTCGCAAACTCAAAAACATCCTGTAACGTGTACGGTTTTCCTTTTTGCTCTAAGTTTTTTGCCCAATTTTTGGTAATGCCTTTTTCATTCAGCAATATCTTTCTCGAATTTGCAATACCGAAAACCCGTAAATCTAAACTTTTGCGTTCCTTGATGTTTTTGGCCGATTTCAATATCTGGTCAATTAACGTGCCTCCAACATTTCCATGCCCAAAAATAACCACGTTGATTTTTTTACTGATACCAAAAACCTGACCGTGCATCACGTTCAAGGCCTTATACAAATCCGTTTTTTTGACGACCAAACTTACGTTCTTACCCGAAACCGTATTGTTGAACAATAGTGGAACAATTTGGTTTTTAATCAGGGCATTAAAAGGTTTATGGAACGTACTTAAATCCTGACCTACTATGGAAATGATGGAAACATCATCCATCACGGTAATCATATTGACATCTTGGGATTCAAAATCGGTGCTGAATTCATTTTCTAAGCGCCAGCTTGGCACGTTTGGCTTTATCCTTTTTCACGACCAGACCAATACCCCGTTCAGAAGACCCTTGGGAAACAATATTCACACTGATATTACTGGCCTGTAACGCTCGGAATATACGGGCATCCACCCCTACTTTTCCTAACAGTCCCCTACCCTCAATATTGATCATCGCCACATCTTCAATCACAGAAAGGGACTTAATGCCCTCCTTACTGGATTTGGCACTGATCAAGGTTCCTTCATTATCATCATTGTAGGTATTCAAAATACGTAACGGAATATTCTTTTCAATCAGCGGAATTATTGTCTTGGCATGTAAAATGGTCGCACCAAAATTTGCCAGCTCATTCGCTTCGGCATAGGAAAGGTTTGCTAGACGTTTCGCTTCCGGCACATAATCAGGATTGGCGGTATAAATTCCATCCACATGGGTATAGTTCTGTAACTCATCGGCATCTAGAAAATTGGCCAATAAGGCAGCGGAATAGTTACTTCCGTTTCTTCCTAAAGTCGTGGTTTCACCATCTAAGGTTGAGGCAATGAATCCGGTCACGACGGCCACTGTATCTTTAGGTATTTCAGCAAACTTCAGTAACACTTGTTCTTTGGATTCCGTCTCCAACACTTTCGCATCTCCAAAAGTAGTATCGGTTTTAATGACCTCTCTTGTATCGACCAATTTGGCCTTTATTCCTTTTCCAATAAGCAGCTTCGTAACCAATTTGGCGGAAATCAATTCCCCATACGCCAATACCTCATCCTTAATTTTGGCACTGTAATCCCCCAACAAAGAAACCCCTTCATACAATTTGGCCAAACCTTTAAACTCAGCCGATAAGTTCACATTAGAATAGGTATGTTTTTGATATTTTTCAAGCGCCTCAAAGTCCGCTTTGTATTCCTTCCCCTTCGCAGCTTTATCTAATATATCCTCTAACTGGTCCGTTGCTTTTTCCCTTGCGGATAGCACTATCGCAATATTCTCTCCGTTATTGACTTTTTTTGTAACAATATCCAGCACCCGTTCCAATCCCTCACCATTACTCAAGGATTTTCCGCCGAATTTCAAAATCTTGATTTTCTTGATATTGCCATTGGTATTGAAAATACCTGTCAGCAGTTTTTCCATTTGGTCAAACTCAATCAAAAAGGCATCATGCCCATGAAGGGATTGTACCTCGCCATAAGTCACATTGCTTTTGGCCTGCGCCAACTGCTTAAAGGTGTCCTTGTTTTCCTGGGCGGTAAAGAACATATCAGAGTCGACCCCAATAATATGGATGTTGGTATCACTATTCTGTAGATTGTTGAAATTCTGTTCCCCATTTCGGGTCACATCAATGGTCTTCAACAACTGGTTCATCAGTTTATAGGCCGATAATTGAAAACGCTCCTGCAGCTTGTCGCCATGGTGCATTAACCAGCTTTCGACATTAAAAACCTTTAGTTCCTCATTGGTGCTTCGTTTAAAACGCTCCTTGAACGATGCGGGTGTACGGTAGCACAACATGGCATGCATACGGGCATCATGTACGGGTTGTTTGGAATTCACCAGAAACTGCTCCTGTATCTGGCAGTTGGCAATGAGCCAATCCGTCGATTTCCAATCCGATGCTACGGGAATCAGATGTTCGGTCAGGTTCGGTTTTAAGGCCGCCATTTCCCAAGCGATACCTCCACCCAAAGAACCCCCGATAATGGCGAACAACCGCTGTACCTTCAATTGCTCCAATCCCAATAAAAACAATCGGGCCACATCGCCTGCTACAAAATCCTTGTAGTTTTCAATGACAAATTTGTCATGTCCGTTCCCGGGAATATTGAAAGCCAAAATGGTATATTTTTGGGTATCGATACACTTTTCATCCCCAATAAGGGCGGACCACCATCCATTCTCCCCGGTTACATTTGAATTTCCGGTCAATGCGTGATTCACCAGAATGATTGGTGCAGTATGGAGTTCCTTACCAAAAATTTGGTAAGACAATTGAATATCTTGGGTAGCACCACTTAGGGTCTTGTACGCTTTTAGCTGTAATTGGTGTAGCATTTTTTACTTTAAAGAACCGGTCTTATCAAGCGGATTCAAGAGGTTGAATTCTCGAATCTGCTCGAACGAACCATATTTTAATTATTAGACTGAAACCGATGCATCAATGGCCGCAAAAGCCTGTTGCAAATCCGCTTTTAAATCTTCGATATCTTCCAATCCTACGGATAGTCGTATCAAATCCTGACCTACACCTGCGCCTTCCTGCTGTTCTGCTGTCAATTGTTGGTGTGTGGTACTTGCAGGGTGAATGATCAAGGATTTGGTATCCCCGATATTCGCCAACAAAGAGAATATTTTAGTGGCATCAGTTAGTTTCTTGGCGGCCTCAAAACCTCCTTTTACACCAAAAGTTACCAATCCGCTTTGTCCTTTTGGTAAATATTCCTGTGCCAAATCGTAGTATTTGTTACTCTTTAATCCTGGGTAATTTACCCAAGCGACTTCTTCCCTACCTTCTAACCAGGTAGCCAATTCCAAGGCGTTGGCGCTATGTTGTTTGATACGCACCGGCAAGGTTTCCAATCCTTGAATAATTTGAAATGCGTTGAACGGACTCAAAGCTCCACCGTAATCTCGCAATCCTTCCAATATCAATTTAAAGGTAAATGCCGCCGCACCTAAAGCTTCGCTATATACCAAACCATGGTATCCTGCGGATGGCTCCGTAAATTCTGGGAATTTTCCGTTGGTCCAGTCAAAAGTTCCGGCATCAACAATAGCACCTCCTAAGGAAGTTCCTTGTCCGCCAATATATTTGGTCAAGGAATGAATGACCAAGTTGGCCCCATATTCAATCGGGTTCAATAATGCTGGTGTCGCTACCGTGTTATCCACGATAAAAGGTACTTGCGCCGCTTTGGCTTCCTTGGCAATCGCTTTTAAATCCAACACATCCAGTTTTGGGTTTCCTAAAGATTCCACAAAAATGGCCCTAGTATTTTCTTGTACCGCTTTCCCGAAATTCTCCGGATTTGAAGCATCCACAAACGTAGTGGTAATTCCCAATCTAGGTAAGGTAACGTTCAATAAGTTAAACGTCCCACCATATAAACTACTGGATGCCACAATATGGTCTCCCGCTTTTAATAAGGTTAACAATCCCGTAGAAATGGCTGCCGTACCCGATGCGAATACGACTGCTCCTACCCCACCTTCTACAGCGGCCAAACGGTCCTGTAAAATTTGGTTGGTCGGGTTGTTCAAACGGGTATAAATAAATCCTAACTCACCCAACGAAAATAATTTGGCGGCATGGTCCGTATCCCTAAAAACATAGGAAGTCGTTTGATAAATAGGCACCGCTCTGGTTCCTCCGTTCAGCGTGGTGTCATGCCCCGCGTGTAATGCGTTTGTTGCTAATTTTTGAGTACTCATGATTTTGTTTTTTTAAAGGTTAATCCTTCGGCTACGCTCAGGATACAAATGATTAAAAAAGCCAAACCCCAACCGGCCGACATTGCGGGTAGGTAAAATCAAAAAGTTATAAGAAAGTGAGATCGAAGAAAATTCGATGACGGTTATCCTTCCCCAAGGGGTAGAATGTAGCACCTTCTTTGTTTAGAACAAAGGGTTGCTAAGGTTTCAAAGGGTCTAATCCCTCCACCTTTCTTGATAACTATTCAATATGTGTTTGAACTTTGAAGGACAAATATAAGGGTAGAGGAATTTAAAAACCTAATGATTTAAGAAATATTATACACGACCGTTTTAAATCGACTACATTAGGGTAATTACCAAGCAGAAAAAATATTCATTTCTAGATGGTAAAACCAGTTAATTTCAATTGAATGATGACCTATTCCTGTACCGCACAGGCTACTTCAAAAAATGATGCTTCCCTAACTATTAAGCAATCTGAAATCAGATTTGGAACCACCACGGAAACAGCAGAAACCTTACCCAACCCGGCCGAATTGTTTTTAGGTTCCTTAGCTGCATGTATCCTAAAAAATGTGGAACGTTTCTCCGAATTTATGAATTTCGAATACAGTTCTGCGGAGCTGCACATAACCGCCACCCGACTCGAAAAACCTCCCCGAATGGACGATATTCACTACAGGTTAAAAATTCATACACCGGAAACCCACCTGAATACAGAACTTCTCAAAAAGAATATTGAAAAGTTTGGCACCATTTACAACACAGTCAAATTATCGGCTACCATTTCTGGGGAATTAGAAGTGGTGACAGATCAATAATAATTATAGTTTATAGTTTTGATTATACTGATTCTGGTCAAAACCTTCTGTAGTTTGAGAAGCTTTGAAACCCAAAAGGTTCTCGATACACTTCATTTTCAATGAAAAATTGAAAACGAAGCACTCGAACTGACATAAAGTTTTAAACAATATTTAGTATCACTTCGAGTGGTTTTCATTGAAGCTGAGAGCAGTTCTGGGGAATTAGAAGTGGTGACAGATCAATAATAATTAGGGTTTATCGAATTGATTTTGCTTTCTGGTTAAAATCATTTTAGTTGAAGCCTTTAACCAAAAGGTTCTCGATACACTTCATTTTCAATGAAAAATTGAAAATGAAGCACTCGAACTGACATTACGTTTTAGTTCTTATACCAAAAGAATGTAAGTGTCACTTCGAGTGGTTTCTGTCAATAACTGTATAAACCTTTTACCTAAAAAGGTTCTCGATACACCTCATTTTCAATGAAAAATTGAAAATGAAACACTCGAACTGACATTAGGTTTTAGTTCTTATACCCAAATATAATTCCTAGTGTCACTTCGAGTGATTTCACCAACCTTTTCGGGCGGTGAAATTGTATCGAGAAGCAATTGATTCATCTTTATTCCGCAGTTTCAATCGCAATGATTTCTTGTCCTTGCTCACCCAAATACTGGGATATAATTGGCTCATACACTTTATAACCATCATCGACATTCGTGAAAATCAACAATCCTTTTTTGGTTTTTGGAAATAGAAACACAATGGTTTGCACGCCTTTATCTGCCCCACCATGGGAAATTGCATACTCCCCATTTTTGAAATTATAAATTTCAAATCCAAGTCCGAAATGTTTTCCCTTTTTAGTGGCTGACCTGATTCGCAATCATATCCTTATAAACATTTTCCGATAGTCCGTTCCCGGTTCATCACACTCACCAAAAATTTCCCATAGTCTTCAATGGTCGTCAAAAGGTCATCGGCAGCATTAGGGTTTGTTCGCTTTACGGTTTCATAAACGTTTCCTTCCTTATCAGCATTAAACGCATATCTAGAACTGTACTTTTCTTCATCCCAAACAAATTGGGTATCGGTCATTTGTAAAGGGGTGAAAATTAGTTCGCTTGCTAATTGATTCAGTGGTTTTTTAAATTTTGCTTCCAAGGCACTTCTCAAATACTCAAAACCCTCCCCTGAATATTGATATTTTGTACCGGGTATAAATTCAAAATATAATTTACCATCCTTGTTGTTTCCGCGCCAATTGGTGAATCCAGATTGGTGACTTAGAATGTGCCTGGTGGTCAAAATTTTACTATTGGCATCATGGGCAACATCTGGGTCTGTCCAATAGGCATCAATGGGTTCGTCCAAATTCCACTGACCCAAACTAACCAATTTCAAGGTTACCATGGCAGTAACTGGTTTGGTTAAGGAGGCCACGTTAAATACCGTATTGTAAGGTGCTGCACTGCCGTTTTCAAGTGCTCCAAAAACCTTGATCTGTTGTAACTTTCCGGCTTCAATGACACCTAAGCCCAACGTTGGCACCTTGTTCTCTTTCAACCATTGTTCAATAGCGCTATCATTTTCAAAAAATACATGTGCCGCTTTCGGTTCTTGGTAGACCCCGTGGTCAAAACTTAACGAAGTGGTCAATTTCCAATCGCCGTTTTCCAAGGTCCACACATTAGAGAATTTAGCAATACCAGGTTCATTTTCACCACCTTCGTAAAACAAATGTTCCCCGTTTTGAACGGCCCCATATAATGTTCCATTTTTATACATTGGGAAAATTTCGGTTTTGTCCTTCACCAAAATTCGTTTTACCTGGCGGATTTCTGGATTTGCACATAACCCATTTTTCAAATCATTTAAAAATTTTACCCGGTCTGAAATCCCATCCTTGTCATGAAAGAATTGTAAATCGGAACTCAATAAATTCTCGAACTGGGAAATATCACAGGTATTAAAACCCACCTGAAAAAGTAAGCTGTCTTTGGAAAGAATCGTTTTGTAGAGTTCTGAATCAGTAGCCTCCTGTGCCGTATTGTTTGAAATGAACAGGATTGCAATTAGAAAAGGTAGGATGATTTTTTTGATCATGATGAATTTTAATTTGCTCGATTATTGTGTTGAGCAAAGTTTAGAAAATTCTCTTTTCACCCGTGAAAAAGGACCCGCCAATAACCTGACAAAAGCCCGACAGGGTTTATAATATACTGAAATTCAGCTTATACCGAAGTTGTTGTTTTCGGTCCAATTCCATGGTGTTCCTAATAATAAGATACACATTGGAAAGGACGATTACAACCATAATCACCATCGTAAACTGATTCCCCAACTTCAATAAAATACCCACTAGAAATACGATGGGTGCTAAAATCGTCCACATGATCTGTAAGGATACAATCTGTTTGGTTAACGGACTTTTGAGTTTTAAGGTGTACATCAAAATGAGTGGCATTAGAATATTCAAAAGAGGCAACACCACAAAAGGTAAGGAGGAAAGGTTTAGGAGTTTTATCTTGGAGAAGTCAGGCGCCATGGTATCTTCAACTACCGTTTCATTGGTTGCAGCCCCTTCTTCGTTTTCAATCTTAACTTTTTTAGTCAGCAACTCTTTTTCTTCCACACCCAAGGTTTCCGCCAATACCCGAAGCGTATATCCTTTTGGAGCCTGACCCGATTCTATGCGCTGAATGGTCCGTACCGAAATCCCTGATTTTTGGGATAGTTCTTCTTGGGTGAAATTTAGTTGTTCCCTTAAGTTTTTGAGTTTGGACATGGGCTGCAAAAATTTAATGTTATGATTTAGACTAACATTACCTCAAAGACAAAAGTCGTTAATTTTAAAATTGAAAATTGTTCTCACCCATTATTTTCTGTTTTTATACAGATCGATTGCTTTTAGATACTTTATGCCACCGCCCTTGGTTTGGTCGTATATAAAATCATTCAATTCAGGATGATTCGCATCCATCCAACTTAAAAATTCATCCCTGTTTTTCACAAAAATCGAATCGTTAAAAACTGGGTATTCAATTTTCTCCACTTTGATGATTTTATTCTTGTCAAAATGAATAACCTCTTTAGATACAATTGGCACTTCATGAAGAAACAAAATTCTTTTATCGATTTTTGAAATGGTGGATATTACCCTTTCGCCTTCTTGCTCAATTTCAAGGATTTTGTAGGTGGGGTCAAATACGGAATCCCATTGCAACCAAGTAGCATATCCTTTTGCAGAAAAAGTCTCCTGATAATCATATTCACTTTCCCTAATCACAATACTATCGTTCAATAACGTTGGTATCAAAGAAGTATCAGAATCGTCAAGCACCTTGTAGTATTGTTTTGCAATTTCAAGTTTGTCGATTTCCTTTTCAGAGGTTTTGCAGGATAAAAATCCAAAAGACAAGAATAAGGTTAGTGCTAAGATTTTATTCATTTGTATTTCGATTTATTTAAACGCTTTAGTTTTGATTTGTGTTTTCGCAAAATGTGCTTGATTAACCGCGAAAGCCTTAGTAAAATGGTTTTGTTATTGTTTTTCATCTCTAAATAAAAAGAATTTTCAATCTTCATAAAAATTCACGAGCCCTGTGAATAAGACAAAATCATGGATTATTTATTGTTTGCGTTAGTTACATGTTTTTTTTAGAAAAGTTTCATCTGTTTTTCTACTTTCGGATGAAAAGTTCCAATAATCATAAATGGATTATGAGACACATAATGATGAACTTGAGAAGTACCTAAAAATAAATACAGATCTTTCGTTAAAGCAAAATCATCAAAATATTTCTTACGAACATCTTCGACAGCTTTACTTTCATCTCCTTCATATTTAGCTAATTGTCGCCAAAATAAAGCACCGATTTCCCAATCTTCAATCATCATTCTACTTTCTTTACCTTCGTTATCCTCAAGTACAAAGATAAATTTGTATGGTAATTTTCTACAACTTCAAATGGGTCTTCAGGATGTTCAAATAAATTACCTTGCTCTCTTTGAGCTTTTAGTTTTGCTATTTTCTTTTTATCCCATTCACGTTCAACGGGCTTTGCTATGAAATCTTTAATTTTGGTAGGTTTAAAAACAGCTAGCGAAGTGCATATTTTGTTATTCTTAGCTTCAGCTATTAATTCCGAAAGATTTTCGTAAACTTTATTTAAAACTGCTTTCTTACGCAAGTGCCAGTTGCCTGCTGTATCAATATGTTCAAGGATTATTATTTCACTATTCATAGAGTATGGTCTATAACTTTCAGGTCTGAAATCACTAGTATTTTTGACCAAATCAAGTTCTATCCATTCATATTTTCGATATTGTTCTGAGTAAGCCTTTTTCCTAAATGGTACTGGATAAATTCTAATCCATTTACCATCTTCTGTGAAGCCTGCCGTACATACCAACTCGTCATATTTTCCAGAAATCGCTGGGTAAGTTTTTACAGTTATTAAGACTTTTGTTTTTGCCATAAATTAGATGTGTTCAACAACTAAATCAGTTTCCAATTTTTTCAATGATTCAGTTAATGGCAATCTATGACATTGACAAATATTTGACTCAAAACAGGTTAGTGCAATTCTATTGAATTGGTTTAACAGATTTAAAATTTCTTGTTGTTCTGTTGATGTTTCTTTTAAAGTAGTGTTTTTATAGCTCTCGAAAAGTAGGTCGTATTCTTCTTGCTTTTCAAGAGTTTGTCGTTGATCCGAGTTTATTCCTACCCAGGAATATGGATGTACTTTATTCCGAGACTTTCACAAAATCTTTTAAGTAGAGTTTTACTAAATCCATACTTCATACTTAATGGATTCTTTCTAACATCAACCAAAAGTTTGATATTATTTTTTACTAATTTATTAAGATATATTTCTAAACTTATTCCTTCGTAACCTATTGTAAAAACAGACTTTACATTTTGATTGGGAATTGTATTTATGACTCTATTATAATAATCCTCGTTTAGAATTCTTTTTGCTATTGTGCTTTTAATAGCTAATATGGATAAGTTAATATATGTATGTCGTATTAAGGCTTCACTAGCCATATTACCATAATTGTTAAAAGTATCTATTAATAAATCTTTGTCCTTTCTTTTAAGAGTTGGGAGGTAGTCTTTAGGGTCAATCTTGGTATATCCTTTTTCTGATTCAGATAAATACTGTTTTTTACCATAGTCACAACGTCAGCATTGGCTGAATACGAGTAACAACCGTATTTATAAGGCACAAAATCATATTCTGCCTCAAGCTTTCTTTGAGTGTATAAAAACAATAACTTTTGCAGCCTAGTTTTTTCAATTTGCCCATTACAAAGTTGGAATAATGATAAAATTATTTTTCTTCTATAAAACATTTTCAAAGTTACTATTTAAAAAATGCCTTTCAATTTAATTACCGTTTAACATTACTGCCAACAATTGAGACATTACTATTAACTATATCCCACCTATATTATTATATTTCTTCAACATCCAAAACTCACTTCCAAATTCATTAATCATTGAACTAGTTTGGCTTTTAAAGCTTTCCATTTTCACGATACAAGTCAATAAATTGCTGATCTTGCTCCGGGGAATCTTTATAATAGGTTCGTAAGTCTTTTAGCTGCTTCGTTAGTTTCTCCACTATAGTGGCATAGGCGGGGTCGTCATACACATTAGTTCATTTCGTTGGGGTCTTTTAGCCGATCATACAGTTCCCATTCATCTACATCATAATAGAAATGCACCAACTTATATTCCTTGTTCACCAACCCGTAATGACGCTTTACCATATGAACCGCTGGATATTCATAGTACTGATAATACACCGCATCTCTAGTCCAATCTTCTTTTTCACCCTTTAACAAAGGAAGTAAACTCTCGCCTTGCATATCGGCCGGAGGATTAATTCCTGCGGCTTCTAACATGGTTTGGGCATAATCCAAATTCTGCACCATTTCATTTTCCACCGTACCAGGCTTAACGACTCCGGGCCAGCGCACCAATAACGGCGTTTTAAAGGATTCATCATAAATAAATCGCTTATCGAACCAACCGTGCTCTCCCAAATAAAAACCTTGATCCGAGGTATAGATAACAATGGTATTTTCCGCCAATCCGCTTTCATCCAAATAGTCCAACAACCTGCCCACATTATCATCTACCGAAGAGATACTTCCCAAATAATCTTGCATATACCGCTGGTACTTCCATTTCATTTTTTCGGTATCGGTCATTTTGGGCCAATTTTCATAGAAAAAGTCGTTGATGGAATCCAACACCGGATCATATTGTGCTTTCTGTTCTGGGGTGGCCCTATTGTACGGACCATAAAAGCTGTTTGGAAACTCTTTAATTTCGGGCAGCACCTTGCCTTCCATTTTCGCCAAGGTTTCTGGTCTAATTTTACTGTCATGACTGTACATCATATGCGTAAATAAATTCATCTCAGCGGTTTTGGCAGCAGTACCCCTGTTTTTATAATCATCGAAAAGGGTCTCTGGCTCTGGGAAGGTTTTCTTGGTAAATTCCTTGAACTTATCCGCACGGGGCCACCAGGGTCGATGGGGTGCTTTATGCAAATACATCATCATAAAGGGTTCATCCGCTGCTGCTTCCTTCTTTAACCAATCCAAAGACACATCGGTAATGATATCGGTCACATAGCCTTGTTTGGTAATGGTATCGCCATTGGTGACAATAAAATCTGGATTAATATAGTTGCCCTGACCCGGTAAGATCATAAACTCATCCACCCCTTTAGGATTGTTCCCAAAATGAAGTTTCCCGAACATGGCGGTTTTGTATCCGTTTTCTTGAAAAATTTGGGGAAAGGTTACCTGTGTGGTATCGAAGGGAAAATGATTGTCTATTTTTCCATTGATGTGGGTATGTTTTCCTGTAAGAATGGTGGCCCGTGACGGGGCACATATGGAATTGGTAACGCTGGCATTGGAAAACAGCATGCCCTCTTTGGCGATACGGTCTATATTCGGTGTCTGTATCAGTCTATCATCATATGCACTGATTGCCTGATAGGCATGATCATCGGACATGATGAAAATGATATTGGGTCGTTTGGTTTTCTTTTCTTGCGTTTGGCCTTCAAGTGGCACAAGAAATAAAAGCACTATTACAATAAGTGATATGTATTTCATTCTAAGATTGTAAGTGTGAGTTGATTACTAAAAGTAAGGAAATTATACTTTTAGTTGAGGAACTCGTTTCATTACTATCCTAAAGCATCACATTTCAGGAGATAACAAAATAAAATAACCTATGATACAATTGCTTGACGTTGAGCTGTAAATTATTTCCGTGTTATAAGTACCTAATTTAGCAAATTCAAACCGAGTCGATAATCCTCTCGGATTTTCGCAAGTAGGTTAGAATTAGTATTAAATTTTACGGTGTTGGCAGATCCTTTTTATTCCTCAATTAATGTCAAAGTTAATTTTCCATATTGTTCTTGAGAGTCATTTGCATCAATTTCATAAGTGTAATTTCCATTTTCAAGAAGTGTTTCTCCAACATAATCTATTGGCTGTAACGTGTAAGTTTCTCCATCAATTTCCAATTCTACAAATGCATACCTATAAGCAGTTTCAAAGGTTTTATAGCCTGTTTTTTGTTGAGAATTAATGTTTTCGAAATTAGTATTTCCAGTTCCAGTGTTTACAACAATATTTTGAAAATTATATGGACTAACATTTGATAACCGAATATTCAATTCAGAGGTATTGCTATCGTCGTCACCTGAGCAACTCATTGAAATTGAAAGAATTAAAATAAGTATTTTTTTCATCTTTTTTTTATTAAATAGATGTGAAAACTTCAAAAGGGTTGTGTCAGATTTTCGCCAACGAAAGCTGTACGATCAGTGACTTTGGCGGCGTGTTGGCTGTTGCGGCCAATGATTATACTGCGTGGTGTGGGTGGTTTTATTTAATAATCTGGTTTTAGACTTATAAATTAAAAATTTATACATTTATTTTCTTAGCCATGTAATTGATTAGGTGTTAATTTAATGTAATTTTTAATTTAAATATACGTTTTAACTTAAGCACAACCCCGTAGATATGGTAATCTTGTCCCAATATATTTTTAAGACCGTTACCTTATTCACTCTTATTCTTTCCATCTGCAAAGCACAATCGCAACAGAAAGAACCCCTTACTTTTCATAAAATCAAAAATGGGATATCACAAAGCACGGCTACTGTTCTTTTAGAAGACAGTTTTGGTTTTATTTGGATTGGAACCCGAAATGGCCTGAACAGATACGATGGTAAGGATTTTGAAATATTCAACAAGAGCTTAGATGGTTTTGAAGGTCTTACTAATGAATATATAGTCTCGTTATTTGAGGATGATAAAAACCTGTTAATTGGAACTAACCATGGCTTAAGTCTATATGACCGTAGTTTAAATATCGTAAGACCTTATAAGTTCAAGAATGGCGGAAATAAGATTGACTCCAAAAGGTTCGAATCTATAACTAAGACAAATGAATTGTTATGGCTGGGTACGGAAACGGACGGCCTCTATCGCTATAACACAGAAACAGGAGAATTGAAAAACTTCTTGATTACACGCGAAATTTTAAATTATAAAAATCCTAAGGCCGACAAAATTATCAAAGTAATGCCTTTGGATGATGAACGAATACTTGTTATTTCTTCTTACTATATTTTTATAATAAGTAAGGATATGAAAATCCTTACCAAGACTCCAGAAACAGACGAAATTACCACTGCCGTACAGTTGGACAATAACAACTTTTCATTGGGTACCAGTAACGGGTTATTAATTGAATTGAACGTAAGTGCTTCCTCCGACCTACTTACAGAAAAAAAGAATATAAGCCCTGGATTCAGCATTCGTTCTTTAGCAGAAAATAGCAATGATGAATTGTGGATAGGCACGGAAAATAACGGTCTATTCATCTATTCAAGGGCTTTGCATAGTCTACGACACATTGAACACAGCGTTACTCGTCCAAATTCCCTTTCGGGTAATTCTATTTGGTCAATTTTAAGTACCCGCAATAGTGTTATGTGGGTAGCACCCTATAAAAGTGGTCTTAATTTTTATGACCCAGAATTAATCAAATTTAAACACATTAATACGGTCCCGTTTAATCCCCAATCCTTAAGCAATAATTTAGTGAATTGTTTTATTGAGGACACCAAAGGAAATCTATGGATCGGGACTGATGGTGGTGGATTAAATTATTGGAACAGAACTCTAGACACATTTGAACATTATTCCTTAAATGAGAAGAATTTTGGCAGTAACGTAGTTCTTTCAATACTCCAAAATAAAAACGATGAACTGTGGGCCGGTACATGGGCAAATGGTATAACCATTTTTAATACTGAGAGCAAGAAATTCAAAGAGTTGAACACTCAAAATTCATTTTTATTATCGAATAACATTAGCGGCCTTTTGAAGGATAAGAAGGACAGAATCTGGATTATAAATTTTTTTGGCGGTGTACAAATATATAATCCACGAACAAAAAGTCATGAAAATATTAGCCTAGTATCCGAAATCGATGGTGCCGAAATTAATTCGATGTATCATATATTTGAAGATAACGAAGGTAATATATGGATTGGCACCCAAAATTCAGGTTTATTCAAATTGACTGAAAGTGACGGCATATGGAAAAGTGTTCAATACAATAGTGTAAATACTAAAAGGTCATTAAGCAATAATTTTGTCAATACGATTGTCCAGGATAGCAGCAGTATTATATGGGTAGGTACTCAAGCAGGACTTAATAAATATTTGCCTGAAAGTGATTCTTTCCAAGCAATCACAAATTCAGATAGGCTAAGAAATGATGCCATTAAAGGAATCATAACCGATAACAATAACCACTTATGGTTAAGTACGGAATTTGGTATTACTAGATATAATACGATCAATGGTAAAACAATTGATTATGATGTTGGTGACGGTCTTCAGTCGAACGAATTTAACGCAAACTCATTTTTGACTACCAGTAGTGGCGAGTATGTGTTCGGTGGTATAGAAGGCTTCAACATATTTACTGCCAGTAAAGTCAAAAAACGAAAGGATAAACCACCTTTATTTATTTCAGAACTGAAAATATTCAATAAACGCGTTTTACCCAATGATGATTCTGGTATTTTGAAAAAAGCAGTTAGTCAGGTAGATTCACTAACCTTCAATTATAAGCAATCTGTAATTAATATTAATTTTAAAGCCCTAACATTTCGTAACCCGGAGAGGGTGCATTATGCTTATTTTTTGGATGGTTTTGAAACGGAATGGAATTATGTAGGTAATAACCCTAGTGCAACCTATACAAACTTAGATGCCGGTGCGTATACGCTAAGAATGAAATCTACCAATTCTGATGGAGTTTGGGTTGATAATGAGTTAGATATTTATATTGACATTTTACCGCCATTTTGGGAAACGTGGTGGTTCCGTTCATTGGTGTTAGCCTTAGTCTTGCTATCCTTCTACAGCGCCTATAATATTAAATTGAGAACTATTAAGAAAAACCAAAGAAGGTTAGAAAGTAAAATTGCTGAACGCACTAAAGAATTGCAACATCAAAAAGATAAACTAGTAGAAGCTGCAAATGAGCTGGAATCAAAAAATGAAGAAATTCAACGGTTTACGTTTGCAGTTTCTCACGATTTAAAAAGCCCTATTAGTAATATCCAAGGAATTGCAGGTCTAATACCACTGGAAATTGAGATGAAAGATTTTCCAAATGTGGAAGAGTATTTAGGCTTTATAGATGTTTCATGTACTAATATGAACGAATTGATTTCTGATATCACTGAAATTGCAAGACTTGGTAAAATTGAAAATAAAAATGAGGTTTTGAACACCAATAAACTTTTGAAATTGGAAAGAAATCTTATAAGTGCTAAACTACGTACCGGAAACATACAACTCAATATCACTGATAATTTACCAGACATATATGGTGACCGAAAAAGGATCATTCAAGTTTTTGGTAATCTTTTGGATAATGCAATAAAATATATGGGCGATCAGCCCAATCCTTTGATTACCATAACGGCAGAAGAAAATAGTGACACCAACAGTTTTTTGGTACGTGACAATGGCTCGGGAATGGATAAACACTCCTTAAAAAAACTATTTTCTGCCTTTGAACGTTTTCACTCCGATGTCAAGGGAACTGGCCTTGGACTCTACATGATAAAACAAATTGCTGTTTCCCATGGCGGAACCATAATTGCAGAGTCAGAAGGCAATGGAAAAGGAACAACTTTTAAACTTATTCTGCCAAAGGCTAAAATTGCAGTACAAAAGGCTAATAAATAACATCTATTTATTGTTTAAATATTTTTGATAAGAAAACAAACTGCTTTATATAGTCCATGTTACTCCAACACCGAAAACTCAATACTGGAATCCGTAAATACCGTATGCGTTTGGGTCTTAAAGTCGGACGCCTCCGCTTCAAAGATATTTTCCACATAGGTCTGCGGGTTTAAATCGATTAACGGAAACCAAGTACTTTGTACCTGCACCTGTAATTTGTGCCCCTTTTTGATGGTATGGAACACATCTTGGAGTTTTATAGTGACATCGGTTTTTTGGTTAGGTACAAAAGGCTCTGGGTTGGCAAAGCTATTTCTAAAACGGCCCCGTAATACTTCACTACGCACCATCAAATGGTAATTGCTCATTTTCAAATGATCTTGCATGCCTTCGTAGGCCGGTTCATCGGCTGGGTGTACGTCGATAACCTTTACGATCCAATCGGCCGCAGTTCCAGTAGTGGCTACTTTTAACTTGGCGAGAATGTCTCCTGCAAGGGTAAGGTCTTCTTCCATCACGTCAGTTTCAAAAACCAATACATCACTTCGGCGAGCGGCAAAACGCTGATCATCGGTCATGTACTTCCTGGGCGTAAACACGGTCTTGATATCCTCAGAATACGGTACCGGTTTTTTGATATCGCTAATAAATTGAATTCCCTCCAAAGTCTTTGGTTCGGCAGTCAACTCTTGATCGGCCGATAAAAACATATCCTTTGTAACTACGCCTTTTGGTGGCCATGTATCATAGGTCTTCCATTCCTTTTTACCGGAATCAAAAACATAAGCTTCGGGCAATCCACTATTCTTATCGCCATTGCCTTTCAAGAAATGATTGAAGAATTTGGTTTCGATGTTCTCCTGAAAGAATTCAGAGATGGAATCGCCAAAATAGTAGTTCCCCACAATATTCTGGCCTTTGCTTCTGGCCCATCCACCATGGTCCCAAGGTGCAAAAACTAGGGTATTGTAATTTTCTTTATTATACTTCTCAATGGTTTTGTAGGTTTCCAAAGGACCATATAAATCTTCGGCATCAAACTCCCCCGCAACAACCATGGTAGCCACGGTTGGTTTTACATCTTTTAAGTGTTGAATCAATCCCCTACTTTGCCAAAGCGCATCATAATTAGGATGCTCCTTTAGCTCGTTCCAGAAATAATCATCGGTTACGACTTCCTCGGCCATACGAGGTGTATCGGCAGTTTCATACTCAAAGAAACGGTCTAGGTTTTTTAAGGGGCCTTCATCTAAAAAGAACTGATATTGATCTTCGGTAGGTAATTCCGGTAACTGGTACCAAGCGGTGTCAATAGGTTGGTCGTTGTTGGGCCGTGGGGTTCCAAATAAGGAGGTAGCCCGAAAATAACTCAGTAAATAGGCTCCGTTATGATGAAAATCATCAAAAAAGAAATCAGCTATACTGGCTTGTGGTGAAGCCGCTTTCAACGCAGGATGCGCATCAACCGTTGCATAAGTAGAATAAAAACCAGGATAGGAAATTCCCCAAATACCCACATTACCGTTGTTATTTTCTACATTATTGATTAACCAATCAATAGTGTCATAGGTATCCGAACTTTCATCAATATCCTTCTCCGAGGTTTTGTTGGGAATGTAGGCGCGCATATTTTCATAATGCCCCTCGCTCAACCAACGGCCACGCACATCTTGATAAACAACGATATACCCATCCTTCATCATATGAATGTTCGGGGCAATCCGATTCTTGAAATTACCCTCCCCATAAGGCTGTGAACTATAGGGGGTGCGCTGCATAATCATCGGATATTTCTTTGAAGTGTCTTTAGGCGAGTAAATGGTGGTATGTAGCGTGATGCCATCCCGCATGGGGATATCGACCTCCTCTTTAGTATAGTTGTCCGAAACATACGTTTCCGATACTTCTGCGCCTTCGACTTCTACCGTTTTCTTACATGAGGTAAAAAGGGTTATTGCTAAAAGAATTGTGAATAGTGGTTTGCTGAAAAACTTTGGCATGGCTTTAAAAATTTAAGTCTTAAAGCTAATGAAGTTTGAGGCCTTATGGAATTAAAAAATAAGATTTCGACAAAGCAGATAATGATTGTAACACGCATTTGTCAGGGAGCACTACAAACAAGCTGTTGGCATGGTCTGAGCATTCCTTAAATTAATAAACAAAAAAAAGCGACTGGTAGGTCAGTCGCTTTTTTGATTTGGGGGAATTGTTTTTAAAACATGAACAGTCTTTTGGTCAACAGGAAAATTCCATTTAGAAAAGAATTTCGGTAGACTTGAACTTCTTGTTTTTGATTAAGTAGGCTTTTCATTGGGACAAATTTTTAGGTGATCATAATCGGTATAACTAGTTATAGATAAAGTAGGTTAAGTATTTGTTTTAAAAGATTTGGAGTCAATTCGTGAACTCTAATACCTCAGTATCTTTATGGTTTTCTAAAACTGGAAAGTCATTTATAGAAATCAATTCCGTTCCAATTTCTCCATAAGAAATACCATTTGAGGAAGTTAAATTTTCCATACCACCAGCACCCTTAATTACATATTCGGACAATAGGTCGGTATCTTTTGTACAGGAGCTGAACACCGCACAAAGGGATAGGACTAAACTTAAATTGCGAAGATGTTGGTATGTTTTCATGGTCTCGTGGGTTATCAGATTATACACTATTTTCAAGGTGCCTGTAAAATTCATTTATGGGATATGAAAAATGGTGTATACCATATATTACATATCAATATTATGTAATCTTTTTCTTACATTATAAAATTTGTGGTGTATCCCTCTATTTTTGTTGTGAACTGCCAAATCAATGTTTTTAGCCTATAAAAAACAACCTACACAATCCCTTCTGGATGGATTTAAAAAAAATAAAAGAGCCACCTTACGGCAGCTCTTTATATCATCTTATTCAGTCAAAAATCGAGAAACTACTTCTATAAATTGAATACAGCTTTAATCTCTTTTACTTTATCCAACTTTTCCCAAGTAAACAATTCTACTTCCTTTTCTACACGACCGTTATACGGGGATTCGAAAACTTTGGTAATCGTTCTAGGTTCCTTACCCATGTGTCCATAGGCTGCTGTTTCCAAATAAATTGGGTTTCTTAGTTTTAGTCGCTCCTCAATGGCAAAAGGTCGCATATCAAATAATTGCGCTACTTTTTTAGCAATCTCACCATCCGACAAATTTACTTTTGACGTACCATAGCTATCCACATAAATAGAGGTAGGTTCTACGACGCCAATGGCATAACTTACCTGTACCAATAGCTCATCCGCTACGCCTGCCGCTACTAAATTTTTGGCTGCATGCCGGGCTGCATAGGCCGCACTACGGTCTACCTTACTTGGGTCTTTTCCACTAAAAGCTCCACCACCATGGGCACCTTTGCCACCATACGTATCCACGATAATCTTTCTTCCGGTTAATCCGGTATCCCCATGCGGACCTCCGATTACGAATTTTCCCGTAGGGTTGATATGGTATTTAATTTGATCATCGAACAATTTCTGGGTAGACGCCGGTAATTGCGACTTCACCTTTGGTATTAGTATCGAAATAATATCGGATTTTATCTTCGCCAACATTTTTTCATCGTCCTTGTCAAAGGCATCGTGCTGCGTCGAAACGACAATCGTATCTATACGTTGCGGCACATTTTCATCTGAATATTCTATCGTTACTTGGGCTTTTGCATCGGGACGCAAATAACTGATTTCAGTTCCTTCCCTTCTCATTTCGGCCAAAGTGTGTAAAATTTTATGGGAAATATCCAAAGCCAAAGGCATGTAGTTCTCCGTTTCTTTTGTGGCATAGCCGAACATCATACCCTGATCGCCTGCTCCTTGCTCCTCTTTGGAACCTCTATCCACTCCTTGATTTATATCTTGCGATTGCTCATGGATCAACGAAATCACACCACAAGAATCGCCACTAAACTGATACTCTCCTTTGGTATATCCTATTTTATTGATCACATCACGGGCAATCGTTTGAACGTCCAAATACGTATCACTCTTCACCTCACCCGCTAACACCACTTGGCCCGTGGTAACCAAGGTTTCGCAAGCGACCTTACTTTCTGGATCAAAGGCCAAAAAATGGTCAAGTAACGCATCGCTGATTTGGTCGGCCACTTTGTCCGGATGTCCTTCACTAACAGATTCTGATGTAAATAAATAAGCCATTACAATAGTTTTTATGGTAATGAATTTGACGAAATAGCAAGTGGTAGTTTACAGGTCTCGAAACGAGATTCCAAATACTAATTGGAATAAACTGCTTTAGCATTTTTAGCCGTGAAACCAGTTCAAAGCCCTGAGGTTGCAATCAGTCAAATCCTTCCTCTTTATTAATGCTGCAAAAGTATGAAAATTGTTTGTTTTTAAAACCCTACACCCCGTTTTTATAAAGATATTGGCATAAGTTTATGAGCACATTTTTGTAACTGTATTTCATCCAGTATTTTTCCTATTGCCTATTTTACTTTGTATATTGTGCGTTATTATTTCGCGAAACTAACCATTAAATAAAATCAAAATGCATATTGCCGTAGCTGGAAATATTGGAGCAGGTAAAACTACCCTAACCCGATTATTATCGAAACATTATAATTGGGAAGCGCATTTTGAAGATGTAGTTGAAAATCCATATTTAGACGATTTTTATAACCAAATGGAGCGTTGGAGTTTCAACCTACAGATTTATTTCCTGAACAGCAGGTACCGCCAAATTCTACAGATCAAGGAAAGTGGCAAGGATATTATACAGGATCGGACCATTTATGAGGATGCGCATATTTTCGCCCCGAACCTTCACGCCATGGGTTTGATGACCAATCGTGATTTTCAGAATTATTCCAGCTTATTCGATTTGATGGAGAGTTTGGTGGAACCGCCCGATTTGTTGATTTACCTACGAAGTTCCATTCCAAATTTGGTAAAGCAGATCCATAAACGGGGTCGTGAATACGAGAATACCATTTCCATAGAATACCTAAGCCGATTGAACGAACGGTACGAAGCTTGGGTTCACGGCTATGCAAAAGGGAATCTTTTAGTGGTAGATGTGGACCAACTGGATTTTGTGGATAATCCAGAAGACTTAGGAAGCATCATCAATAAAATTGACGCGGAAATCAACGGGTTGTTTTAGAACCGACTTCCCAAAAAAGGAATTCATTGAAAGATTTTGAAGAAAAAGTCACTGGCTTTCTCCATGATAAAAAACCCTTCTTTTTCTTAATCGACTTTTTAAAGTCGGATAAACAAGTGTACACTTATGAAGAAGCGGCGGCCAATCAAATCTTCTTTGATATAAAAGGGAAAACGAATGAAAATGAATCTGAACAAATTCCGTCAGAATCATTACCGATAGAATTAAAACCCAAACCGATTCCCTTTAGCGATTATGAAAAAGCTTTCCGAACGGTAAAAAACGAAATTTTTAATGGTAATAGTTTTTTATTGAACCTCACCTTTGCTACAGCGCTTGAAAACTCAGTAGATTTAAAAACCATTTATAATCAGGCATCGGCACCTTATAAACTATTATACAAGGAAAAATTTGTCGTCTTTTCACCTGAATGTTACCTGAAATTCAGAGATGGATATGTCTATTCCTATCCCATGAAAGGTACCATCAATAGCGCCGTTCCCAACGCTAGGGAAAAGTTACTGAACAACGAAAAGGAACTACAGGAACACCATACCATTGTGGACCTCATAAGAAATGACCTATCTATGATCGCAAAAGAAGTAACGGTCACTAAATTCAGGTATATAGACACTATAAAAAAGGCAGGGCAAGAACTTTTACAAACCAGTACAGAGATACGGGGGAAACTTCCAGAAAATTGGAAACAGGATTTTGCCTCCTTATTACTGAAAACACTCCCAGCCGGCTCTATCAGTGGGGCACCCAAAAAGAAAACCTTGGAAATCATTAGGGAAGTGGAACCAACACCCCGCGGTTTTTACACAGGAATTTTTGGTGTTTTTGATGGTACAAATATCGATAGTGCGGTTAGTATCCGATACATTGAGAAACAGGACAATAGGCTGTTTTACAAAAGCGGCGGAGGTATTACCCATTTAAGTACCTTGGAGGAAGAATATCAAGAACTTTTAGAAAAAATATATGTTCCCATTGTTTGAAACCATCTGTATTGAACAGGGAAGCATCCAAAATGTTCTCTATCATGAGCTGCGTTTCGCAAACTCGTATTTTGCTTACTATCAAGAACAGCCCAGCTTCTCTCTTTTTAATGGAGTTGATTTATCAACTTTAGACGTTGCCAAAAAGTATAAATTGAAAATCAGTTATAATGATTCGGGAACTTCATGGGCGATTACGGAATATCGAAAAACTATACCCACAACACTCCAATTGGTCTTTGATGACACTATCGATTATTCTGTAAAATATACGGATAGAGAAAAATTGAATGCCTTACATGAACAAAGGAATGATTTTGATGATGTTCTAATTGTAAAAAACGGATTAATTACCGATGCCAGTTATGCCAATATTCTTTTCAAAATAGGAGAAGAACTAATAACTCCTAAAAAACCTTTGTTACATGGAACTTGCCGAGCCCGACTTTTAGCCACTCAAACCATCAAAGAAAAGGATATTCATTTCACGAAAATAGCTAAATTTGATTGTTTCCAACTGATCAATGCCATGAACGATTATGATTCACAGCGATGGATTCCCGTCGATAATATTCACAACTAATACGCTTTTATTTGATAAAGCCATGCTCTTGTGCATGGGTAATACCTTCAGACGTTTTGTGCACCATTAAAAATGGAATGTCGGCAAAATCGGAAAATAGATTCGTAATTCTGGTCATACGTCTAGAATCGTTCACACTGCGTAAGTAAATCGCTTTTATGCGCCCTGGGAACTCTGCCGAAATTTCTTGATAAATATCTCCGTCCCTTTCCCCACTGTCGCCAATCAATATAAAAGGCAAATTGGGATAGGCATTAAGTAAATTTCTGATTTCTCTTTGTTTTTGAGGTTTCTCATCACTCCGTTTCCTCATTTTAAAACTGGACATACTCCGCAAAAGAATCGGTCCCTTCGGAAAATTATTGGTCTTTAAAAATAGCTCCAGATAACGGTATAAATTCCACGGACTATGACTTACATAAAAAATAGGATTGGCCTCATCTCCTTTTTTACCTTGATGTAGTTTGTGATAAAAATCCGAAGCACCTTCCAATTGCATACGTTTGGTGGCACGCTTGAACATGGTATTTAAAATTACTTTCCACTTCAAGGAAGAGACAACACCCGTATGCAGAATGGTATCATCAATATCGCTTATCACCCCAAATTCAGCCTTGTCATTAGGTATTAGCATTTCACCGGGAAATCGGTTTTGTAGTAATATTTCCCTTTTCAAATTCATGTCCGTAAAAGAAAGCTCAAATTGCACCCAGCCTTCATCGTTCATTAATTTATGTAGTCCTTGAACAGGTTGATCAAGCAAATAATATCCCTCAGAATCAGTTTTGCCTGATACGGAACTTCCATCTTCAAATTTGATATTGATTCCGGCATTACGTATTTCATCGGTTTCAAATCGTTTCCAGGTATTCTGCATCAAATTGAAAATCCCTTTTTTATCCAAATCGATATCTTCATCCTCCAAGGCCCTACCCCGTATATACAAATGGTTAGCAGCACCGTAGGACTGAAAATTAATGATTTGTAGCTTATCCTTTTTAAAGATTCCCATGCGCTAAAATTAAGGCGTTTCGACTACCTAGTAAATTTTTATTCTGATAATTATCAATTTTCAAAAACCAAGATAGCGGTTTAATTTTTAATCACATTTCCAATATTTTGGCATTTCACTCATTCAAAGCACCGCCTCACTCATTTCCCGTTTTCCATTACGCATACACTTATTAGCTTTAATCAAGTAAGAAAAAATAATAACCCTACTTGTCAAGCACAAGTCTAAACTTTAAAAAATGGAACTAAAAAAGAATCCTCAAAAAGACCTCAACAAAAAAAGCAGCCTTTATTTCGTCGTCGGACTTCTCCTCGTATTGGCCATGGTATTTGTAGCCTTGGAATGGAAAAGCTTTGATTCAACTCCTTACTATGATGTTAGCCTTAATCATATTGACGAAACCATTGATGAAGAAGTTCCTATTTTCGAATTGGAAGCAACACCTCCAGCTTCCAAGCCGATTATACCAACTGAAATCGAAATTGTGGAAGATGAAGATCCTATTATAGAAACCGCAATTGATGCGACGGAAACTACCCAAGAGACCGAAATTCTAGAGGCTACAGATATAGAAGTAATTGAAGAACCTGATGAAGTTGAAGTGAATTGGATTACCATTGAAGAAGTGCCGGTTTTTCCTGGATGTGAAGATGCAAAAGACAAAAGAGCTTGCTTTAATGCCATGATAGAAAAGCACGTTAAAAAGTATTTTAAATATCCAGAAGTTGCTCAAGAAATGGGCTTAGAAGGTAGGGTCAGTACTCAATTCATTATCAATAAGGATGGCACTATTGGTACGATTAAAAAAAGAGGTCCACACGAGCTCTTGGAAAAAGAGGCCGAACGTATTCTATCAAAACTACCAAAGATGACTCCAGGAAAACAACGAGGAACAGCCGTCAAAGTTCCTTTTAGTATTCCGATTATGTTCAAACTACAATAGACCGCATAAAAAAACCATCAGCAGTGCTGATGGTTTTTTATTAGTTATAAAGGAAATTTTCGCTACTTATTGATTTCCACTTTTTCAATGGTCACCTCTGTTTGAGTTCCTTTTTTCTCAACTGTTGCGTTTTCAAAAGCTTTCAATTGCGCTTCTACTTCAGCTTCAGTTCCGGTATAAGTTACCTTTTCAGTTGTACGATTCTCCATTAACAACAGTACTATAAGTTACTGTAGCCTCAGCTAAATCAGCACTATCTACATTCAAATCAATAGAGATTTCTTTCGCCGATGTATCCATTACCATTCCTTCTTCTGTATGTCCGCCTAAAATTGGTGCAATTACCAATCCGATCAAACACGTAAGTTTAATCAAGATGTTCATGGATGGACCTGAAGTATCCTTAAATGGATCACCTACCGTATCACCAGTTACTGCAGCCTTATGTGCTTCAGAACCTTTAAAGGTCATTTCACCATTGATTTCCACACCTGCCTCAAATGATTTCTTGGCATTATCCCAAGCACCACCAGCGTTGTTTTGAAAGATGGCCCAAAGTACACCAGAAACGGTAACACCTGCCATATAACCTCCTAACATTTCAGCAATTGCCAATTTGTTCATTCCGAAAAGCATCGGCACAAAAGCGATTACCAAAGGAAATCCAATAGTTAACAAACCAGGTAACATCATTTCCTTTAAAGAAGCCTGTGTAGAAATAGCCACACATTTATCATATTCCGGTTTACCTGTACCTTCCATAATTCCAGGAATATCCCTAAACTGACGTCTAACTTCCTGTACCATTTCCATTGCCGCTTTACCCACCGCATTCATGGCCAAAGCTGAAAAGACAACCGGCACCATTCCACCTACGAACAACATAGCCAAAACCGGAGCTTTAAAAATATTGATTCCGTCAATTCCCGTGAACGTTACGTAGGCCGCAAACAGAGCCAATGAGGTTAATGCTGCAGAGGCAATTGCGAAACCTTTACCTGTTGCCGCAGTTGTATTACCCACAGAATCCAAGATATCCGTACGCTCTCTTACAATAGGTTCTTGCTCACTCATTTCTGCAATACCACCAGCATTATCAGAAATTGGTCCGAATGCATCGATAGCCAACTGCATCGCAGTAGTTGCCATCATCGCCGAAGCCGCCAAAGCAACACCGTAGAAACCGGCAAACGCATAGGATGCCCAAATGGCACCTGCAAATAATAATACGGATGGAAAGGTAGAAATCATTCCTGTTGCCAAACCAGCAATAATATTGGTACCCGCTCCAGTTGAAGATTGTTGCACAATCTTTAAAATTGGAGCTTTACCTAATCCGGTATAATATTCAGTAACGGATGAAATAACAGCACCTACCACCAATCCAACTAACGTAGCATAAAAGACTCTCATTGAAGAAATTTCTTGTAAACCTTCCCCAAAGAATTCCATTTTCATGGTCTCCGGAAGCATCCAAGTTACCAAGCCAAAACAAGATATAGCGACCAGAACAATGGAAGTCCAGTTTCCTATATTCAAAGCACCCATTACTTCAGCTTCCTTGGCATCATTACTTTTTATTTTCACCAATAGCGTCCCTATGATAGAAATAATAATACCTGTACCGGCAATAGCCATTGGCAACAGAATTGGACCAATACCCCCGAAAGCATCGGTAATACTACCGCCCATATCCTTAATTACATAATTACCCAACACCATGGCCGCAAGCACTGTTGCTACATACGAACCAAATAAATCGGCTCCCATACCGGCAACATCACCCACGTTATCACCCACGTTATCTGCAATAGTTGCTGGGTTACGAGGGTCATCCTCTGGAATACCTGCTTCAACTTTACCTACTAAATCCGCTCCTACATCAGCTGCCTTCGTATAAATACCTCCACCTACTCTTGCGAACAAGGCAATGGATTCAGCTCCTAAGGAAAAACCGGCAAGGGTTTCCAAAACAATGGTCATATCCATGGTAGACGTCCAAACACCTCCCATAAAGAATTGGAAGAAAGCGATAAAGAAAATTGTAAGACCCAAAACTGCCAAACCGGCAACACCAAGACCCATTACCGTTCCACCACCAAAAGATATTTTAAGTGCATTTGGTAAGCTTGTTTTAGCCGCCTGCGTTGTTCTTACATTTGTTTTTGTTGCGATTTTCATTCCTATGTTTCCAGCGAACGCGGAAAAGAAAGCTCCAAAAATAAAAGAGACTACAATTAACCAGTGTGTGGTAGGAACTACGAAAGAAACAATGGCCAGTAAGACACTTACTACGACCACAAAAATGGCCAACAATTTATATTCCGCACTTAAGAATGCCAAAGCACCTTCATAAATGTAATCTGAAATCTCTTTCATTTTACCGTCCCCAGCGTGCTGTTTCATTACCCAAGAACGTTTGATGCCCATATAAATAAGGCCTAAAATCGCCATTACTATTGGCATATAAATCATTAATGACTCCATGTAATCTAGTTATTTGTTAGTTATTATTTAAGCCCGGCTAAAGTAGTAAATTAGAATAGAATAAAAAAAGCCACTTTTTGTAGAAAAAAGTGGCTTTAATTTCTTTAAATATTGCCTATATCATAAAAGTGCGCTTTTCCTTATGCTCACTTTGATCATAGCGCTTTACACATTCGTGATAGATTTCAATGGCTTTGGCAGCATCACTCCAACCACCTGTATCCACTTTTTTCTCCTCTAAATCCTTATATACTTGAAAAAAGTGTTCGATTTCCTTTAAACGGTGCGGATTCAAATCACTAATATCCCTGTTCTTACTCCAAATTGGATCGGATACGGGAACACAGATAATTTTCTCATCCGGACCTTTTTCATCGGTCATGTGGAAAACCCCGATAGGTCTTACTTCCATAACCGTCATGGGATAGGTAGGTTCTGTACCCAAAACCAATACATCCAAGGGATCTTTATCCAAAGCCAAGGTTTCTGGAATGAATCCGTAATCCCCAGGATACATCATGGAAGAAAAAAGCATACGATCAAATCGTATTTTATGCAATGTAAAATCGTATTCGTATTTATTCCTGCTCCCCTTTGGAATTTCTATTAGTACATCAAAGGTCAGTCCTTTTGACTCAGCCATATCTTATTGTTTAGTTTATATTTTTTTAATGGAACGATACTTCCTTTTAATAATTGTAAAATTTAGTTGAATTAAAACACAAATCCAAACGTTCCGGTAATTCCAAAAGGCCTAGCATCAGGATTATCCAAATAATTCCCTCTAAAATTAAAGTCTAATCGAAAGACTTTAAAGATATTACCGATTCCGAAAGAATATTCATAATATATTTTTTCCGATGGAGCCCTTAAAGGTGTATTAACCGTTGCCGGAGCACTTAATGCTTTATTGGAATCGGATAAATCTCCCCAAACCCCTCTGATGGCGACGATTTCTCTCAAATTATATTTTCTAAGAAAAGGTATCCGTGAAAAAAAACGTCCGTTAAAATTGTGCTGTAAATGAACGGATGCATAGGTATCGGTCACAAATTCATAGAAATCCAAGTTAGGAAATGTACCATAATTGGAGAAAAAAGTTTGGTTACCGGGCACTACACTTAAAAGCCCTAACGGAATTTCACCAAAGGTTTTCCCAAGCTCAACCGTACTCAGCAACCTACCAAAACCTCCCAATTGCCAAGGTTGGCTATAGGAGAATTGAAGTTTACTATAATCAAAATCACTATCTAAAAATCCTTTAGACCCCTGCGTAAAGTTCAATAACAAGGTACTGTAGGTATCATTAACATCCCTACGTTCGACACCATAACCTATGGTCTTTTTGCCAGGCGTATAAATCAGAATGGTATTAAAATCAAACTGACGTATTTCGGAAGAAACGCCGGTTGGAGATTCTGCATCTATATAATCCAGACTAAAATCATTGGGTAACGCCGAACTTAAGGTCCTAAATGTACCACCCACCGATACCTTAAAGTTGGTCAATGGTTCCACTTCCAATTTCAAAGCACTTAAGTTGATATTGGTAAGTCGGTTATTGGCACCTACGGTCAATAAAGAAGATGAGGCAATACTTCGACCTAAAACATCATTGGTGGCAGTTAAACTGGTTCCTAATTGTTCAATATCCCTACGCTGACCACCTGATATAATCAGCCTACTATTGCGGTCCAGCAATAGTGAGCCCGCCAAACCATGTTTAAATTTATGATCCTTAAAACCATAAGCGGTATAGCCTTCTATTCGCCAAGGGTCATTCTGTCCAAAATAGGTACGCGCACCCAGGCGAACGCGCGGGCCTTCTGCGTTATTATAACCGAAGAAATCATAGACGGACCCTAAGTCCAAATTCCACTTATCCACCTCAACATAACCAGAACCCAAAATACTTATAAAATTATAATAAGACTTAAATTTGGGTACAGTCTTTAGCGTATCTAACAATTTGTAAATTCCCTTTTCATCCTTGTTCAGGGTTTCTAGCCTGTTCTTTTCCCAAAAATCATCATCTTTTAAGATTTCAGTTACGTCCAAAGGATTTCGGTCTTTGCGATATACATCCCTAGGCTTAGGGACATCAAATACATAATTATCGTATACCGTGGTGCGCTTTCCGTACAATCCTTTCGATTCTTCCTTCTTGTTCAAACTGAAATCACTCAACATGTAATCGCGTTTAAGTAAAAAGACGGAATCATTTAGTACCTCAAACTCCTGTTCAATATAAATTTCCTTGACCCAGTTGATATTGGCGCTTTTGGTTACCTGTAGATTGATATTCTTTATGGCCCAAGTAGAGTCGTTCACCCAAAAATCACCCTTGAAGGTCAATTCATTTTTACGACGTGGATAATACACGATATTATAACACCATTTATTATCGATGTAAGCACTATCCCTTAAGGCGTAATTGTAGGTGTCGATACCTGTTCTGGATAAGGGACTTGTAAAACTCTTGTCAAAAAATTTCAGGTAGTTGTTGTACACATCATACTCTTGGTACAAATCCTTTACAAAAGCAATAATCGCCTGATTGTTCTCAAAACCAGAATTTTTATTTCCGAGAACATCTTCCTTTTCTTCGTTCAAGATATTATCACCGTAAACTTTGGAAAAAGTCTCGTTTAAAAATATTGGCAAGTACGTTTTACCGGTAATTCTTGATGTATCCAAGTCTTGGAACACAAATTCCATTCCTTTGAATATTTTACTTTTGATCATGGCGCTATCAATCGTATTTAAGTCAAACTCTACCTTTTCATACTTTTCAAATGCATATTGGTCAAATTGACGCACACCATTTTGACGCTTCTTGGCCCATATTTTTCGAAGAATATCTACCGCAGGATTGTTCTTTTTGGATTGCTTACCTGAAATAAGCACCACCTCATTCAATTGCTCTGCGGCCTCCACCATGACTATTTTTAAATCATAGGTAACTTTTGAGGTGAGCGGTAATTCAAAATTAGTATAACCTATAAATGTTATAACCAGCGTTGAATAGTTGTTTTCGGATTCTAAATAGAAGCGACCGTCATCATTGGTAATGGTTCCTTCGGTAGAATTTTTAAAAAATACGTTCGCAAAAGAAACTGGCTCACCAAATTCATCAATCACGATACCACCTACTTTGGTCTGCGCCTGAACGAGAAAGAAGCTCATACTTATAATAGCGAAAAGAATACCTTTCATAAATAAATGATGGATGTAGAGATTAAGTATGGCCGAACAGCTTAACAAATAAAAAAGCTTCTCCAACCTTTGTCGGAGAAGCTAGGATACTTTTACAAAACCTTGCCTTATTTATATAATACTTTTTTAACAGCATCGATTACATCTTGATAGTTAGGCAACCACTCTTCCAATAATACCGGAGAATAAGGAGCCGGAGTATCCGCTGTATTAATTTTCATAATTGGGGCATCCAAATAGTCAAAGGCATGCGCCTGTATATGATAGGTAATTTCGGTAGCTACGTTACCAAATGGCCAAGCTTCTTCCAAAATCACCAAACGATTCGTTTTCTTAACCGATTTAATGATTGCCTCATAATCTAATGGCTTCACCGTACGCAAATCGATAATCTCACAACTAATACCGTCCTTTTTCAATTCATCTGCTGCCTTATCGGCCTCCTTGATAATCTTACCAAAAGAAACGATGGTTACATCTTTTCCTTCTCTTCGGATATCGGCAACACCAATTGGAATTGTATAATCTCCTTCCGGCACTTCACCTTTATCCCCGTACATCTGTTCTGATTCCATAAAAATAACAGGGTCATTATCACGAATGGCAGATTTCAAAAGTCCTTTGGCATCCGCAGGATTTGAAGGAACTATAACTTTTAGACCAGGACAGTTGGCATACCAACTTTCAAAAGCTTGTGAGTGAGTGGCGGCCAATTGACCAGCAGAAGCTGTTGGTCCTCTAAATACAATTGGACAAGGAAATTGCCCACCAGACATTTGCCTAATCTTAGCAGCGTTGTTAATAATTTGGTCAATACCTACTAAAGCAAAATTGAAAGTCATGAACTCGATAATAGGTCTGTTGCCTGTCATCGTTGAACCAACACCAACACCTGCAAAACCAAGTTCTGAAATTGGAGTGTCAATTACACGCTTAGGACCAAATTCGTCCAACATGCCTTTTGATGCCTTGTAGGCTCCGTTATATTCCGCAACTTCCTCACCCATTAAATAAATGGACTCATCCTTTCTCATTTCTTCGGACATCGCCTCGCAAATCGCCTCTCTAAATTGTATCGTTTTCATCTATGGAAAATATTATTCTAAGTTCTATGCTAGAAAGCAAGCAAAAATAGCAAATTATATATCAATAGAAAGGATGCCGGATTCAAAAAAAGTTATAAAATTTACTATGCATGCATAGTAAATTTAGATTTAAATGGTTATCTTCGTGTCCATTGAAATTAAAGTTTAAATCATGAAGATATTAGTTTGCATAAGTAATGTGCCGGATACCACATCCAAAATAAATTTTACAGATGGCGATACCAAATTCGACACCAATGGGGTGCAGTTCGTCATTAACCCCAATGATGAATTTGGTTTGACCAGAGCCATGTGGTTCAAAGAGAAGCAGGGCGCAACGGTACACATAGCAACCGTTGGTGACGCTAGTGTGGAACCTACAATGCGCAAAGCTTTGGCCATAGGTGCCGATGAAGGTTTTCGTATTGATGCAGAACCTACAGACGGTTTTTATGTAGCCCAACAATTGGCAGAAGTAGTAAAATCTGGAGGATATGACCTAGTGATAGGAGGGCGAGAATCCATTGATTATAATGGCGGTATGGTTCCTGGAATTTTAGCCTCTTTGACCAATATGAATTTCATCAATACTTGTATCAATCTAGAAATAGATGGTGACACCATTACTGCAATGCGAGAAATTGATGGTGGTAAAGAAAAATTGAGCACCTCCTTACCTTTAGTGGTAGGCGGACAAAAAGGACTGGTTGAGGAAAGTGATCTTCGTATTCCTAACATGCGTGGTATTATGATGGCCAGAAAGAAAAACCTCAACATTTTACAACCAGTGGATGGTCTTAAGGCTACCGTTGATAAAAAATTCAACAAACCAGCTGCCAAAGGACCCGTTAAACTTGCGGATAGCGTAGATCAGTTGGTCGACTTATTGCATAACGAAGCAAAAGTAATTTAAGAACCCCTTGGGGCAACTAAAAAAATAAACACATGTCAGTTTTAGTATATACAGAATCCGAAAAAGGAAAATTTAAAAAAAATGCGTTTGAGGTAGCATCGTATGCCGCAGCAGTTGCGAAAATGATGGGAACCACCGCTACAGCAATTACCTTTAACAGTAACGAAAATGAATCTTTAGGGGACTACGGTATTTCCAAAGTCAAATTGATAAAAGACGACTCACTTTCCACGTTTAATGCAGGTAAATATGCAGCTGCCATTGCAGAGGCTGCTAAAAGTGAAGGTGCTAAAGTCATTATCCTAAGCTCCAGTACAGATACCAAATATTTAGCCCCATTGCTAACCGCTACCCTTTCCGCAGGGTATGTGCCTAATGTCGTGGAAGTTCCAGAGAGTACAGAACCATTTATGGTCAAAAGAACGGCTTTCAGTAATAAAGGCTTTGCCCATACGCAGATAGATACCGACATAAAAATCATTGGCGTTTCCAACAATGCCTATGGAGTACATGAAAATAAAACAGAAGCCAGCGTTGAGGATTTCAACGTTTCATTGGATGATAGTGTTTCTGGAACAAAATCAGTAGAAATAGATAAAGTAGTTGGTAAAGCTACCATTGCAGATGCAGATATTGTTGTTTCCGCAGGAAGAGGTTTAAAAGGTCCTGAAAACTGGGAAATGATAGAAGAACTTGCCGATGTTCTGGGTGCAGCTACGGCATGTTCAAAGCCTGTTTCCGACTTAGGCTGGAGACCACATGGCGAACACGTGGGGCAGACCGGTAAACCAGTGGCCAGTAACCTTTACATCGCTATTGGAATTTCAGGAGCCATTCAACATTTGGCAGGTGTAAGTGCTTCCAAGACCAAAGTGGTCATTAATATCGACCCAGAAGCTCCATTTTTTAAGGCGGCAGATTACGGTATTGTAGGCGATGCGTTTGAAGTAGTACCGCAACTCATTGAAAAATTAAAAGATTTTAAGGCCCAAAACGGCTAATTTTTTGTTATTTTGTGCCCCTTAAAGGGCTGTTCAAATGGTTGGCCCACCAATTGTTTGAACAGCCTTTTTTAGTTTAAAAAATATGAGTCTAGTACGATTAAAAATAAAGGGGATTTCCTATAGCCAAACACAGAATGGTGCATATGCATTGATTTTGAACGAAGTGGAAGGCGATAGAAAACTGCCCATTGTCATAGGTGCTTTTGAAGCCCAATCCATAGCAATTGCACTGGAAAAGGAAATCAAACCTCCTCGCCCACTGACCCATGACCTTTTTAAAAATTTTTCGGATCGTTTTGACATTGTCATCAAACAGGTCATTATCCATAAATTGGTAGACGGCGTCTTTTATTCAAGTATCATTTGTGAGAGGGATGGTATCGAAGAAATTATCGATGCCCGTACCAGTGATGCCATAGCCTTGGCCTTACGATTTAACGCCCCCATTTTCACCTATAAGACCATTCTCGACAAGGCTGGAATCTTTCTCAAATTTTCTTCCAAGGAAAAGGAAAAAAAGGATACGGATAGCATTATGGTCGATGAAATCTTACAAGAAGGGGAAACGGTCGAAATAGAATCTGGGGCCTCTGACGGATACACAGAACTTACCATTGATGAATTGGAAGCAGAATTGGAAAAAGCCGTCACCAATGAAGATTACGAGAAGGCAGCGAAGCTAAGGGACGAGATTTCCAAACGCAATTAATCATTATAACTAGATTTCATGAAAAAGGGCAAATGGCTGCTATTTTTAATGCTGATACTTTCCAATCTCATTTTTGCCCAAGACATGGAAATTCCCGAAACCATAGAACAACCTTCTGAAACGACTTTGGTGCAGGATGTTGCGATTTCAGATGTAATGGATATGGCCCCTAATGAAGGGTTTTCTTTTACTAGTCTGGGAAGGGGAGCATTGGGCATGTTGGTGTTACTTTTAATTGCATTTTTGTTCAGCTCTAACAGAAAAGCGATCAATTGGAAAACCGTTGGTATAGGCCTTGCGCTTCAGCTGATTATCGCCATTGGTGTTCTTAAGGTCCCATTTGTTCAATTGATATTCGAACAGATTGGTCGAATATTCGTTAGCATCTTAGAATTTACCCGTGCCGGTAGCAAGTTCCTTTTCGAAGGATTAGTCGTAGACACGAATACCTTCGGATACATTTTTGCATTTCAAGTATTACCTACCATCATCTTTTTCTCCGCACTTACGTCTTTATTATTTTACCTCGGATTGATTCAAAAAGTAGTCAAGGGATTGGCTTGGTTGCTTTCTAAAAGTTTAGGGATTTCTGGAGCGGAAAGTTTATCTGTTGCCGGAAATATTTTTTTAGGCCAAACCGAAGCACCCTTATTGATTAAAGCCTATTTGGAGAAAATGACCCGTTCAGAAATACTATTGGTCATGATCGGTGGTATGGCCACTGTAGCGGGAGCCGTTTTAGCAGCATATATCGGGTTCTTAGGAGGTGAAGATGAAATGCTGCAACTGGTATTCGCCAAACACCTTTTAGCAGCCTCTGTTATGGCAGCGCCAGGTGCTATCGTTATTTCAAAAATGCTTTATCCACAAACCGAAGCGGTCAATAGCGATGTTCATGTTTCTTCCGAAAAAATTGGTTCTAACGTATTGGACGCCATTGCTAATGGAACTACGGAAGGACTTAAATTGGCCGTAAACGTAGGCGCCATGCTTTTGGTTTTCGTGGCCATCATCGCTATGGTCAATGGTATTTTAGAATGGACCGGAGACGTTACCAGCCTAAACAGCTGGATTGCCGATAATACATCCTACAAAAAATTCTCATTAGAGGCCATATTGGGAACCATTTTCGCCCCGTTGATGTGGCTGATTGGCGTGGCCAATGAGGATATTATGCTCATGGGTCAACTTTTAGGAATCAAATTGGCAGCGAGTGAATTTGTCGGTTATATTCAATTAGCAGAATTAAAGGATATTGCGACATTACCCCATTTAAAATTCAACAAATCGGTCATCATGGCTACCTACATGCTTTGCGGTTTCGCAAATTTTGCATCCATAGGCATCCAGATTGGTGGGATAGGCTCCTTGGCACCTAGTCAACGTAAAACCCTATCCGAATTTGGAATGAAAGCCGTATTAGGTGGTTCTTTGGCATCTTTACTTTCCGCAACCATTGCTGGTATGATTTTAGGGTAGGATTTCAAACTTCACAAAACTTCAGGATATAATTCGGTTGATAATTTTTAATAACCCTTGACGATTATTCTGAATTAAAAAGTAGCGAATTGGTATTTTTGCTATCGCTTCAAATCTAATTTGGACGAAATTTATCTGCAAGCTATGAAACAATACCATGACCTTTTAAAGCATGTTTTAAAAGAAGGAAATCAAAAAGGAGATCGCACTGGAACAGGTACTAAAAGTGTTTTTGGTTATCAAATGCGGTTTGACCTAAGTGAAGGTTTCCCCATGGTAACCACCAAAAAATTACACTTAAAATCTATCGTTTACGAACTTTTATGGTTTTTGAAAGGTGATACCAATATTAACTATTTACAAGAAAACGGCGTTCGTATCTGGAATGAATGGGCCGATGAATATGGAGATTTAGGTCCGGTTTATGGCCATCAATGGCGCAATTGGAACAATGATGAAATTGACCAAATCAAGGAAGTGGTTGAATCCTTAAAACACAATCCTAACAGTAGACGCATGTTGGTTTCCGCTTGGAATCCCAGTGTATTGCCAGACACTTCAAAATCTTTTTCAGAAAATGTAAGTAATGGAAAAGCCGCTTTACCTCCTTGTCATGCTTTCTTCCAATTTTATGTGGCCGATGGTAAACTTTCTTGTCAATTGTACCAACGTAGTGCGGATATCTTTTTAGGGGTGCCCTTTAATATTGCTTCCTACGCATTATTTACCTTGATGATGGCCCAGGTTTGCGGTTATGAAGCGGGAGATTTTATACACACCTTTGGTGATGCCCATATTTACAACAATCATATGGAACAGGTTGAACTTCAATTGAGTCGGGAACCAAGGCCATTACCAAAAATGATTTTAAACCCGGCAGTAAAAGATATTTTCGATTTCAAATTTGAAGATTTTAGTTTGGTTGATTATAATCCACATCCCCATATTAAAGGTATTGTTGCCGTATAGTATCAATTTCTTAATTTCTAGAATTAAAATCGGACTTTATAAATAATTATCTTTAAGGTAAAATTGCTTTAATGATAATTACAGACTCCCTATTGGACTTCTTCTTGGAGACCAGGGAACATACGGAAGCTATTTGCGCTCCGCTAGAGACAGAAGATTATGTAGTACAGCCCATCGTGGACGTATCTCCCCCTAAATGGCATCTTGGTCACACCACCTGGTTTTTTGAGGAATTTATATTGAAAGCATTTAGCTCCAACTATCAGGTTTTCGATGAAGATTTTTCCTTTGTATTCAACAGCTATTACGAATCCGTGGGTAAGCGTGTGGTGCGAGCTGACCGAGGGAATTTATCCAGACCTTCCGTTAAAAAGGTATATGCCTATAGAACCCACGTTACCAATGCCATAAAGCATTTGCTAGCAGAGGTTGAACATAAAGAACTTTTAGAAGTCTTAGAAATAGGCATACATCACGAAAAACAGCATCAAGAACTTTTACTTACGGATATAAAATACATTTTGGGCAACAATCCGCTACAACCTAAATACTCTGATTTTTATACTGAAAATGAGCCTGAAATCTTCATCCGAGAGTGGATTACCATTGAAGAGGGCGTATACCAAATTGGTCATAACACCAGTGAATTTTCTTTTGATAATGAGCTAGGCAGACATAAGGTCTATCTACAGGACTATCAAATAGCGAACAAGCTAACCACCAATGCCGAATTTCTAAAATTCATTAACAATGGCGGGTATCAACGTTTTGACTTTTGGCATGCAGAAGGTTGGGACTGGGTTCAAAACAACAATATCAATTCACCACTCTACTGGCATCAAATTGACGGGGACTGGTATCAATATTGCCTAAACGGTTTACAAAAAATAAATCTTGAGGCACCTGTAAGTCATATCTCCTATTTCGAAGCATTTGCCTTTGCACAATACATGGAGTGTAGATTACCCACAGAATTCGAATGGGAAGTGGCCCAAGAATATTTTTCTTGGGGCAAAAGATGGGAATGGACAGAAAGCGCCTATCTACCCTATCCTAATTATAAAAAAGTTGATGGTGCGCTTGGGGAATATAACGGTAAATTTATGGTCAACCAGAAAGTACTACGCGGTGGATCTATAGCCACTCCCATTAAGCATACAAGACCAACCTATCGCAATTTTTTTCCAACTCAATTAAGATGGCAATTTACCGGTATTAGGTTAGCCAAATAATGAAACCTTCCCATAATGGAGTATTCAAAAGAACTTATTAAACGGACCGACTTTGAACGAGAGGTTCAAGAAGGATTGACTGATTTTCCCAAACACTTATCGTCCAAGTATTTTTATGATGAAATTGGGGACAAGCTTTTTCAGGATATTATGAAAATGCCCACGTATTATCTCACTTCTGCTGAATACAGTATTCTGCTAAAACATAAAAAAGAGATTGCTGAATTGTTTAGCAGTAAGGGGGCTTTTGATTTGATAGAACTTGGGGCTGGTGATGGAAAAAAAACAAAAATAGTATTGAAGGAATTAGGTGAGCAAAACTCCCAGTTCACCTACATACCCATTGATATTAGTATAAATGCGTTGCAACAGCTTACCAAAGCTCTTGAGCAAGAAATTCCAAAACTGAAAATAGAAGGTTTTCAAGGCACGTATTTCGAAGCGCTCGCTGACATTAGCACTTCAAATACAAACAGAAAAATAATTCTCTTTTTGGGGTCGAATATTGGTAATTTCAGCCACGAACAAGCAATTATCTTCCTTCAAAAGATAAACGAACTCATGAGGCCTGATGATTTGTTGTTCATAGGTTTTGACCAGAAAAAAAATCCACAAACTATATTAGACGCCTATAATGACCATGAGGGAATAACTGCGGCATTCAATAAAAATATATTGAAAAGAATAAATACGGACTTAAACGGAGATTTTGATTTGGATACCTTTCTTCATTGGGAAGTCTACAATCCAGAAACTGGTGCCGCCAAGAGTTATTTGGTCTCAAAAATAAAGCAAACCGTAAATCTCAAAAAATTGGATTTGCACATCAAATTCAAAGCTTGGGAAACGATTCACACAGAGGTATCACAAAAGTACGATGACGAAATGGTTAAATGGCTCGCAAAAGAGGCTGGTTTAAAAATTCATAGCACTTACACAACTCAAGGGGAGGAATTTAAGAACTATGTATTTGTAAAAGAATAAAAAAAGGCACACAATAATGCGTGCCTTTTTCTATATGGTTAATTTTTAGTTTGATTATAATTCTAGAAGTGCATTCTCAGAACCAGCATAGTCATTCCACTGATAACCATCAGCTTCTGTTTCATTTACGTATGCCCCATCAACGATATATTTAAACTCGTATGTATTTTCCTTAGGTAAATCGAATGTTCCTTTAAAAGTACCGTTCTTTAATTTTTTCAAGGTGCTACTTTTTGGACTCCAGTTATTGAAATCTCCAACAACCGCTACTTTTTTTGCGTCCTCTGCAGGAACAGTAAAAGTAACTTTGCATACAGGTTTTGTTTTTAAATATTGTTTTACAATTGCCATGATATCTTAGTTTTTAATTATGGTACAAAACTAGCATAATAAACTCCTCATTACCAACACTTAAGACCATTTTTATGAAATCGTCAAAAAAATGGGACTATTTGCAGTCGTAATAAAATATTCGCATGCTAAAATTAACAGGAACGAATACCTATCTTCTTGTATCTAAGATTTTTACAATTGCAGCTACTTCCTCTTCCGTATTATAGAAGTGAAAACTAAGTCGAATACCACTTCCCCTTTGTGCGCAGAAGACATCATTTTTCAAAAGTTGCTGAAATACAGCATCATCACCCTTAACATTAAAAATGGTACTATGTTCTTTTCTTTCCTTCACAGTATCACTTAAAATTCCCAATTCTTGAAATTCATTTTTTGCTTTGTCCGATAGCAATTTATTATGTGCGGAAATTTTATCCATACCGATTCTAGTGAACCAATCCATGGAATATTTTAGACTCCCGAAATTCAAAGAAGATAGATGACCCGGCTCAAATTGTTTGGCAAAACGCATCGTATCTTTTTTATCAAAATCACCATTGGCAGCATTGAATCCAATACTTTTTACAGAAAACTCATCCTTGACTTTATCTGAAAACAACATGAATCCATTACCGTATCCTGCCAACAACCACTTATAGGCACTGGCACCTAAAACATCAATTCCAGAATTATCAAAATCAAATTCCGTAGCTCCACAAAACTGGGTGCCGTCCGCTATGATAACTAAATTGGGAATATTGATTTTCAATTGTTTTATAAATTCCATATCGATTAAGAATCCATCGACCCACTGAACCAGACTTAACGCAAGTATGTCTATATTTTCTTTCTTGATTAGCTTCCTCTATTCGGGCCTCAACATCAGAATTAATCTTAACATACATAATCTCAAAACCTCGTTTCTCAAATGCCCAGTTTACAGATGGATAATCATTGTCCAATAACAATACCTTCTTTTTGGGGTGTAATCCTTCTAACAAAAAATTGAGTCCGGTCGAGAAATTATTGATGAGCGCTATATTTTCTCGTTTACAATTAAAGAACTTTCCAACGGTATCTCGAGTATCTGACAAGGTTTTTAACGTCTTCTCACGCATATCGCTACCGTAAAGTAAAAAATCCAAATCATGCTCCTGCCTCCAGTCTAGTAGAGAATCATATAATGGTCCGTAAACGGCCGTATTGGCATAAATACCTTTTCTTAAAACGGGAAATTCTTTTCTTAATTTTTCCATAGTCGAAGCATAAAATACATTTGCAGTATCTTTGAATCAAAGATAGGGATAGCCATGTTTTCCAAGAACAAAAACACATCTAAATTGGATATAGAGCAGCATGAACTGTTGGAATATGCGCAAAAAAGAATCCGACAAAAAAAACGACTGTACACTCACTTTGTCGTTTTTCTAATTGGCAGCGTATTTTTGGTGCTCATCAATAAAATCCTCAAATATGGTCAAGAATACAATTGGTTCATATGGGCCATTACGTTTTGGGCCTTTCTGTTTGTTTTACATGTTAGCAACGTTTTCATCACTAATAAATTTATGGGAACCGAGTGGGAACGTGCCCAACGTGAAAAATTAGTAGCGAAACAAAAGAAACGCATTTTAGAGATGGAAAAAGAAATAGGAAACGTTCCTGATCTCGAGATGGAACCTAAAAAAAAACTACTTTGAGGAGCCTCATTATGATTGCGGCGGCGGCCGAAGACTACGCCTTGGGAAAGGACAATGATTTACTTTGGCATTTACCCGACGACTTTAAACGATTCAAAAACCTAACCACCGGCCATAAGATTATTATGGGCCGTAAGACCTTTGAGAGCTTTCCTAAGCCCTTACCTAACAGAATGCACATCATTATCACAAGGGACACAAATTACACCGTTACCTTTGATAGTTGCAAAGTTGTCCATTCTCTAGAAGAAGCCCTGAATTTGGTAGGTGAAGAGATTGCATTTATTATTGGGGGTGGGGAAATTTATAAGCAATCAGAACCATTTGCCGATAGTATTGAACTAACTAGAGTACACGCTAAGTTTCCAGAGGCGGATACCTTTTTTCCAGAAATTCAGGAAAAAGATTGGCAATTGGTTAAGGAAGAGTTTCACCCTAAAGATGAACGTCATCAATATGCATTCACCTATATGACCTATAAGAAGGTAAATTAAAAATGCCCCCTACTTTTCACAAGCTTAAATTCGAAACCGTAATTGTACCATCCTTAGATTCAACAAATTTTGAAAGCACTTCCTTTTTTCCGGTAGTGAAAAATTGATGTTTCCCTAAAGTAGTAGTACCGTTTAACAAGTCGTCTTTTAATAATATCGCATTCGTCTGTCTTGCGACCGCCTGACCAGAATCGATGATTTTAATATCCGTTGGTAATAATTCCTTTAACATCGGAATTAAATACGGGTAATGAGTGCACCCTAATACTAAATAATCAATTCCTTTTTTGAGCATTGGGTCAAGATAGGTTTTCAACAATTGACGCAATTCATCACTCTCCAATTCGCCATTCTCTATCAATTCCACTAAACCAGTTCCTTTTTGTTCGATAACGGTTATACCAGCGGCATGGTTTTTTGACGTACTATGAAAAAGACTACTGGACAACGTCCCTTGGGTTGCCAATATACCCACCGTTTTAGATTTGGAATTGAGCGCGGCAGGCTTTATAGCTGGCTCTATTCCTATAAAAGGGACATCAAAATTTTTACGTAAATACGATATAGCGTTCGTTGTAGCGGTATTACAAGCCACTACGATGAGTTTGCAATTTTGTTCTAAAAGAAACTGGGTATTCTTAATACTCAACTGCAAAATCTGTTCTTCGGACTTTTCTCCGTAAGGTGCATTTTTACTGTCAGCCACATAGATACAATCTTCAAAAGGCAAAAGCTCCCGAATTTCCTTCCAAATGGAGGTGCCTCCTACTCCCGAATCAAAAATACCTATGGGCCGTTGATCCATGCTATTCCAGAACAGCGGTTATGGGACTCCCGCTGGTGCCACTAGGAAAAGAAATACCTAGTAAAGCTGAAATGGTCGGGGCAATATCAGGAATTTCGGTACGACCTACGGTAGCCCCATTTTTAATACCCTTACCGTAGAACAGTAGCGGAGCGTGTGTATCATATATTTGGGGAGATCCGTGTGTAGACCCGGTAATTGAATAATTAATAAATCCTGGTTTGGCAACGATCAACACATCTCCTGAACGTTTTTGGTTATACCCATTCTGAAGTATATGAGGTATACCGTTCGTATATTCATTGTTCCACATTTGATAACCCGTATATACCCTATCTACAAAGTCATATCCCAAGAATTCTCGGGCGATTTCTTCCTCAACATCTTCCAGCTCCATGTCAAGGTTCTTTATAATCTTGTGGTCTAAAAACAATTGATAATTGGAATAATCCTTTATGATATCTTCAGTACCATAGGTAAACTTTAAAAATTCGGAAAGCTTACTTTTGAATGTGGTATTATCAATATATCCCGAAGGTATTTTTTGATCTCTCAAATATGCCGGCACTTCAATAGCACCGTGATCGGCCGTTAGAAATAAGGTATATTCCCCTTCTCCCACATTTTTATCCAACGCTTTGAATAATCGGGCTAAATCTTCATCTAAACGGATATACGTATCCTCTACCTCTTTGGAGTTTACCCCAAACATATGCCCTACATAATCTGTACTTGAAAAACTAATCGCCAAAAAATCAGTGTCTTCATCCTTCCCTAAGTTCTCTGCCTGCAAAGCTTCAATAGCAAAATCGGCGGTTAACGAGTTTCCGTAAGGTGTGGCTTTGATGATTTCGAAATCTTTCGTTTTATCCAATAGACTAGTCGTACTATGCGGGAAAGTTGAAGTGGTCTCCCCCTCGAACAAACCTTCATATGCATTAGCATCCGTTCCACTTTCTTTGTATTCCGAAATGTTTTTAAGCGTGTTCCACGCTTTTTTATACGATTGCGCTTTTCCGGAGCTATTAAAATCTGTAACCCATTTTGGCAATTGATTCATATAATAAGAACTGGTAATCCATTTACCTTCGTCAGCACCATGAAACCAATACGCAGCATTAGCCGTATGACCACCTGGTAATACAGCGCCTCTATCTTTCAAAGCTATTGCTATGGTTTTACCACGCATCTGTGTATGCAACCGGAGTTCATCGGTAACCGTAGTTACGTTCATTCTGTGCGGAGACATTTGTCCAGCATCTGAAGTGGTTCCCACAGAGGTATAAGTATCATCGGAAGCACAATATACATCAGCTTCAAGTTCCTTATCATACCAATTATTACCGATAATACCGTGTACCGAAGGAGTGGCACCGGTATACACCGAAGTATGCCCTGGACCGGTACTTGTAGGTGCATAATTAAAATGATTGTTCTTACAGTTAAAACCTTGCTCCACCATTCTTTTGAAGCCGTCATCACCAAACTGATTGTAGAATCTGGTCAAATAATCATAACGCATCTGATCCACTACGATACCTACCACCAACTTTGGGGTTGTTCTTAATATTTCAGTATTATCATTAGATTTTCCCTTACCCTGGGCAGATACTACAGATACCAAGAAAATGGCACCAACAAAAAACATTACATAAGCGTAATTTCTCAATTTCATATGATTTCTATTCTATAGCAAAAGTAAAGAAATTACACCTTTAAAGATTAAATGAGGGTTAAATCAAAGCCTTTATTGTTATTTTTACCCTAAGAAAATTATATTTCATAAATGAACTACATAGCGTCTATAGGGAGCTACGCAATTATGGTGAGGGAGGTTTTTAAAAAACCGACTAAATGGAGAATCATGAAGTCGCTCATTTTCAAGGAAATTGACGAATTGATATTCAGTTCATTAGGTATCATCATATTCATTTCCTTCTTTATTGGAGCGGTTGTCGCCATACAAACGGCACTGAATTTGAACAATCCGTTAATCCCAAAAAACCTAATTGGTTTTGCTACAAGGCAATCTGTTATCTTGGAGTTTGCTCCAACCTTTGTATCTATCATCATGGCAGGTAAAGTAGGTTCTTATATAACCTCAAGTATTGGCACCATGAGGGTAACTGAACAAATAGATGCTTTGGAAGTAATGGGCGTAAACTCACTAAATTACCTAGTCTTCCCTAAAATTATTGCCATGCTATTTTATCCGTTCGCTATTGCAATATCCATGTATGTTGGGATTTTTGGCGGGTTTGTAGCAGGTGTTTTTGGTGGATTTTTGACAAGTACCGATTTTATAGTAGGACTACAATCCGATTTTGTACCCTTTCAAATCGCCTATGCCTTTATTAAGACCTTAATCTTTGCTTTTATCATTGCGACCATCCCCGCTTTCCATGGATTCTATATGAAAGGTGGTGCATTAGAAGTAGGTAAAGCCAGTACAACCGCATTCGTTTGGACGAGTGTTATGATTATCATCTTAAATTATATATTAACGCAATTACTCCTAGGATAATGATAGAGGTTAGGGACATACATAAATCATTTGGCGATGCCCATATCCTGAAAGGGGTAACAACGACATTTGAAAAAGGTAAAACCAACCTTATCATAGGGCAAAGTGGTTCTGGGAAAACTGTATTTCTAAAATGTCTTTTAGGGCTGTTCGTTCCAGAAGAAGGCGGAATTGCCTACGATGGAAAACTATATTCTGACCATACCGATGACGAGAAACGAGATTTGAGACAAGAAATGGGAATGGTGTTTCAAGGTAGTGCACTTTTTGATAGTATGACAGTTGAGGGTAATGTGATGTTTCCTTTACAAATGTTCACCAAACAACCCAAATCAGAAATGCACGATAGGGTAAATACGGTATTAAAAAGAGTAAATCTGGTAGATGCGCATGAAAAATTTCCTGCAGAAATATCTGGGGGAATGCAGAAACGTGTGGCTATAGCTAGAGCAATCGTAATGAATCCTAAATATTTATTCTGTGATGAACCCAATTCTGGGTTAGATCCTAAAACGGCTATTCTTATTGACGACCTCATTAAGGAAATTACGGAGGAATATAATATCACCACAGTAATTAATACCCATGACATGAACTCCGTAATGCAAATTGGGGAAAAAATTATTTTCTTAAAAGATGGACTAAAAGAGTGGGAAGGAACCAAAAATGAAATCTTTAAAACCGATAATGAATCCGTTACTAACTTCGTCTATTCCTCAGATCTGTTTAAAAAAGTGCGACAAATGTATATTCAAGGTGATGGTAATTAATCCATCACCATTTCCTTAATTTGAATTTTTTCGTTGTTCAACCTTAAGCGCAACCAAGATTGCAGCTTGCTCATATCCTTAACGGTTTCTGCGCGCTTGGCGTCTTTTTTCCAAGTTACCTCAAACAACGGTATACTATCCGTTTTATCAAAATCAGTTGAAATTAAATAGGCATATCCCAAACGTTCCAAATTTTCATAGTTGGTCTTTGCCTCCAAACTGATTTCCTTAAATGGAATCTGATTTGATGAAATCTGATTTAAGCGGGTTAATTCGGACTCTAACAATTCAATTCTTTCATCCTTGTTGGTTAACATACTTTTCTGGGATTCATAGAGCTCATTAACATACTTTAGTTGATTGCCCTCATCACCATTTGAACCCTGAACGATTGTCAACTCGCAATTCTTCAACTGTTTAAAGTCTTGCATTTGGTTTTTCCATGTGTTGATTACGTTATTGGGTATAGGCTCATTCCCTACAAACACCAATTCTATCTTTGGATCACTACCATCTTCATAGATGACATCACTAAAATCCTTTAAAAACTTACCCTCACCAGAAAACTGATAGGGTACAATATTTTCATCTATAAAATTATTTGCATCCCTTCTGAAAAGGGATTCTTCAAATACTTTGTAAAACGTAATACCCGCTGGAATCATCACTAAAATAGCCAATAAGGATGCTAATCTACCAATCAATCGCCTCCTTTTTGAATTCACGTATCTCACCATAGGAAAGCGCAACAACTTGATGACCAGGAAGGTTGCCAAAGCAATGAATATGGTATTTATGGTAAAAAGATATAAGGCTCCACTCGCATAAGTCCAGTTACCGATTGCTAAACCAAAACCCACTGTACATAGGGGTGGCATTAATGCTGTGGCAATGGCTACGCCAAAAATCACACTGGCTATGGTTCCTTTTTTGGCCCTTGCGATAACCAAAGCCAAACCACCAAAAAATGCGATGAGCACATCCCTGATATCTGGTGCAGTTCTAGCCAAAAGCTCAGAAGACTCATCTCTCAACGGAAAAAATCTAAAGAATAAATATGCCGTGATAACACTTAGTACTACCATGACCGCAAAATTCTTTAAAGACCTTTTTAAGGTATCAATATCGTTTATAGCCACGGACATACCTATACCTAAAATAGGGCCCATTAACGGCGAAATTAACATGGCTCCAATCACTACTGCGGTTGAATTTGCATTAAGACCGATGGATGCAATAAATATGGAACAAATCAAAATCCATGAGGTGTGCCCCTTAAATGGGATATCTGCAATAATCGCCTCCTTGGTCGCTTTTTGATCGGTATTGGTTCGAATATCCAAAAGTTCAGAAAGGAATTTTTTGACACTGCCCAATAATCCCTGAAAATCCTTTTTTACGTCCTCACTACCGTTATTATCATTGCTGGTAGGCGTTATATTATCCTGGTTAAGATTATTTTCCATTCTTAAGCATATTCGTCCCCATAGGTGTCTTTTACCTTATTGAGTACCTGTTTAATATCTTGTTCCTTCGACTTTGGATATATCAAAAGTACATCTTCCTTATCTACGATGATATAATCTTTAAGTCCGTCAACGACAACAATTTTACCTTCCTTAGAACGAATCATATTTCCACTAGATTCTTGTGACAAAACTTTGGCATTAACCACGGCATTATTATCTACATCTTTATCCAATTTATCATATAAAGAACCCCAAGTACCAAGATCGTTCCAGTCAAAAGTAGCCTCCAAAACATAGATTGCATTGGAATTTTCCAGGATGGCATAATCAATAGAAATATTTTCCGCATTCGGGTAATTATCCGCTATAAAATCACGCTCTTCAGCAGTATTCAAAGCAGATAAACCCTTATTGAATAATTCAAACTGTGCCGGTTGGTAATTTTCAAAAGCATTGACGATTGTTTTCACACTCCACATAAAAATACCTGCATTCCAAAGGAAATTACCTTGAGCTAAAAACTCTTTCGCCGTTTCATAATCAGGTTTTTCCCTAAACTGACTCACTTTTTTTATTTGAGCAGTGTCTGACTTATCAAATTCTATATAACCAAATCCTGTATTTGGAAAAGTTGGCTTTATTCCCAGTGTACATAAAACATCTTCTTCCTCACATTTCTTGAAACAAGCCGTTACATCTTTGGCAAATGCATCTTCATCCTCAATCCAATGGTCACTTGGTGCCACAATCATAACTGCGTCCTTGTTCATTTTCTGGATTTTTAAGGCAGCATATAAAATACAAGGTGCCGTATTCCGCATAGCTGGCTCAAGCACTACTTGTTCCTGTTTCACCTTTGGTAATTGTTCCAGAACTAAATCATTATACCGTTCATTGGTTAAAATTAGAATGTTTTCTGTTGGTACGAAGGTATTCAACCTATCGAAGGTTTTTTGAATTAGACTTTTTCCTGCACCAAGCATATCGTGAAATTGCTTAGGATTATCAGTTGTACTAATTGGCCAAAATCTAGACCCTACTCCTCCTGCCATTAAAACGGCGTAATAATTTTTATTCATACTAACTTTTTATTAATTCTACTTCGGCATTTGGTTGAAACAGAAACGTCTTACCGCTAGACATTTCAATGCATTCATAACGTTTTGTTCTTTTATTCCCTTTTTTGAAAAGTCTTCCATTATATATTCTAAAAATACTACCTATAGGCAATTCAAAAACGTAAGATTTTTCTGATTGTTGTGTATCAAACGTTTTCAAAGCTATTGATAACTGAGCATCTGTACTACTACTTGCTTTTGGATTTTTAAAATGTTTGGCCAAAAGAGGTAAAAGTTTAGATGGAAATATTTCAGGACGAATAAATGGCAACATCAAATGCTGAAACGTTCTTTTCCATTCTAATCCATGTGGCTTAATATGTCTTCCGTATTTTTCAAAAGCTACCAAGTGAGCAATTTCATGAATCAAGGTAATCAAAAATCGGTATTTGTTCAATGAGGCATTCACAGTAATTTGATGACGACCATCTTGGCGCCTTCTATAATCTCCATGGCGGGTTACGCGTTCATTTACAATTTTAAGGTGCACCTGACTCAATTTAATGAGTTCAAAGCATGGAACAACTGCAGCTTCGGGCAAATATTTAACCAAGGTGTTTTGCATACTACGGCGTTGAGCTACTTACCTGCAGCACTTTCCCATTATATAATTTATGTCCGTTTATCGTAAATTCCATAATGTACTTTGCCATTTCCAAAGCATTAACCGGTGCCTCATAACCTGGGAAAGCTTCCTCCAACATTTCGGTCTGCACCGCTCCCAAGGCCAAAACATTAAAAGAAGGTCCATTTTCCTTGAATTCTTCCGCTAATAATTCAGTCATAGTAATCACGGCTCCTTTACTGGAACTGTATGCGGCTAACCCCGGGAATTTAGCACTGCCCTGTATTCCTCCCATAGAACTTATAGTAACCACATGTCCTTTATCTTCCATAAAAGGAATGACCAACTTTGTCATAGCCGCAACTCCAAAAACATTTACTTCATATACTGCTTTGAATTCTTCGTCTGTCGTTTCTAAAAACGACTTATTAAGCAACTTACCCGCATTATTGACCAATGCGCTCACTATTATTTTCTTTTCATTTAAGTAAGCCGATAGTTTTTCTAAATCTGATTTGGAAGAAACATCGAATGAAAAGGATTCAATATTTTTATGATTTAATTCTTTTATAGGTTGTTCATTTCGAGAAAGCGCCAACACTTGATGACCTTTATCCGCCAACAATTTTGATAATTCAAAACCAATGCCCCTACTTGAACCTGTAACTATGATATACCCCATTAATTATATTTTATTTCCTTAGTTGAGGAATTTACGATTCCCGATAATACCGGAATCATCTCATTGACTATGGTTGACATAAAAATGAAATCCATTTTTGAGGCTTCATCCCCTACTTTATGATAATAGTCAAAATTGGTGAAATCAAAAGAACTATAGGTTTGAGAAGGCACATTGAACAAGTCATGGAACGAAGCATTGTCCGATCTTCTAAAAAGATTAAATTCCTTTGCTTTAGGTAAAAATCCTACCAAATTTTTATGAGCGTAAGTATTGGTTATCTCTGCTAAATTAGAAAGTTGATATCCGGTTAAATATAAACTATGGTCTTTATCCACCATTGGAACTCCTATCATTTCAAAATTCAGCATAGCATATACATCTAAATTTGAATCTTTCAATTTTTGAGCCAAGTGTTTTGACCCTAACAGCCCTTTTTCCTCGCCGGAGAACAAGGCAAAAATAATACTACGCTTGTTTTCTTTTAGACTCCCAAAGTACCTAGCAAACTCTAAAACTGCCGTTGTTCCAGAAGCATTATCATTGGCACCATTTGCAATGGTATCTCCATTCTCTTCATTTTGCAAACCAATATGATCATAATGGGCACCAATTATGATAAATTCATTTTTAAGTCGTGTCATCTGTTCCCGGCAAATAGCCAACCATGTTAAAGGCAGTTCCCTTTTCAAAATTGGTCAGGGTATCTCTGTAAGAGGAAAAATAAGGTTCAATATGATTTTTCTTAAAAATGTCTTGAATGAATTCCGCAGCTTCAGCAATTCCTTCACTACCCGTATCTCTACCTTGCAGTTCATCAGAAGTAAGGAAAACCATAATTTCTTCGATATCCGCCACTGTAGTGAAAGCTTTAATTTTTGAATTTACCACCTTAGATGATAGCGTTATCATTTGCTGGAGATTCACTCTGCACCACTTCTCCCTTTACTCCTTTAGGGTTATTTGTAGGATTTAAAGTAGTGGATTGCTCCAACTTTGTACCACCACAAGCCAAAATCAAAAGACTCAAAAGCACTACTAAACCATTTTTCATGTCGTTTTCCTATTTAAAATCTAAAGATAAAAAAAAGCATCCCGATTAGAGGATGCTTTTATCATTCTATTTTTTCAACCTTAGGCCAACATGGTCACTGGGTTTTCAACAAAGTAACGTAGTGTCTGTAAAAACTGTGCTCCTACAGCACCGTCTACCGTTCTATGATCACACGCTAGCGTTAGTTTCATAGTACTACCCACAACAATTTCGCCATTTTTAACTACAGGCTTATCTACTATGGCACCCACAGAAAGAATGGCCGAATTTGGTTGATTGATAATACTTGTGAATTCCAAAATTCCGAACATTCCTAAGTTGGAGACCGTAAATGTACTACCTTCCATTTCAGATGGAGAAATTTTCTTATTCCTAGCCTTACCAGCCAAATCTTTAACAGCACTTCCTATTTGGGTCAAGCCCATCAAATCTGCATGCTTTACCACAGGGACTACCAATCCTTCATCTACCGCAACAGCAACTCCCATATGAATATGCTTATGATATTTTGTAGTATCCCCGTTCCATGAGGTATTTACTTGAGGATGCTTTTTCAAGGCCATTGCACAGGCCTTAAGCACCATATCATTAAAAGAAACCTTAGTATCTGGAAGGTTATTTATTTGTGCTCTTGATTCTTTAGCATTGTCCATATCAACTTCAATGGTCAAATAGAAGTGAGGCGCATTGAACTTAGAATTACCCAATGCCTTGGCAATAGCCTTACGCATATTAGAATTCTTAACTTCCTCAGTACCTTCTTCACCAGATGGAATCGCCATAGAAACTGGAGCCGAACTAGTTTCAGCTGCTTCCGGTTTAGATGCTACACTTGGGGTGTAATTTTCAATATCCTTTTTGATAATTCTTCCATTATCACCGGAACCCGAAACTTTTGCCAGATCGATACCTTTATCCTCTGCTATTTTCTTAGCTAGAGGTGAGGCAAAAATTCGGTTTCCATCGGAAACTGATTTTGAACTTTCAGTAGCTATCGGATTTAGATTCTGTTGCTTTGGAAGTATTATCTTCAGACTTAGATTCTTCTTTCTTAGAACCACCTTCAGATTTCTTTTTACCTCCTCCGGATTTATTGCTAAGAACGGCATCCACATCAGTACCTTCCGGACCTATAACCGCCAAAACTGCATCTACAGGTGAAGATTCCCCTTCTTGAATACCGATATACAACAACTTACCAGAATAGAAGGACTCAAATTCCATGGTCGCTTTATCGGTTTCGATTTCTGCCAATATATCGCCTTCTTCAACGTCATCACCTACCTTTTTCAACCAACTAGCCACGGTACCTTCTTCCATGGTATCGCTAAGTCTGGGCATTTTCACGATTTCTACTCCTTCAGGAATTTCACCTGAACTATCAGTAGAATCGTCTTCAACTTCTTCTTCAGCAGAAGAAGCATCCTTTGGTTCATCTTCTTTTTCCTCTGAACTGGACTCTTCGGATTTAGAATCACCCTTGCCTTCCAACAATCCTGAAATATCTTCTCCTTCTTCACCAATAATTGCCAACAATGTATCTACTGGAGCACCCTCACCTTCTTCGATTCCTATGTGAAGTAGCGTCCCTTCATGAAAAGACTCAAATTCCATCGTAGCTTTATCGGTTTCGATTTCAGCCAATATATCACCTTCTGCAACCTTATCTCCTACACTTTTTAGCCATTTCGCAACGGTACCTTCTTCCATGGTATCGCTCAAACGGGGCATATTTATTACTTCAGCCATTTACTTTATAATTTATGTTGAACAAATGGAAAATCCTTTTGTTCGTAAACCATATCATATAATTGGTTCACCGGTGGATAATCTGATTCTTCCGCAAATTTTTCACATTCTTTCACCAAATCCTTGATTTTCTTATCAATGTTTTTGATTTCTTCTTCAGTTGCGTACTTCTTTTCTTTGATGACATCCAATACCTGAGTAATTGGATCTATTTTTTTGTATTCTTCAACCTCGTCTTTGGTTCTATAGTGTTGAGCGTCAGACATTGAATGTCCACGGTACCTATAGGTCTTCATCTCCAAGAAAGTAGGTCCGCCACCGCTACGCGCCCTGTCTATTGCCTTGCTCATTTCTTGAGCAACCGTCACAGGGTTCATACCATCCACTGGGCCACATGGCATTTCATAACCAAGACCTAGTTTCCATATTTCTGTAGAGTGAGAGGTTCTAGCAACGGAAGTTCCCATAGCATAACCATTATTTTCACAAACAAATACAACAGGTAATTGCCACAACATTGCCAAATTAAAAGTTTCATGTAAAGAACCTTGACGTACCGCTCCATCACCCATATAACATAGGGTTACCGCATCACTGCCATGGTATTTATCTCCAAAAGCCATTCCAGCACCTAAAGGTATCTGGCCACCTACAATACCGTGACCACCATGAAAACGATGTTCCTTAGAAAATATGTGCATAGAGCCACCCATTCCTTTGGAGGTTCCTGTAACCTTACCATAAAGCTCAGCCATCACCCTTTTTGGATCAACACCCATACCTATGGGCTGTACGTGATTTCTATAGGCCGTAATCATACGGTCCTTAGTCAAATCCATTGCGTGCAATGCTCCAGCTAAAACTGCTTCTTGACCATTATATAAATGAAGAAATCCTCTAACTTTTTGCTGAATATATACTGCAGCTAATTTGTCTTCAAATTTCCTCCAAAATAGCATATCCTCATACCACTTCAAATAGGTTTCCTTGGTAATTTTTTCCATCGATTTAGAGTAAAGATTTAATTTTTCTGAAGATCACAAAAGGAACTATCACCTTAGTATCACAGAAGAACAAAAATACACATATATATGAATCGATAAAAATAATAGAAGTAAAAGGAATAAGAAATTAAATGATTAACAAAAATCAAAAATAACGTGGTTTTTATAGCTTGAAGGAGAAATCCTTTACTTCAAAAAACTACTATTAAAACCTAATGGCAAAAGATCCGCAAGAGATTCACATTCAATTACACTGCCTGTTTCGCCCATTAAAAATAATTTAATTGGACTATTCTGCTTGTACTCATACTCCGCTATGGCCTGCCTACAATTACCGCATGGAGCTGCGGGGGTAGAAACTTGATGTAATAACGATGCTGCCGTGATAGCTATCGCCTTTACCTTTACCTCCGGAAAATTGGCCCCTGCATAGAAAATAGCCACTCTTTCAGCACATAGACCTGAAGGATAAGAGGCATTCTCTTGATTATTACCAAGTAAAACCTCTCCATTTTCCAACAAAACCGCAGCACCTACATTAAATTCCGAATAAGGTGCGTACGCCTTATTCCTTGCTTTAACCGCTGCATCCATTAAATTTCTTTCTTGAGTTGAAAGCTTCTCAATTGAATCGTGGATAAGAAGGTTAAACGTGATACTTTTTAAAGTAGCCATAAAATATTTTTAAATTAAAATACAAAGAATCCAAACTGGATATATAAACTTCCAAATTTTAATAGCACAAGGGTATAAAAAAACCTGCTAAATGCAGGTTTTATATTTTTATTCAATTTCCTTTAATCATTATAAAATTCTTCGCCTAAATTAAAAGTAAGCGAAAATCTCAATGTATTTTCCAAAGGATTTCTCACTTGAGAGGTAGAGAACAAATAGGATAAATCGATTTGCGCCGCTTTAAACTTGAATCCAGCCCCCAAAGTAAAAAACTTTCTGGAACCTTTTTCTACACTTTCATTAAAGTATCCAGTACGTAACATAAATGCATTTTGATAAGTATACTCAGCACCTAAAGCCCAGGTGAATTCCTTTAATTCTTCACTAAAACCATCAGGGGCATCTGTAAAGGAATTAAAAATACCACTAAATCCACTTTCGTTTTGATATACATCATTATCCTCTGCGTCAATATCACCGTCATTATCGTAATCTTGAGGGGTGGGTACCAATAACTTATTAAATTCTGAAGTTAAACCAATAACATTATCCTGATCTAAAATAAAATCAAAACCGACTCCAAATCCTAAGTTACTGGGTAAGAAATTCTCCTGTCCTCCTGCATCATACTTTATTTTCCCACCAATATTAGAAAGATTAAATCCTGCTCTCCATCGACCATCAAAATTATCGTAACCAATTTCCCTAGACCGGTAATAACCAGCCACATCAACCGCAAAAGAACTAGCAGCTTGCGAATCAGTACTTGCATCTTGGAACTTTAAATTGGAACTAATAAATCTTCCAGCCACAGCCATAGAGAAGGTCGGACTCAATTTCAAGGAATAAGAACCATCCAGGGCAAATTCATTTGGCTTTACCCGTGTACCTATATCACTTGCATTTTGACGTAATTCAATTTCACCTAAGGTGAAGTAACGCAAACTTGCCGCAAAAGCACTTTGATCATCTAGTTTATTGTAGAAACTTGCGTTTAACAAAGAGATATCTGTTATGATACTTTCAAGGTAAGGGGTATAACTCAATCCTATGCCCATTTTACGATCTGCAAAAGCAAACTTCGCAGGGTTCCATTGCTGGGAAAATGCATCTGTAGAGGTGGCAACTCCCATATCGCCCATACCTGCTGATCTTGCATCGGCAGCAATCGTTAAAAACGGAACTGCCGTTGTAATGACCCTATTGGTTTCCTGAGCATATGACTTTGCCATTAGAAGCATCAAGAATAGTATGGAAATTTTCCTCATTATTAAATTTCTTTTATAAAAATCCAAAGGTAATAGCCTACCCAACAGACTCCTATTATTTTACAGGTAAACGAGGTTTTTTTCGTTATCGTGTACAATAACCCTACTTTTTATAAAATTAAATCAGACCTCACCAATAAAAATTTCCAACTATACTATTATTAAAGAACCAACTCCTTCAAAAGAAATCGGATTTCATACGAATAGTCATTTTTGTGCGTTTAACAATGTAGAGCCTTATGAGGTTTATTAAATACTAAGAAAATAATTTTGTTAAGTGAAATAATCTCTTAAAAAGACCGTTCTAAAGAGCGAAAGTGATTAAAACAATTTAAATAAATACATACTGTCAAACTACATTAAACCACAATGTACCCTTGACAAAATCGAACTCAAGTCCTAATTATGAAAAAACATTTTATAAAAGTTGTACTCTCATGCACGGTCATAGTAGGTGGTTTTACAGTGAATAGCTGCTCAAAATCTTCTTCTTCGAAAAATACCTCTAGAGCTACAGGTTGGAAAATAAATGCCAAGGAAGGTGGTTTTCAATACAATACTGACTTCAAAGAGCAAGAAACCGCTCCGGGATTAGTATTTGTTGAAGGTGGTACGTTTACTAAAGGCAAGGTTCAAGATGACGTAATGCATGACTGGAACAATACCGCAACCTCACAACACGTGCAGTCGTTCTATATGGACGAAACGGAAGTTACCAATGTTATGTATTTGGAATATCTGGATTATTTAAAAAGTGTTTATCCACCTGAGAATCCTAAATATACCAACATTTATACAGGAGCTTTACCGGATACATTGGTTTGGAGAAATAGACTTGGTTTCAACGAGACCATGACCAATAATTACTTGAGACATCCTGCTTATGCAGAATATCCGGTAGTTGGTGTTAACTGGATTCAAGCTACCCAATTCGCAGAATGGAGAACAGACCGTGTAAACGAAGTAATGTTAGAGCGCGAGGGTTATTTATCCGAGGATGCAAAATACCAAGCATCAACCGGTGAAGTACAAGGAACTTTTAGTACAGAAGCGTATTTAAACAGACCTGAATCAGTTTATAACGGACAAATTGATTCACTTCAAGGCAAAATGAAAAAAGATAGTACATCCGTCTTCGCCAAAAGAAGTAGCGGTGTCATTATGCCAGAATATAGACTACCAACAGAAACAGAATGGGAATATGCAGCTCAGGCTCAAGTTGGACAAAGAGAATACAACAACTACCGAGGAAGAAAAAAATATCCTTGGGAAGGTGATTATACCAGAAATGGACAAAGAGTTGGTAGAGGTGACCAGTTAGCGAACTTTAAGCAAGGAAAAGGTGATTACGGCGGAATTGCAGGATGGTCTGACGATGGGGCCGATATTACCGCAGAGGTTATGTCCTATAAACCTAATGACCTCGGTCTATATGATATGGCAGGTAACGTTGCAGAATGGGTTGCTGATGTTTACAGACCTATTGTCGATGATGAAATAAGTGATTTCAACTATTACAGAGGTAACATTTATATGAAAACTGCAATTGGGGAAGATGGAAAAGTGAATATCTTAAGAGATTCCATAGTATTCGATACGCTACCAAACGGAAAAGTTGTTGCCATGAATTTACCAGGTGAAATTAAAATGGTACCAGTTGATGAAGAAGAAACGTATTTAAGGACGAATTTCTCCACCAGTGACAACAGAGGTTACAGAGATGGTGATGCAGGTTCTTCAAGATTCTATGACAGATTCAGTGAAGATGAAGAACAGGATGCCAGTAAAAAAATGTACAATTCACCAAAGCACTCTGTTCAAAGAGATTCTGCTGGCAACTTGATTAAAGGTTACGATGAGTCTAATAACAGAACTACGTTAATCAATGACGAAGTAAGGGTTTACAAAGGTGGTTCATGGAGAGACAGGGCCTATTGGTTAGATCCTGCCCAAAGAAGATACCTACCTCAATATATGGCAACGGATTACATCGGATTTAGATGTGCCATGTCTAGAGTTGGTTCTAAGTCTAAAACCAAGAATAAAACAATACGAGGAAAAAAAGCCAAATAATTTTTTTTCTTACACAACACTACAAAAGCCCTTTTCTTAAGGGCTTTTTTTTATCTTCGATTTTATGAAAATAGAATCACTACACTCCTTATTCCTGAAGTATCCCAACATAAGTACGGATACGCGTAAAATCAAGGAAAACGACATCTTCTTCGCCCTAAAGGGAGATAATTTCAATGGGAACACTTATACCCAACAGGCTTTGAAAAAAGGAGCTAGCTATGTGGTGATTGACGAAAAGGAATTTAAAGTAAACGAGAAAACCATTGTTGTAAAAGATGTTCTTCAAACCTTACAGCAATTGGCCAATTTTCATAGAAATTATTCAAATGCAAAAATAATTAGCCTAACCGGTAGTAACGGCAAAACCACCACCAAGGAACTTATCTACGCAGTTTTAGCCAAAAAATTCAACACTGTAGCAACTAAAGGCAATCTTAACAATCATATAGGTGTACCGCTAACGCTTCTTTCAATCAAACCCGAAACAGAGATAGCCATAGTTGAAATGGGTGCCAATCATCAAAAGGAAATTAGTTTCTTATGCGAGATTGCCGAGCCGGATTTTGGTTATATCACCAATTTTGGAAAAGCCCATTTAGAAGGTTTTGGTGGTGTTCAAGGCGTAATTAAAGGGAAAAGCGAACTATATGATTATTTAAAAGCAAAAGATAAAACCATTTTCCTAAATGCGGATGATGCCATTCAAATCGAAAAATTGGAGGGATATCCAAATAAAATAGGGTTTAGCACTAATAAGACTGGATATTATAACATACAATTCATATCCGCTAGTCCATTTGTTAAATTAAAAGTTAACGACATAGAAATAAACACCCAACTCATTGGAGCATATAATTTCACTAACTGCTGTGCCGCCATTTTAATGAGTCATTATTTTAAGGTTGAATTAGCTGATGTAAAGAATGCATTAGAAAACTACTCACCGAACAATAACAGGTCGCAAATCATCAATCAGAACGGATTTTACATTATTCTAGACGCATATAACGCCAATCCTTCAAGTATGACCGTAGCTCTACAAAACTTCTCTCTTTTTAGCGATAAGAAGAAAGTTCTTTTTCTTGGGGATATGTTCGAGTTGGGAAGTTCCTCAAAAGAAGAGCATCAAGCCATCGCCGATTTAACCAAATCCCTAGGATTTGATGAAGTATATCTCGTTGGTGAAAATTTTTACAAATCCACCACCAGTTTTCGAAAATTTGAGAAATTTGAAGATTTAAGAAATTTTTTAGACTCCCATCAATTTCCAAAAGACATTTCCATACTTATAAAAGGCTCACGAGGAATGGCACTGGAAAGGATTTTAGAAATCATATAAAAAAGTGGGACATACTGGATTCGAACCAGTGACCTCTGCCCTGTCAAGGCAGCGCTCTAAACCAACTGAGCTAATACCCCATTATACTAAAAACAAATATAGTTCAAATGCCTAACTCACAATGCACTTAAAACTATATATAAAAATAAAAAAAGGCTTCCAAAAATGGAAGCCTTTTAATCTTGTGGGCCCTACTGGGTTCGAACCAGTGACCCCCTGCTTGTAAGGCAGGTGCTCTGAACCAGCTGAGCTAAGGGCCCCAAAAGGAGTGCAAATATATAATAGTTTTACAATCTCCAAAAGAAAAAATGATAAAAAATTAAAGAACTTCAGCAACAACGAAAGTACTTCCTCCTACATAAATGAAATCTTCAGATGACGCTGAACTTTTAGCTTCCTTAAAAGCCTTATTTACAGAACTATAATCCATTCCAATCAATCCATATTCACAGGCGACCTCTTTTAATTTTTTTTCACCCAATCCCCTATTTATTTTTGGGCAACAGAAGTAATACTTTGCATCTTTCGGAAATAATGGCAAAATCGCTACCAAATCTTTCTCCTTAACAAATCCCAAAACAATATGAAGCTTTTCATATGCACTTTGCCGAATTTGATTGAGTACAATCAAAAGACCTTCCTTATTATGGGCAGTATCACAAATAATGGTTGGCGAACTTCCAATTTTTTGCCATCTACCCAACAAGCCCGTGTTTTGAACAACTTTTAATAAGCCATTCCTTATGTTGACCTCGCTTACCTCGAATTGTTTTAATTCATTAATGACAGCCAATACCCCTTTAATATTTTTCTTCTGGTAATTTCCCAAAAGGTCAATAGCATACTCTGGATAATTAACAGCATCGGCATAAATAATTCTGGCTTGAAGTTTATCAGAAACTTCTTCAAAAACAGGAGCGGTTTCTACCTGATATTCACTAATAACGACAGGAATTCCTTTCTTTATAATTCCAGCCTTTTCAAAAGCTATCTTTTCCAAGGTATCGCCCAACATATCCATATGATCTAGGCCAATATTGGTAATCAGACTTACTTCCGGAATAATGATATTAGTGGAATCCAATCTACCTCCCAATCCCGTTTCAACAACAGCAATATCCACCTTTCTTTCCGCAAAGAAACTGAAAGCCATTCCTACGGTCATTTCAAAAAAAGACAGTTGATTGCTTTCTAGAAACGATTGATTCGCGGCAATGAAATCAGTGACGAATTTTTCACTTACCACCTTACCGTTTACACGAATGCGCTCCCTGAAATCCTTTAAATGAGGTGAAGTATATAATCCTACTTTATATCCCGCTTCTTGCAGAACAGATGCCAACATATGACTGCTAGATCCCTTTCCATTGGTTCCAGCAACATGTATACTTTTGAAGTGATGATGTGGATGTTCTAAATGAGCGGATAAAGCTTTAATACCATCTAATTTGGCATGGAACGCTTTCGCTCCTTTATTTTGATACATTGGAAGTTGAGCGAACATCCAATCTAAAGTTTCCTGATAGGTCACTCGCCTAACTTAAAATTGACCACCACAAATCCTACTTGCTGACTTGGCGCATTGGAATCCAAGTTCCATTTATGCATGAATGCAGTCTTTTTAGCAGGTTCTAATAAACATGGGTTGGTATTGGTAGTACCTCTTACCCCAGGAGTTGCACTGATAACCTTTCCGTTTCTATCCACCAAAATTTTAACCACAACCGTACCAGATTCATTGCATTCTTGCTGTACTTTACCTTTATTGACCAAAGACCTACCATTTAGTCCATAACCTCCAGTTCCACTTCCCGAACCAGGACTACCATAATAACTAGTGGCGTAAGGGTCACCATCTGGCTGACCTTTATCTCCAGCCCTACTATCGTCTCCCTCACTTCCTGTAGCAGTACCGTCTGATTTATTCAGACCCCCCATCATGGCGTCCAACTTCTTCTTTTTGGCTTCCTGCTCCAACCTGGCCCTATCTTCTGCATCTTTTTTCTCCTTCGCAATTTGAGCCGCTTCCGCCTTCGCCTTTTGTTCCGCAGCTTCAGCTTTACGTTTTACTTCGGCCGCAGCATTTTCCACTTTTTTCTTAGCTTCAGCTGCTTGCTTAATTTTAATGGATTCCTCACTCTCCTGGGTCAATAATTTTTCCGCAGGTGCTTCTTTTTGAACCTTTTCTTCGGGCACTTCCTCTACTTCCTCCACCGCTTGGGCAACTTCTTGTTTCGTAGGTTCTACTGGGGGAGTTTCTAATAACTCTGACCGAATTTTTTCTTTAGGCTGAACCCTACCACTACCAAAATCGGTAGTTCCAAAATTAACAGAAATACCATTTTCTATTGGTGGATCCATGTAAGTAAGACCAATATAAAATAGTAATAACAACAAAACACTTAACAACAATGTTGTAAGTGTTAAGGATTTTTTCTTGTGTCTCGTGTCTAAAAATGCCATTTAATTGGGGCGTACCGCCAAAATGACCTTATAGTTATTCCTGTTGGCAATATCCATTACGTTTACAGCTTCTTTGATTGCAACGCTTTCTTCTGCCCTAAGAATAATAGTAGGGTTATCCTGTCCTTTCAACGCTTTTTTAAGTTCAATTTCAATGTACTCTCCATTAATCCGCTCATTGTTGACAAAATATTGCAAATTCTTATCGATACTAACGGATACATTTTGAGTATTCGTAGACTTTCCTTTGGCTTTTGGCAACAATAAATCTAATGCGTTAGGTGAATTTGCCGTTAGCATGAAAAATATCAATAACAAGAAAACAATATCTGTCATCGAAGACATGCTAAAATCCGGACTTACCTTATTTCTACCTTTTAATTTCATGTTGAAATTTTAAAGAGGTTCGTTTAATAAATCGAGGAATTCAACCGCATTAGCTTCCATCTTATGAACCACTTTATCTGTACGGTTTACTAGATGATTATATCCTATATATGCAATGATACCAACGATAAGACCCGCAACGGTTGTGGTCATAGCGGTATAAATACCCGATGCCAACGAACCCATCTCTGCTTGACCACCACTGCTGGCCATTTCATGGAACGCAAGTATCATACCAATTACAGTTCCCAAAAATCCAATCATGGGAGCGGCTCCTGCAACGGTAGCCAAAACACTAACGTTCTTTTCCAACTTATAGACCTCTAAAGTACCTGCGTTTTCTATTGCTGTGTTGATATCGTCCAAAGGTTTTCCAATTCTTGAAATCCCTTTTTCGGTTAATCTAGCTACAGGGGAATCAGTTTGGGCGCATAAAAGTTTAGCAGCTTCCAATTTACCGGAAGTAACATAGTCCCTAATCTGGTTCATGAAATTTTTATCGATTTTAGAAGCGGCATTTACTGCCATGAGCCTCTCAAAATAAATATAAAGCGCCACCCCTAGCATCAGGAAAAGCACGGAGATGATCACCACACTTCCCGTTCCACCATTAAAGACCAAATCAATTACGGATAACGTTTTTTCTTCGGACATCATTTCGCTATTAGCGTCCTGAGCCAAATCTTGAAATAATAACATAGTATTCTTTGATTATTGAATTTGCCTTAATAACGGGGAATTGAAGATTAAATTATCCGTGGAAGACAAAATCTCTCAATAATATGAAAACCCCAGCACCACTAAGGAATCCGATTAACGCCAACCAAGTTATTTTCTTAAAGTACCAGAAAAAATCAATTTTTTCCATCCCCATAGCCACAACACCCGCTGCAGAACCAATAATCAACATACTACCTCCTGTACCGGCAGAGTAGGCGATGAAATGCCATAATGGATTGTCGAGAACTTCCCCAAACATTCCCATACTAGCGGCTACCAAAGGAACGTTATCGATTACCGCAGATCCAACACCGAATAATAAAACAACAATATCCGTATTAGGAATAGCCTCGTTTAAACTTTCGGCATAATGGAAAAGCATACCTAAAGACTCCAAAGCAGCAACCGCAAGAAGTATTCCTAAGAAGAATAGAATACTAGGCAGTTCTATTTTAGAAAGCGAGTGGTGTACAGGACTATGGTGACTACCTTGATCATGCTCACCCCCATCTACCGTAGAAATACTGAACTTCTTATTACTATAAATTTCCGCGAATGTGGCAACCACTGCCAAAGACAACATCATTCCTACATAAGGAGGCAAGTGTGTTATTGTCTTGAAAAACGGAACAAATAATATAGCTCCCAATCCTAAATACAACATGATGGAACCATATTTTGACTTTGGCGCCTCATCCTCAAAATCACCTTCAATTTTTCCCTTAAATGCGCTATTATTACCAGCAATAAGCGTAGGAACAACCATACACACAATGGATGGTAAAAGCACATGAATTACCAATTGACCCGCAGATACCTTATTAGCTATCCAAAGCATGGTTGTGGTAACATCTCCAATAGGGGACCAAGCACCACCAGCGTTCGCAGCGATAATTATCATACCCGCAAACCAAAGCCTTGTACTCCTATCGTTGATCACTTTTTGCAAAATGGTTATCAATACAATGGTAGCGGTCAGGTTATCAATAATAGCAGACAATATAAATGCTAATATAGAGAACAACCAAAGTAATTTCTTTTTGCTCCGGGTCCGTATATACCCTTTAATGGTGGCGAAACCATCAAAGTAATCAATGATTTCAACAATGGTCATTGCTCCTAATAGAAAAAATAATATTTCTGCAGTCTTACCTAAGTGATGCAATAAGATTTCATCGATATGGGTAGGTTCCAGCTCTCTTAACTCCGCATTTACCTCAAAAACCGACATATGGTTTAATGCGATGATCGCCCAAAGGATAGCCATCATGGCCAAGGCTGGTATCAGCTTATCGATTTTAAGGTTATGTTCTAATGTGATGGCAAGATATCCCGCCAGAAATACAATAATAATAATGGTTTCCATTCTCGTTGGTTTTTTTAAAGACTACTTCTATGAAGTCAAATATAGGTTCAAATTCCAAAAATTGAAATTATCTAAAGATATTTAAAATTGCACATCTAACCATAATGTTTTTCGAAATCAATCTAAGATTACTGACAGCCATAGACTTATCAGCAATAATACACTAATTAATCGTTTTCAAGAAAGGGAAAACCTCTAATATTTTAACATATACACCATCCTCAGACCTTAATCAATCCTCTTAAAATTACAATCTAATACCAAACGTAATTATAATTTAAGTATGCATATCGTTATCTTTGAGAACATAATTTTTAATACCGAAAGATGGATTTTTCCTTGACCGAAGAACAAAAAATGATTCAGCAAGCTGCTAGAGATTTTGCACAATCAGAATTATTACCCGAAGTTATAGATCGCGATGAGAATCAGCGTTTTCCGAAAGAAGAAGTTAAAAAGATGGGGGAGTTAGGTTTTCTAGGAATGATGGTAGACCCCAAATATGGAGGTAGTGGTCTAGATACACTCTCTTACGTCCTGGCCATGGAAGAACTATCCAAAATCGATGCATCTGCTTCTGTAATAGTTTCCGTTAATAATTCATTGGTTTGCTGGGGACTAGAAAATTTTGGAACTGAAGAACAAAAGGAAAAATACCTTACGAAGTTAACAACAGGAGAAATCATCGGGGCTTTTTGTCTTTCTGAACCTGAAGCGGGTAGCGATGCTACTTCTCAAAAAACGACAGCTATAGACAAAGGCGACCATTACATCCTTAATGGTACAAAAAACTGGATTACCAATGGAGGCTCAGCTTCCGTCTATTTGGTCATCGCACAAACGGACAAAGAAAAAAAACACAGAGGCATCAATGCCCTAATCGTCGAAAAAGGCATGGAAGGTTTTGAAATTGGACCTAAAGAGAATAAGTTGGGAATACGAGGAAGTGATACCCATTCCCTGCTTTTTAATGATGTAAAAGTTCCTAAAGAAAATAGAATTGGTGAGGATGGATTCGGATTTAAATTTGCTATGAAAACCTTAGCAGGTGGCCGAATAGGAATTGCTGCCCAAGCTTTAGGCATTGCAGCTGGAGCGTATGAACTTGCCTTAAAATACTCAAAGGAGAGAAAAGCATTCGGTACTGAAATCAGCAACCATCAGGCAATCGCCTTTAAATTGGCAGACATGCATACAGAAATACAAGCGGCAAGGCTTTTAGTATATCAGTCCGCTATAGATAAGGATAATGGAGATGACTATGATCTCTCTGGGGCAATGGCAAAATTATATGCTTCAAAAGTTGCCATGGAAACTACGGTAGAGGCCGTTCAGATTCATGGAGGAAATGGATTTGTAAAGGAATACCATGTAGAACGATTAATGCGCGACGCAAAGATTACCCAAATATATGAGGGGACTTCAGAAATTCAAAAAATAGTCATTTCAAGAAGTATTTTAAACAAATAAAGCAACCTCCTTAAATCTACCCCTGTTCAACAGAGGGGTCATTGTCCAATTTTTGCTTAATTTTTGTTAACCTGTAAATATTATAGGGTGTTGTTGTGATAATTAAACGTTTAGCGCACAACACCCCCTTTTTACTCCTTGCTATTTACCTATAATGTTCTAAATTTATCAATCTGATAAATTGGACACTACTAAAATTGATAATTGATTAATTTTTAGCAATTTATTTAAATCGTTAAGGATAATACTCGAATTATTCAAAAACGTTGAAAATAATTCAAATAAAATGATATTTTTGAAGAAATACCACACAGCATGACACTAAAGAAACAAGGATTATACTTACCTGAATTTGAACATGATAATTGTGGCGCAGGTTTTATCTGTAGCCTAAAAGGAAAAAAATCCAATGATATCATTCACAAGGCATTGGAAATTCTTGAACGCTTAGAACATAGAGGTGCTGTTAGTGCTGATGGTAAAACAGGAGATGGTGCCGGAATTCTAATTGATGTTCCTCATGATTTTTTTCAAGCGGTCTGTGATTTCGAATTGCCAACTGCTGGAGAATATGCTGTGGGCAATATCTTTTTCCCACAAAAAGAGAATCAACGTGATTTTTGCATATCTGTTTTTGAAGAAAATATTAAAAAACAAGGGCTTAAATTACTAGGCTGGAGAAATGCTCCAGTGAATCGTTCTATTCCTGGTCGAATTGCTTCGGAAACGGAACCGTTTGTAAAACAAATATTTGTTGCCAAAAACAATCCGGAACAAACCTTTTTCGACTTTAACCTTAAACTATATATTGCCAGAAAAGTAACGGAGCATACCATCATAAACTCTAAGCTTTCTGAAAGTAAATTTTTCTATGTACCTAGTTTATCCACTAAAATAATCATCTTCAAAGGCTTATTAATGCCGTTGGATATCAGTCTGTATTATTCCGATTTGATGGATTCAAGAGTGGTCACAAGATTGGCTTTGGTACACCAAAGGTTCTCCACCAACACGTTCCCAACTTGGGATTTGGCCCAACCCTTTAGATACATGTGTCACAATGGTGAAATAAATACCCTTCGCGGCAATGTTTCAAGAATGTATGCTAGAGAGGAATTACTGAAAAGTGATTTGTTCGGCGCCGAAATCAAAAATATATTACCGATTATTTTACCAAGGAAATCAGATTCGGCTACCATGGATATGGTGGTGGAATTGCTATTGATGACCGGAAGATCATTGCCTGAGGTAATGATGATTTTAGTTCCTGAAGCTTGGGAAAAAAACAGTGAAATGTCCGAGGCCAAAAAGGCCTTTTACGAATATCACTCTTGTATGATGGAACCTTGGGACGGACCTGCATCCATTCCCTTCACCGACGGAAACTACATTGGTGCGGTATTGGATAGAAACGGACTACGCCCTTCAAGATATTCGGTTACAAAAGATGACTACGTTGTAATGTCCTCTGAAACAGGTGTGGTTGAGATTGCCCCTGAGAACGTTGAATTTCACGGCAGGCTCGAACCAGGTAAAATGTTCTTGGTGAACATGGAAGAGGGCCGTATCATAAACGATGAAGAAATCAAGGAAGAAATAGCCAAAAAACATCCTTATAAGCAATGGCTTAAGGATAACTTGGTACACTTAAAAGACATTCCCTACAATGATTGTCCATTGTTTTTGGGAGAGGAAAGTCTAGAAAAAAGAAAATCGGTTTTTGGATATACACTGGAGGATATTAATACCATCGTGCTTCCAATGGCCAAGGCAGGTAAAGAACCTATTGGATCCATGGGTTCAGATACCCCTATTGCAGTATTATCCCAACGCCCACAACTTATTTACAATTACTTCAAACAATTGTTCGCACAGGTAACCAACCCTCCATTAGACGGTATACGCGAAGAGTTGATTACCGATATTAGTTTAACCTTAGGAAGTGACTATAACATTTTTGAATTTTCAGAACTACATTGTCGGAAATTGAAAATCCAAAATCCTGTGATATCTAAAGAGGATTTGGACAAAATTAAAAATTACGATAGCAGTCCGGATTATAAGGTAGTTTCCATTCCAATCCTTTACACGATTGAAAAAGGTCATAATGGTCTAGAAGATGCATTACAGTCTATTTTAAATGAAGCTTCGAAAGCTGTAGATAGCGGGGCCAATATCATCATTTTGTCAGATAGAGGCGTAAATGAAAAAGAAGCTCCTATCCCTGCTTTGTTGGCTTGTTCATTTGTGAATAGCGGACTCCAAAAACTTGGAAAACGTTCCAAACTGAGTGTAATCATTGAATCTGCAGAGCCAAGAGAGGTACATCACTTTGCACTTTTGTTTGGGTTTGGAGCAAGTGCCATTAACCCTTATTTGGTCAATGAAATTATTGCAGAGCAGATAGAGGAACATGATATTTCAGAAATCAGCTTTGATGAGGCAATTAAAAATTACAATAAGGCCATTGGAAAAGGGATTCTTAAAGTGATGAACAAAATTGGTATCTCTACCCTTAATTCTTACAGAGGTTCACAACTTTTTGAATGTATCGGTATCAACACCAAAGTAGTTGAAAAATATTTCCCAAATACCCCAACAAGAATTCAAGGTATTGGATTATATCAGATTGAAAAAGAAATTGCAAAACGTCATCAAAAGACCTTTAACAAAAAAGAAGTTGCTGCAGAATTAGATTTAGAAATAGGTGGCGAATATAGATGGCGACGTGATGGTGAAAAACATATGTTCAACCCACTATCCATCGCTAAACTTCAAAAATCTGTTCGTAACAACGAACCTGACACTTATAAGGAATATGCTAATATGGTCAATGAGCAGTCTCAAAACCTGATGACCATTAGGGGATTATTTGAATTCTCAAATTATGACCCAATTCCTCTTGAGGATGTTGAACCGTGGACAGAGATTGTAAAACGTTTTAAAACGGGAGCTATGTCTTATGGTTCCATCAGTAAAGAAGCTCATGAAAATCTTGCCATTGCCATGAACCGTATTGGCGGTAAAAGTAATTCTGGTGAAGGTGGCGAAGATTCAGGACGTTTTTATAAGAACGAAACAGGTGATTGGAAAAACAGTGCTATAAAACAGGTTGCATCAGGTAGGTTTGGGGTAACTTCCAACTATTTGACCAATGCCAAGGAGATACAGATTAAAATGGCCCAAGGTGCAAAACCTGGTGAAGGTGGTCAGTTACCTGGCCCAAAAGTAAATCCGGAAATTGCGAAAACTAGAAACTCAACGCCATACGTTGGTTTAATTTCCCCACCTCCACATCATGACATTTATTCAATTGAGGATTTATCACAGTTGATATACGACTTAAAGTCTGCAAATAGAAAAGCAAGGATAAATGTAAAGCTAGTTTCAGAAGTAGGTGTTGGTACGGTTGCGGCCGGTGTCGCCAAAGCTAAAGCTGATGTCGTCCTGATTTCTGGGTTTGACGGTGGAACTGGAGCTTCTCCATTAACCTCTTTAAAGCATGCAGGCCTTCCTTGGGAACTTGGAATCGCAGAAGCACAACAAACCCTAGTTCTCAACGATTTAAGAAATAGAATAGTTTTAGAATGTGATGGTCAATTAAAAACCGGACGGGATGTCGCTGTAGCTTGTCTTTTAGGAGCTGAAGAATTTGGATTCGCAACCGCTCCATTGGTAGCTTCAGGATGTATCATGATGCGTGTATGTCACTTAAATACTTGCCCTGTTGGTATCGCAACTCAAAATCCTGAGTTAAGGAAAAAATTTAAGGGCAAACCAGAACATGTAGTCAACTACATGTATTTTGTAGCGCAAGAGTTACGGGAAATAATGGCCCAATTAGGTTTTAGGACAGTAAATGAAATGGTAGGCCAAGTACAGAAATTAGATCGTAATAAAGCGATTGAACACTACAAAGCTGCAGGAATTGACCTAACTCCTATATTACATCAAGTTGATGTACCTAACGGGACTAAACTTTATAATACGGAAAAGCAGAAGCACGATATCGATAAATCTATAGAGTTCGATATTATTGCAAAAGCCAACCCTTCTCTTTACAGAAAAGAAAAATTATCCTTGGATTACCCAATCTGTAATACAGACCGTGCCGTTGGAGCTATTATCAGTAATGAAATATCGAAAACTTATGGGGCGGAAGGGTTACCTATAAATACCTTACGACTTAATTTCACTGGATCTGCAGGTCAAAGTTTTGGTGCTTTTGCGACTAGAGGTCTTACCATGATCGTGAATGGAAACACCAACGATTATCTAGGAAAAGGATTATCCGGTGCTAAACTGGTGATTAAAGTACCTGAAAAATCGACCATTATTCCAGAGGAAAATGTAATTACAGGAAATGTCACCCTTTATGGGGCCACAGCCGGTAGAGCCTACATTAATGGAAAAGCAGGTGAGCGTTTTTGCGTACGAAATTCGGGTGCAAAAGCTGTCGTTGAAGGAATAGGTGATCATGGTTGCGAGTATATGACCGGTGGAATTGCCGTTATTCTAGGCGAAGTTGGAAGAAATTTCGGTGCAGGTATGAGTGGCGGTATCGCTTATGTTCTTGACCAGAAAAATACATTTAGAAAAAGATGCAGCCTTGAAGGTCTAAATCTTTTAGATGTAACTGAAGAAAATGATATAGCTGAGTTAAAAGATTTAATAGGAAGTCACTATAGCTCAACACAAAGTCCTTTAGCGCAACGAATATTGGAAAATTGGGATGAATACCTACCTAAATTCATTAAAGTACTGCCAGAGGAATATAGACAAGCGTTGATACGCTTAGAAGAAGAGAATTTACAAACCACATAAAATCGAAAGATGGGGAAGACAACAGGATTTTTGGAATTCGATAGAAAAGTAGAATCATATGCTCCAGTTGAGGAGCGGATTAAAAATTATAGGGAATTTACCGTACAAATGCCGGAAACGGATTTAAAAGAGCAAGGTGCGCGTTGTATGGATTGCGGTATACCCTTTTGCCATAGCGGTTGTCCTTTAGGAAATTTAATTCCTGATTTTAATGACGCTGTTTATAAAGGTAAATGGGAAAAGGCTAGTGAAATATTACACTCTACTAATAATTTCCCTGAATTTACAGGAAGATTATGCCCTGCACCCTGCGAAGAAGCTTGTGTATTAGGCATCAATGAAGATCCTGTTACTATTGAAAATATAGAAAAAAATATTGTTGAAACCGCATTTGAAAAAGGTTGGATAACCGCAAAACCCCCAGCAACTAGAACTGGTAAAAAAGTTGCGGTTGTAGGTTCCGGACCCGCGGGTCTTGCTGCAGCACAACAATTGAACAGGGCCGGCCATGAAGTTACCGTTTTTGAACGTGATGAAAAGCCAGGTGGATTGATGAGATACGGTATTCCAGATTTTAAAATGGAAAAAACGGTTATAGACCGAAGGCTAGAGGTACTTAAAGAAGAAGGTATCACGTTTAAGTGTGGTGTTGAAGTAGGTAAAGACATTAAAGCCGATGTACTCAAAAAAGAGTATGATTCCATTGTACTCACTGGAGGAGCTACTGTTCGCAGAAATTTACCTATTGATGGAGCTGACCTAAAAGGTGTG
>CAWJFH010000013.1:152500-156640 GCA_963842105.1 uncultured Flavobacteriaceae bacterium
TTAGCCCTAGTTACCGATCTTGCCCTAGGCCGCTCCTTACGGTGACGGACTTCAGGCACTCCCGGCTTCCATGGCTTGACGGGCGGTGTGTACAAGGCCCGGGAACGTATTCACCGGATCATGGCTGATATCCGATTACTAGCGATTCCAGCTTCACGGGGTCGAGTTGCAGACCCCGATCCGAACTGTGACAGGTTTTATAGATTCGCTCCGCCTTGCGACGTGGCTGCTCTCTGTACCTGCCATTGTAGCACGTGTGTGGCCCAGGACGTAAGGGCCGTGATGATTTGACGTCATCCCCACCTTCCTCACGGTTTGCACCGGCAGTCCCGTTAGAGTCCCCATCATGACATGCTGGCAACTAACGGTAGGGGTTGCGCTCGTTATAGGACTTAACCTGACACCTCACGGCACGAGCTGACGACAACCATGCAGCACCTTGCAAATTGCCCGAAGGAAAAGGTATCTCTACCCCTGTCAAAATGCATTTAAGCCCTGGTAAGGTTCCTCGCGTATCATCGAATTAAACCACATGCTCCACCGCTTGTGCGGGCCCCCGTCAATTCCTTTGAGTTTCATTCTTGCGAACGTACTCCCCAGGTGGGATACTTATCACTTTCGCTTGGCCGCCCAGGTCTCAAGGACCCGGACAGCTAGTATCCATCGTTTACGGCGTGGACTACCAGGGTATCTAATCCTGTTCGCTCCCCACGCTTTCGTCCATCAGCGTCAGTATATAGTTAGTCACCTGCCTTCGCAATCGGTGTTCTATGTAATATCTATGCATTTCACCGCTACACTACATATTCCGGCAACTTCACTATAACTCAAGACCGACAGTATCAAAGGCAGTTCTACCGTTGAGCGGCAGACTTTCACCCCTGACTTATCGGCCCGCCTACGGACCCTTTAAACCCAATAATTCCGGATAACGCTCGGACCCTCCGTATTACCGCGGCTGCTGGCACGGAGTTAGCCGGTCCTTATTCTTACGGTACCGTCAACAGACCACACGTGGTCCTTTTTCTTCCCGTATAAAAGCAGTTTACTACCCATAGGGCATTCTTCCTGCACGCGGCATGGCTGGATCAGAGTCTCCTCCATTGTCCAATATTCCTCACTGCTGCCTCCCGTAGGAGTCTGGTCCGTGTCTCAGTACCAGTGTGGGGGATCCCCCTCTCAGGGCCCCTACCCATCGTAGTCTTGGTAAGCCGTTACCTTACCAACAAACTAATGGGACGCATGGCCATCTTCTACCGCCCGAAGGCTTTAACCGTTAAACGATGCCGTAAAACGGTGCCACGGGGCATTAATCCAAGTTTCCCTGGGCTATTCCCCTGTAGAAGGTAGGTTCCATACGCGGTGCGCACCCGTGCGCCGGTCGTCAGCGGAGCAAGCTCCCTGTTACCCCTCGACTTGCATGTGTTAGGCCTGCCGCTAGCGTTCATCCTGAGCCAGGATCAAACTCTTCATCGTTGTTTTGTATATATTCGTCCCAACGAAGCAAAGTCCTTTTCCCGGCCCCGACTCTCGATTCAATTCCTTTAATATACCCGACACTAGGCCGGACATAAATATAGTATTGTTATTATGTTTCCTTAATTCTTGTTCCTCTAAAGTAGGTCCTCACCTACCCTCGATTCTTATCTCCACAATATTTCAATGAACTCCTTGAAAAGGCTTCCGACGTCACTGTCTTCCGACCTCTTTTCCCTTAGGTGCTTCCCTAAGCGGGTGCAAATATACAACTGTTTTTCGTTCCGGCAACTTTTTTCGAAAAAAAAATTTTCTTTTTTTTCTCCCTCACAAATCACAACCTTCAATGAACTTCCGCCCCGTAGGACTCTCCCTTGCAAACTTCAAATCGCTTCCCCGTTTGCGGGCTGCAAATGTAACAACCTTTTACAAACCCACAACACTTTTTATTGAATATTTTTCGAGAAAAATGATGATTTAATTTAGTACACTGATTAACTGATAATTGCAAAATAATAATTTTTCATGGAAATGAAAAACAAGATGAAAAGAGCGTGAAATCAATGAACTTTCAACGTTCTGATTACATCAAAAAGTCTAGACACTACAACTTGAAAAAACGATTACTTAAGAGAAAAAGTTCCAAACTAATCCAAATCTTATAACGGCATCTCTATAAGGATAGGTTGGTGCTGCATAATAATTGTACCCAGAGAAGGATGAATTAAAGTGTTCTAGCTTTAAATAAATACGTGTTTGCTTAATTTTTGCGTTTACAAAGAAGTCTAACATGGGAAACCCTCCTAACTCTTCCGTATTTTGAACAAAGAATTCCCCTAAGACCGGATTGTATCCATCCATAGTATAGGTAGTAAAATATTTCAATGTAATACCTGTTTGCAAAAACATCGCTTTCTCAAAAACATCCGAAGAAAAATATAAGGTATTTCTTGTTACTAAATCAGGTAGGTTCAATACTTGATTCTCTTGATTAACCGTTTGATACATTACCGTATTGTTCAACGCAAATTTTCCTACCTTAAATTCCTTCTCATACTTCCCCTTTACATATGAAATACCTTGAGCTTCCTGTAATGGTTTTATAAAGGCATTCTGTAATCCATCTTCAATTACGCCATCGGACGAAGGAGCGAAATAAGTGTAATTATCCAAATTACTTAATTTAACGGATAAACTTCCCCATTTCTTGGTTTTCAACTTAGCTTCTAGACTACTGATCCGCTCTTTATTAAAAACATCGGTATTCTGCCAATTATAATTAAGGAATTCACTTTGATACAAAAGAAAATTAAAATTGGGCATTCGTTCAGAAGAATGCAACCCTAACTCCAATATATTACCATCAGTTATTTTATATGATGCGGAAGCATTCAAAATATTTCCGGTAAGACTACCTGATAGATTGACATTCAATGAAGCCTTAAAATCGAAACCCCCCAAGCGTTTCTCATAATTTCCTCCAACTGCGATTTCAGTACCTTTTAGTTGGTTCTGAATGATTTGACCATCTTCCTGTACGAACTGACTATCAAAGTAATAATTGTAGTTATAGATATTTACATTACCTGACAACTTTCCTAAGGTACTATTGTAAAACTGTGCACTTACCTCATTGTAAAAAGTTTTCAAATAGGCCTTATCATCTATTGGGGCCAATATGGCTTCTCCAAAATAGGGGTCGTTGGATGTTTTTGTAAATTGGTAATACTTAGTTTCATAATCAAAAACATGCCCTAGAGAAAGTGAAGTCTTCTCCACGTAAGAGGAATCAGCCCTTGTTCTGATGACCTTAAAGGTATGATCCAGATAATATCTTTTTCCAAGAATTTTATTATCCATATCTTCAAACCGCACATCTACTCTTGGCCTATTAAAAAAGTCCGAGTCTCCAGATTCGAACTGGGCTTCCTTATCCGTTAATCCTCCATTCTCCTGAGAGGATATATTTTGAGCCGCTATATGTGCTCTTAAGGCATACCTGCCATTTTTTGAAAGATAATTGGTAGTGGTTATAAAATTACCAGATTGAATTTGGTTGGAATTGTATTTCCCTAAGGAACGGTGCCCTGTATACCCCAATGAAAAATTAAATCGTCTTGACGTATTAAAGGCTAGGTTCGCATCTAATAATTGACCTTGTTCCAGAGTCGTCTTGAAAAAGAGTTCCGTCATTGGGGTCGCTACATTATAATAGTTGATTTGTTCTTTTTCCCAATACCTCCTCCCCTTTGCCATTGCGCCCAGATTTGGGTACATGTTCAACCGCTCAAAATTAGCGCCCAATACATTATAGGCTTGACCAATGTTAGAAAAAGACATTAGTTCAAAATTATCTTGTCTTAGATAATTATACTTATATTCCTTTTGGATGGTAAGTGTAGTGTCTAAATAAGTGGTGTCGCGCTCGAAGGAAATAATTTTATAGTCCTCAATGGTGATGCTTACGCTGTCTTGAGCTTTTTTACTTGGAGGATTCAAAGGTTGCACCGTTTTCCTGGATAGTGTAGAATCCTTTTTAATCTTTTGAGATTCCACTTTTTCCTGTCCAAAGACTCCGAAAGAAAGAAAACTCAATAAAATCAGTACTATATATTTCATGCAATTAGCTTACTGGACAAAGTTAATTTTTTTGTTCCTAACTAA
>CAWJFH010000014.1:0-186690 GCA_963842105.1 uncultured Flavobacteriaceae bacterium
TTTCAGGGTGACTTCATTCAGATGGATGGAATCCATTGATGACGGTTCTTGTTGTTGTGCTTGCAGTGCGAGGGTTAAGACGGATAAAAGAAGGGTGAATGAGGCTCTCATTTTATTTAGACTGATTTAAAATAGAATTTTTTTCTGCAAATGTAAAGACCAACCTATAATCCACAAAGCTTATTTAGAATAAATAAAAACAAATTAGTTTTTAGTGCTGATTATCAGTTAATTAAATATTGAATTTTAACATTTAAAATGTAGTAATTGTTGAAATACCCTTTAAATCAACTAAACAAAAAAAGAGTATCTTTGCACGCAATTAAATCCTTAATTGCTATGCAAGCCCACCAAAATAAAATTCTAGGAGAAGGTCTAACCTACGATGACGTATTATTAGTTCCTGCATTTTCTGAAGTGCTTCCACGAGAAGTGAACATTCAAACAAAATTTACCAGAAATATTACCATCAACGTCCCGATTATTTCGGCAGCGATGGACACGGTTACCGAGTCTAGAATGGCGATTGCCATGGCTCAGGAAGGCGGCATTGGTGTTTTGCATAAAAATATGACCATTGAGCAACAAGCCTTGAAAGTGAGAAAGGTAAAACGTGCGGAAAGTGGTATGATATTAGATCCCGTAACCCTTCCTTTAAATTCAAAAGTGAAGGATGCCAAAGCGAATATGAAGGAATTTAGTATCGGCGGTATTCCAATTGTTGATGATGAAGGTAAGTTATTGGGTATTGTAACGAATAGGGACTTACGTTTTGAAAAAAATAATGAACGCCCTATTGCTGAGGTAATGACCTCTGAGAATCTAGTAACTACAGAAGAAGGTACTTCGCTTTCTCAAGCTGAGGAAATTCTTCAAGAACATAAAATCGAAAAGCTACCGGTAGTTACAAAGGATAATAAACTGGTGGGCTTGATCACTTTTAGGGATATCACGAAATTGACCCAAAAGCCAATAGCTAACAAAGACCAATATGGTCGTTTACGGGTTGCTGCGGCACTTGGGGTAACTCCAGATGCTGTGGATAGGGCAGAAGCATTAGTTAACGCTGGTGTAGATGCTGTCGTTATAGACACTGCCCACGGACATACAAAAGGAGTGGTTGCTGTTTTAAAAGCGGTAAAGAAAAGATTTCCAGATTTAGAGGTCATTGTAGGAAATATTGCCACTGGTGAGGCGGCAAAATATTTAGTAGATGCTGGTGCAGATGCCGTTAAGGTAGGTATTGGTCCGGGTTCTATTTGTACTACGCGAGTAGTTGCCGGCGTTGGGTTTCCTCAATTTTCTGCAGTATTAGAAGTTGCTGCAGCGATAAAAGGTTCTGGAGTTCCAGTAATTGCTGATGGTGGAATACGGTATACCGGTGATATTCCTAAAGCTATTGCCGCTGGTGCAGATACTGTCATGCTAGGGTCGTTGTTAGCAGGGACAAAAGAATCTCCAGGAGAAACCATCATCTATGAAGGTAGGAAGTTTAAAAGTTACCGTGGCATGGGGTCTGTGGAAGCTATGAAACAAGGTTCTAAGGACCGATATTTTCAAGATGTTGAGGACGATATCAAGAAATTAGTACCCGAAGGTATTGTTGGTCGAGTGCCTTACAAAGGAGATCTGTTCGAAAGCATACACCAATTTATTGGTGGATTACGAGCTGGTATGGGATATTGTGGCGCCAAGGATATTGCCGCACTTCAAGATAACGGTAGGTTCGTGAAAATTACGGCTAGCGGCATTAATGAAAGTCATCCGCATGATGTTACCATTACTAAGGAAAGTCCTAATTATAGTAGGTAAATTAAAAATAGTATACATTTAAAAAGCCCTTTCATTTATCTATGAAAGGGCTTTTTTTTTGTTGGTGTCAGTTCACCGATTCATCTATTTTTTTATTTAAGAGTTGCACCCTTCTTAAATCATCGGAGGCTTGCAAAAGTTTCTTTTTTAGTGAAGGATTCAGATTTGGATTTTCTTCTATGAATATTTCTAGGATGGAATACGCTTCCGCTGAGGAATAGTTTCCAATGGTACTGCTCAACCATCGTTTTGGAAAGAAAATATCCCCTGTTTTTTGAATTTCATCCAGTAAGTCTAGACTCGGCCGTAAATAGGAAATCGATTCTTTCTGATGGATCGGATGATTTAAATTGTCCATCGCATTGGCGACCCAAGATTCCTTCGCTCTATTCTTTTCGAGTTTAAGGGATGTAAAGAATTCATTTTTCACACTGATGTCGTTTGAAATGGAGGGAAGTAAAAATTCAAAACGTTCTAGTTTATCAGGATTGGTAATGGCTTTTTTTGCCGTTGATAAAATAGATTTCCTTTCTTGGTGACCATATAGAGCAAGGTCCATCGCGAGTTCTGTATAATCATCATTGTTGAGTTTCAGATTTGGAATTTGGGTTTCGGTTTTCCAAATGCTGTAGAGCTGATTTAATGAAGTTCCTGAATAGGCAATCGAACGAAAGGTGCTAAAAATAGTTTTCTTTAGATTGGGGGAAATGTCTGAATTTAGTTTTTTCCAAAGTTCTTTCGTGAGAACGGGTTGATATACGGTTCGTTGTTCATCGGAAAGGTATTTCCAATATATGCTACGTAGATATCCGGATAGCAAATTCGCCAATATGGGATTTTTTTCTTCTTGAATTGCCGCTCTAAAACTATCTAATAGTTGGGAGGCTTCGATGGCTCCCGTAAGCGTATTTTCGTAAGCGTTAATATAGGTATATCCACGTGTAACTTCGTCTTTGAGACTTCCTACCGTAGACAAGATTTGTTCTTCTATAGGGAAAATACCATATCCAAGGCCATTGGAGTTATAATATACAGCCAATGGTTTAAGCTTCCCTTTCGCTTTTTCAATAGGTGTATTTTTTGTTTTCACATCCACCAATATCGTTTCTGTGGTATCGGCATACGCAAAGGAAATGGTAAAGGTTTGTGGCCAAATATGGGTACTGCCATCTTCCGCATTTTGGGTGAGTTGAAAATCGGTTATTTTTCCTTCGGAATCATATAGTATCGCGTCGCTAAAAATAGGTCGGCTAGAACTATTCACCCAAACTTCGCTCCAAGCTTCTAAATCGATGTCGGACTTCTTATCCAAAATCTGAATCAAATCGTTCCATACGGCATTTCCAAAAGCATACGTTTTAATGTATTCTTGAATACCCTCTTGAAAAGCCTGTTTTCCCATGACCCCTTCCAATTGTCGCATCATGATTGGTGCTTTGTTGTAAATAATGCTACCATATAGGGAACCTGCGTTGTTAAGGTTTTCTAGGTCTTGCCGAATAGGATTGGTGCCTAACGTTCTATCTTCACCGTAAGCTCCTGGGTAATGCGAGGTCATGAACGATAGGTCATGATTGATTTTTGGGAAGGCGGGATTTATAATTTTATCTGCCATGAAATTGGCAAAAACCTCTTTCATCCATACATCATTGAACCAGTCCATCGTAACCAAATCCCCAAACCACATATGTGAAGTTTCGTGAGCGATTAATTTGGCTCTGCTCAATTTATCGTTCTCCGTTGCACTTTCGTCTAAAAATAGGGCATCTTCCCTATATTGAATTGCACCCACGTGCTCCATGCCACCATATTGGAAACCAGGTATGGATGCAAAATCTAATTTCTGAAAAGGAAAGGGATACTTGGTATACTCCTCTAAAAAAGAAACGGATTGCAGATGTAGGCTAAAAATAGAGTCGGTGCTATAATTCACTTTATCTTGGTCCGTTTCTCTATAAAGCATATTCATAGGGAAATCGCCCAGATTTTGTGAAATGGAATCGAATTTGCCTGCGACAAATGAAAACAGATATGTGCTCATTTTATCAGAAGGTGCAAATTGATGGCTTGTGAATTCTCCAATTTCAGTCGTCTCAACTTTTAGAGCTCCACAAAGCACTTTCCAACTTTTTGGTGCGGTTATATTCAAGGAATACGTTGCCTTTAAGTTGGGTTGGTCAAAACAGGGGAACAAGGTACGGGCGCGATCAGGGACTAGTAAGGTATAGAGAAAATCTTCATTTCTATTAAGGGATAATTCTCCGGCATTAAACTCAATTTCGATGCTATTCTTACCCTCTATCAGATATTCTGAGGCAATCGAAATGTGTTCCTGCTCATGAACAATTGAAATCTTTTCACCGTTAGCTTTAACGTCTTTAATTTTTTTAGTTTCTTCCTTGAAATCGAGGTAAACAGGGTTATCCAATGAATTAAGAACAAAGGAAAGCTGAAGCTTGGAGGGAATGGGTTTTTCTTTTTCCTTGGGTATTTCAAAACTCAAATCATAAGTGATGTTGGAGATATGTTCCTTGCGGTATTCTGCCAATGACAAGGCTACACCGTCCGATAATGCCAATTGTTTTTCGGCCTTTTGTTTGGTGGTGCAGGCAGTAATCAAAATTAATAGTAGGAAGAAATAGAATGCTTTATTCATATTTTTAATATGGGTTGGAAAAGTGAAATTACCGTAAAGTGAAATTTATTCCAATTTAAAATAGAGGATTCCATATAAATACTCGGGGCTATTCGGTTTAAGCGATTCAGTTCAAAAGGTGTCATAAACAAATCAATTTATTATGTTTGTCATTCTTCTTGTGGAATATGGAAAACCTTATCGAAAATCCGGTTTATGTTTTAACCATTTTAGGTCTTATGGTTTTAGTATCCTTGTCTGCTGCCAAAACAAAATGGGGAAGACCTTTAGGAGCCGCACTTTTGGTCATTGTTTTTACAGCCGTTCTTTCCAATTTAAAGTTGATTCCATCCGCCTCAAATTCTATTCCCCTTTATGATGCCATTTTTAAATATTTAGCACCTATTTCTATATTCTACTTGTTGTTGGGCGCAAATTTAAAATCCATACGAAAAGCCGGACTGCCCATGATTGTTTTATTTCTTATCGGTTCTTTAGCGACCGTGATAGGTATAGTAGCATCATGGTATTTGATTTCACCGCAAACTGTGCTTGGCAACGATGGAAAGATTTTGGCTGGAATGCTTACTGGATCTTACACTGGCGGTAGTGTCAATTTTAATGCCGTTGCGTTGACTTATGAATTTCAGGAACGCGGTATTCTTTATGCGGGTGCCATTGCGGTGGATAACGTGATTACCGCCATCTGGGTAGTCGTTACGATAGCGCTTCCCGTTTTTTTAAGACGGTTTTTTACAGATCGGCAAATAAGTTCAACCAATACGATAGAAGCTAAAACGGAAAAAGATTCAATAACCTTATTCTCTCTAAGTTGGTATGTTTTTATTGGACTTATAGCCTTTTTAGTTGCTGAACTTATGACGCAGGTTGTTCCTGCTATCCCTTCTATTATAACACTATCCACATTGGGAATAGCGTTGGCTCAGACCAGTTTTATTGCTAAACTAAAAGGAGGTCATACTTTAGGTTTGTACCTCGTTTACCTTTTTCTTGCGGTAATCGGAGCCTATTGTGAAATCAGTTCTGTAATAGCCTTAGGAGAAATTGGGATAACGTTATTCGTTTTTACCTTGGCAGCGGTATTGATTCATGGTGTTGTCATTGTATTGCTGGGAGGATTCACCTTTCGCGATTGGGATATGATCGCCATAGCAAGTCAAGCCAACATAGGTGGAGGTACTTCGGCCATTGCCTTGGCGGAAACTTTTAATCGTAACGAATTGATTTTGCCCGCCATCTTGGTGGGAACTTTAGGAAATGCTTTAGGGACTTATTTGGGTTTTATGGTCACTGCCATATTGTAGTGAATTTATTTACTACCCTCACCTGCATAGGTGTTCCAATCTTTTTCTTTGTAAATATTATCCCCAAAATAACGGGCGATGTTTAGAAAAGGCTCTGGTTTTTGATATCCAGGAACAGGAGATAACATATTTAGTTCCTCATCCAAAAAAATAGTAGTAGGATAACTCATTCGCCCTTGCATTAAAGCTGCGGCAAATTCATGATAACCATTTCTTCCCGAAGGGATAAATTTATAGGTTTTCCCTTTATGTTCAATGGGGTCCTTTCCTTCACCGTCCATTTTTACCATATAATAGTTTTTGGACATATACTCAGCAACCTTAGGGTCTTGGAAAGTATCCTTATCCATTTTCTTGCACCATCCACACCAATCTGTATAGACATCAATAAATACTTTTTTAGGATTTTTATCTGTTGCAGCTAATTCAGCCGCTTCTTCCCAACTTAACCATTTTACATCTTGAGCAAAACTTCCGGTGGATAAAAGGGCAATTAGGATATATAAAAAATACGACTTTTTCATTTTTTTGAGGTTTAGTCCAACAACTATACCAAAACTAACGTATTTTTTGGCTCTTTATTTTACTTTTTCAGTTTGCTTAACGTCGAATAAATCTTTTACATCTACCTGATTTTTAATCAAATCGTCAAAAGTTTCACGTTCCCTAATAAGTACTGCTTTTCCTTTGTGCCAAAGTACTTCTGGCGGTCTAAACCTGGAGTTATAATTACTGGCCATGGTAAAGCAATATGCACCGGCATTTCTGAAACAAAGAATATCTCCTTCAGTAATTTCATTAATTCTCTTGTTGCTGGCAAAAGTATCTGTTTCGCAAATATAACCTAACGACAGAATAGTACCGTTCGCGACCCTCTGGATTGGAGATGTTACGAATACTATGCGTAGCTCCGTACAGCATAGGTCTTATTAAGTGATTGAATCCTGAGTCCACACTGGCAAAAACGGTAGAAGTAGTTTGTTTCACCACGTTCACTTTAGCTAAAAACGAACCAGCTTCACTCACTAAGAATTTACCCGGCTCAAAGGCTAAGGTCAAATCTTTTCCATATTCTTTACAAAACTCATTAAAGCGGGTGCTTAGTTTTTTACCAAGCTCCTCAACATTGGTTTCTATATCTCCGTCTTTATAAGGTACTTTAAATCCACTTCCAAAATCTATAAAGTCAAGGTCTTTAAAGTTGCGGGCAGTATCAAATAAAATTTCAGAGGCATATAGGAACACGTCGATATCTAAAATATCACTTCCGGTATGCATATGAATACCGTTGATGTTCATTTTAGTCAACTCTACGATTCGTAGAAGATGAGGAATCTGGTGAATACTAATCCCGAATTTTGAATCGATATGACCCACGGAAATATTTGAATTTCCACCTGCCATCACATGTGGATTAATTCGGATACAAACCGGAATATCTGGATGCTTACTTCCAAATTGTTCAAGGATGGAAAGATTATCGATGTTAATCTGTACGCCTAATTTAGCGGCTTCTTGAATTTCTTCCAATGAAACTCCATTAGGGGTAAAAATGATGGATTCTGGTTTAAAACCTGCCAATAGACCTAATTGCACCTCTTGAATAGAAACCGTATCCAAGCCACTACCTAGACTGTTCATCAATCGAAGTATCGTGATATTCGAAAGAGCCTTTGCCGCATAGTTCAGCTTAAGGTTCTTTACAGACCCAAAAGCATTGGTCAATCTTTTGAATTGGGATATTATTTTTTCGGAGTCATATACATATACTGGGTCACCGTAGGTTTTTGCTATTTTGAGTAGGTCTTCGTTTCTCATCTCATCAATTTTATGCGAATTTAGCTTACTAATTCTAGTATGACAAAAAAAATCACTCAAATATAATTAAAATAACAAATTGTTATATTTAAAACAATTGTTCTATTTTAAATGTTGTGCTAAGTCATTGTCCTTTGTATTTTTGAAGTATGAAACTACCTCTTTTTCCTTTGCAATCTATTTTCTTTCCGGGTGAGACCGTTCCACTCCATATTTTTGAAGAGCGGTACAAACAATTGATTATTGATTGTAGGGATGAAGCGATCACCTTCGGTATTCCAGTATTCATCAATAATAAAATGGATTTTGGTATAGAAGTTCAGTTGGTAGAGGTCATTAATTCTTATGAAGGTGGAGAGCTGGATGTTGTTTGCGTGGGCAGGCAAGTTTTTAAACTCCTGACTTTTGATAGTACTATGGATGATAAATTATATGCCGGAGGTATCGTTAAGCTTTTGGAATATGATTATGAAGCAACGGATGACTTGAAAAAAGCGGTTATTAAAGGTATACAACAGCTATATACCATGATGGATGTACCTTTCAAAGAACTAAAACTTTCTGAGTTCAATAGTTTTACGTTGGCTCATAAAATTGGTTTATCCTTTGAACAGGAGTATCAACTATTACAAATGCCAAAAGAAATAGATCGTTTGAGTTTTATTGGAATTCACTTGACCAAGACGATTACCGTATTGTCAGAGGTAGAACGTACCAAGAAAATTATTGAGCTCAATGGTCATTTTAAGAATTTTGACCCGTTGGATTTTAAGGATTTTGATCCTAATCATAACTTATAATTTCCAATGATTCAGAGAAGGTTCATATCTAATCCAACCTTAAAATACGGCTAACCTATATTAATGCTTACTATATTTAGATTATTACCTCCTGTTTCCTATTTTTGTAAAACATTTTAAATCACATATATGAACCTTCACGAATATCAAGGAAAAGAGATATTAGCAAGTTTTGGGGTACGCATCCAGAGAGGAATTGTTGCCCATAATGCAAAAGAGGCTGTTGATGCAGCTAAGCAATTAACTGCTGAAACCGGTACAGGTTGGCATGTTATTAAGGCTCAGGTCCATGCAGGTGGTCGTGGTAAAGGTGGTGGTGTTAAATTGGCCAAAAACCTAAAAGAGGTAGAAGAAATTGCAGGTCAAATCATTGGTATGAATTTGATAACTCCTCAAACTTCTGCTGAAGGTAAAAAAGTACATCAGGTTTTAGTGGCAGAAGATGTATACTATCCAGGAGATAGTGAGACCAGTGAATTCTACATGTCCGTACTTTTAAACAGGGCAACTGGAAAAAATATGATAATGTATTCTACCGAAGGTGGTATGGATATTGAAGAGGTTGCGGAAAACACACCTCACCTTATATACACTGAAGAAATAGATCCATCTGTTGGACTATTAGGATTTCAAGCAAGAAAAATTGCTTTTAACCTTGGGTTGTCTGGAACTGCTTTTAAGGAAATGACAAAATTTGTGGCTTCTTTATATAAGGCATATGTAGAGAGTGATTCAAGTATGTTCGAAATCAATCCGGTTTTAAAAACTTCCGACGATAAAATAATGGCGGTAGATGCGAAGGTATCTATAGATGATAACGCGTTATACCGTAGGAAGCAATATGCTGAAATGCGTGATTTACGAGAAGAAAATCCAATTGAAGTTGAAGCTAGGGCGGTAGGTTTGAATTATGTAGATCTAGACGGAAATGTTGGGTGTATGGTTAACGGAGCAGGTCTGGCCATGGCAACGATGGATTTGATTAAAATGGCAGGTGGTGAACCCGCTAACTTTTTAGATGTTGGTGGAACTGCCGATGCTAAACGAGTTGAAGAAGCTTTCCGTATCATTCTTAAGGATGAAAATGTAAAAGCGATTTTGATCAACATATTTGGAGGTATTGTACGTTGTGATCGGGTTGCGCAAGGTGTTGTAGATGCTTACAAGAATATGGGCGATTCAATGAAAGTGCCAATTATTGTTAGGTTACAAGGTACCAATGCTGAATTGGCGAAAGAAATAATAGATAACTCTGGTTTGGCGGTACAGTCTGCAGTTCAGTTTCAAGAAGCTGCTGATAAAGTAAAGGCGGTATTGAGTTAAAAAATAATTATGATAAGTAAATGGGCTATCCTGTAAAGGATAGTCCATTTTTTTTGATTTAAAGATTAACGTTTGGTTATTTTAAGTGTTATGTGACGTTAATATTACAATATTCTTATTAAATAATGTTAAAAATTATCATATTAAAGATTTTAATACGTTATTTTGTGTTGTAGATAATTATACAAACTATTAAAATCATATATTATGAAAAAAATTAGCATATTTCTCGTTTTACTGATGGCTTTCAGTACCATTACTTTAAAGGCCAATGACAAAAATCCTAGGAATGTTAAGGAAACCCAATGGTTGACTTCGCAAATTTATCAGATGTTGGCTGATGAATCTATTCCAGATAATATTCGTGGTACCAAGGCGGAACTAAGAATTATATTAGCGGAAGATGGTAATTATAGAATACTATCTGTTGATTCTAAAAATGACAACCTAAGGGATTTTTTAAAGGATGGTATTGATTTAGATATAATTGCTAAAGGACGTACCAATGTTGTTTATGTTATTCCTATAGAAATAGCAGAGTAAGTAAGACATTTTTTTTAAAATAGTAAGGCTCCCACTTGGGAGCCTTTTTTATGTTTTTTAATTAAGGCTCTGAATAGGGTTTAAATGTGAACTTAATGTAAGCTAAAAGTTTGGACTGTTGTTAAATGGTTAGTTAGGAGAAATAATGGTTAAGTCTGTGAATCCTCCTATTTTTTATAAAATCAACTTTCTAAATTTGACCCGCTTTAAGGGGTTAAATTATGTAATGATATGTTAAAATTAGATTTTATTGTAACATTTTCAATTTAGGGTCGTCTTTTTAGTAAATCATCATCAATCAATTATTAATCAATCTTCAGATATTCTGAAGGAAAAAACAAAAGTCATGAGAAAATTAAGTTTAACATTGGTAGCTGCAATGCTACTTGCAGCAGGTAGTTTAAAGGCCAACGACAATACAAATGTGGGCCCGGTAAAAAGTCTTTCTTCCCAGATTGGCGTATTGCTTTCCGGTAATAATTTTAATGTAGATGAAGTTGGCCTAACGGCACAAGTTCGTTTCACCTTAAATTCCGATGGGGAAAATGTAGTACTTTCTGTGGATACAAAAGAAGGTCAACTTGAAAGTTTTGTAAAAAATAAGTTGAACTACAAAAAAGTAGAAATGGAAAAAGTGGAAGAAGGTAAAATTTACACGATACCTGTTACCATTAAGGCCTAATTCTATAGTATTTAGCTAATCAATCCTGATACATTTAAATGTATCAGGATTTTTTTTTGTTCTTATATTTGACGGGTGATAAAGCTTTGTCTACATTCCTGAGCTGCTTACTTTTAAAATCGCCACGCTCCGGTTTTTTTCTTGGCGCTTTTTCAATATTTTTTTTAGTGCCTAACAATACCTCTCCAGGATTTTTTGGATTTTCCTTGGTGCCTCTTAGATGTATTACGAGACCATTTAAAAAATTACGTAATACCTGATCGCCACATTCCATAAAATTTGGATGTTCCTCATTCCTGAAGAATGCACCTAATTCACTTTTAGAAATTTTAAAATCTACTAATTCTAAAATCTCGACAATTTGATCATCACGTAACTTTAGAGCTACTCTTAATTTTTTAAAAATGTCATTATTGTTCATGCTGTTAAATTGAGGTATGCAAGGTATTATAAATTAGGTTAATAAATAAAGTCTTTTGGAATACTATTATTGGACAAAATCAGTTATTTAAATAGTTGAAAATAACAGAGATGAACTCCCAAAAGGAAAAATTAAGTATACTTTCAGAAATGATTGCTTTTGTTAGGGTAAACAATAGCATTAAACAATCTGAGTACGATTTCCTTTTTAATGTTTCCCAGCAATTGGATGTTGATAAGAAAACGTTTGACAGGTTGTTTGAAGTTGAAGCGGAGCATGTCATACCGAAATCACAAGCAGACCGTATTGTACAGTTTCATAGGCTTGTTTTATTGATGAACATAGATAATCAACAGGAGATGATTGAAATCAAACGTTTGCATGATATAGGCCTAGGTATGGGATTACCACCCGGGGCCATTCAACAAGTACTTTCGGTAATGCACCAATATCCAGATAAAATTGTTCCACCCGAAGTATTAATCAATATTTTTAAAGCCTATTATAATTAGGACCAAGAGGCAAAATTGGTATTTAATTTTTCTAAATCCCTTTGGTTTTCAATGTTTTCTTTTGCGTCCTCTTTTAGCTGTTCTATTTCAAGTTCGATTACTTTCATCTGATCAGAGTTTACCACGTGATGGGTTAGTGTGCGCAACATGTACATTAATTTACGCATAACGGTAATGTCGTGCTTGCAATAAAGTCTATACGTTACTAATACGTTGTACAGTAGTTCTGAAAATTTAGTGCTTTTTATTTTCACCCAATTAGTTCCTTCGTCATCCCTTAAATATTCATTTTCCGCTTTTTGCATTAAAATCAGGAATAATGAGGTTAAATAATCCACGGTATTTAAAGCGGTGCCGGGGTCATTTATGCCTGGTGACATCGCTTTTATTCCTATTTCCGTAATTTGTCTAAATCCGTAAATATAATTTTCCCCTACCAATTCCTCTTCGCTGAATAATAAGGTTTTCATTATTTTATCTCTCAAATCGTTGGACAAGGCTCTTTCTGATTGAATTGCTGCAGCACCATCTAATATAAATTGACCTTTGAATAACTCAATACTTAATTTAAGATCATTTTTTTTACAGATGTTAGTTAGGTCATCTTTTAAAATACCGTAAAAATATCCTGATTTTGAAATTGTATAGTTCTTCCAATTTTCAGGTTTTGGAAAGTTTAAAGATTTCGTTTTTTCATCTTCAATTAAATCTTTAATAGCAGTTTTGGACCTCTCATGGATGTTGGTTAAAATATTACCTACTTGTATCGCTTGTGATATGTGGTGTATGAAGTAAATGAAGGAGGCCAAACATAACACCGTTAAAGTTATTCCAATCAACACCGAAAATCCGGGCGTTTGATAGGAGGTTTCTGTAGGTTCAATGGAAACCAAGATAAATATATTATATAGTATTGTGGCAATATACTGACCAAGGACCACTTGATGTTTTTGATCTGAAATGATGCCAGGTAATACCCTTGGTGAAAAATTGCTCGAAGCTTGGTTTAAAAGCACCATAACCATGGAGAAACTAAAGACCATTAAGGAGATTAGGCCTCCAATTAATGTGCTTAGTAGTGTCTTGGCGGTATCCGTGTTGTTGATAACAAGCCCTGGTGCCACCTCCATTAAATACTCAGATACATCTTCCTTTTCCATATAAATCATGAAAAAAGCGAAAAATATTCCCGCAAAAGAAATTAGGGTGGGATAGAAAGCAATCTTACCTCTTACCTGAAAAAATATGTTTTTTAATCTGTTCATGTCAAAATCTAGCTTATAAAGCTAGTGAAGGTGTGTTTAAACTCAAGACCTTATCTGAAAAATAAAGCGTCCTTAAAATATAAACGACAAAACGGCATGATATTTATTCAAAAAGTAGACACATTGTCGTGTATTTATAGTTGGTATACGATTTGTTTACTATCTAGAAAATTAAATATAAACCTTTAAAAATATACAGTTATGAGTTTGACAAAGAGAAATGAAGTATTGTTCCCAGCGTTAATGAACGAAATATTTAGACCAGATTGGTTTGGAGGAACACAAAATAGTAGAGCGGTTTTACCAGCGGTTAACATCAAGGAAAATGAAAAAGAGTTTGAACTGGAACTTTCAGTTCCAGGAAGGGTAAAGGAAGACTTTGTAATCGAAATTGATCAGGATGTTTTGACAATATCCACGAAGGTTCAAGACGAAAAAGAGGTTGTAAATGAAAATTTTACACGTAGAGAATTTACGATTTCATCCTTTAAGCGTGCTTTTACATTACCAGAGTCGGTAGCTACTGATAAAATTGATGCCACTTACGAAAATGGAATTTTAAAATTCAATCTTCCTAAAAAGGAAGAAGCGCTACCAAAGCCAAAGAGAATGATTGAATTGGCTTAAGTTGAAAATGAAAGTAGAATCTACGTAAGATGATTTTACAGGTTTGAGTTGTTTAGTTGGTTGAGTGCCTTGAGAGATCAAGGCACTTTTTTTTATGGTAATGGTGTTGTGAGAATGGCCAGGCAGGAAAGGATGCCCTCGCGGTAATTTCCTAACCTTAAATTTTCATCAGGACCGTGAATGTTGTTGTCGGGATTTGGGATACGAATGGATACTGCAGGTACATTCAAGGATTGTATGAATGGCGCCATGGGCTGTGATCCGCCTGTTGTCCTCATATTCACCACTTTGTCTCCAAAAACCCTTTCTAAGGCTCTAATTAGGAAGTCTCCAATGGGGCTGTCCATATCTGTTCTAAAAGGTTTAGAGCCAATTCTATAATTGAAAGCAGCTAACTTTTTATAATTTGCTCTTTCATCATCGGTAGGGATGGAATCTACTAAATGAAAACCTTGTTTGATCATGTGCTCCTTTAATAGTTTAATTTGCCGTTCCGCAGGGGTTTCAGGTACTAGGCGCATGTCTATTTCAATGATGGTCTCCTTGGGTATGATTGTGCGGACCTCCTTTCCTGTCCATCCTGATTTTAGACCCCTTATGTTCAAAGAAGGGTATTGTAAAGCTTCTTGATAGGTTTCGGCTACTTGCTCGGGTTCTGAAATTCCTATTCGTGTATGAAGACTATCTATGTCCTCTGGAATTTTAGCCAAAAGTATTTTGTCCCGATCGGATAGTTTTACACCATCATAGAACCCCGGGATTGTTACCTTGCCATTTTCATCCTTTAAGCTGGCAATCAATCTTGCACTCTCAAAAACAGGATTGGGAGCGTAGTTTCCATATTGACCGCTATGCAAGGCGTATTTAGGTCCAAATATTTTTATGTTTGCCGTAGCAATTCCTCTAGCGCCGTATGTTAATGTAGGTAGGTTGGAGAGGTGTCTTGTGCCATCCATAATAAATAACATTTCCGCTTGCAACAATTCTTTGTTCTCTAAAACTGCTTTTGGCAAATCTGGCGAACCTAATTCCTCTTGAAAATCCATGATGACTTTCACATTGTATTCCGGTTCTATTTTTTCAGATTGAAGAATTTGTAAAGCGGAAATTAAGGACATTGCCGGACCTTTGGAATCTGATGCCGATCGAGCAAAAATCCGCCAGTCAAGATTCATTTTTTTCAGGATGGATTCGGATTTAATTTCAACCCATTTTCCGTTTTTGAATTCTTTTAAAACAGGTTCAAAAGGACTGGTTTGTGACCATGCATGAGTGTCCACAGGTTGACCGTCAATCTGTAAATAAAAGAGAATATTCTTGTTTGATTTTTTGTAAAACTTTTCAGCAAAGAGTAGGGGTACTCCGTCTGTTTTTATGGTCTGGGTTTTGAAATTTAAATGGGTAAAAACACTATCGCACCAGCGCATGTTATTTTCTATTTGACCCTTAAAATTACCATCATTTGGTAGTCTTAAAAATTCTTGTAAATTCGTAACGGCTTCATTGAATTTTTGGTCGGTGAGTGCGTTCAATTGCTCACTCGATTTGGTTTGAGAATTCGTTAATTGTGTGCTTGTCAAATAGCTCAAAACCAAATAGAAATACAACAATTTTTTCACTTTTATAAGAATTTATTTGATTTAGTCTTGTCTAAAAATAAAATTTAAACTGATGTAATCCAGATTACTAGATGCTATTGATTAAATTATAAATTTAGATATCAGGTTTTTACTCCTATTATCAATCAATCGTGCCTAATCTTGTTCTTGGAGTGATTTTATTTCGTCTCGTAGCTTTGCCGCTTGCATAAAATCCAACTCTTTTGCCGCTTTCTCCATGGCCTTTCTTTTCTCCTTTATCATCTTCTCAATCTGCTCTTTGGTCATGTATTCCAAGTCCGGTTCAGCAGCTCTTAATTCCTCCTTAATGAAGTGATAAGTGGAGACGGAATTTTTAGCTAAGACGTTGTCCAAACTTTTTTTCAAAGCGGTAGGAACCTTGTTATTATCCGTGTTATATTTTATCTGTTTTTCTCGTCTGTAATTTGTTTCGTCAATTGTTTTTTGCATGCTATCCGTAATCTTATCGGCATACATAATTGCCTTTCCATTTAGGTTTCTAGCAGCTCTACCAACAGTCTGTGTAAGTGATCGATTACTACGTAAAAAACCTTCTTTATCCGCATCCAAAATGGCCACCAAAGATACCTCGGGTAAGTCCAAACCTTCACGTAATAAATTTACTCCGATGAGCACATCAAAGACCCCTTTTCTTAAATCTTGCATGATTTCAACCCGTTCTAAAGTATCCACATCACTATGGATATATCTACAGCGAACACTAATTCTATCCAAGTATTTGGCCAATTCTTCAGCCATTCTTTTGGTCAAGGTGGTAACTAAGGTACGTTCATCCTTTTCCGTCCGTTGTTGAATTTCTTCAACCAAATCATCTATTTGGTTCAGACTAGGTCGAATTTCAATGATGGGGTCAAGAAGACCTGTTGGTCTAATCACTTGTTCCACATAAACACCTTGGCTAAGTTGCAATTCGTAATCTGCAGGTGTAGCACTTACATATAACACTTGATTCTGTAAGGCCTCGAATTCTTCAAACTTCAGAGGCCTATTATCCATTGCTGCCGGTAAACGGAAACCGTATTCGACGAGATTTACTTTTCTTGATCGGTCACCCCCGTACATGGCATGTACCTGAGGTATAGTAACGTGACTTTCATCAATCACCATTAAATAATCATCTGGGAAGTAATCTAAAAGACAGAAAGGTCGGGTGCCAGGTTCGCGACCATCCAGATACCTCGAATAATTCTCAATACCTGAACAATAGCCAAGCTCTCGAATCATCTCTAAATCGAAATTGGTACGTTCCTCAAGTCGTTTCGCTTCTAACGGTTTAGCTATATCCTTGAAGTAGTCTATTTGTTTTACAAGGTCATCCTGAATGTTATGGATGGCATTTTGTAAGACATCTTTTGATGTCACAAACATGTTAGCCGGATAAATATTTAAGGTTTCATAGACTTCCAGTATATTATTATTGAAAGGGTCGAAGGCTTCTATTTCCTCGATTTCATCGCCAAAGAAGTGTATTCTAAAGGCATGGTCCGCATAACTAGGGAATACATCTACCACATCTCCTTTAACCCTAAAGTTTCCGTTCTTAAAATCGGCTGTAGTTCTAGAGTATAGGGATTGAACCAATTGCTGGAGTAATTTGGTCCTCGCTATGACTTGATCCTTTTTTATGGTAATGACATTCTTTTGGAATTCAATTGGGTTTCCTATACCATACAAACAAGAAACCGATGCAATGACAATCACATCTCGTCTGCCAGATAATAACGATGAGGTAGCGCTTAGTCTTAGCTTCTCAATATCTTCATTGATGGAAAGATCTTTCTCGATGTAAACTCCGCTGGTAGGAATGTAAGCTTCCGGTTGGTAGTAGTCATAGTACGAAACAAAGTATTCGACGGCATTTTTCGGGAAAAATTGCTTGAATTCAGAATATAACTGAGCCGCTAAGGTTTTGTTATGTGCTAAAACTAGAGTTGGTTTTTGAACTTCTTCGATAACATTGGCCACTGTAAATGTTTTTCCTGAACCAGTAACACCCAGTAAAGTTTGATACCGCTCCCCTGTATTAAGACCATTCACTAACTGCTTGATTGCATTGGGTTGGTCTCCTGTCGGTTTGAATTCTGATACAACGTTAAATTTCATCTATTTCCCCTTGATTTGACTTTGATGTTAACCTGTAATATAATTCAGGCTTTTTCTCAAAAATTTTAAAAAGTAAAAATACAAAACCCATAGTGCCAGTACCCTTATAAAAATCCTAATATTTAACATTTACCTGATTAAAGAAAAATGCCCTGAAATTTGTTGTCTATTCAGAAAAGTGGCCCTATACCAATAGTCGGTTGCAGATACTTGAATTCCATTTGAGGTTCCATCCCAACCTCTTTCATTGGGACGTAATTGTTTTAGTAAATTTCCAAAACGGTCAAAAATAAAAATGACCTCTAGAACATCCTCCAAATTTTCTGTGGGTGGAATAAACTGCCAATAATCATTTGTGCCATCGCCATTAGGGGTGAAGAATTTAGGGAATCCATTTACCGTTAGGTCCTGTTCTATTGTTTTTTCGGCTATACCGCAGCCATTGACATCCCTTACGTAAAAGGTATGGGTACCTGGGGGTATTGAAGTAAAGCTATTAGTGGTTTGATAAGGGCCGTTAATATCGTCATAGGCATATTCATAGCTACCGGGAGAAGCTGTAATTATGTTATAATCGTATCCATTGGAGCGTTTATTTTCTTCTATTGACGAAATAATGGGTGTTCCAGAAATTACAACTTGGAAAACTTTCGAATTTGAACATTCAACCGAATTACCAGAGTCTTCAATAATATCGTAAAGTTCATATCGATAATTTCCCCCATCCTCCACTATTACTTCCTGAGCTGTTGAAATTAGGGTTTCATTGCTCCCCGGACTTATTCGATACCATCTATATCCATCTGCGTTGTCAGGGGCTGTTATAGTGTTTGAAGGAGTGTCTGAACACAAATTAACCACATCAGGTATGGTTGGGATTGGCTTTAAATTAACGAGTTCACCCGTATCCGGGTCAATATATGGACCACAACCTAATAAGGTTGAAAAGCTTTCTTGGATACAGCCAAGTGCATCTCCAGCATCATTAAAAGGAACAATTCTTATGAAGAATGTTCTATTGGGCTCAAATTCCAGTACGTTGGTAAAGTTATTTCTTAGTGTGACATTATTAAGGATATTAGCATTAAAAGGAGTAGTTCCAATGGTTACCTTATAACCTTCTGCCTCTGCAACGGCCGCCCATTCCAAAGTTGGACTTAAGGGAACATTGGTGGTCTCGTTTTGGGGATATGTCATTATAGTGCAAGTAGGCAACGTTGCTGCTGCACTAGTGGTGAATATAATGGTGGAGCAACCTAATGCATCTCCTATCCTATTGTATGGCACAACGGATAAATAAAAAGTAGTTTCGAGCGGTAAATCTGACGTAGGTTTGAATTGCAAAACATTACCAACATTTTCGTTATTTACAATTTCACCACCAGTAGCGGTTGTTCCCAGCGTAACGCTATAGCCTGTTGCACCGGAAGCATAATCCCATGTAATATTTGTAGATGCGTTTATATCTGTACTTTGATCTAAAGGCCTTCTAATAAAGGTGCAATCTGGTACATTGGTTAAGGAGGAAGTAGTAAAGCTTTGACTTTCACAAGGAATATTAGGCTGATTAAAGAAAAAAAGGGTAATGGATACATAAATCCTTGTATTTTCAGGTAAACCTACCAATGGTTTATACGAACTGCCATTACCTACGGTTTGATTCGAAATAATGTCCGTACCATTAGGGGTTGTTCCTAGGGAAATTAGGTAACCTGGAACACCAGATATAGACTCCCACTCGATTGTAGCATCTATGGGAATTTCTACACTACCATTTAAAGGTGCTATAAGGTTTGGGCATTCTTGTGAGAATAGGAAACTTGAGGTGAATAACAAAAATATAGGGCATACCTTTTTAAAAAGGCACATAATAAAACCTAATTTTTTCTTCTTCTTCATAGCATAGTCGAAAACATTACAATATACTATAAAATGAAAATTAAAGTGGAATCCTTGCTGTTAAAGCACCTAAAATGACAATGTTTGGGAATTTTATAAATCCCGTCTTTTTAAAAGCCAATAGGAAAGATAAACGAAAATGGCTGTCCAACCCAAAACAATGAGTACTTCATACCAATGAATATGGTAATCAAGCACCAATTCTTCTCCCATTTGTTTGGCTGCAGATTGTACGGCGCCCAGCCTGGAGAAAGGTTCTTCGATGAGATTGAACATGGATTGTAAAGGGAAAAACCCCATAATGGCATCTGTAGTTTCACCATCGAATAATTTCCAACGAATCATTCCTCTTACGATACCTTCCAAAACCTGCCAAAGAATCAAAAAGCCTAGAGCAAAGGCTGACCTTTTTACCAAAATACCGAGAAAGAGACAGAAGGAAAAGAAGCCCATTAGCTTTACGAAAAAGGCGGGAAGGAACTCTAAATCGGTCATAATGATAGAAAACTCATTGTAATCCGAATAGATAATTCCTAGTATGAGGGATACTATAAAAACAAAAACGGTGGAAATCAAAGCAAAAGAAACTACTGTTAAAAATTTGGAGAGAATAAACTCCTTTTTTGAAAGTCCGTCGATTAAATTCTGTTTTATGGTTTTATGGCTGTACTCATTGGACATCATCGAGACAATGACAATTGCTAGGAATAGCTTGAAAAATGCAGTAATAAAAGTGTTGAAGTGCCAGATGAAAGGGAAATTAAAAATACCTTGATCTGCTAAATGGAATTGTATCGGACCAATATCAAACTTGATAGCCGCAACCAACGCAATAGAGGTCAACAGTGCAAAATAAGATATAATCAATACTTTATTTGCCCTATTGTTCCAAAGTTTAATGAATTCTATATGTAGTAATCGTATCATTTTGGGTAGGTTTAGTTGGTTGTGTTTTTAGTAAGTTCCAGAAATTGTTCTTCTAAACTTTCTTTTCTTTTAACCAAATGGGAGACGATGATTCCTTTTTCGAAAAGTGATTTGTTCAAGGTTTTTGCATCCAGTTCTGAGGTGAGAAAAGCCGTCAAAACCTCATTTTCTTGTTTTAATTCACCAAAATGATCATCATTTTTTAAATAGGTTATTAAACCGGACATGTCATCCGTTTTTAACTCAAAAAAACCAAAACTGGCTTGAAGACTATCTACGCGACCAGAATATAGTTTCTGACCTTTTCTAAGGATTACCACATGACTACATACCTTTTCTACTTCATCCAGTAAGTGGGATGCCAATAAAATAGTTGTGCCTTGTGCAGCTATGGTTTTTATGATTTGCCGTATCTGATGAATACCTTGAGGGTCAAGACCATTGGTGGGTTCGTCCAAAATTAAAATTTCTGGATCGTTCAATAGGGCAGACGCAATAGCCAACCGTTGTTTCATTCCAAGGGAATAGGTCCTGAACTTGCTGTTCTTTCGGTCTAAAAGACCTACCAGTTCCAGCTTTTCAACTATTTTTTCTTCACCTACTCCTTTTATTTTACAAACCAATTTCAGGTTTTGTAAAGCGGTCATGTATGGATAAAAATTAGGACGTTCAATAATGGCCCCAACCTTTTTTAGGGCTTCATGGGTATTTTTATCGCCATTAAACCACGAAAAATCACCAGAAGTTTTATTGACCACATTGAGAACAATGCCCAAAGTGGTGGATTTGCCGCTACCATTAGGACCTAATATACCATAGACATTTCCTTTTTCTATGGTAAAGGATAAGTCTTTAACAGCGGTAAGGTATCCAAATTTTTTAGTGAGATTACTTACGGATAGAATTGTACTCAAAGTAAGTTGTTTTTTGATTGATTGTACTTACTTGACGAGCATGTTTCAAATTTGTTACAAACGAAGGTTTAAAAATTCTTCACCCGAAAGGTGATACGTCTATTTGTAATGACAGTTCTTGGACCTAAGTTTAAAAGGGCTTGCTGAGAAATAGCCTGTCCACATGCATAAGTATTGTTGAATAAAAGGACCCTGTAAATATAACCATTCTTGGACTGATTTGGAGTGATAACAGTTAGGGCATTTGTCTGACTTCCGCTGTATTCAGGTCCGTCGTTTACATTTGTGAAGGTGACACCATCATCTACACTAACTTGCCACTGGTAGTTGTCGGTATTGGTCTCTGTCAGTTCAAAAGTAGCATTATCCGGAATTAAAACCTTTTGGTTGGCAGGCTCAACCGAAATGGAAGGTGCTGTTCCCATCTCTTGAAAATCATATATGCCATTCGAATCTGCATCTACCGGTATGGCATAACCATCTGATCCGGCTACGGTTCCGTCTGTATTAAAACCTGAGCCATCTATTTCGCCATTACCGTCTACATCTGTATAGCTAGCTTCCAACACATCGTTACAGCCATCATCGTCTGCATCAATATCGACATTATCGGTTCGGCCATCACCATCGGTATCCAAAGTGCACCGCGTTATCTGACTGGAGACACTTCCACTTAGAAAGGTTGATCCATTTATAAACTGATCTACAATGAAATTATTTGCATCAGCATTCCATGAAACCGGGTTTATGGTGAGCCCGTTAACGAAAACCATGGGTTGCAGTGGACCATTCAAGGTTTTTGAGCCAAAAATTTCTACGGTACCGTTCGGATTAACGATAAGACGTATCAGTGGTGTATCCGCATTTGCCGGTGTATTCCAGGTAAGGCTCCATACGTTACCAATATTGCCATCGCCGTAAAATGTACCATCTGTAAATTGTACGGTTCTAATGGGTGCATGAAATTCAATTTCGTTGGAAGTTAATTGAGAGCCATTAATGGTTAGATTGAAACTATTATCCATTCTTAAAACATCAAAAACAATACCATCAGCACCGTTATTTAGGGTAATTAAAGCTTCGTTACCTCCAGAAATGGAATAATTTTCGGATTCGAAAGCGCATCCTTCGTCGGTATCTAAAATACCATCATTGTCATCGTCTAAATCACAGAAGTCACCTACTAAATCGCCATCATTATCCGTATATAGTGGATTATTAATATCACAAGGACTACATTCCGTTGCTTGCAGCGTTCCATTTTGACTGGTACCCATATCTTGGCCGCCTAATGCGGTATTTGGAATACCGCTACCATCAACACTCCCCGTTATGGAACCATCTGGATTTAATTCCGGGTAACCAATTTGACTTTCTAAAGCATCGCCTTCCAAGGCATCAAAACAGCCATCATTGTCACTATCCAAATCATAGGAATTCGGAATTCCATCTAAATCTGTATCTGCACAACCATCTGATACTCCATAATTTGCTCCATATACACGAGCGCCAACTTGATAGCCTATTACCTTTATGTATTCCAAGGGGCTACCACTTACGATAAAAGATAATTCTCTAATTGCACCGGGTATGGTGTTATTGCCATCGGCGAGGAAACCAGAATTAGCTCCGCTCATGTCAGACCTTTGCACTTGCATGTCCGTATCCGTTACGGAAGGGTCTGCTCCAATATATACCCTAACTTCGGTGCCTATTGAAATGACTTCTGGAAAATGCAGTAGTATTTCTGATTGGCCTTGATAGGTAGATCCATTTTCAGCGAAGGTTGAGCCGGGTACTCCTTCCGCATTTGAAGTATTGGAGAAAAATGACAGGTTTGTAGCTGTGAGCACATTTTTTCCTGGACCACATTCAATAGTATCTAGAATACCATCATTGTCATCATCCAAATCAGATACATCCATGATGCCGTCATTATCAAAATCATTTAAAATAGTGATGGTTACTGATGGTGAATCGACCGTGATATTGCTATCCGATTGGTCTTGGGTATTACTGGCTGTATTTGTCAAGGTTTGCACAGCAGTTGTAAAATCATTTGAGTCTGCAATTGCAATTAAATCAATACTTTCCAAAGTGCCACTTGTCAACGTACCCACTGTCCAGTATGGTGAATTCCATAAACCTGTACTTGGTGTTGCGGAAACTAAGGATAGCCCGTTTGGTAAAATATCGGTTACCGCGAGATTGGTGACTGGATCAACCCCAAAGTTTTGCACGGTAATGGAAAACGTAACGGTTTCCCCTTCATTAATGGTGGTTGTATTGGCAGTTTTTTTAAGTTCTATATCTGGGTTACAATAGTAGGCTTGTAAATTATTGGAGTCGTAGCTACAAGGGCCCTTTGTTACCCTTACAAAATAATCGCCAGCTTGGGTAGGAGTATGTGTTGATGCGGTAGCCCCAACGATTTGATTACCATCAAAATACCATTGGTAGGCATCAAAAATTTCACCGATCACCTCTAGGTTTGCACCAGGTAAACATTGTGTTCCGGTAATTTGTAAATCTACATTGGGTTCCGTATCAAAACCTGAGAAGTACCCGGCAATCCCCCTATTTCCATTTGCTCCAAAAAAACCGACAGCGATAGGTCCAGACGATTTTACATTAACATTACCCGTAAGTCCGTTGATATAGAACGTTTTCCAGTCCGGATTTCCAGTCACTGGCAAAGACGCCGGTTTGGTGACCGTTCCACTACCATCCGTTACTATAATATTTGCATCCGGCGTTGCGCTAGCGGCAACAATCGTGATACCTCCATTTAAGGTGGTTCCAGCTGCATCCGTAATATCGGGTATGTTATCTAGAGTATCCGGTAATAAGCAGTTTATAGGTGCTACGAAATTCAATCCGATTGTTTGTACCCCACTGCTACCGGCCAGGTTTTGATACGCATAGGCATCTTTGGAGGTTCTTACGTACATATTGGCCCCGGCGTTAGTACTGGAATAATTACTCCCGGGAACAATGAAATAATCTCCTTGGTTAATCGTCGCCATTGGAGTAGTAGCACCATTTACAAAAATTTGGGTATTGTTCTGGGTAGCAATAATAATGGGAAATTCAGTAGCATTAGTTCCCCCCCCTCTAATGAAAACATAATCTTTGCCGAGGTTGTCTTCTGGAACCGGCTGGTCAATACCTGCATCCCGACTTCCGGTAGAAGAGGGCACTACGCCGTAATTAAGTCCACCATTACTTATCACAACATTTTTGTTGGATGTAATGGATGCGCCTAGCCAGCCATCTATATTGGCAGTGGTTTCATTGGTATAGGCTTCTAAAACAAAACTTTCCCCCTCATTAAGTACTATTTGAATGGTATTGTCTATTATTCCATCCCGGTCATTTCCCAAACGAAACTCGCAATTAGGGTCGTATCCAAAAATATCTACAGTGGTATTGTCTTCCGTGGCCATGATGCCCAAAGAAGTAGATATATCATTGGTCGTAGCATAATTTGGCACACCGCCCCATTTAAACCTTGTGCCCATAGCTTGTCGACCTTTGGCAGTTAGTGAAGTGGACTGTGCGTTACTACTTCCCCTATAGTTTACATAGAATTTTTGACCACCAGGGGCTTCAAAACGCAACCCTGCCGTACTAAGTACTATTCCAGTTTCAGAACTTGGCACCATAGTGATGCCATTATCGCCATTTCCAGGATTATAAATTGCCGGACTAACGTTTGAAATAGTAAATGGGATGGCTACGGTACTTGTGCCTACATATGCGTTTACGGTAAAAGGAGAGGTTTCTGGTGTAGAGAGATAAATTCTTTGTTGCTGTACAGAACTGTTATTACTACCCTGTTTTAAGGGTGGTAAATAGTGTAAATCGCTCAACTGTGCGTAACTATTAAGGCTGATTAATCCAATTATTAAAAAGAGGAGCCAAAATTGTTTTTTCAAGGTTGCATTGTTTTATGCTAAGAAACTCAGATTAAAAGTGGATAGCAATTATTTGTTGTGAAAGGTTCTATACCAGTTGTTAATGTATCGATATTTTCGATGAATGGATTTTGGTTCAAAAAGGATATTGTTGTCAATGTATTAAGACAATTCTATTTTTAAGAATCTATTGAACTATGAAAAACTCCGATATATCTAATTTAGTAATATATCGGAGCTAGTATAAGAATGACGATTTATTTGCTGTTACCTATAAAGAGTAAAGTTGCCTACAAATTCGCGCTCATCCCTTTCACCATTTAGTTTAATGATGTACCAATAATCACCCGTAGGTAAATCGGTTTTATTGTACAAACCATCCCAACCTTCGTCATTGTCCTTGATCAGGTAAACTTCCCGTCCATTGCGGTCAAATATTTTTATAAATATATTGGGGAACTGTTCAATATTCCTCGGTATCCATTTGTCATTTTTGCCATCACCGTCCGGAGTAAAGAAATTGGGTATTTCTATATCAATGAACTCCATACTTATAACCGCTGTTGCTTCACAACCGTTTTCATCTACTACCCTTACTAAATAGTCATCGGTTCTTCCTATGAAATAGGTATTTTCCGTACCCGTATCTTTATCTTCAAAATAGAACGTATATTCACCTTTTCCACCTTCTGCTGTTGCCGTAATTTCATTCAAATTTTCTTGTGTTAAAGAAAGTGTCAAAGGCTCAAAACCTTCAACTTCAAAATTGATGGTGTTCACACAACCATTGGCATGGGCAATGGTAATGTAATGGCTTCCTGCGGAAAGATTATCAAAATTGGCCTCTAGAATAAAATCGTTAGGATCAACAGAATCTAAACCATACATTACATTATCACTTATAGTCTCATCTTGAAGTTTGAGCTCAACGTTGCTATTTGGTACATCACCTGTACACTCATAAATAACTTCAACATCTGCATTTAAGTTAGCTCCGTTTTCCACAGAAATGATTTGGTTTGTGATACACCCATTGGCGTCTTTTACAAAAACGATATAATCACCGCCCGAAAGATTATCGATAATGGTCCTACCTTCTACAAAATCTGAGTCTTCATTGGCATTTAAGGCCGAACTATAAGGAGCCGTACCACCGGTAATAGTGAGCATAATCGCCCCGTTTTGTTCTCCCGCACAAATCTCAGGTGTGGTACTTAATTCCATTTCCAAGATTTCAGGTTCTGTAATCGTAAACTCTACCAATTCAAAACAACCATTGGCATCTTGAATAATGGCTCTATACGCGCCTGGGGATAAATCGGCAAAGGTGCTTTTATCATCGAACTGATTTAAATTAGGAGAAATGGAATATTGGTACGTTCCGGTACCGCCCGTCAAGTTAAAACTTACACTACCATTATCTTCGCCATTACACATAACGTTTGTAACTATCGAATCTATCGCTAATGGTTGTGGCTCCGTGATTTGGATTTCTTCGGATGTTACAAAGCAATCCTCACTTCGTACACTTACAAAATAGGTGCCTTGCGGTAAATCTGCAAAAAGCCCGGAATTTTGGTATCCTATGATTGGGTTGGATAAATTAACATCAGCGAAAAGGCCATATTCATAATTACTCAAACCACCATTAGCAAATGCTTCGATAAGTGCGGCACTCTCCCCATTACAATTGATGAATGCTGCATCGGTATCCACAATTACTGTTAGTGCTTCAATAGTATTGATAGCTATTTCATTGGAAAAAGTTGAAATACAGTTAAAACTATCGCTTACATAATACTGATAGGTGCCTGCGGTTAAATTTTGGAAAACATGGGTTCCGGCGCCATATACATTATTCATGGGAGTAAAGGAGATTCCGTCCACACTCCAAGAATAGGACCCCGTTCCTCCTTGCGCCCTTAATTCAAGGATAGCACCTGCTTGGCAACTTAGGGACTTTATCGTGGTCAATTGCGCCGTTACTTCTGTTGGAGCTTCTATTCTTTCTTTTGGAAAAATATAGGAACATCCCATATCATCAAAAACAAGGACTTCATAGTTACCTGCCGATAAATTAGCAAAAGTATTTGAGGTTTGTGAAGCAGATGTTTTAAGTAAAACAGAACCGCTTAAATCATATTGCTTGAGTTGGTACCGGTAATTCGTAGTGATATTTCGTGAATCTAGGTTGACCGTTATTGCCGCATCCTTATCCTCATGACACACCAAATTCGTAACCGAAACCGTTCCGGTAATAGGATCAGGTAATAAGAGTTCCAAAGCGTTCGTAAAGGTCCTGACACATCCTAAGGCATCGGTTACCGCAACTGTATATTGGCCAGCACTCAATCCTTGAAATAGATTCGAGTTCAAGTTAGAAACACTGATCGATGATGTGGTAGAGGTGTTTGTCAATTGAATGCTATAGGGTGCGCGACCTCCTAACGGTTTTATGGAGGCACTTCCTAAATTATTGGTACAACCCACTTCTGTGAAGTTGATAGTGTCTAAGTTAAGTTCTGCGGAGGGACCATTAATGTTAAAAGAACGTATTTGTTTACATCCTGGGAAAGCATCCTGCGTAACTTCTACCAAATAATTACCTGCAGGAAGATTTATACCTGCGGTTGTACCAACTCCGGCCATGGTATTGGTGTAAACAGCCGGACCGTCATCTAATCGGTTCGTAGGCGTATCATTGGTTTCAAAAATTTGATAACTGAACTGTCCGCCATAGGTTGCATCCGTAATGTTTAAACTTATGCTACCATTATCCCCAAAGCAAACGACATCCGCTATTTTATTAACGGTTACCCCAAAGGTATTCGGTTCTTCTACCGTGTGGTTCAGAAGAACTTCGCAACCTGTAGAAACATTTTTCACAACGAAAGTATAATTACCAGGTTGTAGATTGGTGAATTGGTTGGATGATTGAAACGTCGTCAATGGCAATTGCTTAAATTGATAATTGGTTGGATTACTTGCAAAATTCGTTACACTGCTAGCGATGTCGATGGAAATATCCTCACCAAAATTTGAACAGGAAATAGCATCATCTATGATTATGGAAGGTGTTCCTAATTCATCGAAGGTTGCCACGGTTACTACTATTTGATTTGAGCAACCCTTAGAATCAATTACACGAACTCTTACATCGCCACCATTTTTATCAGTAAAAATATAGCTAGGGTTGCTACTTGCTTGGAGCATGTTGCCACTGCTATCCTCTATGAATTCATAACGCACATAATTTCCTGATCCTCCAGAAATATTATTAATACTTATTAGCGCATTGTTTTTTGTGTTCCCTGTGGTACAAGAAAATGGTGTCACACTGGGTACATCAAAAGTTAAAGGGTCCGGATCGGTTACAATGATATTGGATTTGGTAACAGAACATCCGTTGATACCTACCGCTGTAATTTCATAAGTGCCTTCAGGTAAACCTTCATAAGAGTTTGTCAAGGTATTGAACGTACCTGCCGTTGGTAAAATAGAATAGGTATAGGGAGTATATCCATTCAACACTGGGTCTATGAAAATACTACCATCTGAACCACCGGAACAAGTGACATCCGTGGGTACAGGCGTAAAATCAGAGGTAACGGCCGGAGCAACTTCAATGATGAAACTACGGCTACATGCCGGTCCGCCAGTGCCCACATCGTAAATGTTGACGGTATAGGTATCAGCAACGGTAACCGCCGTGGGAATACTGTTGGACGTCATGGCCTGCCGACTCACCAATGTTCCCGAGGTATCCAAGATTTCATATTCGTAGTCGTTCGATCCGGCAGTCACCTCCAAAGTCAGTTCGCCTTCGTTACCCGTACCACAACCTAAGATTTTTGTTTGTGAAGCCGTTGCTTGTAGGCTAGGGTATACGTCAATTGAACTCATATCTGTACAACCATTCCCATCTTTAACAAAAACGGTATAGTTACCGGGTAATACATTATTGAAAACCCCTGCGTTATTTTTGTAGGTAGCTCCACCATCCAAAGAATATAAAATACTTGATGATGGACTTGTAGCCGTAATAGTAACCGTTGTGCTAGCGCCACAAGCAGCGATGTTAGTAGCGGTAATGGCCGGATTTGCACTTAAGCTCATCGTTACGTTGCCCAAGGAATAGGAACATCCAAATTGGTCGGACACCGATACATGATAAGCTCCGGACGGTGAATTCGATGGGATTTCAATGGGATTGTTACCGGTATCGGTAATTGTGGTAAACGGTGATGGTCCGGTGATGGTATAGGTATATGAACCACCGCCACCTTGCACGTTACTTATGGCAATCAAACCAGGATTTTCACAACTGATATCGTTCAATACCGATGGAGTTCCGGAAATAGGGTCCAATTCTTCCAAAAGTAGGTTTTCACTACCACTTATACATTGCAATCCTCCCCCTGAATCTACCTGTTGCACAACGATGTAATATTCGTTTGGAGCTAGACCACTTATAGTTATCGTATCGGAATAAGTTACTATTCCACCACTAGAAGAAACTGGATTACCGTCAACATCGAACAAGGTCCAAGTCATGTTATCTTCCGTAAGACCATCCTCGTCCGCAATGGTATAGGTGATTTCACCATTATTTGCTCCAGAACAAGAAGGTTTAAAAACTGGAGTAATATCCATGGGGTTATCCCTGATGTCATTGACATTTCTATCACTTTGCCGAACACAACCGTTACTATCGCGCACATAGAATTTATAGGTCTTTCCCGGTGTTAATCCTAACCATCCATATGAACCTTGACCCGCTGTCACAGGATTTCCGTCTATATCCATATTTCCTCCAGCTATCCAAGTAGCTGTGAATACATCAAAGTTTGCCGGATTATCTGTGAAAGCATATTCGTATGGAGCTGTCCCTTCGGCTCCTTGTACTTCAACTCGAAGTTCATTACAATTCACAATTACTGTGGATAATGTGATGTCTAAATCGTCCAATGGATAAGGAATCGTATAGCGTGGTAAATCCACTTGACAAATGGTATTTCCCAAATTGTCGACCGTTCTCATGGATGGATAAACATTGGTTCCGGATACATAACCTCTTAATTCATCTGAAGAACCCGGAGTTGTATTGTCCCCAGTCCAATTTGAACCTGCATCGGCACTGAATTCAATCCTTCCTAAAGATGATGGGTAATTTGTAAAACGGAATCCATAGTCTGTTGCAATAGTACTGGTACAGGTACTTGGTAAAATACCTACTAAATCAGCAGTTAACGCTTCCGGTTCGTTTATGGTTATTCCGTTGACGGAGGTAGGACACCCTGTAGCATCTGTGATGTTAATGTTGTATTCACCTGCCTGAAGATTGTAATACGTTTTTGTCGTCGCTACCACTCCATTTTGTGTTTGGCTGGAGGTTGCATGGTCAACATCTATCAATTCATAGGTAAAGGGGGCCAAACCAGAGGTAATGTTCACGGCTATACTTCCTTGGTCACCAAAACATATAGCATCCGTTGGTGTTGGTGTAAAAGCCAACGCAGGGCTGGTATTGACCGTTACTGTCTCTGAATATTCGCAATACGGATTTACAGCGTTATTATCCCTTACATATACATCAAAATCACCTGCGTTCGAAGTGTTCACAGAGATAGTGTTCGAGGCACTAAAATCACTATCCTGAAGAATAATACCTGTTGGTAAAAATGCATAGACATAAGAACCGGTGCCACCAGACGGGGTTACCGTAATGCTTCCATCCGAACAAGAACTTACATCTTCAACCTCCACCTGAACCTTTAGGGCAGGGGAGATGGTTTCGGATTTCACAGGTGAAATACAACCATAGCTATCCATCACTTGTATGTCATAAAGACCATTAGTAAGTCCAGTAAAAGTATAAGTGGTAGCATTGGGAGCAGCAGGCAAGACCCATGAACCTCCATTGATTTTGAACCGATAATCACCATTACCTGCAGTAATTGAAACTTCTATGGTAGCATTATTTTGGCCATCATAACATGCCGTAGGTATCAAGTCAAAGTCAAGAATAGTAGGTTCTGTGACTGTTATAGTGTTCGCAGAAACAGCATCGCATCCATTTTGATCTTGAACCCTAACTACATAATCGCCCTCTAGTACATTAGAAAATCTAAAATCCGGTTGATAGGCTACAATGACATCACCATTGGTCTTTTCCAATTGATATTCATAGCCAGGATTACCACCTGTTGCCGATGCTTTTAGGGTTGCTCCAGTGTTGCAGTTGTATTCGGATACTTTAGTTAGCACCGGAAGTATTGGTGAAGCGTCGTCCACGGTTACGGAAAAGTCCGTCGAACAGGAATTATCATCTAACTTTCTAACCGAAACCGTGTAGGTACCTTTGGCTAGATTAGCAGTAGTAGTTACCGGAGAAGTCAATGAGGTTACCCAACCTGAAGTGCCAATAGCATATTCAAACCCGCTAGCTGAATCAAAATTAGAAACTTCAAAGCGAATGGCTCCATCAGTAGCACCGTTACAGCTAGCATCTATCGTACTCAATAAATTGGCTTCAAATTCTTTGCCTGACTCCACAACAACCGTAATATCCTGCGAGCTTTCACAAACCTTAGCTGCTTGAAAGGCCTTAATGTCATCGAGAATTAAATCATTTCCAAAATCACTGTTCAAATTACTTCTTAATACAATGTCTACTAAGGTATTTGTTCCTGGGTTTAAAGTGACTTGTCTATTATGCCAATCATCAGGATTAGTGTTTTTAGGAATTTCTGGAGTAGGAATACTTTGCAAAACATTGCCACTACCGTCAACCAGTTCCACAAGGATTTCTGGATTGTTTCCGTTACCACTTACGGTCATTAGGTTATAGGCCCATAGGTCTAAAATGATCTCTTGATTGGGTAGTACTTGCAATCCTTTTCTTTGCCATACTATTCCTTTATCGCCGGCCAATGTACTCACATCAATGGCTAAGAAACGGCCATCTGTTATGGCGGTGTGGTCGTTAGGGTTTCTCCAGGAAGGTATAGGATTGGTGACAAAGTTGGTCACCGTATATTCGCCATTTACAAGAATACCGCCTGGGCCAAGGTTACAATTGGTTTCTGAGCCATCTTGTGGCTCATAGCAATAACCAGGACCTATTTCCCCAATTTGGGTAGTTGGTCCGGCACCAAAAGTTTCAAAGAACAGCGTACTCTGTTCCGGTGTCAAGCTACTGGCAAAATCTACCGTTATGGTATGGGTTCCTGGCGCAATACCTGCGAATACGCCATTTTCTGAAGGACTATTCAAAGAACCGTTCCGGCTATAGGTATAGTTGAAATCGGTAGTATTCGATGAGGTAATGGTAATTTCTCCATTGCCTGTACAATCATAAATAACGGATGGTGTAAATGTAGGTTCAGTTATAGGATCCGGTACCGTAATTTCCATGTCGTAGACACAACCTAATGCATCGGTTACTGCCAATTGATAGGAACCTGGGAATAGTCTTTGTTCATCTACAGGGAGAAAAGTACTTCCGCCATCGAAACTATAGGTGTAAGGAGCTTTACCGCCATTTGGATTTAAGATTTTCACCAATGCACCACTAGGGTCACAAGATGCATCTTCTAGTATTGAGGCAGATGCCGTTAAACGGAAGGGCTGTGTAATCTCGTACTCCAAAGTTTCTATACAGCCAGAGCCTGAGTTGTTACCAGAGTCCATAACCGTAATGCTATAGATACCTGCAGAAAGATTGAGAAATTCGTTTTGGGATTGATAGCTAACACCATCATCCAAGCTATATTGATAAGGTGCGGTTCCACCAGTCACTGAAACGGTTAGCGTGGCAGATGCTGAATCTGCACAAGTAATTTCTGAATTTGAAGCTCCTAAAGAAAGGTTCCCTAAATCTATTACCGTTACTTTATTGGATATTGCAAAACATCCACTATCGTCAAAAACAATAAATTCGTATTCACCTGCCTCGGTCGCATCTCTAAATAGGAAGTCGGTTGTAGTTTGCAAAGCCGTTGTAGGTACGTCAGAAGCCGAGTTGTATAAATCGGTCCCATTTTTACTCCATATCGCCATATGGTAATCAGGGTCTGGTTCGCCACCATTAGGTGTTAAGGTTATGATACCTGCAGTACAGCTAATGTTTTGAGAGGTAATTGCAGCCAATTCAAGGTCTGGGATTTTAGTGACGGTTATTTTCTGTGAATCAAAACATCCATCTTGCGTTCGAGTATTAACAATGTAATTCCCAGGGTTTACACTTGAAAAGGTATAAGTGTTGTCGTTGAGTGCCGTTTGATTACTTACTAATGTTCCTTGACCGCTATTGCTGTTATCATCAAGTCTAAGCTCAAAGCTGTAATTTGGAAATGCATTTAAGGCTTGAATAGTAATGGTTCCTAAATCTTCACAAGCTGCCGGGGTCGAACTTAGGTTGACACTAAAAGTTCGTTCCTCAATTCCTATTTCATCAGTTTCGAACAAGCAACTACCTACAATTGGTGTTCCGTCCGTTGGATCTAATTGTGTTACCTGAACCAAATACGTTCCGTTCGAAGTAATATCAAAATTAGGTCCGTTATTTGCGGAAAAGGGAACAACAACGGTGTTGGTAATGGTATTCAATAACTGGAAACCATAACCTGAACCTACATTGGTAATTCTTATGTTACCCGGTGTGTCACAAATAATATCCGAAGCATTGAATTCAGGATTCAATTCATTTTTGAAAACATTGAAATAGAACCTACTGAAACATCCATTTCTATAGTTTACAACGACTCGATATTCCCCACTTTCCGCAACCGTATAATTACTCAGTGTTTCAACGGTTGACCAGGTGCAGGTCCCATTTTTATTTGCGCAATCATCTCCAGCATCGGAGCAGCTGTTTTCATCTAATTTTTGCCAAACAATACTTTGAGCATCCGTTATACCTAATTGTAGGGTGACTTCATCATCCGCACCGCAAAGGAATATTTTTGGTAACTCGCTACCATCAACCGAACAGGTGACAATTTCTCCTTGTATATCATTGTCCGGGTTGGCATCAGAATTTACTTGGTTGAAAAAACTGATTATAGGATTGGTTTGGGTTTCCCCAAAACGTTCTACGGTTATCCGCTCAATTAGATTAGGACAACCGCTATTTGATGATTTTTCAACAATATAGTTACCTACAGAACTTACTATAAAAGTACTTGGGTCGTTATCTGGATCTTGGTCATTGATAGCGTTCTCATCTGAATCTACCTGTCCGTTACCGTTACTATCCAATACCCAATTGTAGGTCGTGAACCCCGCACCAGCTTGAAGAATGGCGAAATCTCCACAAAGTTGAACCGTTCTAGCCTGGTTACAACTTGTTAAATCATTTAAAATAGAATTGCTGGCAATTTCTGTGGGCATTGGGCAACCAGTTAAAGCAGACTTTCCATTTTCATCTGAAAATTGAGTGGTATTTTTAACCCCATTATAGGTCGAATATGCCTGATTCTCCAAGGTTGATGAACAAGCAGCAACAAAATCAGAACAGTTTAAAGCTATTTTAACCTTTATGCGAATACTGTACTCTGGTTGACCAACTGCAACAAGACTATTTGGGACTGCAAAGTCGATGGTCTGCGTGTTGATATCATAAGTATGTGTAGTTCCCGGGGCATTAGAAACATCCACACTTTCCAAGCTGACGTTGTTGGGTAAAATATCCTTAATCGTATAATTTACGGCATCGTCATCTCCAGTATTTTGAAAGCGAAGTACATATTCAAAGGTTTGACCAAGACTTACATCCTGACCATTAATATCGTTACCTCCTAAATCTTCTGAGGTGTTTTCCAAAACGATTTGTGGTGAAAAGACCTGCGTATAGGAAGCTGAAATAACCGTCCCATTATTTGGGTCAACCACCGGTGTGCCGGCTCCATATTCTCCACCATCGCCTCCATCGGCAGTTTCATTCTTATAAAATTCATTGGCATCGCTACAACCATCACCATCACTATCCAAATCGAGGTTATCTGGAATACCATCGTTGTCGGAATCACCACAAGTAGGTGCCGAAATAATATTAATTTGAATATCATCAATTAAATTCCCAACGGATAGGTTGCCGGAAAAGGTGGATACTGCTTCAAAAACGAATAAGGTATTGGTTTGTCCTGCTGGAACTGTATAAGTGCCTGAATGATATCCCCAAGCGGACGTATCATCTGAAATCGTTGATAAGACCACGGCAGATCCAAGATCAGCACCGATTTTAACTCTCATCACATCCGTTCCTTGACGACCTCTATGTCGTAGCGACCATTGCATGACCGTACCGGGGGTCACACATAAATTCTGGTACAATGCAGAATTCTGGGTTGCGTTCAATTCTGCGAATTGATTACCATCAAAGGAAAGGACTCCATTAAAATTATTCGACCAATATTCAATACTTCCGTCTGTAGAAGTTGTTGACCAAGCGGGAATCTGACTTTCATTAAAGATTCTGTAGGAACTACCTGGAATTACAGGGTCTTCAAAACTTTCGTTTAGAATAGGTTCATAACAAAGGAAAGCCGCACATTCGTCTTGATCATAGATACCATCGTTATCATCGTCCAAATCTGTAATATCCTTTACCCCATCATTGTCATAATCATTGTGAATGGTAATACGGGCGGTATGCTTATCTTCAGTAGTGTTAGTATCTATTTGGTCTTGGGTATTACTAACCGTATTGGTGACACTTAATAATGGAGAAATATCTATTTCATCACCAAGTACCGTCAATCTCAATTGTGCAGATTCCCCACCGTTCAAAGTGCCAATATTCCATTGATTGCCTGCCCAAGTACCTTTTATTGTTTGTGTGGATTGTAAAGTTAAACCATCGGGAATGTTATCCGTGATCATAAGATTGGTTACAGGACCTACACCAAGATTTCTTACTTTAATGGTGAACGTAGCGGTTTCACCTTCCATAATTTCGGATTTATCCACTGTTTTCTCAACCACGATATCCGGATTACAATACAAGGCGGTCAAGGGTTGGGAATCATAGGTACAAGGTCCTTTTGTGCCCCTAACAAAATAGTCACCGGCTTTAGTTGCGGCAAAACTTGGACCATTTGCACCAGGAATGGCAACTCCATCACCAAACCATTGGTAGGCGTCAAAGTTACCGGTAGCTTCATAGATTTCAGATCCAACAAAGCATCCAGTTCCTCCTCGTACGTCTAATGTGACTTCTGGAACGGTGTCAAACCCTGAGAAATAACCAGCTACACCTTGGTTACCATTGTAGCCAAAAAATCCTACAGCAAGTGGTCCGGTAGATTGAACACTGACATTGCCGGTAAGATTGGGAATAAAAAAGGTTTTCCAATCTGTTGAACCCGCTACAGATCTTGAAGCAGGTAAGGTAACATTTCCTCCACCATGACTAACGGAAATATTGGAATCGGGAGTGTTAACCGCGGCAACAATGGTAACTCCACCACTTACAATTGTACCAGCGATATTACGTATATCTGGTATGTTGTCCATCACATCGGGTAATAGACAATTTACCGGAGCTACAAAGTTGAGTCCCGCAGTTTGAGCACCTGTGGATCCAGCTAAACATTGATAGGCATACACGTCTTTTGAGGTTTTTATGAGCATGTTGGCTCCTGCTGTATTCGATGAGTAATAGCTGCTAGGAATTTGAAAAAAATCACCATTATTAAGCGTAGCGATTGGGGTCGTAGATCCATTTACGAAAATCTGTGTATTGTCCGCTATGGCAATCATCAATGGGAATTCTGTCCACCCATTGGAATGACCGTTCCCTCTGATGAAAACATATTCTTTACCTAAACGGTTTTCTGGAACAGGTTGGTCAATACCGGCATCTCTATTACTGTTATTTTCTTGTCTTCCAAAGTTTAAAGAACCATTACTAATTACAATATTTTTATCGGATTCTATGGAGGCCCCAATCCAACCTTCTCGACTGGCCAAGGTGGGTGAAGTACCTACATAATTTTCAAAAACAAAAGATTCGTTGGCGTTTAAAGTAATGGTATAACTGTCTGAAGTAATGCCTGCTACATTGTTCCCTTGTCTAAATACACAATTTGGGTCATAGCCAAAAACGGTAACGGTGGTATTGTTTTCCGTAGCCATGATGCCCAAAGTGTTCGATTTGGAAACTTCGGCACCCAAATTAGGTACGCCTCCCCATTTAAAACGGGTACCCATGGCTACTCGTCCTTTTGAGGTCAACGAAGCTGCCTGAGCAGAGGATTTCCCCCTGTAATTCACATAAAATTTATTTCCGCTGGGGGATTCAAACCGTAATCCGCTATTGGTCAATACAATTCCGGTATTGGCATTATCGACCAAGGTAATGTTGTTATCGCCATTTCCAGGGTCATAAACGGCCGGACTCACATTTGAAATGTTGAAAGTCGCTATGGGAGTTCCGTTGGTACCACGATAGGCATTTACGGTAAAAGTTGTAGGTGAAGGGGTGGAAAGATAGATTGCTTGTTGTTGAATGGCTGCGTTGTTTCGTCCTTGTTTTAAAGGTGGTAAAAAATGAAGGTCACTCAACTGAGCCTTGGCCGAAAAATAAAATAGTCCTATAAAAAGGAATGAAAAAAGTAACTTTCGGTTCATTTTTGGTATCTTAATGGTAATTACACTATAGTTTGGGTAATCAAAAAAAGATATTATTGGTAGGTCTAACAACTAATTGTTGTCAAACGCCCTTAAGGTGTTGGTAACTACTAATTTTAGAGTAAAAAAGTGCTGTAAGCCACAGTGTTTATTGCCATTTTAGAAAGAATTGTTTCTTATTTATTCTCTTTTTTTCAGTCTCCAAATACATTTTACAGCGTTAAAAAGATTATTTTGCCTCCATTAAAAAAAAGTCAATGTCAGAAGAACGATTAATGTCTAAAAAGAAACCAGCTTATCCAGTTTCTAAAGCTTTGGACGGGTATTTGGAACATTATAGTCGTAAAACTGAAATTCCCATTTTTTATGATGATTTACTCCGTTTTTCCGGTTCTGTAGTCGTGTATGATCAGAACGATGAGGACACCCTTTGGATTAGGGTGTATTATTCGGAATTTGATCGGAAGGAAATAGATGATAGCCTGAAAAAAGTCTATTCTATTTTACATTCCGATGGGAGCAGTAATATTCACCAATATTTGAATGTGGACGCGGTGGATTTTTGCACGTTTGGAAATTCAAAGCCTTTTCGGATTAAGATAAGGAACATTCTTAACGACAATTTCACTTATTTCTACATTAAAAAAACCGATGCTTCCCGTATTTATGGTTTGGAACTGGAGCATATGCTATCCCCATACAACCTTAACTTTTTGGTATATAAGGATACCTTGATTGAGGAGCATATTGCCGGTATTCCTGGAGATGAATTCATTAAAACCATGTTGCCGAAATGTACAGAACCAGAAAAAGCACAACTAGCAAAAGAGTTCGTTAAATTTAACGAACGTTGTATGATAAGACTTTTGGGAGACATGCGTTCCTATAATTACGTCATAGTGCCCACCCATGATTTTGACCATGTGGTTTATAAAATAAGGGCAATTGATTTTGACCAACAATGTTTTGAGGGAAAACTCAAGGTATATCGTCCCCAATTCTTTAAGGAAAATTTTCAAATGGTAGAATTGGTCCGTAATAAATTGAGAAGAGATTCTGTAGATCAATATAAGTTGGAAGAAAGGTCCATGGTGGCCAAAAGAATCCTTAGTTCTGGTAATCGGATTAAAAAATTGCGGGCTATCTGTAAAACCGACGATATATCTACAGAACAGAATATTGAACTATTAAAAGAACAAATAGGTGCGCTTACCATGGATATTAGTTTTAAAAACTGTACCACCATGGGTGAGGTTTTGGATTTGGCTTTAAACTTTGTACGTCGTAATTATGAAGATGTAAGTATGAAACAGATTATGGAGAATAATATTAAAATAAAGTATTGAGCCTTCATCAAATCATTAACTTCTTAAAAATCTCTAGTTATACTACCAAACTTTAATTACTACTCTTTAAGACCGGCTTTATAAAGTCAAATTTTCGATACTAGTGTTGACACTTAAAATGAAGTTCTAACTCTTTTGTTCCTTATTGAAATACACGAGGTAGTAGTACATTTGGCGCTCTTCATCCCAGCCTTTTTCAACAAATTTCTCTGCAGACTCTGGATTGATGAAGTCTAGTTTTATCTGAATATTGGTATCCAGATTAATGACATTCTTAATTTTTTTACGAGCATCTGAAACCGCTTTGTTGGCAATGTCAAAGTTGGACACGTCTTCAATGCTATATTTTGGACCTTTCTCTACCTTATAATGCTTGAATTCCGGGATTAAGTCCGGGTTTTCCATCACCTCGTTCAAGAAGTTGGATTCTTCAAAAGAATCGTTCTTCGCAAAATGGTTTACTGCACGGTTCATGAACAATACTTCCTGCTGTTTGTCTTCTGCAGGTAAAACTATATCCTTGGCGAAATTCTGACAAAATTTAAGGTAGTTCTTGGTTTTGAAATTATCATCTGATAAGGGTTCAACACCTAAGAAATTTTCAATCCAGTATTTGGTATCGTACTTGTTACTATCCACTGAAAGTACTTTGTAGCCTTCTTCTTTATCCACATTGAATATCAAGCAACCTTTGTCCAATTTGTTAATGTTGATGCCTTGTTGAATGACAATATCCAAATTGCTGTCTTTCTCTTCGAACTGAATAAAATCGTGTTTTAACTCGCTCTTGAAAATTCCTACCGCATCTACTTTTTTATTGTCCAGTAATAAACCGGTAAGGTGGGCTACATAAACCTCTCCACTTTTAATATGGGGATGATTGGATTGTTCAAATAATAGGGAGGCTATTTTTTTTGAATTTAAATGTGATGTTGACGGGTCTGCAAAAACGGCACTAACAATTTTATGAAGCTCATTGAATTCTACATCAACCTCATTGGCAAGTTTAAAATAGTTTTCTTCTTTTTCCCGAAAAGGCTTAAAAAAATATTCTTTTAAAAGTCCTGTGGTTTCATCATTTAATTTGAAAGGTTCCTCTGAAAGAAAGATGCCTTCATTTTTATTTTTATTACCAACTCTATGTATAGAAATACTTTCAATTTGGGTAGCATATAAGTTGATCATGGAATATGGATATTTTAAGTTGATTAATTTTCTGTGGAATTCATTTACACTGAAAGAAAAACTAGTTTACTAACTACTAAACTAACTCTAACTACTAACTACTAACTACTAACTACTAACTAGTTCCAATTCTCATCAAAATCGAGATCGTCATAATTGTCGAAAGTGTCATCAAAATCAAAGGCACTGTTCTCTGATTCGAAGTTTTTTTCTGGTGGGGACTCTGGTAATTCACCAAATGAAAATAACACATTTGGGTAAGCTCGGCCATCTTCTTTTTCTACAATATCGGCCAGTTCAATAAAGAAAGTCCACATGTTTAAAAAGTCGTAAACATATATAAGTTTAGGATTGTTCTCATCTACCAGATCTTCTAGAAAAGTCTCGTTCATCAAACGGATATCAGACCCAGATTCGCTCATATCAAAAAGAGCAATCTCTTCATCCTGTTTCCATTCCTCATCACAGGTATAGAAAGAGGCCATTTCGTTTCCTAAAAAACCGAAGGCCTGTGTTATGGCATTATGAAAGTCCTCTAATGAATTATGGGCCTCAACTTCCAAATCTCTGAAAATATCCTCTTCGGCATCTAAAATTATTCGGATTTTGTAAATCATCACGTATTTTTTGCGGGAGGGCAAAGTTACGAAGTTTTAGCGTTTTCTCTAGGCTTTAATGCATCTAAAACAATGTAAAATTGGACACCAAAAAGAATGGAGGCGATAACGAGATGTATGGGTTGACTTGCAAAAGGGAAATCCAGATAATACATAGCCATACCGGTCAATATCTCCACCAGCAAAAGGAACAACACCCAAAATATTTTAAAGTGTCCAAGGTTCAATTTATATATCCGATAGGCCAAATAGGCGTTAATCAATACAACTAAAATTGAAAATGATCGGTGAATATAAAATAACACCAATGGGTCTTCTAACCAGAGCATTTTCGCCTGATAACCATAAAGGTCAATTTGTTCATCTACAAATTGACGAACTTGTGTACCCATCACTATTTGGATTAGTGTGAACACGATAGCTACAATGCTTAGGGTTAACGTGTGTCTATCAAACTTGATATGTTTATCTTCTGTATTGGCAAGATATATGATATATAGCAGCATGGCTACAATGACCAATGCCATGATCATATGTACCGTTATTTTTGCAGGTTCCAGAACAGAATAGACTACTGTAGCCCCTAACCACGCCTGAAAACCCATTCCAAAAACGACTAGCCAAGAGAGTAATAGGGATTCTTTTTTTCTTTTTCCAGAAAGTAATGGAGGAAACGGCGAGAACTAAGGTAGCCAAACCGGCAAGGGCACCTAGGAGCCTATTAATATATTCGATCCAAGTATGCCAAGGATTGAATATAGCGTAATCATGTTTATCGTAAGTTTCCCAATTTTCCAATTGGAAGGTTGATTGACTCTTAAATGTAGATTTGGAAACGAGCAAGGATTCTCCTTTTATAATTACTTGACCTTCGTTATAGTCCCTATCAGGCTGCCATAGCAGCTCACTTTCTTCAGTCGGAGGTATATAGTAGCCAAAACACTTAGGCCAATCTGGGCAACCCATTCCGCTGCCGGTCATTCTCACCACGGCACCGGCAATGATGACCAAATAGACCAAAATCAAGGATACTTTCGCTATTTTCCTGAAGTGTTGTTTCATTTTAAGTTGAGATTAAAAGTCCTAATGACTTTCCCTTCGTTAGCATAAATTCTTTTGCAGCTTCATACTCATTAGGTATTTCTCCTTCTAAGATAGCTTCTTTTATGGCGTCTTTAATTATTCCTATTTCTTTTGAAGGTTTAATGGCAAAGGTTTCCATAATTTCTTCGCCGCTAATGGGAGGCTGAAAATTACGAACATGGTCCCGTTCCTCGACTTCCTCTATTTTTTGGCGTACAATCTTAAAATTCTGCTTGTACTTTTTTTGCTTCTTGGGATTCTTAGTAGTAATATCCGCTTCACATAAGGTCATTAAATCTTCTACGTTATCGCCCGCTTCAAAAATGAGTCTACGTACGGCAGAATCCGTTACGAAATCCTCTGATAATATAATAGGTCTAGAACTCATCAATACCATTTTCTGAACGAATTTCATTTTTTCGTTCAGTGGCATTCGTAGTCTTTTAAAAAGTTTATAAACCATTTTAGAACCAACAAATTCATGACCGTGGAAGGTCCATCCAATTTTTTTATGGAATCTTTTGGTAGGTGCTTTGCCAATATCATGTAATAATGCAGCCCAGCGTAACCAAAGGTCATCCGTAGCTTCAGAAATGTTGTCAACAACTTCTAACGTATGCCAAAAGTTATCCTTATGCTTTTGTCCCTCAATCTCTTCTATACCTTGTAATGCCGTTAGTTCTGGAAGAATAAGTTCCAATAGTCCCAATTTATGCAAGAGGGACAATCCTTTGGAAGGTTTCTGACATAACATGATTTTATGCAGCTCATCTAAAATTCGTTCATTGGAAACAATTTTCAATCGTTGCTTTTGCTCTGTAATGGCCTGTAAAGAGGGTAGGGCAATTTGAAAATCTAACTGAGTCGCAAAACGAACGGCCCTCATCATTCGTAAAGGGTCATCTGAATAGGTAATATTGGGTTCTAGTGGTGTTTTAAGGAGTTTATTCTCTAAATCGGTAATACCATCAAAAGGGTCCAAAAGTGTTCCGTAATCTGATGTATTCAGGGAAAGCGCGAGAGCGTTAATCGTAAAGTCCCTTCGCTTTTGATCATCTTCCAAAGTTCCATCCTCAACAATGGGTTTGCGACTATCACGTTGATAACTTTCTTTACGCGCACCTACGAATTCGAGTTCCATGCCCTCATTTTGTATCATGGCGGTTCCAAAATTCTTAAAAACGGATACCTTAGGTTTGCCTTTTAATTTTAAAGCTACTCTTTCCGCCAGGGCAATACCACTACCAATGGCCACCACATCAATGTCTTTGGGAGTATTTCTATCTAAAAAAAAGTCCCGTACAAAACCGCCAATCACGTAACATTCTATCGAAAGTTCTTCGGCAGCTTCTGAAATAATTTTAAAAATTGGGTTTGTTAAAGCGTTTTTATAGCTCTTTTGCATGGTTTTATTCTCGAATGATTTTCACGGTACCATCATTACCCAATCGAATAATGGCGGATGCGGATTCATTCTGTTTCTCTTGGTGCAAATTTACCACATAGTCAACACCTGATAAAATGGCTTTGTCTATATTTTGGAAACTTTTAGGAGTTGGGGTTCCTGAGATATTTGCGGAAGTGGATACAATAGGTCTTTTAAATTTACCAATGAGGTATTTGCAAAATTTATCCGATGCCACCCGTACAGCCAATGTATTATCTGAAGCTACTAAGTTCTTCGCAACTCCTTTTGGTTTGTCATAGATGATGGTTGTGGGTTTGGTGGATAAATCCATCAAGTCATAAGCAAGCTCAGGAACTTGCTCTACATGCTTTTCTAACATGGCATCATTTGCCACTAAGCAAATGAGTGCTTTGCTGTCATCGCGTTGTTTTAAATCAAAAACCTTTTTTACCGCCAATTCATTGGTGGCATCGCAACCTATTCCCCAAACTGTATCGGTAGGGTAGAGGATGAGTCCACCACTTTCAAGAATTTCTATGCATTTGTTGATTTCGTCCTGCTCGTTAGCCATGGTTGAGAATTTAGTTTTGAATTTTTTTAAGTTCATTATATCTAGCCCAAACCCCTAAAGCGTTTAGATAGCAAATGACAAGTCCTTTTTTGCCGTCTAAAATACCTAACCTTATTATGTAGTGGTTTAGAAACTTATAGAGTGGTCTAAAGATAAAATGATACCATCTTGCTTTTTTACCTTTTTTCGCCTCTTCAATGGCTTTCATTTTACCATATTTTAGCATTTTACCCTTATAATCATCATAGTTTTTATAAGAATAATGAAGCAATCTATTTTTAAGTGTAGCTGATTTACCATCAACTACAAGTGTTTCGTGAACAATTCGCTCTTGGTCAAAATAAACCATGCTTTTACGAAATAGGCGATAATTCTTATCGCTTTGCCATCCACTAAATTTCAGTTTTTTCGTTTTGAACATGAACGTTCTAAGAATGTAATATGCGGATGCAGCATCAGGTTTTTCAATAGTATTAAGAATCTCTTCTTTTAAAGAAGGGGTAAGGCGTTCATCGGCATCTAAAAATAATATCCAATCATTTGATGCTTTTTGTAAAGCATAATTTTTTTGGTCCGTATAGTTGATAAATGCTCTACATATCAATTGAACGTTCTTATGTTGTTTGATATATTCGATTGTGCGATCAGTACTAAACGAATCGACTACAATGATTTCATCTGCAAAACTGAGATTTAACAATACTTCATTAATATTTTCCTCCTCATTGAAGGTAATTAACAAAGCTGATATCTTATGTTCTGCTTTATCCATTGATTAAGTAATCTTCTATTTTCTTCAATTGAATCTTTTTATTAAAATTTCTCTTAATATGTTCGAAACCTTTTTGACCCATTCTTTTTCTTTCTTCCTCGCTTTTATAAAGAAGTACGACTTTATCGGCGAATTTTTTCAAATCACCACTTGGTGTCAAATATCCGCTATCACCATCAATGACCAGCTCTGGATTGCTGCTGATATTAAAAGCTATAATTGGCTTTTTGCATAGTGCTGCTTCTGCCAATACATATCCAAAACCTTCCCAGAGAGAGGGTAATGCAAATACATCGCATTGGTTAATAAAAGCTGTAGGATTTTCAATGAATCCTACTAATTCTACCTGTTTTGTCAGATTTAAATTTTCTATCAAATCTTGTAGCTTCCTTTTTAGGCTCCCCTCTCCACCAATTAAAATTTTGAAACTTATTTCTCTTTTTTTGAGTTCGAGAGCAAGCAGAATTAAAAATTCCTGATTCTTTTGATACTCAAGGCGACCAAGATTGAGTAGAGTAAAAATTTCATTTTTATAGGTTGTTTTTACCTCCTCAATTTCAATTCCGTTATAAATAATTTTAATTCGTTCTTTGTTGAACAAAAACTCATTATTAACAGTAACTGTTTTTTTTGTTGCTTCGGAATTCGCAAGAACGTCCGTTAATATGGTTTTGAAATAATACCTGTTCAAAACCGTATTTTTAATGGGAATGGCACTGCCCCTTCTGTAAATGATTCTTTTAATACCAGCCTTTTTTGCGGCTGGCCCAGCTATTTTTAAATCTCTCGATAAATTCATAACAATCGCGGTTATCTCCAAAAAGATGAAAAGATTCTTAATAGAAATACATTTGATCGGGTTTAAAAAACTAAGATTATTAATTGAAATCCCTTTACACGGAATTTCTTTGATTTTTAGTCTTTTAAATAATTCGCTATCCTCATGGGCAATTACGAAAACTGGATACCCCTTCTCATGTAAATAACTACTTATCTCTAAGTGCCATTTCTCACCTCCACCCCAAGCTTTGGCGGTATTAAAAAAACAAATTTTCTGCATTTAGTGAATAGTATTATACAGATTGATAAGGTTTTTTGCTACATTTTCATCTGAAAAGCGTTGGACATATTTTAAGCCTTTTGTTTTAATTTCCTCTCTAAGTGATGGTTTCGAAAATAGTTCATTTAGTTTTTTTCGTATTTCAATTTCATCATTGGGGTCTACATATATGGAGTTTGGTCCAGCAGCTTCTGGAAAACATCCAAATTTTGTAGTAATTACGGGTAATCCGGTATATAGTGCCTCAATAATGGGTATTCCAAAACCTTCGCAAATGGAGGGGTAGCAAAATATAGTTGCATTTTGATAAATTAAAGCTAAATCTTTAGAACTAATATTTTGAATAAAGGTTACTTGATTTTCTAATTGCTCCTCTTTAATGTAACTATGTAATTTTTTGGCATAACTTTTTTCATTTCCCACTAAGACCAATTGATGGTCAGTACCATTGATAGCTTTAATTAATGTGAGTGCATTTTTTCGTTCCTGTAGGGTGCCTACATTTAAAACATATTCATCTGGTAGCTTGAATTTCTTTCGATTTTGTGACTTTTCGTCTTCTGAATATATTTTTTTAAAAACCTTATTACAGCCTTGATAAATAACTTTTATTTTGGTTTCATCCGCATTTAAGTATTTAATTATATCTGTTTTTGTCTGTTCACTAATAGCTATAATATAATCTGAAGCGGAAACGGCGTATTTAAATTTTAAACGATAAATGATACGGTCGAAAAAGTTATAATAATGGGGATGGCTTAAGAAGATAAGATCATGAATGGTTACAATCTTTGGAATATTATTTTTTTTTAATTGTATAGGAATTTCTCCTGATAGACCATGATAAAAAGAGACCTCTAAGGATTTAATTTGTTTCCATTGACCAAAGAGTCTCCAAAGTGTAGGGAAGAATTTCCAGAATATCCCATTTGGATAAACGATTGTAGTATTTTCTGAAGAAACCAAACTCTCCAGTTTAGATTTTTTTGTATTAAAAAGATAGAAATGTTTTTCTAAAAGATGATTATCCAATATCCTTACAATGTCTCTACCGTAATTACCCAAACCAGTATTATTGTGGAAAATACGTTTTGCATCGTAAGCTATCTTCATTGGGGTGAATTAGGATTTGGTATAAAACTACAAATATTTCTTATAAACCTCTGCAGTCATTTGGGCAGTTCGCAACCAAGAATGGGAATTGGCAAAATTCTTTGCTTTCTTTAGTGTGGTTTCAGATACGGATTCTAATTTATCAATTCCGTTAGCAATAGCAATGGGGTCAAATGGGTCTACCAAAATCGCAAATCCGTTTGCTGTTTCTGATGCTGCCCCAGTATTACTAGTTAGGACGGGTAATTTTACTTGCATTGCTTCCAATATAGGTATCCCAAAGCCTTCATAGAACGTTGGGAAAAGAAAAGCTTTAGCATTACAATAAAGAATATTAAGCAAGGATTCTGATATATAAGAAGTGATAATTACGTCGTCTTTTAGATTGTTGTTTGCGATGTAATCTCTAATAGGTTGTTCAAATTCCGATTCAATTTTACCAACAATAACCAGTTTGTAGTTTTTGATTGAATTTGATTGGTGAAAACCTTTTATTAAATTAAATGAGTTTTTGCGTAAAGAAATCCCACCAATTGAAATAAAATATTCTTGCGGTTTTAGTTTCATCTTCCGTAATTCCACTATGGCATCTAATTGATTTGAATCTTTCGTTTTAACAGAAGGGGCTAGGGGAACCACATGAATTTTCTCTTCCGGAAAGTCGAAAAAGCTTAAATAGTCTCTTTTAGTGGTTTCACTCACGGCTATAAGTACGTCTGCCTTTTTATAAAACTGATTAAATAGGAACATCCGTTTTTTTTTGAAATAATCATTTGCGAAGTTATAATTCTCAAATTGCGGTAAATGAACCGCTAAATCATGGATGGTAGCTACTTTCAGTGCTTTTTTATGGCTTAAAAAGGGGGTATGTAAGCTATGGACAACATCAATTTTAGGATTAAAGAATAATTGGTCACCTAGGTGCCAAAGATGTTTGTTTTCCAATAACTTTTTTTGAAACTCGGTTTTTGAAGAAAAATATTTTTTTATCCTAAAACCTAGAATAGGTTCAATTTCATCAATTGACGAAAACCCTTCATAAAGGTTGAATATATAATTGGGTATACCAGTATAGTTTTTAAAAAATAAAGATGAACTTTCTAAAATAACCTTCATCCTGTAAAAATAGGATAATTAAAAATAGCTATAAGCCTGGCTATTTAACATTGAAAATATTTTAAAGAATATGATTTGATTAAGATGCCAAGCGTTTTTCGTCAAATGTTAATTCCTGACGGTTTGGTAATTTCTTATAAACCTTTAAAGGGATCTCTTGTTCTAAGATTCTTAATTCTGTATATCTTTTGTAAATACTAAGTGCGTTTAAATAGCAAACATTTAAACCTTTACGAGCATCTAATAATCCCAAACGAAAGATGTAGTTATATAAAAATTTCCAGCAAGGTTTCACTATTAATTTTATATAATTGAATTTTTTGCCGTTACGTAACTCTTCTTGTGCCCGTAACTTTCCGTACTGAATCATTTTAGATTTATAATCCGAATAATTTTTATAACAGTAATGAGTCAATTTTTCAGAAAGACATTTTGAATTTCCGTTAACCACTAAGGTTTCATGTACGATTTTATCATCGGCAAATTTCACTTTACTCTTTCTGAATAATCGATAATTTTTATCAGTTTGCCAACCACTAAAATGTAATGGAGAATTTTGGTACATGAATTTTCTATAAAACCAATAGGCTTCCACAGGATTTAAAGAATTTATTGTGGATTTTATTTCAGATTTTAAAGATGAAGTTACTACCTCGTCGGCATCTAAGAACAAAACCCAATCATTGGATGCTTGCCTTAATGCGAATGATTTCTGTGCCGTAAAATTTTTAAAAGGATTTTGAATGATTTTTACTTTAGGATGAGCTTTTAAAAACTCATATGTCCCATCCGTGCTATATGAATCTACAACAATAATTTCATCGGCAAATGAAATGGAATCAATACATTTTTCAATATATCCTATTTCATTATAAGTGATAATTAATGCTGTTAATTGTGTGGCTTCGGCTGACATATAAATCAATTTTACCTATTCGCCCCAATGGGAGCGGACAAATGAATAACAAAAAAAGTATTAAAAAATTGCATAAAGAAGTAAAAATCTTACAAATTTAGGAATAGTGCAAATATGCCTACTTCCAAGAAGAAGATTAATTTTTAAAGAAAGGTTGCGTACCTAATACGCTTTTTATTCTGTTATTCGGAAGTTTGAAGAATAAGGTAAATATTCTAGGAATATAGTAGCTAAAGCCTCAGAGTATTGAGTATTTGTTAAAACAAACGAATACAGCGAGGCTTAAACTATATGTTTTTTACACCGCAACATCATACTCCCTAAGCGCATCGTTCAAAGAGGTTTTCTTATTGGTGCTTTCTTTTCGTGTTCCAATGATCAATGCGCAAGGCACATTATACTCACCTGCCGGGAATTTTTTGGTATAACTACCAGGTATAACTACAGAACGGGCTGGAACCAATCCTTTTCGCTCTACCGGAGTCTCCCCTGTAACATCTATTATTTTAGTGGAACCTGTTAGTACTACATTGGCACCCAGAACCGCTTCTCTTTCTACTCGCACGCCTTCAACGACAATACATCTAGAGCCAATAAAGGCATTATCCTCAATGATAACAGGGGCTGCCTGTAAGGGTTCTAAAACGCCACCAATACCAACACCACCGCTTAAATGTACATTCTTGCCAATTTGCGCACAGCTACCCACAGTAGCCCAAGTATCGACCATGGTACCCTCATCCACATAGGCTCCAATATTTACGTAGCTTGGCATTAAAATGGTGCCAGCGGAAATGTAGGCGCCGTGCCTTGCAACGGCATTGGGTACAACTCGTATTCCTTTTTCGGCATAGCCTCTCTTTAATGGCATTTTATCATGGTACTCAAAAATACCGGCTTCCAGAGTTTCCATTTTTTGAATTGGAAAATACATCACTACCGCTTTCTTTACCCATTCATTGATTTGCCATCCGCTTGAAGTAGGTTCTGCGCATCTTAATTTACCAACGTCCAATAAGTTGATTACTTCACGTATGCTATCTTGGGTAGCGGATTCTTTTAAAAGCTCCCTATTGTCCCATGCTTTCTCTATTTGTGCTCTCAGTTCAGTCATTTTCATCAAAATTTTTTCAAATATAAGTTGAAGAATAGGAATTCACCGCTGACAAAAGCACATATAACAAATTATCCTTTATTTTTGCCAAAAATTAAGTTTGGGAAGGATTCTAGCGATTGATTACGGAGTAAAACGAATTGGTTTGGCGGTGACCGATGAAATGCAAATGATCGCATTCGGACTCATTACAGTTCCTACCACAGAAATTTTCTATTATTTATCCAACTATATCCAAAAAGAAAAGGTGGACCTGATTGTAGTGGGAGAGCCTAAACAAATGGACAATACGGCTTCGGAATCAGAAGTTCATATCTTACCATTTATAGAGAAAATGAAGGAAAAATTTCCTACTATTCCCATCAAAAGGCATGATGAACGCTTTACTTCCAAGATGGCGTTTCAAACCATGTTGGATAGCGGAATGAAAAAAAAACAAAGAAGGAACAAAGCATTGATCGACGAGATTAGCGCAACCATTATTTTACAGGATTACTTAAAGACAGTATAAATGATTTTACCTATTATAGCTTACGGAGACCCCGTATTACGAAAAGTTGCAGATGATATTGATGCCGAATATCCTAATCTAAAGGAATTGATTTCCAACATGTGGGATACTATGTATAATGCCAGTGGGGTTGGTCTGGCGGCTCCCCAGATAGGTCTACCCATTCGCTTGTTTTTGGTGGATACTACACCTTTTGCAGATGATGAAGATTTGACCGAAACCGAGCAAAAGCAGCTGCAGGGGTTTAAGCAGGTATTCATCAATGCACATATAGAAGAAGAGACGGGAACGGAATGGCCTTTTAATGAAGGTTGCTTAAGTATTCCAGATGTTCGTGAGGATGTCACTAGAAAAGATACTATAAAAATCACCTATTTGGATGAGCATTTTAAGGAACATTCAAAAACGTTTGACGGTTTATTGGCAAGGGTAATCCAGCATGAATACGACCATATTGAAGGCGTTTTGTTTACCGATAAATTATCGCCATTAAAACGAAGAATGTTGAAAGGTAGATTAACGAATATTTCCAAAGGAAAAATAAATGTGGACTACCGTATGAAATTTCCGGCGTCAAAAAAAGCACGTTAAATGCCTTTGTAATTAGTAGAAAAGTGTAATCTTTGTCGACTTAAAATTTAAATTATTTTATGGGTTTAGAGAAAATTTTGTCCGTTGCAGGAAAGCCAGGTTTGTATAAGCTGATTACCCAAACAAGATCTGGGTTTGTGGCGGAGTCCTTGTTAGACGGAAAAAGAATTACCGTAAGCTTACGCAGTAGTGTGAGTGTACTTTCTGAAATAGCTATTTACACGCTAGAGGAAGAAGTGCCTTTACGAGAGGTTTTTCTTAAAATTCAGGAAAAGGAAAATGGTGGTAGAACATCCGTTGGCCATAAAGAAGAAAAAATAAAGTTGGAAGAATACTTTTTTGAAGTACTTCCAAATTATGACGAGGATCGAGTGTACATCAGTGATATTAAAAAAATCATACAGTGGTACAACATCTTGACCGAAAATAAAATCACTGATTTCTCTAATGATAAAGATGTAAAGGAAGAGGCATCTGAAGAGGAATAAGTCTTAATAGAATCTTTAAATGAAAAAAAGCCTTGATTTTTAAATCAAGGCTTTTTTTATATCTGTTTATCGTTTAATCCTTTTCGATGGTCTCGTAGGTATGTTTACTTTTTTTCCAATCGATTAATGGGGATGGATAATACTTTACATCCATACGATCAAGAAAGGGAGCTTGATCTGCCAAACGGACTTTATAGTCCTCCCAATTTCTATTTTCGGGGATGCTCCAACTTAATTCGGAATAGCCAATTACCCTAGGGAAGGCCAAATACTCCAATTCATCAATGTTGCTAATGGTTTCGGACCAAAGTGGGGCTTCTACCCCTAAAATATTTTCAACAGGTATACCGTAGTCTTCTGGGGACCAAACATAGGCGGTATCTACCGGAATGTAACCGGCCCAATGCAAACCAAATTTGGAAAGTGTGTCATATTCCATGTCCAAATAGGCCTTTTTAGCTGGTGAAACAATGACTTTCATTCCTTTTTCAACTGCTTTTTTCGCATTTTCTTCACTGGCCCACCATTGCGAAATGGAGGTGTTGTCAATATCGGCGATCGCTACTTCGTCCCAACCAATCATTTTCTTACCATGTTTCTGAACGATTTTCTCCACTTTGTTAATGAAATAGATATAATCATCCTTTTTGGTAACATGGCTTTCATCACCACCTACATGAAAATAGGGCCCAGGGGTAATTTCTGATAGTTCGCGTACCACATCATCAATAAAAGTGTAAACGGTATCCTTATGGGTGTCAAAAGTGCTAAAACCTACACGCATTCCTTCGTATAATTCTGGCTTTTTGCCATTACCGTTTAAAATGGGATAGGAAACCGATGCTGCATTAGTGTGACCGGGCATATCTATTTCAGGAATAATGGTCATGTAGCGTTCTGCGGCATAGTTTACAATATCCTTATATTCTTCTTGGGTATAGAATCCGCCAGCTTCTCCACCTACTTCTGTACTGCCACCAACCTCGGTTAATTTGGGCCATGATTTAATCTCTATTCGCCAACCTTGATCGTCACTAAGGTGCAAATGCAGTGCGTTTATTTTATAATAGGATAACAGATCAATGTATTTTTTGACGTCGTCAACACTAAAAAAGTGTCTTGCCACATCTAACATGGAACCTCTGTAAGCAAATGTAGGGTTGTCCATAATTTTACCGGAGGGTACAGGCCAAATCTTTTGTGGCGCTAAGGTGTCATTGCTTTCTTCAGGGACCAATTGCCTTAAAGTTTGAATGCCTCTAAAGGCTCCTTCAGAGGTGTTTGCATTTATAATGATGGAATCTTGACTGATATACAATTGATACGCCTCAGGTGAGTTTAGTTCTATACTATCGGATTGATTAATATAGATAACCCGCTCAATGGTATTGGCTCCTTGGGTGTTAACCGGAATGGACAGGTTTGTTTTTGACTTTAGCTTATCGGCAAGAAACGAACCTACTTCCGCAAAACCAGTGGCATTTTTAGAAGTGTAGATAGCCGTAAATTGATCTAATGCAAAAGCGGAATTGGTAGGAATAGTTTTCACCGGCTTTGGTATCAGACTTACTTTTGATAAATCTGTTTTAGGCATTGGTATTCTGGGTTTCGCTTTTTCGCTACAGGCGAAAAATACCAAGGCTACTGCCAAAAAGAAAATACTACGTATACTATAAGTTTTTAGCATCATTTATGTTTAGGGGTTGTTAACTAAGTCTTTCACGGCCTCGTACCAAATGTTATATCCTTTTTGGTTCATATGAAGTCCATCCTTGATAAAAATATCGGTTTTCAACTTTCTTGAGTTGAGCATGGGGTACCATACATCAACATAGTCGATTAATGGGTCGTTTTTGGCTATTCGCTCCATTTTTCGGTTAAGGCGTCTAAATTTCCCTCTCATTTTCCATCGACTAATACTTGGTTTTGCAGAAATGAGTACGATTTTGGTACCCGTATTTTTTGCTTTTATCCGTTGGATGATTTCTTCCGTAGTTGTTATCACTTGATTGGGCCTTTTCTTGGCCCAAAGGTCGTTGTCACCTTCATAAATAAAAACCTTCGTAGGATTATAGGATAAAACAAGGTCATCTAGGAAAATCAAAAGATCAGACGCCTGTGAGCCTCCAAAACCAGTATTCAAAATCTGATGGTCTGGAAAGTTTTCTTGTAATGTTTTCCAAAAACGAACGCTTGAGCTTCCGGTAAAAACAATAGTTTCCCTTTCTGAATCCCAAATGGAGTCATTCTTTTTGGTGATGATTTTTACTTCATTGGTGAATTTATTTTCGGTTTGTGCAAAACTTTGAAATCCCAAAAGATAAATCGCAAAAAGTATAGCAGAAAAGTAATAGGTTGAATTTTTTTTAAATATCATTGAATTCAAATGTAAATGGTGAAATAGGATTTAAGGAGTTATTGGTGTGGTTAATCCTTCCACCAATGCCCAATCATAAAAGCGTAATATCCAATAATCTGAGGGTAGATTTTGTTGTTTCATTCCAAATCCGTGTCCGCCTTTTGAATACATGTGTAAGCCTACGGTCTTCCCATTGGTCAACCAAGCCGAGTATAAATCTGCACTAGGTTTGGCCAACCCTAAAGGGTCATCGGTGGCACAAATAACAAGCATTGGCGGTGCATCTTGTGGAACAGTATAGTCATCAATAACAGTCATCCAAGGATACACGGGTACAATGAAATTAGGTTTATTCGATTCAGTGTAATTAAAGGTAACACCCATGGTTACCGCACCACCTGCAGAAAAGCCCATAAAACCAATTTTATTAGGGTCTAATCGCATGTCCTTGGCATTTTCACGTACATAGGTAATCGCAGCTAATCCATCCGCTATGGAAAGTGGCAGCACCGGTGCCACATGTTCGCCTACTCTGGTGGGATTTTCTGCACTATCATCGGTTATGTCCTGAACCCCATCAACCCCTGTGGGAACCAATCTGTATTTTAGCACAAAAGCGGTAATCCCTTTTTCATTTAACCATTTGGCAACGTCCCTACCTTCGCTATTAATACTTAATCCGTAAAGTCCACCGCCGGGAGCAACGATTACACTGGTGCCATTTGGGTTTGTGGCCTTGTACACTTCAAGCCTTGGTTCAGATACGTTAGTAACCACCTCGGTTTGCCAGATATTGGAGTAGTATTCATTTTCAGCCGTATTCCAAACTACATCCGGATTGGGTTCAAATGGTAAGTCAATAATTTTTTGAGAAATCATAGGTATGGATAGCAATGAACAGGTGAGCGCTAGTAATTTTTTCATTTTCAGATTTTAAATGGATTCAATAAGCATATAGACTATTGCGGCTAGAGCTCCTCCAAAGATAGGACCTACTACAGGCACCCAAGCATAGTTCCAATCACTTTTCCCTTTGTTTTTAATTGGTAAAAGGGCATGTAATAAACGTGGGCCAAAATCTCTGGCAGGATTTATGGCGTAACCGGTGGGTCCGCCCAAACCAAAACCAATACCTATTACCAAAAGTGCTACGGGTAGAGCATCTAAAGAACCTAAAGAAACTGCATTTTCACCAACCGAGCCTCCGGCAATGTAGAAAACACCAAAAACCAAAGCAAACGTTCCAATGATTTCTGTGACCAAATTCCAAAACGGACTTCTTATGGCCGGTGAGGTAGAGAAGGTAGCCAAGATAGCACCCTGATCATCGGTCGCTTCATATTGTTTTTTATAAGTAAGCCAAACCAATAGATTACCCATCATTGCGCCCAAAATTTGTGCGATAAAATAACCGGGTACCAGCGTCCATGAAAATTTTCCTGCGGTAGCAAGGCCAATAGTCACGGCCGGATTTAAATGTGCCCCACTTACATCGGCTGAAATAAATACCCCGATAAATACTGCAATTCCCCAGGCCAGGGATATGCCTACCCAACCGGAGTCGGCCCCCTTGGTTCCTTTCAAGACAAGATTGGCTACGATTCCATTACCGATAAGTATTAACATGGCAGTGCCAATGAATTCAAAAATATAAACGTTCATGGTTTGGTTGTTTAAAGAGGTTTAAGTTAAAAAAAATAGAGGAATAAAGAATATTTTATATGATTTCTTGCATTTAATTTAATCTTAATGGATGGATGGTTTTTGCTTTTAAACATTTATTATTTTTAAGATAAATAGCCAAACCAACCCACATGATTAAAAACCACTCTGTTTTATTTATTTTGTTATGTTTTATAGGAATGAATTTTTCGTTTTCCCAAACGGATAGTTCCTATAGACCCGTTGCTACCGCAATACCGATAGAAAAAGCCCCGGTTATAGATGGTCTGGTTCTTGGCGATGCACTTTGGGAAGCAATCTCACCTTTTGGAAACCTTACCCAGACTCAACCCAATTTTGGTATCCCCGCCTCTGAAAAGACAGAAATACGGGTTGCCTATACCGAAGATACATTTTATGTTTCCGTAGTCTGTTATGATGCTGACCCAAACAATTTAGTGGTGTCAGATGCCAGACGTGATGCTGATTTGGACAATACCGATGCCTTTCTATTTATAGTAGACACTTACAAAGACAGTCAAAACGGATTTGTTTTCGGTACCAATTCCTTAGGGGTCGAGTACGATGCTCAAGTGGATAATGAGGGTCAAGGAAATAATAATGCGAATCGGCAACAAGGAGGTACTATTGGTGGTTTCAACCTCAATTGGGATGGTTCTTGGGTAGTGAAATCTAGTGTTGGTGATTATGGATGGAGTGCAGAATTTGCCATTCCCTTACGAACATTACGTTTTCAGGCGGGTAAGGATTGGGGAATCAATTTTAGGCGGAACATCAGAAAGACTAATGAGATTGTATTTTGGTCTCCAATCCCTTTAGGATTGGATTTAAAACGTTTGTCGTTAGCTGGAACTTTAACGGGGCTAAATTTGATAAGTCCCGGTAACCTAAAAGTCATTCCCTATGTCCTTGGTAGTGTTCTAAAGGATAATACCACTTTGGATACCTCCACAGATTATCGTTTTGATGCGGGGGGTGATGTGAAATATAGCATTACCCCTAGTTTAACTTTGGATTTGACCTATAATACGGATTTTGCCCAAGTAGAGGTGGATGATCAACAAGTTAATTTGGACCGGTTTAATTTATTCTTTCCAGAGAAGAGGCCATTTTTTTTGGAAAATGCCGGACTCTTTAGTGTAGGTAGTCCCGGGGAGGTGGATTTATTTTTTAGCCGAAGAATTGGAATTGGGGAGAATGGAAATGTAGTTCCTATTATTGGGGGAGCCCGTTTGTCGGGTAAATTGAACCGAACCAATATTGGTTTATTGAGTATGTGGACCGAGGAGGTTTCTGATGCTGGCGTCGAAGCCAATAATTTTACCGTTGCTAGGGTAAACCATGAATTTAAAGGTCGATCTGCTTTAGGAGCGGTCATTGTGAACAAGGAAGGATTACAGTCAGACGATTATAATAGGACCTTGGCTGTAGATGGCAAATTAGGTCTAGGGAAAAAAGCCCGAATGACCGGTTATTTTGCAAAAACATTAGATCCCAATGATACCATAAATGCGAATTCTTTTAAATTTCAAACCGACTATAATTGGAATAATTGGGAATTACGGGCAGCATATACAGAGGTAGGTCAGGGTTTTAATCCAGAAGTAGGCTTTTTGTTACGCTCCGCTTTTAGAAAGCCGGAAGCTTTGGTACTGTATCACTTAAGGCCTAAACGAGCTGATTCAAAAATATTGGAATACAGGCCTCATGTTTCTTACAGATCTTATTGGAATTTTGACAACTTTTTAGAGACTAGTTTTTTGCATTTGGACAACCATTTTGAATGGAAAAGCGGAAATGAACTACATACTGGAATGAACGTTACTAAAGAAGGGGTGGTGGATGCCTTTGATATTTCCCGAGGAAAAGGAGTAATTGTTCAGCCCGGTAATTATGACCATGTAGAATCACAGATTGTCTTTTTTACGAACCGAAGTAAACCGTTGTCCATCAACTTACGTTCTGTAATCGGTGGTTCTTTTGGAGGTACACGGTATATTGAAAGTATTACCGGGAACTGGCGAATTGGTGACCGATTTAATTCTGAACTTACCTTTTTGTATAATAATTTTCAATTGCCTGGAGGTGATTTCACAGCTAATATTCTAAGAACCCAATTGTCCTATTCTTTTAAACCGAATGTATACTTACAAGGTCTTATTCAGCATAACACATCGGATGATTTCTGGGCGGCCAATATTAGATTTGGTTGGCTGGAACGTGCCAATACTGGACTTTTTGTAGTTTATAATCATAACATTCAAGAGGGAAGTTTATTGAACAATAGCTTTATCGTCAAATATACCCGTATGATAGATTTGGTAAAATAATCATAATTCTGTTAGGGATACTTTGTTTTGCTAGCGTTGAAACGTTCAATTCCTTATCTTCAAAAAGATTTCAATTTTATAAAAACTTGCGTTGTGAAAAATTTCAGATTCAATTTAGTACTACTTATTTGTTCAACGTTTATCGTGGGCTGTTCTTCTGATGATAGTGATGGAGATACCGTTGACAATTCTGCTATTTTAGGAACCTATAATTTAACTGAGGTCAATATAAGTATTCCTCAAGACCCTAATGAGGATGGAACTTCGTCCACAAATATGGTTGAAGAACTTCTTGTTTATCAGGGCAATTGTCAATTAGTGCTGACGGTACTTGGGATATGACATTGGTGGAATTGAGTATTTCTGCAGTAACTGGCGATTTTTATGCCGTGCGCTGTGCAGGTGATGTTGCTAACAATTACTCCGGAAGGTTTTCATTTCAAAATAACCAACTTACCCTAGATGCTTCACAATTTTCTACTTTCCAACTGAATGGGGATATTTTGACAGAAAATATAAATGAGGATTTACCAGGTATTCTTAAATAGGCAATTTGAAAAGTAATAACGATTCGATTATGATTACTTGGGATACCTAACACCATGTACATTCATCTTGTAATGTATAAACGGAACCTTTAGCAGTTATAAATAGAATATCTTGGTCAGGTCCTCCAAAAGTTACATTTGCCGTCCATTCTTCTCAACTGGAATGTGTTCTATTTGCTCACCTGATGAATTAAATACGGTAACTCCATTTCCCTGTAAGATATACATTGCCTTTATTATCCAAGGTCATTCCATCTGATCCCATAGTGGTAAACAATTTCCGTTCACCTAATGTACCATTTTCATGAATAGGATACGAGTAGGTTTTTTGGTCTCCAACATCTGCTACATAAAGTGTTTTACCATCTGGCGTTCCAATTATTCCATTGGGCAATACAAAGTCTTCAGCAATACTTTTAACGCTTTTCATATCTGGAGAAATATAATAGACCTTTCTTTCGGCTATTTCTGGTTCAGTTCGCTCCCAATATGGTCTTTGAAAGTAAGGGTCTGTAAAATAAATGCCACCTTTTGAATCTACCCAAATGTCATTAGGTCCGTTCAATTTTTTTCCTTCAAAATGGGTAATAAGGGTGTCTACATTGCCATTTTCATCAATACGCCAGATTTCATTTTTTTCATCGGCAGCAGCTAAAATATTACCCTCTTGGTCAAAATAAAGGCCATTGGCTCTTCCTGCAGGTTCTTTAAATACAGTTATGGTATTATCATCGGCATTCCATTTTAGGATTTTATCATTGGGTTGGTCCGTGAAAAAAACATTTCCATATTTATCGGATGCCGGGCCTTCGGTAAAACTAAATTCATCTGACACTTGAACCAACTTGGCGCCATCAGCAATCAACGTATTGGACTGTGAGGTACATGAAATGATAGTAAAACAAAGTATTACTGTAGAAACTAAATTAGACGTGTACATTATGGTTTGCTTAAATTGTTTTCAAATAGTTCATGTTGTACTGCATGCTTTCAGCAGGGGTACTGGCATATTCCTCTTGTTCAATGTAAATGTGTTCTACCCCAGATAGGGCTTTGTTTTGTAGCATGAGGGCAATATCGAGTCCGCCTTTACCAAATTCCGTACTTTCCTTTTTGTTCATATCCATATCCTTAAGGTGCCAAAGTGGAAATCTTCCGGGGTATTTCTCAAAGTAGTCCAACGGATTTTTCCCCGCTACCACTACCCAGCCAAGGTCTAGCTCCATGTACACCAAATCACTTTCTGTATTATCCATCAAGACATCATATAAAACTTGTCCGTTTTCAGATTCGAATTCATATTCATGATTATGGTAACCAAATTTAAGCCCCAGTTTTTTGCAAGCTTGGCCGGCCTTGTTGAATTGGTCTGCAACCTTTTTGTAATTATCTACGGTTTGGCCATCAGAAGGCATTGAGGAACAAATGACAAATTCCTGACCTGAAGTAACCGCATCTTCCATTGTTTGTTCAAAATCATCATCCAAGCGAACATGGCCACTCGTCAATTTCATTCCCAATTCTTTGCAGGATTTACCCATTTCGGAAGGAGTCAGACCATAATAATAGCCTTTGGCAGACCCTGCACTTTCTATTTCCTTGAATCCAAGACTTGCAATTTCTTCCAAGGTGTCTTTAGGGTTTTTGAGCATACTATCCCTAAAGGAATACAACTGAACGCCATAGCCTTCGCTTTTTGTGAAGGCAAAGCTTATTTGTGGTAAAATTAGGGTTACAGCGCCTATAAGACCGGATTGTTTTATGAATTTTCTTCGTGTATGCATTTTATGTTTTTGTTATTTTAATTTGTAGCTGACAAAGGCGATTTTGCTAGAATCTGGGGACCAAGAAGGAACGTTAATGGTACCTTGACCGCCAAAAACGTTCGCTAAAGTTATAATTTCTTTGGTTTCAATATTCATTAGACGCAATTTCACCTCTTTATTAGGCGGGTGTGACCCAGAAGGTACCTCTGAACTAAAGGAGACAAAAACCAAATAATTCCCATCTGGTGAGGGGTGGGCAAACCAGTCATTATAATCATCTGTTGTTAACTGTTCTTGTTCTTCGCCATTGGTATTCATGCGCCATATTTGCATGGTTTCGGTTCGTTCAGAATTGAAATAAATAGTAGAGCCGTCTGGACTATAATCAGGGCCATCGTCTAACCCTTCCGCCATGGTCAATCTTTTTTCTTCCCCTCCATCAACCGGAATACTATAAATATCATAATTCCCATTTCGCTCTGCGCAATAGGCTAGGGTAGTACCATCCGGAGACCAACCATGCCAGTAGGAGGGTCCAATTGGGGTAATTTTTTTTGGTGTACCTCCTTCAATGGGTAAGGTGTATATTAAGGAAGAGCCGTTTTCAGTTTGGTCACTGATGACTAAAGTAGTTCCGTCCGGGGAGATACCATGATCATTGTTAATTCTTTCTGCAAACCCCGTTGGTATTAATTGGGGCTCTTTTTCTCCTATATTCAATTTATAAAGCAATCCTTTACTATTATATATTAGAAAACGACCGTCTGGTGACCAATTTGGAGCTTCAATATGCGTATTGGTTTTTAATAGAACCTTTCGGTCTAAAGTATTGATGTCTATTACTTCTAGATTGCTTTCCAGTAATTCTTCAGTCTTAGTTTCTTGGGAAAAAAGGATTGTATGGATACAAAAAAACAGTAGTAAGAAGTGGAAGGGAATTTTTAGAAATCTCATATGGTGGTTAAAAAACGTCTTTTAAATGTACGAAAACTAATAGGAATTTTAGCCCTTGGAAACAAGGATCCGTACTTTTGTAAAAAACAGAATCAATGAACAGCAGGGCAGAACAGTTGAAGGCTTTCGATAGATTATTGACGATTATGGAGGAGTTGCGTGAACAATGTCCATGGGACCAAAAGCAGACCATGCAGACCCTACGTCACTTGACTATTGAAGAAACCTATGAGCTTGGAGACGCCATTTTGGATAACGACATGGATGAAGTTAAAATGGAACTTGGTGATGTTTTGCTTCACATTGTTTTTTATTCAAAAATTGGTTCTGAAACCGGTGATTTTGATATTGCCGATGTCGCCAATGCCATCTGTGATAAATTGATTAATAGACATCCTCATATTTATGGTGATGTAAAAGTGGCCAATGCAGAGGAAGTAAAGCAGAATTGGGAACAGATAAAATTAAAGGAAGGAAAAAAGAGTGTTCTGGAAGGGGTGCCCAGAAGTTTGCCGGCATTGGTCAAAGCAAATAGAATTCAGGATAAAGTCGCCGGAGTAGGTTTTGATTGGGAAAAGCCCGAACAGGTATTTGAAAAGGTTCAGGAAGAATTAGGCGAGTTACAGGAAGAAGTCGCTGCGGGAAATGTTGAAAAAATAGAATCTGAATTTGGGGATGTTCTTTTTTCAATGATCAACTACGCACGGTTTTTGGGGGTAAATCCAGAAAATGCATTGGAACGAACTAACAAAAAATTCACGAAACGATTTCAATTTTTAGAGGAGAAATCTAAACAATTGGGAAAATCCTTAAAGGATATGACACTTGCGGAAATGGATACCTACTGGAACGAAGCAAAAACTAAAGAACAGATTTAATTTAGCGTTACCGTTTCTATCATCTTTTGTATCAAATCAAGGTCTATTGGTTTTACGTGATAATCTAATATTGTCGAAAAAGATTTTGCCCGAACCCTATCTTCAGGATTGAGTGAAGAAGATAACATGTAGATATGAATGTTCTTATTAACACTGTGTTTAATAGTATTGTATTCTTCTAAAAATTGGAACCCGTCAATAATGGGCATATTAACATCAAGAAAAATCAAGTCTGGTAGTGCTTGCGAATGCTCATGAGGGGCATTCAATATTTTTAAGGGTTCTTCAGAATTTGGAAACTCTAAAACATTAAGGGTATTCAATTCTTTAAGGTTTCTTTTCATGACGTATTTAGAAACTACGTCATCATCGATAATCCAAACTACTAATTTTTTGTTCATTCTTCCAGAGCTAGGGGGTAATTGCTAAAGGTCTTCAATAGTAACGTTATCCTTTACTGGAATAGTGTTTACATAGGCTATATTTTTACTATAACGATTTTAAATTCTTAATGAATCACATAGTATACAATGCAAATAAATGTTGAGCCGTATCCAAAGATTATGGGGTTACGTTTTCTGAAAAAGGGTAAAAAATCTTTAGATTAAGTAATTTCAGATTTCCAAATGGAGTTATGTGCATATTTCATACTTCACAATTTTGACGCTCTTTTAATTGAAGAATTATCCTTTTGATTCCTAGAGTATCATAAAATTTTTCTAAGGAATTTCAGCACGTTTCCTAATTTAAGATGGTCGTCCATTCTAAGAAATCGCTGATTTAAAAGTACCTTTGCCAAAAATTTCAAAAAGGGTTTGTTTCAGAACTATACAAAAGAATTCAAGTACAATATTAAGCTCTCCGTCCCGGTAATTTTGGGGATGTTGGGACATACGTTCGTGCAATTAGCGGATAATATCATGGTGGGTCAATTGGGTACAGCAGAATTAGCAGCGGTTTCCTTGGGTAATAGTTTTGTGTTCATCGCCATGTCTCTTGGTATAGGATTTTCCACAGCAATAACCCCTTTGGTTGCAGAGGCCGATGGAGCTGGTGACCAAAAAAATGGTAAAAGTGCATTGAAACATGGTCTTGTGCTTTGTACCGGTTTGGGTCTTGTTCTATTCGGGTTGATAATGTTGGCAAAACCCGTCATGCATGTCATGCAACAACCCGCTGAGGTGGTTGCTTTAGCAATGCCATACTTAGATTTGGTCGCATTTTCTTTGGTGCCCTTAATCATCTTTCAAGCTTTTAAACAATTCTCAGAGGGCCTGTCCCAAACCAAATACCCCATGTATGCGACCATCATCGCAAACGTGGTGAATATTGTTTTAAACTACCTTTTGATATTTGGAAATTTAGGATTTTCCAAAAATGGGTATTGTAGGTGCAGCTGTCGGTACGCTCATTTCTCGATTTATGATGGTCTTTTATCTGTGGTTTATTCTAAAGAAAAAGGAAAAATTCAAGTACTATGTTACCGGATTCAATTTTGCCAAAATTGAGAAAAGTGTAATGAAAAAAATACTTGAATCTTGGTTTTCCGTCCGCACTCCAAATGTTTTTTGAGGTGGCTATATTCACTTCGGCCGTATGGCTAAGTGGCGTATTGGGGAAAAATTCACAAGCGGCTAATCAGATTGCATTGAATTTAAGCAGTATGACCTTTATGTTCGGTATGGGTTTAGGCGTTGCGGCCATGATTAGGGTGGGTAACCAAAAAGGGTTGAAAAACTTTACCGAGTTACGCAGAATTGCCCAATCCATATTTTTCCTTACGTTTTTATTGGAGATTTTCTTTGCCATCCTATTTCTCATAGGCAGACATTGGTTCCCTTCCCTTTATTTGGATGTAAGTGATATGTCTAACTTCGCAGATAATACGGAGGTTTTAATCATAGCGGCTGAACTTTTATTGGTAGCCGCATTTTTTCAAATCTCTGATGGAATTCAAGTGGTCGTTCTCGGAGCCTTACGAGGTTTGCAAGATGTTAAGATACCCACGGTTATTACCTTTATCGCCTATTGGCTTATTGGTTTTCCAACTAGTTTTTACCTAGGCCTTTATACATCTTTAGAAAGTACCGGTATATGGATAGGATTGCTAACCGGACTTACGGCATCGGCCATTATGTTGTATATTCGTTTCAATTATTTGACTAAAAAACTGATTGCAGGGCAGGATATAACAGATTCTATTTCCCTGTAATTTTCTAAACTATAGATATTGATATATGGAGTTTCCAAAATTTTTACTTGGTGATAACACTGATTTTCCATCCGCTATTTTTGTGATTCATACGGAATATCCGCGGTTCATCATTAATCTTGAAGATGATGAAGTAGAATGGTTGGAAGAGTTTTCCAAGGAAGATGAAAAAGAATTGGAAGATGAAGCTGAAAACTTAATTGAAGCCGCCACCGCTTTCTATGACCGTGAGGTTTCAAGATATGAAGATTAGCAGATATGCTACAGGAAATTTTACAGGTAGATAAGGATTTTTTTCTATTTCTTAACGGATTGGGAAATTCCACTTTTGATGGTTTTTTTCTTTTCATTTCCAATAAATTCAGTGCTATTCCCCTGTATGCTTTACTGCTATTTTTGGCGTATAAATTAATCGGGTTAAAACGCACATTAATTTTATTGGTATCGGTGGCCTTAATGATTACGGTTACGGATCAACTAAGTAATTTTTTTAAATACGGGGTAGGGCGTTTAAGACCTTGCCACGACCCAGAAATTTCATCGATGCTACGTTTGGTTAAAAGTTACTGTGGTGGTCAGTACGGCTATTTTTCTGCTCATGCCGCCAATTCCTTTGCCTTAGCCGTGATGTTTGGTTCACTTCTGAAAAACAGATTCAAATATATCAGTATTTTACTAGTATTCTGGGCCGCGTTAGTGGGGTTTAGTAGGATTTATTTAGGCGTTCATTTTCCTTTGGATGTTATTACCGGTGGGGCTATTGGTTCACTATTCGGTTGGTTATTTTATAAGTTATTTATATTTACACTTCGTAAATTCTCCCTATGATATCCAATGTAAGATATTGGTTTTTAATCGGTTTGATATTGTTGGTCTATCTGGCCGGTATGTTCGTAACCTTGTTCGAGAACGATTCCGCTCAGTTTTCTGTTATGGCCATGCGAATGGTACAGGAGAATGATTTTTTTAGTCTTTTTAAAGGTCCGGAAGAATATTTGGATAAACCCCATATGCACTATTGGCTGGCTGCACTATCCTATAAAATTTTCGGAATCCATGATTGGGCCTATCGAATTCCAGGTATTTTATCCACGCTATTGGCGGCGTATAGTTGCTATGGGCTAGGCAGCTTATTGTACAACAAGCATGTGGGCAAGTTGGCCGCATTGGTCTTTATGACCGCTCAGACAATCGTTTTAGGAGCTATTGACGTACGTACCGATGCTGTTCTTACTGGCTTTAGTATTCTGGCCATTTGGCAATTGGTAGCCTATATTGAAAAAAGAAGTGCCTTGGCTATCGCAATAGGTGCTTTTGCAGCTGGAATCGCTTTTTCTACCAAAGGGCAGATTGCCTTATTGGTCATAGGGCTTCCCATTTTATGCCATTTGTTTTACACCCGTAAGTGGAAGGTTTTTATCAGTTGGAAAATACTTTTGGCCTTGGTGTTTTTTGCGTTGACCATTACACCAATGTTGTATGCTTATTACTTGCAGTTCGATTTGCATCCAGAGAAAGTGATTCGTGGCCAAAGCAATCGTAGTGGTATCTTTTTTATTTTTTGGGAGCAAAGCTTTGAACGTTTAAGCGGTGAGGGTATTGGAAAGAACAGTAGTGACTACCTTTTCTTTTTCCACACTTTTTTATGGGTGTTTTTACCGTGGACGATTTTAGGACTTACCGCTTTTTGGTGTAGGACGAAAAGCTTTGTCAAAATGCGTTTTGCCTACAATCCTAAATTTGAATTCTTGACTGTAGGGGGAATTACCCTAATTTTTATCATTATCAGTTTTGCTCAATTTAAACTACCTCACTATTTAAATATTACAATTCCACTTTTTGCAATTCTTACCGGTTCCTATTTGTATGATCTGTACCAGTTGGAAAAAATAAAGGCAACCCGTATTCTAATGTGCCTTCAGTATTTTATCCTGGCCATTGTTTTTGTGGCTTCTTCCCTTATTTGTTTTTACGTTTTTAAGCTGACAAGTAGTATCGTATATTTTTTACTTGGAATAGTAGCTATGATTACTATTTATTTCACCTTGAAGCGCGAAGCAAGATATGTGAGATTGATAACAACATCAGTTTGTGCATCTGTATTGTTGAACGCTGTCTTAAATCTTCATTTTTACCCTAACCTTTTGGAATATCAAGGAGGGTCTTCCATGTCAAAACGCATTAAGGAACGGGGAATTCCGGTAGATAGGATATATAAAATAGGCTCGGACTATACGTGGTCCCTTGATTTTTACAATAAATATCCAGTGCAAATTACGACTCCAAAAGAACTCGCAACTAAAAAGGATGTCTGGGTTTACCTATCTGATAAGGAGATGGAAATGTTTCAAAAAAATGGCTTGAACTGGGATACCGAAATCGCTGTTGATCAATTTAGAATTACAAGATTGCAAGGGAAATTTTTAAACCCCAATACCCGTGGAAAAGTGACTAATAAGATGCATTTGGTTCACTTGGATTAGATTTTGAGGGATGGAAATCTATACAGATGGAGTGGTTTCTATTAACTTCAATTTTATCTTTTTAAAGTGAAACCATATTCCGGTGATGGACACCAAAGCAGTAATCATAAAGAATAACAAACTGATACCTACCGAAGTATTCGGGTCCAGATTGAGAAATTCTGCAGCATAATAAAAGGTAATTTCACGACTTCCAAGACCGCCTATGGTTAGTGGAATTACTGCTACGATAGAAGATATGAGGAATATGACTAAATACGCCAATCGGTCTGAGGTTATATCTAAGGACAATAAGATGCACCAAATGGACGCTAATTGTGCCAACTGCACTAAAGCGGATAAGAAAAAAGATTTCCAAAATACGGGGAGTACAAACGCAAAAAACTTCTTGTTCAATAACCAAAAAACCAAAATGGATACAGGTATAACAGCTATGGTCACCCATTGAAATTCTTTCAAGGATATCAAGTTCTAAAAAATAAAGTAATCCGCAGGCATATATAAATAGTAGTAAGAGTCCGCAAAGGCGGTCCAGAACTAGCACACTGATTATTTTTTTTGTTTTTACTCCAAAAGTTTTTTTGAGGATATATCCTTTATAAGCATCTCCACCAATACCTCCGGGTAAAAATAGATTGTAGAACATACCCAGTAGATACAATTCCAGATTGCTTTTATGGGTTAAGGGTACTTCAAGCTGATGGAAGTAAAGGTTTAATCGAAAGGCCGCTATAATCTTTGAAATCAAAAAGAAGAAGAGCGCAATCACCAAATAGTTGACGGAACTCTTGATTATAATCTCCTTTATCTCCGAAAGGTTGATTTTAGAAAAGATAAAATAAATCAGTAAAATACTGACTACAATTTTAATGACGGTAGTGACTTTCTTATTGAACTTCGCCACCTACACTCACTTTTTTTATACGATAAGGTCTTTTCTTTTGAGATTCGTAATAGGTTCGTATCAATAGTTCCATTACAATTCCAATAGTGAAAAGCTGAATTCCGGCAAGAATGAACATCATGGCGAACATTAACAGGGGGCGGTTTCCAATATCTTCCCCAAAACCGAATTTTACGATTAATAAGTAGAAGTTCATAAATACACCCAATAGTATCAAAAGGAATCCAAAGATGCCGAATAAGTGTATAGGACGTTGAAAATATTTTCTAATGAAAAGGAGCAACATCATATCTGCCACTACTTTGAATACGCGTTCCAGACCGTATTTGGATACACCGGCATGACGTGCGTGGTGCTTAACAGGTACTTGTTTGATTTGGCCACCCTCTAAATGTGCTAAAAGAGTAATGAACCGGTGCATTTCACCATAAAGGTTCAAGTCTTTTGCAATATCCTTCGTGAATACTTTTAAGGCACAACCGTTATCCTTAATATCAAGTTTAGTGATTCGTCTCACTAAAAAATTGGCGATTTTAGAAGGTATTTTTTTTACGAGGGAATCTTTCCTTTTTTGACGGATACCCGTAACTACATCATATTCACCACTCACGGCATAGGTAAGCATTTGTGGAATATCCGATGGGTCGTTTTGAAGATCCCCGTCCATAGTGATGATATATTCGCCTTCAGCATAATCAAGACCTGCCGCTAAGGCCAAACTCTGTCCGTAGTTCTTTTTAAGCTCTATAAGGTGGACTTTATCATCCTTCATATCCTTGACCACTTTTTTGGTGGCATCTGTAGAGAAATCATCTACATAGATGATTTGGTAATCATAACCTACAAGACTTTCGTGTATTTTTTGGGTCAGTAATCTCGCATTATCTTCCTCGTTATAAAGAGGTACAACGACAGAAAGTAAAGCGGAAGTAACAGGCTGCATTCAATGGTTTTTAGAATCGCCACAAAGTTATGTTTTTTATCGGTAAGAAAAGGAACCTAGCAAAAAGGAACCTTTTTCATTCAAGCGTTTTTGAATGCTTGCAGTAATTGTTCGGCAGCAGAAAATGGAGAGGTGTCACCTTTACTAACATCATCCATTAATGTAGCTAATAAATTTTTGGTAGTCTGATGGTTATAGAAATCAGAAACCAATTCCTGCTCCACATAATGGATCAGCCAATTTTTGTTCTGTTCTTTCCGGTGGTTTTGAAAATAACCAGTAAGTTTCATTTTTTGACAGTAGGAATCTATTAGCAGCCAGATTTCATTTAAACCTCTATTCTCAAGTGCAGAACAAGTAAGGACTTCTGGAATCCAACCATTTTCCTTTGGAGGAAACATATGGAGAGCCCTTTTAAATTCTTGTTGGGCAAGTTCTGCTCGTTTACGATTATCACCATCGGCCTTGTTAATGGCTATGGCATCTGCCATTTCTATAATTCCACGTTTAATTCCCTGTAGTTCATCCCCAGCACCGGCAAGTTTTAAGACCAGAAAAAAGTCGACCATGCTATGTACCGCAGTTTCGCTTTGGCCAACACCAATGGTTTCAATAAGGATAATGTCATAACCGGCAGCTTCTAAAAGAATAATGCTTTCACGGGTTTTACGGGTAACTCCACCCAATGAACTTCCGGAAGGGGAAGGTCTAATAAAGGCATTGGCATCTTTTACCAATTCTTCCATACGGGTCTTGTCACCTAAAATACTTCCTTTGGTTTGACTACTGGAGGGGTCTATAGTAAGAACAGCAACTTTTTTGCCCATTGCCTGTGAGTAGTTTGCCAAATTGTTCAATAAAGGTGCTCTTACCAGCTCCTGGAACCCCCGTAACCCCTATGCGAATGGTTTCGTGTTTTATGAGGATACAACGTTCTATTATTTTTTTCGCCAGTTTTTGGTGTTCCGTATTTGAACTTTCGATGAGTGTAATGGCCCTACCTAAAATAGCTACATCGTTGGATAAAATTCCTTCAATGAGTTGGTCTTCGGTAAGTTTTGAGGTATTCATGTGCAATTATCGAAATTGAAAATATAATACGGCTTACTTAAAAATAGGGATTAATATATTGGAGGTATCCCAAGTTATCTGAAAATACTCCTGTTCCTTTTGACGCTCATCTTTTTCGGTAAAACCGATAAATAATTCTTCGACAGGATTTTCTAAATAAGCTACCGGTACTTCTACGGTTACCAAGTCATGTTTACTTTCATGTGTAGTTTGGTTACCATTCACCCTGGTCACGCCCCAATTAGGAATTTCAGTGTTAAAAATCACCTTCCAACTATTTTTTCCTGGAATTGTCCATAGGGAATACCTTCCTGCAGGGAGTGATTTGTCAATGATCTTAATATCCTTCGTATTTGAAAATGTGGTAGGCTCATTGGCACCGGTTCGCCATATTTGACCAAATGGAACAAGCTCGCCAAAAATAACCCTTCCTTTTTTGGTAGGACTGGAGTACTTAACTTCTATTTCGGCATCGGCCATTTCTAATTGTGCAGTTTTGTAAGGACTAAATTTCTTGGTTTCTTTTTGTATATATGGGATACCGACAAAATAAATCAATCCGGCTATGACCAAAACGATAATAACTAATTTCTTGATCAACTTCATACAAGCAAGGATTATCTAGTGCTCGACTACTTTAGGTAGTGATGTCAAATTTAAAGATGGAAATGTTATTATAGATATCGCCAGGCCTTAAAATACTACTTGGAAAATCGGGTTGGTTAGGCGTATCTGGATAATTTTGGTTCTCAAAACATATGGCAGGGAAATCTGGCGGGGTATAAATCACTACGGCCGGTTGGTTAGAATAGACTTTCATCGTAATTCCAGAAACATTCGAATGCAGTTCGCCTACTTTCTCACTTCCCATATCCTTAACAAACGGTGTATTGATACGCTGAACCCCAATCTCTCTAGGTAATAGGAAATCCAAGTTTGTTTTTCGTACAGGTATGATATCCCCGGTAGGGAGTAGATTTTCATCAGTTTCCAAAATATAAGGACAGTTCAACTGTAATTCACATTCGTCAATATAGGGTTCGCCATCTAATTTAAAATAAGAGTGATTCGTTAGATTGATGACAGTACTCCTATCTGTCACACCTTCATAAATGATTTGAAGTGCATTGTCCACCAATCGATAGGTAACGGAAACATTTAAATTACCGGGATAACCTTCTTCTAAATGTTTGCTCTTATAAGAGAGCTTTACTTCAGGATTCCCATCTTGATTAACCTCATCAATATTCCAAAATTTTTGATGAAAGCCTTCTTTACCACCATGTAGGTGAACGCCATCCTGTTGATATAGAAAGAATTTTTCACGATCTAGGACAAAACCTCCTTTAGAAATTCGGCCTGCATACCGGCCCACACTGGCCCCTAGACAGTGCTCATCCAAACGATATCGGCTTGGGTGATTATAACCAACAACGACATTGGTATAGTCCCCATTTTTTCCCTTAACCAGTAATTTTTGAATTATGGCACCGTAATCAAGTACGATGAGGGTCATAAATTCATTGGATATTGTAACTTGTTTCAAAGGGATGGTTTAAAAAATAATTGTAAAAATAAAGATTTTTGCAACATCCTTTTTTTTCTATCGTCCTTAATATAACAGCAACCAAAAACTATTTTAGTTCACCGATGTTCAAAACCGATATCGTAGAAAAATGCAAGGCAAATGATCGTAACGCTCAGTTGACTTTGTACCGTAAGTATTGCGACGGAATGTATGCGGTAGCGATGCGATTTGTTAAAAATTCTGATGATGCGGAGGATGTATTGCAAGAAGCGTTTATTAAAGCATTTCAAAAAATACATCAGTTTGAAGGTGAAGTCACTTTTGGAGCTTGGTTGAAGCGAATTGTAATCAATAAAAGTATCGATTTTCTCAAATCAAAAAAGGAGAGGATGATACCCTTGGAAGAGCAATACCTACAAGTGGTAGATGATGATAATTGGAATGTGTCAGCTTCCATTAGTTTGGAGCAAGTTCAGGAAGCGATAGAAAATCTGTCCGGCAAATACAAATATGTAGTGCTTATGTATTTGGTGGAAGGTTTTGACCATCAAGAAATTTCACAGGTATTGAATATAACGGAAACTACCTGTAGAACAAGACTATTACGAGGAAAAGGACAATTAAAGGAACTATTAAAACAACAAGGATATGGAACAGGATCTTAGGGAAGTATTCCGAAAGAAACGGGAAAAAGAACAGTTTACCCTTAAGAAAGGACATGAGGATAGGTTCTTGACGCTTTTGGAAAAGGAAATTCCACAGCAAAAAAAGTCTTACAACTATTGGCTAAAAATAGCGGCGTCTATGTTGGTGATAGCAAGTATAGGTCTAGGTTATCAATATTTTAATTCTAGTGAAGCATCGGTAAACACGGTGGTAGAAAATGAGGTAAAAGATGAAAAGCAGCAGGATTTTTCTTTTGGTGATCTATCACCTGATTTGAAGAAGGTAGAGAATTACTATTTAGCGAACATTAGTATGGAACTATCGAAGTTGGAAGTATCTCCAGACACCAAGGATTTGGTAGATAGTTTTCTAGAACAGCTGAACAATTTGAACGGGGAGTATAAAAGTTTAAACGAAGAGTTAAAGGACTTAGGTCCCAATGACCAGACCATAAATGCATTAATAGAGAATTTACAATTACGATTACAATTATTACAGAAATTAAAAAAGAAGTTGAACGAATTAAAATCATCAAAAAATGAACAGATCAAAGAGAATAGTATCTAGGCAACTCATCATTGCTTTAGGTTTTTTAGTAACTACCGGGCTCTTTGCCCAAAAGGAAAGTAAAACCTTTCAAGAACGATTTATCGTTGCCGAAGATGCGCTGTTGGATATCAATACCAGCTATGCTGATATTGAATTTGAAACATGGGACAAGGATGAGGTGGCCATAACGGCCACCATTACCTTGGAAGGCGCCACCAAAGAAGAGGCGGACGCTTATTTTAAGAATAGTCCGATTGAAATTTTAGGGAATAGTAGTAAAGTTACGGTGAATTCAAGGTCCAGGAATTCTAGGTTTTTTGTCAATCGCGATTCACTTTTCAATTTTGATTTTAGTGAAATGCATTTTGAAATGCCCGAGATAGCCTCTTTTGTAATCAGCGGTCCACAAATAGCTCCATTTCCAGAAATGCCACCTTTACCACAAACCGAAGCCTTTGCTTTCGATTACCAAGCGTATGAAAAGGATGGGGAAAAGTATATGAAAAAGTGGCAAAAGAACTTTGAAAAAAGTTTTGACAAGGAGCACCAAAAACGTTTGGAAGAATGGGGGGAGAGAATGGAAGAACGCGCTGAACAGCAAGAAAAGCGAGCACATCAAATGGAGGAGCGTGCCCAATTAATGGAACAACGACTTGCAGAGCGAGAGGAAAAAAGAGATCACCTCATGGCAAAACAAGATGAGATAAGGCATATGATCCATGTCTCTAGGGACAGTTTTAACATGGCGCCAAATAATTTTTATTTCTCGTCTGATGGGGAGCAAAAAAAATATAAAATCAAGAAGACCATCAATATCAAATTACCTAAGTCTACACGCATAAAAATGGATGTACGTCACGGTGAGGTCAAATTAGCGGCAAATACCAAAAACTTGAATGCGAATCTTTCGCATTCAAGCCTTTGGGCTTCTACTATAGAAGGCTTGGATACCTATGTATCTGCCGCCTATTCACCGGTTACGGTTCAAAGATGGAATTATGGACAGTTAAGCACTTCATATTCTGATAAGGTTTTATTAAAAGAGGTCCTTGAGTTGCAGCTGCAGGCCACATCATCTGAAGTTAATATAGATAAATTACTTAAAACGGCTTTTATAAAAAATAACTTTGGAGCCTTACATATTGCTGAAGTGGGTACCAATTTTGAGGAGTTGGACATCAGTCTTAAAAATGGAGAGTTAGATCTGCAACTTCCAAAAGTTGCGACAGCTATTTATATTAAGGGAAATTCCTCATCTTTAAAAACGCCTACCTCTTTAAAACTATCCCATACTAAAAATGGCAATACAACTATTGATAAAGGTTTTCATCTCAAAACAGGAAGTGACAAGTCTATCATGATTACTTCAGATTACAGTGAAATGGTTATTCACTAATTCTTCGTCAACACTAAAGTCCCAAAAATATCAGCATTTATCCAACCTTGATTTTCATCCTCTCCAGGCATGAATAAAGAAGCGTAATGATTCTGTCGATTTAGGCGATAATCATTATCAGTATACTCCAAAGCGAAACCTATCTTTTTATTCGGAATTAATACTACTGGTTGTGTAGGCTTGCTATCACTGTATTGATCAGAAAATACTTTTACTTGAAATTCCCAACGGGTCGTCTTTCCTTCCGTTTTATATGTAGAGATAATGTGGTCATTGTAGAATTTGGGTTTTTTGTCAGGCCCTAAATCTATGACGTTGCCATTTAGGTCAACATTATAGGCAAAAGCGTTGTTGTTATAATGGTGGAGTCCGCCAGAATTATCTTCATCAATATAAATTTTTATGAAATCATTTTTCCACATTTTTTGAGTTCGATTTATGGAAGAGTCCATTAGGTGTTCATGGTCGATTTCCATTAAAATATAAATTCCATTTTCATTCCATCCTAATTTATACTTTCCACTAAAATCACTGTTTTCGTCTTCAAGATTTTTTCCTAGCGGATTCCAATCTAGGTTTTGCCATAATTTTTCATCAGCTTCTCCATTTATGGTAGGAGATTCATTGATGTATGCGGCTTTAGTAATGATCGAGTCTTTTTTGCTTAGATTTTTGGAGCAAGCATAATTCAAAAGAATGCAAGCTAGGATTAGTGTCAATCTCATATAGTTAAGTGTGGGGGTTTACTTAACTAATATAGTTTAATTTCTTATTAATGTAGGATTATTACTACATTAATTTTAAAAGAAAGTTAGTATTTGATGAATTCGTACTTTTTTTAAATCACGGACTTGATAAAAATGAACAAGGATTATACATCACTTTTAAGGTGACATATAATCCTTGAACCGAATTGGAACTATTTTAAAATTTATTTTGGGTATCTGCTAGTTTGCTTTATGGTTTAGAAGAGCACTACAAAACAGGTTCCCAACCCTCGGCATAGGTACGTTTCCATGATTCCATCGCTTTGGCATTGTTAAGAACCTTACCGGATGTTAGAATCAATCTTTAATGTTTCTCCCTGCATCTTGGGCCATGTTCCCTAAGTGGCATAACATGGTAGAAACACTGGCATCTTTAATATCGGAATTCAAGCTTTTGTCCTCTCTGATTCCGGCAAAGAAATTATGGATATGGTTTACGTCCAATTGTCCTTCACCCCGGGTATTCGTCGTTTCACTGGTGCCACCTTCCAGTTCTTCTTTAATAAGATTACCCTGTAGGTCAAAAAGTTTGTAGAAGTTACGGTCCAACATGATACTTCCCTTACTTCCATAAATCGTACTTCCACGACCGGGTCTGTCCGGTTTCATGATGTCCACGGCTGTGCCCTGTCCAGGTCAGGAACTTATCGCTCGGCAAAGGTGTAGGTCACTTGTTGGTTATCCACAAATTCCCAATCATCCTGAAACGTATACTTGCCTCCGAAAGAGGTAACACTTTCAGGTAAATCTACGCCAAGGGCCCAGCGGCAGATATCTATTTCATGGGTACCGTTGTTATGGATTTCACCGGTTCCCCAATTACGGAACCAATGCCAGTTGTACGGATGTACGTTATCCTTATATTTTTCTCTAACGGCCGGACCTTGCCAAAGTTCCCAATCCAGTGTTTTAGGTACTTCTATGACATTACCAGTACCAATGGAGCCTCTATTATTGGAGTAGTAGGCCTCACCTTTGTAAACATCCCCAATAATACCTTCTTTTATGTCTTTAACGGCACTGATAGACGTTTTGGCGGAGCGCTGTTGGTTTCCCATCTGTACTTTTTTGCCATATTTCTTTTGCGCTTCTACCAATAGGTCATTTTCATACGGATTATGGCTACACGGTTTTTCCACGTACACATGTTTACCAGCCTGCAAGGCCATAATGGCCATGGGGGCGTGCCAATGTTCAGGAGTAGCGATGAACACCGCATCCACTTTCTTGTCCTCCAAGACTTTTCTGAAATCTTTTTCTACTTTAGGGATATAGCCTATTTCTTTTTGGCACCATTCGTTGTGTTCTTTTAGAATGACATCGTCCACATCACAGGAGTAGATGATCTTGGCATTGGTATCCAGGTGTATTGCCTTAACGTGCGCCTTCGCCCTGCTGCGTACCCCTATGATAGCACAGTTGATATGGTCATTGGCCCCTAGGATGGAGGCATAGGAACTACTTGGAAATACTAAACCGCTCAAGGTAACGGCCGCTGTTCCTGCTGAGGTCTTCTTGATGAAATTTCTTCTAGTGGTCATAGCTTATTCTTTTACGATCGATTTTATTTTGATGTTCTTAAAGGAAACGTTGTCCCCGTGGTCCTGCAATAACAGATGACCTTTGTCAGATTCCCCGAAATTGGGCCATTTGGCATATTTACTTTCGGAGACCAATTTTAAGTAATCATCGCTTTTACGTTCGTACTCCAATACTTTCATTCCATTAAGCCAGTGTTCTACGTGGTTATCCTTGGAAACAATATGTGCAGTGTTCCATTCTCCTGGTGGATTCATTGGTTTGTTCGGGTCGGCCATGATTAGGTCGTATAACGAGGCTACGGTTCTGCTACCTTCATGGTTGCCCAATTTGGCATCAGGATGTCTTTTATCGTCCAATATTTGGTATTCCAATCCTATCGAGGAACCGGGACCTTTGTTCAAATCGGTATCCACATAATATTTGATCCCACTGTTCGCACCTTCGGTAATCTTGAAATCGACCTTAAGTTCAAAATCCCCGTACAATTCTTTGGTGACGATATCACCACCGGCGGCGGATTCCTCTCCTCCTGAGGAAAGGACGGAAAGGATGCCATCTTTGATTTCCCAACCTTTGGTAGGGAATTCATCCAGTTTGGCTCCGCGCCAACCTTCTGTGGTTTTACCGTCCCATAACATTTCCCAACCATTTTTTACTTCGTCCACACCCAAAGCATTTTTTGTAATTATAGGTTGTAGCGAGCTCTTGCGGGAATATTTAGAAAGACTATCGGTCAAAATTTTAATATTCTTCCAAATGATTTCTGTTCCTTCTTTTTGGTCTTCACCTATGCTATGCACCTGTAGTGCTATAAAGCCATTGGCAGTTTTGTCATCGATAAGATAAGCTGCTGGTATTTCGTTGATCCAGGTTTTTAAGGTGTCACCAATAGCTTCGATGCGGTAGTGGTTCCAATCATTTTGTTTAAAAGCTTTTTGTGCCTCGGCATTATCGGTCATTGGGTTTAACCATCCTCGCCTGGCCTCGTCGTAGATTCCGGCACTCCAGGCGCGGTCAGATGGATCTATTTCAATTTGATAACCATGAACCCTTCCATCCATGTAATGTGCTAGGCTGTTACTTCTGATTTGTATTCCAGAGTTCATACTAGAATCTACTTTATAGTCAAGCTCTAAAATAAAATCTCCATAATTTTTATCCGTCGTCAAAAAGGAATTTGGCGTATCTGCTACGGTAGTTCCTACGATTGTATTGTCTCTAACTGTATACTTAGCGTTTCCGCCTTTTTGGGTCCAACCGTTCAAAGTTTCACCATCGAATAGCGATACCCAAGGTGTAGTATCTTTTGGTTCTTGTTGGCAAGAGGTAAGTAGTGCTATACTAAAAAATAGTAAGAGCAGGTTTGAGTGTTTTTTGTTCATAAGGTTGTTGTCAAAAAAATTAATAAATAAAGGTCATAAAAAAAGCGTCCCAATTGGGACGCTTGAATATACAGATTTTTTGGGGAAAGTTTTAATGGGCACCTTCCTTTAGATAATCTCCAAAGTTTTCTTTAAATCGATTTAATCTGGGTATGGAAACATTGCGGATGTAGGAGTTATTTGGATTTTTACGCTCATAATCCTGATGATAATCCTCTGCATCGTAAAATTCTGTAAACGGTGTTACCTCAGTGGTAATTGGGTCTCCGTTAAAGACATTTTGGTCTGTCAACGCTTTCATATAGCCTTCGATGATTTTCTTTTCTTTATCATTTTTATAAAAAGCAATGGAGCGATATTGTCTTCCACGGTCTGGTCCCTGCCTGTTCAATTGGGTGGGGTCGTGTGATCCAAAAAAGACTTGTACCAATTGGGTAAATGAGATTACTTCGGGGTCGTAATAAACTTCTACAGCTTCGGCATGGTCTGTTTTACCTGCGCCAACTTGCTCATAAGTAGGGTTTTTACTGGTGCCACCAGCATAACCGGATACCACTTCTTTAACACCCTTGACACTTTCAAAAATGGCTTCAACACACCAAAAACATCCACTGGCAAAATAGGCCGTTTCGTATTGGCTTAAATCTTCTTGTGTTAATTTTTCCTCTTTTTGAGGCATTTTTTGTTCTACGACTGCGGTTTCAGGAGTTGTATTTTTTTTGGTTTTCGATTGGCAACTCGTGGCAAGTAAAGTGGCCAAGGCCAAAATGGTCATTTTAAAGGTTTTCATAATTTCAATTTTCTCTTTAGTAGGTAATTTCCGAAGTACTTACGGGCAAAAGGGTTAAAAAATGTTAACAGCAATTACCGATGTATTATTTTTGATTCATGGATGCACTTTTAAACGCTATTTCAAATTTTTCGACCAATCCCATTGCCATATTGGATAGTTCAATTTCCTTCTCTGAATATACACCGTTAGATTTATCTGTTGCCAATACCGAATTAAAGGGATATGATATTACAAATTATAGAAGTTGTCAATCGTACATCGATTTGATTTTAGAACGGGACCGGGCTACTGTTGCCTACGGTGGTTATCTAGAAACAAGAAACCTTTATACCCAAACAGCAAGTTTCACTTCAAACGGGGTACCTATTAGAAATGTTCATTTAGGAATTGATTATTGGTGTAAAGCTGGAACTAGTGTGCTTGTACCTATGGCGGGTAGCGTCCATAGTTTTAAGAATAACAAAAGTATTGGAGATTACGGACCCACTATTATTTTAGAACATTAATTGGAACGATTATACCTTTTATAGTCTTTATGGTCATCTTTCGGAGGAATCTATTGACGGACTTGCCATTGGTGATTACTTTCAAAAAGGGGAAGTACTGGCTAAGTTTAGGAACTCCTGATATTAATGTCAATTATGCGCCTCATCTGCATTTTCAATTGATACGGGATATGGAAGGAAATAAGGGAGACTATCCTGGGGTATGTTCACTAGATAGGTTGCCCTACTATTCCCAAAACTGTCCAAATCCCAATATTTTATTGAAGATAATCTAGATTGTTATCGGTGTACGACACCTTTTATCGCCAAGCTGATTTTAGGTAGTATGTCGTTAATCGAGGAGTTTTTGCACTTTATCTTAGGTGATGTTTCATGACGAGTAAAAGGTGTTTTTGGACGAATCAGGACCCTTCAAAATACACTTTCGGTAGTTATATAAGTGTAACAAACGCAAGTCATGAAAACAATAGCAACTATTTTCTTTATCATCTTCATCGGAATCACTGCGCTAGCTCAGGATACTACTAAAGAACAAAAAGTTGACACTATTGAAATGACCATCGTAAGGGAAACAACATACGAGTTGAACTTGGAAAAGACTACAGAAGTAGCTCGTTTGTACAAAATGAAGAATGCATTAATAAAGAAAGAATTGAAATTCTTGACCAAAGCGGATAAACCTAAAATGGCGTAATTACTTACCGATAGAATTATCTCATAATTAAATGTTCTTTACAACAACTAGGAAAGATATTCCAACGCAGCAAAAAAGGTTATTATCCACTTATGTGACGTAAGATAATTACTACTTTTACGATGAAATGTTTAATTTCATCGATAAACTACATTTCTTTTTGTAGGAATAAGGACTACAAAAATCGACAGTACATCGAAAAGCTTTCATTTCGTCGTGAAAAGTGCACACTTTATCGAATTGGAAGTACGCTAAGTTTAAAATGGATAGTTATCTACAAACCAAATTACCTACTAATGCGTACTATTCTTTTTTTATTTCTTGTCATCTGTTTAGGAACTTCGACCCAGGCCCAGGAAAAATTATCTGTAAGGAAAGTCGAGGGTTTAACCATGCCCGTCACTAATACTTTGGAGAAGCCCGATGATACCATCCAGAAGTTCCAAACAGCTGCAAGATTTTTTAAAGTGAAAAATGCTCGAGTAAAACAAGCCTTGTTGTTCATACCACGAACTAGAAGAACTCAGGTCGCTTAATTGGATTCTTCCATTTCAGCATCTTCTGTAACTTCCATTTCGGTTTCTACTGGAGGTAGGACTACGGGTGATAGGGTATCCCAAACATTTTCCATCACAATCTTTTGTGCTTCGGCGGTTGGGTGAATACCATCCTCTTGGTTCAATGATGGAATACCGGCAACACCTTCCAGTAAAAATGGAATCAGTAGGATATCGTTTGCTTCCGCCAAGGAAGGATACATTTCTCGAAATTGCGTTGTATAATCGGCTCCCATATTCGGAGGAATCTGCATACCGGCCAAAATAATCTGGGTATCCTCATTTTTTTCCTTTACCATATCAATCATCTTCTGAAGATTGTTCATACTTTCTGATAAAGGTATTCCCCGTAAGCCATCGTTAGCCCCCAATTCCAAAACAAAAACATCTACAGGTTGGTTCAGGACCCAATCCAATCGGTTCAATCCACCAGAGGTAGTCTCACCGCTTAATCCTGAGTTAATCACTTTATAATTCAAACCCAACGAATCCAGTCGATGCTGAATCAAGTTAGGAAATCCTTCTTTTGGGTCTAGTCCATAAGCAGCCGTCAGACTATTGCCATAGAATAAAATTGTTTTCGTATCGGAAGCTATCATTTCATTTTCCGAAATGTTGGAAGTACCAGAATCGGATTCATTCTTCTTTTTTTCCGGGTTTTCACCACAGCCGACCAAGACCAACATCCATAAAAAATAACGAAACTTTAATACTTTCAACATAGCCTTATCTTATTAGAATCCAAATCATTTACTTATTTTGTTAGCTTGTAGTAAAATGATTTATGACAAAGATATTAAACGTACGCAACCTTAGGAAGACGTACACGAGCGGATCTAAGAAATTAACGGTCTTGGATGATATATCCTTTTCCATTGAAGAAGGGGCAAGTTTTGCCATTGTAGGACCATCTGGTAGTGGAAAGACCACTTTATTGGGGCTTTGCGCCGGTTTGGATCAAATAGACGAAGGTAGTATTACGCTTTGCGGAGAGGATATCAGTAGCTTGAACGAAGATCAACGCGCACTTTTAAGAAATGAAAAAGTAGGTTTTATTTTTCAGGACTTTCAATTATTACCCACTTTAACCGCTTTGGAAAACGTAAGTGTACCTTTGGAATTACAAGGAGCGCCGCATGCGACCAAAGATGCTATGGAATTATTGGAAAAAGTAGGTCTTGGAGATCGGCATGATCATTATCCCTCACAGTTATCCGGTGGTGAACAGCAAAGGGTCGCTTTGGCAAGGGCCTTTTCCAATAAACCTCAGATATTGTTTGCAGATGAACCTACGGGAAACTTGGATGAGGAAACAGGCGAAAAGGTTATTAAATTGCTGTTCGACTTAAATAAGGAAATGGGAACTACATTCGTTATTGTAACCCATGACCTCGAACTTGGCGAACCTAAACCAACATGTTTTACAGCTAAAAGGAGGTAAAATAGTAATCAATGAAACCGCATCTATATCTTGAGTAATCCACAAAGAACTTCAAAAGCAGGATTTAATTGGTTGGTAAAAATGGCTTGGCGCGATGGCAAGGCAAGTGGTAAACGTTTGCTATTGTTTATGGCCTCTATTATTTTAGGCATAGCCGCTGTAGTATCCATTCAATCTTTCAGTGATAATTTAAATGAAAACATAGGGCTCCAATCCAAGGCCTTGATGGGTGCTGATTTTTTGATTGACAGTAATCAGCCGGCCAATGAGCGTGTAACGCAATTGATGGATTCTTTAGGTGGTGCCGATGCCCGGGAAGTCAATTTTGCTTCCATGGCCGCATTTCCTAAAAGTTTAGCAACGAAATTGGTTCAGCTACGTGGTATAGAGGGCAACTTTCCGTTTTATGGTGAATTGGAAACGGAACCTGCCAGTGCGGCGCAGGAGTACCAACAAAAGGGTGGTGCCTTGGTGGATGCTACTGCCATGCTTCAGTATAATTTGAAACCTGGTGATAGCGTTAAATTAGGAACGGTTACGTTTCCTATTATCGGTTCTTTGATAACTGCCCCCGGTAGTACTGGAATTGGCGCTACGGCCGCACCTCCCATTATTGTTCCGTTCCGGTTTATGGAGGAAAGTGGTCTTCTGCAAAAGGGAAGCCGTTTGGAGTACAATTACTATTTTAAGAATACACGGGCCGATTTAAAAGCACTGAACAAGAAGGTTGACCCTCTATTGGATGCTGAAAATGCAGATATGGATACCCATACGGACACGAGTCAGCGTTTGGGAAGGCGGTATGAAAATGTGGGTCGGTTTTTAAACCTAGTAGCTTTTATAGCTTTATTGTTAGGCTGTGTAGGTATTGCCAGTTCTGTTCATATTTATATAAAGGAAAAGCTGAAAGCGGTCGCCGTTCTCAAATGTTTGGGAGCTACACGAAAGCAGACCTTTTTCATCTACCTGTTACAAATTGCCGGAATGGGTTTTTTGGGCGGACTTATAGGAACCATCATAGGGTTGTTCTTACAACAAACATTCCCGCTGATTTTACAGGAGTTTTTACCTTTTGAAGTGGAGATTTCTACTTCGTATCAATCTATTTTTGTCGGTTTGTTATTGGGCGTAAGTATGTCCGTTCTATTTGCACTTTCACCTTTGGTGAATACGTGGTTCGTTTCCCCTTTACAGGTGTTGAGGGTGCAGGAAGATACCGGGAAAAAGTCCCGTCCTTACCAAATTTGGGTGGTGGTGGCCATTGTACTTTTTGTATTTCTGTTCGCCTATTGGTTGTTAGGCCGATGGGGTTTTGCCGCCAGTTTCGTAGCCGGAATTCTGGTTACCTTTTCCATTTTGGCTGGAGTTTCCATTGCTTTTATGCGATTGATCAAACGTTATTTTCCGAAATCTTGGAGTTTTTCGGCTCGTCAAAGTTTGTTGAATCTATACCGACCTAATAACCAAACGGTAGTACTTATTTTGGCCATTGGTATTGGAACCTTTTTAATCAGTACGTTATACTTCACTAAAGATTTTTTACTGGCCAAAGCCTCATTTGAAACCAATGAGGAAAGTCCCAATTTGATACTTTTTGATGTGCAGACAGAACAGCGGGAAGATGTAGCGAATACCATTTTACCTAAAGGTCTTCCTGTAATCAATAACATCCCCATTGTGACCATGCGGTTAGAACAGATCAAGGACCGTCCGGTAAATGATATCCGTTTGGATACCACTACTCGAGTCAATAAGTGGATTTTAAGCCATGAGTTCAGAACTACCTATCGCGATTCGATGATTGGTTCAGAAAAACTATTGGAAGGGGAGTGGATACCTAAGCGTAGACCCCAATGCTGGTGCAATTCCTATTTCTTTAGCAGATAATGTGGCCAATGATGCCTTAGTCACCATTGGCGATACCCTTATATTCAATGTACAGGGTAAGTCTATGACAACGGTTGTCGGGAATATACGCCAAGTAGATTGGGCCCGAATGCAACTTAATTTCTCCATTGTCTTTCCTAAAGGTGTTTTGGAAGATGCGCCTCAATTTCATGTATTGACCACCAATGCGCCCGATAAAAAAGCTTCTGCCAATTTACAGCGTGAACTGGTTCGTAAATTCCCAAATGTCTCTATCATTGATTTACGACAGGTAGTTACCTTGGTAGAAAATATCTTGGACAAAATATCTTGGGTCATCACCTTTATGGCCTTTTTCAGTATCCTTACCGGAGTCATCGTATTAATAGGTTCTGTAAGAAATAGTAAATACCAACGCATTCGTGAAAGTGTGCTATTACGAACATTAGGTGCTCAAAGTAGGCAGATTCTAAAAATAAATGCGTTGGAGTATTTGTTTTTAGGTGTTTTAGGAAGTGGAGTAGGGGTTTTACTTTCTTTGGTGAGTAGTTTTTTATTGGCCTATTTTATATTCGATACGCCCTTTATTCCCTCAAGGGTTCCTTTTTTAGTGGTGTTGCCGGGAATCACCCTATTGGTTTTGGGTATTGGGTTATTTAATAGTAAAGGTGTTTTAAATAGTCCTCCCTTAGAGGTTTTACGTAAAGAGGGGAGTTGATTTTTTTTAAGGTAGGTAATTGAATGAAGACCAATTTAATCCTATTAATTTAGGTGAATATATCTCTACTAATTACTTAAAATCTAGCTACCTTAACGTAACTTAATCAAAGTGACTACTATGAAAAATTTCTTCAAAATTGCTTTCCTCTTATTATTTGTAAGCTGTAAAAACGAAGGGAGTACTACCACTGCAGCTGTTCAGATAGATGAAACTACTATTGCCAACCATATTGAACGATTGGCATCGGATGAATTTTTGGGGAGAAAACCCTTTACGGAAGGAGAGACTATTACGGTAAATTACTTAAAAGAGGAATTTGAGAAATTAGGCCTTTCTCCTGGTAATGGAGATAGCTATTTTCAAGATGTTCCTATGGTAGAGATTACCGGAAATCCATCGGAAAAAATGACGATTTCTGGAAAAACCGGAAGTTTTGATTTGGACTATTTAAAAGACTTTGTAGCCACTACCAATAAAACGGTGGCCAATGTGAGTCTTGAAAATTCCGAATTGGTTTTTGCGGGCTATGGAATAGTGGCTCCAGAATACGATTGGAACGATTATGAGGGCATTGATTGGAAAGGTAAAACAGCAGTTGTTTTAATAAATGATCCCGGTTTTCAATCCGGAGATTCTACGTTGTTTAAAGGTAATGAAATGACCTATTATGGTCGATGGACCTATAAATATGAAGAAGCGGCAAGGCAGGGTGCTGACGGACTGATTATCATTCATGATACGGAACCAGCTTCCTATGGTTGGAATGTAATTGAATCAGGTTGGAGCGGTGCCCGATTGGTTATTGAAAGCGATTTGCCGCTTTTAGACGTGGAGTCTTGGATAAGTGATGAAAGTGCGGTAAAAATGTTCAATGCTTCAGCTATGAAGGGAGAAGATTACAAAGCATTATCAAGAACCAAGGATTTTAAACCAGTCCCTCTAAATCTAAAGGTATCTGTTAGTATTGAAAACGAAATTAAAAGGGACGTTTCAAAAAATGTGGTGGCACTTATACCGGGTACCGACCGGAAGGATGAATATATCATCTATTCCGCGCACTGGGATCATTTTGGTGTTGGTAAAGCTATAGAAGGTGATTCGATTTATAATGGAGCGGTGGATAATGCCTCTGGAACAGCCGGATTGCTGGCGATAGCGGAAGCATTCAAGAAAAGTGGCCCAACACAACGTTCTATTGCATTCATAGCCGTAACCGGGGAAGAACAAGGTTTGTTAGGTTCAGCCTTTTATGCGGAACATCCAATTTTTGACCCTAAAAAAACAGTAGCGAATATTAATATAGATGCACTTGACAGTCCAGAGAAAATGAAAGATTTAACCATCACCGGTTATGGACAATCTGAAATGGATGAGTACGCAGAAGCTGCGGCAAAGGAACAGGGCAGGTACATCATACCGGATCCGGTAGCTGAAAAAGGATATTTCTTTAGATCTGATCATTTTAATTTTGCCAAAATTGGAATTCCGGCTTTGTACGCCAGTGGTTCTTATGAAGGATTCACAAAAAGTATTGAACAAATAAAAACATTAAATGAGGCTTATAACCTCAATAAATATCATCAACCATCGGACGAATACAATCGGGAAACAACAGTGTTGAGTGGAGTACAGCTAGACCTTCAATTATTTTTTAATGTGGGTTTCAAATTAGCCAATGAAGATTATTTTCCAAAATGGTATGAGGGAAGTGAATTCAAAGCTGCTCGAAACTAAAATCAAGAGTATTTTTTTAATAGTTCAAAGTTTAAGTAAAATTCAAAGAAAGGTTTTATGTCTGATTTCTCATTTAGTATATGGACATGGCAAACGATAATATTTTTAGTGATTGGTTTATGGATATTTTGCTTAGTTGATATTCTAAAACATCAATTCCCGAACAAGGAAAAAATAATTTGGTTATTAGTTGTCTTATTGGTCCCCATGGTAGGTCCATTTTTCTATCTTTTATTTGGTAGAAAAAAAAGGATTAAATCAGCATAAATATTAAGAATTTATCAGTTGGTACTTAGGAAATTTTCAATTTGAATTTTCTATAGATTTTAATACGTTTCTATAGGAAAAACAAAAAGAAATTACGCAGCTTTGTTTTCCTGATTTTCTATTGAAATCTAGCGATAATCCTTAAATTGTAGCCCCATGAAGAAAGAACATCACTATCAGACCCAAGTACAATGGACAGGAAATACAGGTACAGGAACTTCTGGCTATAAGGACTATGATCGAAGTCATACGGTTTCTATTTACGGCAAGCACGAAATTTTTTGTTCATCAGACCCTTCTTTTTTAGGGGATTCCTCAAAATATAATCCGGAAGAATTATTCGTCAGTACCATATCCTCATGTCATATGCTTTGGTATTTGCACTTTTGTGCAACGGCGGGTATTGTGGTCGTCTCCTATACAGATAATGCTACAGGGGTGATGGAAACCGAATCCAATGGTAGCGGGCATTTTACGGAAATCACTCTATACCCTTTAGTAATCGTTACAGAAGAGCATATGGTAGAACGTGCTTTAGAACTTCATAAAAAGGCACATGATTTTTGTTTTATTGCCAATTCCGTCAACTTCGAAGTAAACCATAAACCTAAGTGTTCCGTTTAACTATTTGGTCATAATCATAAATTTAAAAGCAGATAGTGATTTGACACCGTTGAAACCAAGGTCAAACTGATAATTTTCTCAGTAGTAGTGATTTGTCAACTAATCAGCCTAGCTTTGCAGCTGAAAATAAAAAGCGATTCCTATGGCCTTGTTTACCGATTTAAAACTTTCTACTAACCTTTTAAAAGCACTTTCTGACTTAGGTTTTGAAGAAACAACACCTATACAAGAGGAAGCTTTTCCAGTAGTAATGAGTGGTAGTGATGTGGTAGGTATTGCCCAGACCGGTACGGGTAAAACCTTTGCCTATCTTTTGCCCATTTTAAATTCACTTTCCTTTTCAAAGGAAACCCATCCTAGAGCTATTGTTTTAGTGCCTACAAGGGAACTGGTCGTTCAAGTGGTGGAAGAGGTTAACAAATTGGGAACGTATGTATCCACCCGTGTACTAGGCGTATATGGTGGTACCAGTATGAATAGGGATAAAGACGCCATTGCTTTAGGTATCGATGTGCTGGTAGCTACACCTGCACGTTTATACGATTTAATTTTGACAAAGGCGGTTCAATTAAAATCGGTCAAAAAATTGGTTATTGATGAAGTCGATGTCATGTTGGATCTTGGATTTAGGTTTCAGCTCATCAATATTTTGGAACTTTTGCCTACTAAGCGACAGAATATTATGTTCTCCGCCACCATGACCGATGATATTGAGTTGTTCATCACCGATTTTTTTACTGGAGTTCAAAAGATATCCATTGCCGTGAGCGGTACGCCTTTAGAGAACATTGCTCAAATAGCCTATGCTACCCCTAATTTTTATACGAAAGTAAACTTGCTGGTGCACTTACTTCAGGATACTACTAATTTTCATAAAGTATTGGTATTCGTTTCCACGAAGCGTAGTGCCGACTTGCTTTTCAAAGAGATGTCCGAGTTTTTTAGTGAGGAAATCTGTATCATCCATTCCAATAAGACCCAGAATTACAGATTGCGTTCCATTAAACAGTTTGATGAGGGCATGAACCGTATTTTGGTCACTACGGATGTTATGGCGAGAGGACTCGACTTGCAGGAAATATCCCATGTCATTAATTTTGACACGCCCAATTATCCAGAAAATTATATGCACCGTATCGGTAGAACGGGTAGGGCAGAGAAAGAAGGAACTTCTATATTGTTATTCACTCCCAATGAAGAGGAGGACAAAGAGGCTATTGAACAATTGATGGAGAAAACCATTGACCAGTTACCGCTACCTTCTGAAGTAGAAATTGCAACTAAGCTTACTTTTGATGAGGAACCCAAACATAGGGAGCGGGAGAATCCTCTGAATATCGATGAAGATGAACGTGGAGCGAGTTTTCATGAAAAATCTGAAAAGAACCGAAAGGAAAATCAAGGTGGTTCCTACAAAAGAATCATTAAAAAGAAATATTCAAAGCCCAAGACACGTGGAGACAAGAACTTTGGGAAACGAAAGAAGAGGTAGTTCTGTACCCTTCTTTTTGAACCTGATTTTAATTTAATACCTTCCCATAGATAAGCATGTTTTTGGAAATTATACTTTTTTCAAAAGTGCTAATGCTTCAATCCAAGATTGTTTTTTAGAGAACCATTGGGTTTCATCGTCGGTGAAATGCACTGTGGTTCGTTGATGTGTTTTTAGGTAAAATACGTTTATCGACACTTTTCTGCACTTTATCAATGATAATCTCGATAAGCGAAAATCCTTGCACTTAAGCGAGGGTATTCGTCGATCACTCCTTGCTCAAGCTACCTTTACAGAGCACAAGCAAGAGATATGAAAACAATAATAACATTAGCATTAATCCTTTTAACCGCCGGTTCTACCCTGGCACAAAACCCAAACACAAATGTTAAAGTGGACGTTATTGAAATGGGTATTGTTATGGTTGATAGCCTTGACAGTATTGAACATAAGAAAGATGTTACAATCTCTAACGAAAATAAAGTAGCCCGTTTATACAGGTACAAAAACTCTAGGGTAACTAAAGAATTATCCTTTAGTACTAAAAAGGATAAACCTAAAATGGCTTAGAAAAATTGCACTTATAAAGATGCTTTAATTCTTAATGCCTGGTTGCTTGATTTTATAGTTTTCTTTCGCTTTCGCCTCATCTACTTGACGTTTTACATCTGCAAGTAGGGCTTTGGAATCATACACAATACCATCCTTGATGGTGTATTTTACACCACCAACCCTTACAACTTCATTATCCTCTGTCAATTTAATGGCTCCCGTACCATATAAAACTTTAAAATTGGCTAAGGGATTTTCCTCAACCACCACAAAATCGGCTAATTTACCGACTGTCACAGAGCCTAGTTGATCATCCATGCCTAGAGCTTCGGCACCGTTCAAAGTAGCGGACTGTATAATCTCCAAAGGATGAAAACCAGCTTCTCGTAATAGTTCCATTTCACGTATATATGCGAATCCATAAAGCTGAAATATAAATCCGGAATCTGAACCCGTAGTCACACGACCACCTCTATTCTTATATTCGTTAATAAAGGTCATCCATAATTTATAGTTATTTTTCCATTCCACCTCTTGTTCAGTACCCCAATCGTGCCAATACGAACCATGGGAAACCTTGCTGGGCTGATAGAACTCCCATAAGGAAGGTAATGTGTAATCTTCATGCCATTCTGCACGTCTAGCCCTTTGTAAGTCTCTACTGGCCTCATAAATATTAAAGGTCGGGTCCATGGTAAAATCAAGTTCCAGTAACTCGTTCATCACATTGTTCCAATGTTCGGAATAAGGTTCGGCAGCCTGCGCCCATAATTTACCTGCGTTTTCAAAACGGTCCTGTTCGTTCTGATAATTATAATCCAAAGGAAAATCTTGTACTGTTCGATCATTGAACAAAGCCTCAGGTAAACCGTACCAATGCTCCATGGAAGTTAATCCTGCTCGGGCGGAATGCAGCACATTCCATCGGGCCACGCTCATTTGTGCATGATGGCATGCAGAACCTAATCCTAATTTTTTGTTCTCCTCTAAGGCAGCTTTCATGATTTCTGGTTCCGCTCCAAAGAATTTGATTCCGTCTGCACCTTTATCGGCATTATACCGTACCCATTCCCTGGCTTGTTCTGGTGTAGAAATTGGGTTATCGCTTAAACCATTGAACTTTTCGCTTCGTTGTCCAAAAGCGGTATAGGTCATGATGCGTGGAGCAATAATTTCATTTTTGGCACTTTTTCGTTTTAGGTCCATTGTAAAATCAACACCGCGCCCTGCTACTTCTCTCACCGTGGTAACCCCATGGGCCATCCAAAGTTTAAAAACATAATCAGGTTCGGCCCCTTGTGCCAAACCTCCAATGTGGGTATGCATATCTATAAAGCCAGGCATCAAGTACATGCCTGTACAATCCAATTCTTTTCCCCCGGGTTTTAATTGTGGGCGTTTACTGTCATCAATGGATACCCCTGGGTAACCTACCACTTGAACATTTTTTATAATATTATTTTCGACTACGATATCTACGGGACCTACCGGAGGTGCTCCGTTACCGTTAATCAACATAACGCCTCGGATAATAAGTTGCGAATGTGGACCATCTCCTTCCAAGGATTGGGAATGGGAGATAGCGAACGAAAAAATAGATACCGTTAAAGTTAAAAGTAGTTGCTTATACATGAATGAGCGATTTAGTTGGTCGTCTAAATATAAGTATTATCAAAGAAATTAAATCCTAATACTTTACTTCTTAAATGATTATATCATATTCCCAAAGAACCACAACTTCGTTTAGACAATAGGGGATGATTGCTGTTTTATTTCGTGGAATTTGATAATGTAATTGGTGCCTTTTTTGGAATTATCCCTTTCAATAGTGCCTCTTAATTGACGGGTAAGATTATGAATCAATTTTAAACCTAACGATTTTGTATTCTTGTAATTTATAGTTTCTGGAAAACCATTTCCATTGTCGCCTATTTCCAAGATATATTCATTGGTATCCAATTTTTGCATCGAAATGTGAATTATCCCTTCTTCTTCATCGGAAATTCCATATTTTAAGGCATTGGTCAATGCTTCATTAATGATAAGTCCAAGTGGGATGGCGGTATCAATCCCTAATTTAATATCAGGGATATCAATTTTTAATTCAATAGTATTGTCTACCCCTTTTATAGATCTTATCAAATATTCGCTTAATTCTTGAACATAGGATTTATATTCAATGTGGCTAATGTCATTTCGCATATATAACATTTCATGAACCATAGCCATGGCAATCACTCTATTTTGAGTTCCTTTCAGCAAGCCTTTCATGGGGCCATTGTCGATATTTCGAGATTGCAGACTAAGCAAACTGGAAACCGTTTGTAAATTGTTCTTTACTCTGTGGTGCACTTCTTTTAGCAGGTTTTCCTTTTCATGCATTTGAATTACCAAGCTTTTTTTTGATTTGTACAAGGCATTATAGGTCCGCAGTAAACTCTGTCCAAAAGTATTCCCCAATAAAAAAATGGCAAATAGAATCGACATCAAACTAAATACGGGTCGGGAATATTCTGGAACTATATTTTCTATAGCATTTGCTTCAAAAAAGTTAAGGGCAAATATGACTAAGATGAGTACTATAATAACCAATAAGTAAATTCTACCATGTCTACTAGTGTTGATATATCCACCAAAAGCGATTAAGGACATCATAAATATAAAAGGACTTTCTATGCCGCCACTATATAGGGTAATCACGAATGCGGCAATGAGTCCGATTATAGAAGAGAAATTAAAGACGGATGCAATCTTTTGATGAATTTTATAGTATTGCAGGTTGAGTATATTAACCACGCCAAAAACTGCCAGTGCAAAAGCAATAACTTCAATGATATCAAGTAAAAAATAGCAGACAACACCAAATAGAATCGAAATGACACTAGTGGTGTAGTTTACCTTTAAAAATAGCTTGATTTTATCCTCGAGACGCTCTTGGTCAATGGTAAATCCCGGCATAGGTATGGTTTAGGTACTCAAATCACGGTGTTTGTTAAATGTAAAGCTAATTATGTTTTTAACATTATACTAGTATTTTTTACAATAGGATATGCCAAGGCGTTAAAATTGAATCAACTACGCTCTTTTTTGGATATAAGATCCGTTAATTCTGAAATTTGAATGGCCTTGCCGCTTTCTATACTTCGTCTAGCTCCAATACCAATCAATACTGACATAGCACCATCCCTAACACCGGCAGTTCTTCCAAAGGGATCTTCAATTTCTGGATTAATGAAAATTTTATCGTGAAGTCTTTTGTCGCCACCACCATGTCCACTTTTTTCCATAGGCACTTTGATGATTTCATGTTCCTTCCAAAGTTGATGAACGATAATAGGTTCAGTACTCAACTCTTCAGCATTCGTCTGCTCCATTTCTAAAGCATGCTTTTCTGCCTCATCCACAGTGCTTAGCTTATGATAGGGAATATCCTGCGAAGCTTCAATACGGCCTTTTGTACCATTAAAGGCAACCCTCCAACCTTCAAAAGGTGAGTAGGTGGTCAAGCTATAATTTAAAACGGTGTTGTCAGTATATTTTACTTGGGCAGACATTTTATCGTAGATATTAATATCATCCCTAAACAAACAATTATCTCTTATATAACCATCCTCATGTTCATGGTCCACATAAAGTTTTTTCAAAAATTCATCTTTGTTGATGTCCCAATAGAAATCGCAAGTATCTTTATGTGTGCAACTTCTGCAATTAGGTCCTTTTTGAGGTCCATTTTTGCCATAAAAATCTAAATCACCATAGGCAAAGACTTCGTTGGGTTCTGAATTTATCCACCAATTGAGCAAATCAAAATGATGGGTAGCTTTGTGCACCCAAAGCGAACCGCTACTTTCCATTTCTCCGTGCCACCTTCTAAAATATGAAGCCCCATGATACGTATTCAAATACCAATGAAAATCTACGGATACTAAATCACCAATTGTTTTGCTGGATAGTAATTCTTTTATTTTAGTTGCATAGGGGCTCCATCTATAATTAAAACCGACAATCAGTTTTTTGTCCGATTTCTTTTCAGCATCTAAAATCTTTTGGCATTTTGTTTCATCCGTCGTTAGTGGCTTTTCCGTTAGAACATCGCATCCCATTTCTAAACCTTTGATGATGTATTGATGATGGGTTGAATCCTTGGTGGTAACAATAATCAAATCGGGTTTTGTGTCGTTCACCATTTTTTCAAAGTCGGTAAAAAGTGGACATTCGGCACCAATAAAGGTTTTTGCATATTCTAACCGACTAGGATTGATATCTGAGAGCCCTACGAATTCCAATATTTCCGAATATTCATCTACCAATCGTTTTCCCCAAAACGTGATGCCTCGAATACCGGTTCCTACCAAAGCGATTTTTAATTTATCCTTTTTTGAAAAGGCAAAAGTGGATATAGGGAAGGCAGAACTTGCTGCTAGCATTCCAATGGATGTAATGAATTTTCTACGGTTAGATGTCATATAATTAAATATTTAATAGATTCTTTAAATATAATTAAAAATAGACCTTGGTATATGAATATTTAATAACTGTTTTTGATTTTATCGTGTTGCAATCAATAAAAAAGGCACCCTCTAGAGGATGCCTTTTTTAAATATATGTTTATTTGTATTACTACTCTTGCGTTAGCACCCATTCTCCATTTTGAAGTAGAGGTTCTGCTTGCTTGAATTTTACGGTCTTACTTTCACCGCTCATTACGTTTTTGATGGTAACACGCTCGTTGCGACCAATCTTAGGTTGTTCCCTAGTAATTGTTTCTGTTACTGCCGGGCGTTGCCCTTGATTTTGGCTTACGGCCCTACTACGTGCAGCCAACTCGTCACTATTAGGAATTTCCTCCTTGGACATTTGTAAATTTTCCTTGGAACGTTTAATATTTCTTTCTTCTTGAATTTCATTAGGATTACCTGAAGGTAATTCTCCTTTAAACAGGAACGAAACTACCTCTTTGTTCACTTTTTCAATCATGTCCTTGAAAAGCTCAAAAGCTTCGAATTTATAAATCAACAAAGGATCTTTTTGTTCGTGAACGGCCAATTGAACAGACTGCTTTAATTCGTCCATCTTTCGTAAATGCGTTTTCCAAGCATCATCGATAATGGCTAAGGAGATATTTTTTTCAAAGTCGGTAATCAATTGCTTACCATTACTATCATAAGCTTCCTGAAGATTCGTAACCACGTTCAAGGTTTTAATCCCATCCGTGAAGGGAACCACAATTCGCTCAAAGTTGTTGGCATTGTCTTCATGTACTTTCTTGATTACAGGGAAAGCGGCATCGGCATTACGCCCCATTTTTTCCTTGTAATGTTCGTAAGCAGCTTTGTAGATTTTACCTGTAATTTCTTGAGCTCCCATTTTTCCAAAATCATCTTCTTCTACCGGAGAAGTCATGGAGAAATACTTGATTAGTTCAAACTCGAAATTCTTGTAATCGTTAGCTGCTTTATTACCTTCTACGATAACTTCACAAGTATCATAGACCATGTTGGCAATGTCCAGTTTTAAACGCTCACCTTGTAAGGCATGGCGTCTTCTTTTGTAGACAACCTCACGTTGGGCGTTCATAACATCATCATATTCCAATAACCGTTTACGAACCCCAAAGTTATTTTCCTCTACTTTTTTCTGGGCACGTTCAATAGATTTGGTCATCATACTATGTTGAATAACCTCACCATCTTCCAAGCCCATCTTATCCATCATTTTAGCGACCCTATCCGAGCCGAATAAACGCATCAGGTTATCTTCTAAGGAAACGTAGAATTGAGAGCTTCCTGGATCTCCTTGACGACCGGAACGACCTCTTAGCTGTCTATCCACACGTCTAGAATCATGACGTTCTGTACCGATGATGGCCAAACCACCTGCTTTTTTAACAGCCTCGGTCAATTTAATATCCGTACCACGACCTGCCATGTTGGTGGCAATGGTCACAATACCTGGTTTACCAGCTTCGGCAACAACGTCCGCCTCCTTTTTATGAAGTTTTGCATTCAATACGTTGTGAGGTACTTTGCGAACGCTCAATAATTTTGAAAGTAATTCTGATATTTCAACCGATGTGGTACCAATTAGCACAGGTCTTCCTGCCTGACTTAATTTGGTGACTTCATCAATAATAGCGTTGTATTTTTCTCTTTTGGTCTTGTAAATTAAGTCATTACGGTCATCTCTTGCGATGGGTCTGTTGGTGGGTATTTCCATAACATCCAACTTATAAATTTCCCAGAATTCACCAGCCTCTGTAACCGCTGTACCTGTCATACCGGACAGTTTGCTGTACATTCTGAAATAATTCTGTAAGGTAACTGTCGCAAAGGTTTGGGTCAACGCTTCGATTTTGACACTTTCTTTTGCTTCAATAGCCTGGTGTAGTCCGTCAGAATACCGACGGCCATCCATAATACGACCGGTCTGCTCATCAACGATCATCACTTTATTATCCATCACCACATATTCCACATCCTTCTCAAATAGGGTGTAAGCTTTAAGTAATTGGCTCATCGTATGAATACGTTCACTCTTAATGGTAAAGTCCTTAAAAAGTTCTTCTTTGAGTTCCGCTTCTTTTTCGATTTCTAAATCTTGTTGCTCTATTTTAGCGATTTCCGCTCCTATATCTGGCATCACAAAGAAATCTCTGTTTTGTTCACCGGATATATAATCAACACCTTTGTCCGTCAATTCTATCTGATTGTTCTTTTCATCAATAACGAACAATAGATCCTCATCTACTTTAGGCATTTCCCTATTATTGTCCTGCATGTAGAAATTCTCCGTCTTTTGAAGTAATTGCTTCACACCCTCTTCACTCAAGAACTTAATTAACGCTTTATTCTTTGGTAAACCTCTATATACACGTAGTAAAAGGAAACCACCTTCTTTGGTATCTCCTTCTGCGATTAACTTTTTAGCTTCGGCCAAAATACCTGTCAAATGCTGACGTTGTTTTTGAACGATTTCGCTAACCTTTGGTTTTAGCTCGTTGAATTCATGACGGTCTCCCTCTGGAACTGGACCAGAAATAATCAAGGGTGTACGGGCATCATCCACTAAAACGGAATCCACCTCATCTACAATTGCATAATTGTGAGGGCGTTGTACCAAATCTTTTGGCGTATGCGCCATGTTATCCCTTAAATAATCAAAACCGAATTCATTATTGGTTCCGTAGGTAATATCTGCATTATACGCGGCTCTTCTACCTTCTGAATTAGGTCTGTGGTGGTCAATACAATCAACCGAAAGACCATGGAATTCAAAAATAGGTGCCATCCAAGCACTATCTCTTTTGGCCAAATAATCGTTAACCGTTACCAAGTGGGCACCATTACCACCCAATGCATTCAGATATAAAGGAAGTGTAGCAACAAGGGTTTTACCTTCACCTGTTTGCATCTCCGCAATTTTACCTTGGTGCAGGGCAATACCTCCAATGAGCTGCACATCATAATGTACCATATCCCAAGTCACTTCTTTTCCTGCGGCATCCCATGAATTTTGCCATATGGCATTTGTACCGTCCAGGGTAACATAAGCTTTAGAACCTGATAACAATCTGTCATATTCTGATGCGGTTACTGTGATGGTTTCGTTATTGGCAAATCGTTTTGCCGTTTCTTTGACCACAGCAAAAGCTTCCGGTAATATTTTATTCAATGTTTCTTCTGAGATGGCATAAGCTTCTTCCTTTAGCTTATCTATCTCGGTATAGATATCCTCGTTCTTGTCAATATCCGTAGAGTTTTTAACTTCTTCCTCTAAGGTGTTGATTTGTGCGGTCTGTTCTTTGTAAGAATCCTGTATTGTTCTTTTAAAGTCTATCGTTTTCTGCCGTAGTTCATCGTGGCTAAGACGTTCTATTTGCGATTCAAATGATTTTATTTGGTCTACTAAAGGCTGTAATTCCTTTACATCTTTTTGTGATTTATCACCTACAAATGCCTTTAGGATGGAATTGATGAAACTCATATGTATTTTACTATTTAGGATTGAAATTTTCCTAAAACTTTAATCAGGAATTGATTTCAAAATATTTTAGTGCCGATAACTATAATCGACGTTGAGCATGAGCAAAAGGTATTCCAGTCTTAATTTTGGAGCCATTTTGCCCAATAACCTGCCAAAATTACATAAAAAAAAAGCCTCCAAGGAGACTTTTACGTAGTTATTATGATATCCGAATATTAATATTCGTCCTCGTTCCAGAGGTAGTCTTCTTCCGTAGGGTAGTCAGGCCAAATCTCTTCGATTGATTCATAAATCTCGCCACCTTCTTCTTCCATTGATTGTAAGTTCTCAACAACTTCTAAGGGGGCTCCAGTTCGGATGGAGTAATCTATTAACTCATCCTTACTTGCCGGCCAAGGTGCATCACTTAAGTAAGATGCTAATTCTAATGTCCAATACATAGTAATTGTTTGATTTTAATTTTTTGCAAAAGTAATTTTAAAATTGAGACAGCCAAGTAATTAGGGAATTATTTCAATTTTTTTGATGCTTATTTTTGCTTTGATAAATTCATAACGAATTATATGCGGAATTATTGGTCCTTTTTTTCGGGAATCCATTTTACTTCTTTCGCTTCTAAATCCTTTGATAATTTTCGTGCCAGTACAAATAGGTAATCAGATAGTCGGTTTAAGTACGAAAGTACTTCTGTATCAAACGGTTCATTTTCGAACAATAGGGTAGACATCCTTTCGGCACGTCTGCAGACCGTGCGAGCAATATGACAGTATGACACGGTTGTATGTCCGCCCGGGAGAATAAAATGGGTCATCTCCGGTAATTCAGTATCCATAACATCAATAGCTTCCTCTAAAAATTGAATTTCTGAGGAAGAGATTTTAGGAATGTTCAACCGCTCCTTTCCATTTTTTAATACCGCTTTTTCAGGATCCGTCGCTAAAACTGCCCCAACCGTAAATAATTGCGCCTGTATCTGGATTAATTGTTGCTTAGAAATTTCTGCTATTTCTTGATCTCTAATGAGTCCCAGCCAAGAATTCAACTCATCTACCGTACCATAACTCTCAATACGGATATGATGTTTTGGTACCCGTGTTCCGCCAAAAAGCCCTGTGGTGCCGTCATCACCGGTTTTGGTATATATTTTCATGAACTTTATGGCTTAATGATTAGTGAAAGGGTGAATTTTTAAAATAGAGAAATAGTTGAAAAAGGAATTATATTTAATACCATTGAGTTACTTACTCCTTCTTGTTTTTGCGCTCATAGTCCTCCATGAACTTTCTTGATTTTCTGGAATTGGATTTTTTGCGGTTCATCATCGTAATTACCAAATAGACGGCAAATACAACTCCAAGGATAATATAAATGGTATTATTCATCGTAATCAACTTAAGGCCTAAAATTACAGGATTATATCCGAATTTTAAAATGTTCCTTGGCCTGTTCTTTTCTAAAAAAAACAACACCACAATAAAATAAGTCCACCGTTACCCTTACAAAATCTTCGTTCTTAAGACGTTCCCATTTTTCATTTTCTATTTTGTTTTTGTAAATACCGTTGATGATAAGCATCGCGTCATTAGGAATTTCTTTTAGGTCTGTCTGAAGAAATTGGTCAATATTTTCATCGGTATACAGTACATGATTTGAATTGTCATCAAATAGGATATCTGGACAATAGCTTTGGATATTTTTCCGGACAGATTCCATATCTCCTAATACCTTAACGGATTTAAAGTCGAAATACAACAGGCTTTTCAACAAAATCTTTTGGACTATGGGCAACCGGAAATTTGATTTTTTATATAAACATTTGGTGACATACCCATAGATGAAAGGAGAATGCACTCCATGTTGATTGGTGGCCGAAACATAAAATTTAATAAAGGAAAAAAAACGAAACACAATAGTCTATTCTCAAGTTTTTCAAAAATAGTGATACTGTGGTAAGGGGAAATAGGAAATGATTGAAAAGGGAAGGAAATTGGCTTAAATTAATTCTTCTTGGTAGGTAAGAGGCTGATTAGGCTATTTTCGGTTTATTTGCCTTTGTATGAAAATTTAGAGCTTTGATAATACGGGTATTTCTATTTTTATACAGTCTGGCTACATCCGTATTTTCGTTTAAATTATGAACAGCTTCAGTTTTAAAGTTATAGTTCTTTTGAATAACCTCTACTTTTTTAAGTTTAGTAGTAGGTACTTCTTGAGCCATTGCTTGCCCAGTAAACACTAGTAGAAAAAAAACCGAAAAGACTATTATATTTCTCATGACTTGTGTATTGTCATGTAAAGATATCTAGCGTATATCTGAATTATGGACTGCTATGGTTGAACGGCAAGTACCTTTAGTTCAATGGAAACGACGGGTAGATAAGTTCAATGTATAATCTACAGAAAAGTGTCGTTTCCATTATTCCCAGTAGGAATTTTGGTGGTTCTTAACCCTCCAAAATGGCCGATAACTCAAACCAACGCTCCGTCTTTTCGTCTATAGTATCCATTACTTCCTGCAATTCTATGGAAAGGGCATCAATCTCTTCCCCAGAAAGTGAAGCATCTGTGAACTTTTGTTGTAGTTCTACTTTCTTTTCTTCCAACTTTTTAATCTCCTTCTCCAATCGCTTATGTTCCTGCTGTTCCGCATAGGATAGTTTTACAGTAGTATCAGGTTCTTTCCAGCTATTTTTTGAGGAGGACAGCGCTTCTTTTTGCTCTCTTTTTTCAATGACCTGGCTATCTTCGTACGCCCTGTAATCTGAATAGTTACCTGGAAAATCTTCTACCACGGCATCGCCCCTAAAAACAAATAAGTGATCTACAATTTTATCCATAAAATAACGGTCGTGAGAAACCACCATCAAACAACCTTGAAAATCCAACAAGAAACTTTCTAGAACATTTAAAGTCACAATATCCAAATCATTGGTAGGTTCATCCAAAATCAAAAAATTGGGATTTTGGATAAGGACTGTACATAAATAAAGACGCTTACGTTCGCCGCCACTTAATTTTTCAACATAATCATAGGACTTTTTACGGTCAAATAAAAACCGTTCTAGAAGCTGTTGTGCGGAAATCTGTCTTCCTTTGGTTAACGGAATGTATTCCCCAAACTCCCGAATAACATCAATTACTTTTTGACCCTCTTTGATATTAATTCCTTTTTGCGTGTAATAGCCGAATTTTATAGTTTCTCCAACTACCACTTTTCCGCTGTCCGGTTCATCATGGCCGGTAAGGATATTCAGAAAGGTAGATTTGCCTGTTCCGTTCTTACCGATGATTCCTATTCGTTCCCCTTTTTGAAATACATATTCGAATTTATCTAGAATAGGTTTGTTTGGGTAAGACTTGGATATTTTATGAAGTTCAAGGATTTTACTTCCCATGCGCTCCATATTCAATTCCAATTGAACCTGATGGTCTTTTCTACGCTGACTTGCTTTTTCTTTGATGTCTTGGAAATCGTCTATACGTGATTTGGACTTGGTAGTCCTGGCCTTGGGTTGACGGCGCATCCAATCCAATTCTTTTTTGAACAACAACTCCGTTTTATGTTGTTCTACCGCTTGCTGTTCTATTCGAGCTTCTTTTTTTTCAAGATAGTAGGAGTAATTGCCCTTATAGGAATACAATTGGCCATTTTCCAATTCTATGATTTCGTTACAGACTCGTTCTAAAAAGTACCGGTCATGCGTCACCATAAAAAGGGTAAGGTTTTCCTTAGCAAAAAACTCTTCCAACCATTCGATCATTTCCAAATCTAAATGGTTGGTAGGTTCATCCAATACCAATAAATCTGGTCTATTGATCAATGCATTGGCCAGTGCCAAACGCTTTTTTTGCCCCCCGGAAAGTTTATCTACTTTCGCATGAAGATCATCCAATTTTAATTTGGAAAGAATTTGTTTGTATTGGGTTTCAAAATCCCAAGCTTCAAATCGGTCCATGTCATCAAAAGCTTTTTGATAAGCATCTGCATCTTCAGGATTTTGTAAAGCCTTTTCATAGTTCTCAAGAACTTTTAGAATCTCGTTATCCGAAGCGAAAATGGTTTCTTCAACCGTCAAATTAGGATCCATTACAGGCTCTTGCGCCAAAAAAGAAACTCGGGTCGATTTTCTGTAATTCACTTGTCCAGTATCTGGACTGTCCGCTCCCGACAGAATATTAAGAATGGATGTTTTTCCTGTACCGTTTTTGGCGATTAAGGCAATTTTTTGGTCTTTGTTGACACCAAAGGAAAGGTTGTCAAAAAGCACCAGTTCACCATAGGATTTAGAAATATTTTCAACGGTAAGTAAATTCATATAGAAGTGTTCAATATTAGAGGTAAGTAGTAAAGTATTTAATAGTTTATTTTGATGGATATGCTGATTTTCATTTGCTGAAGTGCTTTTTAAAATACTGAATTAGGAATAGATATCGGATTCCCAAAGTCAATAAAACTAGAATCATCAATATCGAAAACACCTGAATTTGAAGTATCCAAAGAATAACGCTGACTAATAATAGTAGTGAGATTTTTATAAGATAGTTGTTTATCCATTGTGGCACCGAATTTTTCAATAAATAAAATGCGGCCACGAGATTAGGAGCGAACGCCCAAAGGAAATTAAAGTTCATTTTGGTGGACAAATGGTCTGTGGCAAACCAAAGTAATAGAATTAATAATCCAGCAAGACCAGTAATTAAGAATAAACTAAAATCCAACCATTTTGTTCTCGTATTGTTTTTGTGGTCTTTGTACGTAAACCAAATCACCAAAATAAGTAAAAGACCCAACCAAAATGCAGGCGTTAAGATAAATAGGTTTGTATTTTCCTGTGCTGGCAGGTCTAAAAGTAATTGCTCCTTCTTAACGATGGGTTTACCATTAATGGTGGTATGCTTCATCTGCTCATACACGTACAAGGGTAAAAACAAATGTTCGTAAGGTGTCGCTTTTCGGTCTATGACAGAACCTAAGGCCAAATCAATCCCAAAATTGGACCAAGTGTTTGGATTCAAGTTTTGATGAATCAATTGCCGGAAAGTATATTGATGCTCTAAATGTTCAAAATTGAACTGCAAGGCATCTCCCAAAGTCTTTTCAAAAACCATAGGTATTCTAGTTGCGCAGTTATCGAACAGAAAATCGTATTTATACCTTTTGTTTTCCGGCAACAGGTTGTTCTCCAGGAAACCAACAATGTTTTGCCGTTGGGTCAAATCTAAATCTAACGATTGCTCTTTTATCCAACGCTTTTCCATTTGATAGGAATAGTCAAAGTATTTAAACGGCATCCTAGAAATGGTATAAGAAAGCTTACCACGGGTAAAATTCAAATAGAAGTTGGGGTCTTCAAAATCATAGGTTCCGTAACCATATACTTCATCAATACCCAAAGTAGGATCTTGTAACCGAATAGCACTATGTCCAAATTTGGCCGCCAAATCTTCTCCAGTACCCACAGTAAGTAGACTGATTTTGGATAGGGGAGATAGCTCCACTTGTTGGGAAATACCCAAGCGGTGGACGATTATAATCAGCAAAAAAATTACTATTCTCTTTAACATCATGGCAAGCGCTTACGCTACCGCAAAGATGCGAATAATAACAGAATTGGTGGATGTTGCTTTTTTATAATTTCAGAATGTTCTTAAATACGGGAATTTTCGGTCTTAATCTTATTTTCATGGATTACTATGGATATAAAAGAAACTATTCTGGCCAAATAGTATCAAACCATTCACAAACGATAAGCATATCTTCCGTAGGTTGTTCTCCACTTTCTTCCATGGCTTTAGAAAAGAACTCCCAATGGGCTTTTTTCCATTTTTCAAGCGGTTGTAGGGTAGTTCCCATATCCAATGCGGCGTATTCCTCAGAAATTTGAAGAAATGGAATGGTATCTACCTTTTGAATCTCAATAATCGCTTTGGCTTTTCCTTCAAAATCTGTGATGATTTGTTTTGTTCCTATTTTTGGTAAATCGGCATCAGCGGCTTCATACCAAGCGTATAGACCGGACGAGGCTTTCTTTTTTCCGCTTAAGGTTAATTCTGCCAACCGGTTCGCATCTTCCTTGTTATCATGAAAAAACCAAGATTCTGGGAGCTCTTCTTTTTGGAATTCCGGATTTGATGTTATAAAATTTTGCCACATAGCGTAAACCGATTCATCAATATCATTTTCGGTTTTGAGTTCAGTTTTTGTTTCGCCTTTACAGCCGATTAAAATCAGAAAAAAAACTATTGTCAGTAGTTTCATATGTTAACTGGCATTAAATTTTAAGTTTGCATGATTAAGTTAGGTAGAAAAAAAAGTTAAAGCCTTAACACTATAATTTAAAACTAAATGACCTTTTAAGAAATTATTTCAGTTAAGTCATAAAAAATAGCAAATCCGCTTTCAAAAGGACCTGAAATTTAAATATTAATGTGCCTATTTTATTTTTAAATTGAAATGCCATAAAAATCGAAATCAGAACCAGAAAAGGAAGAACCAGTCCTGATGCAATTCTTAAAGAATAATAAGATTTGTTGTCAGAAGAACGCAATCGATACCAGTTCACTTGTTTAAATAATCGAGAAACGGAGTATTCGATTTTTTCACCTTCCAGTTTTAATTTTGCAAAATCTTCTGTTACTAAAAATTCATGTTCACTTGTAATTACTTTATAGGAATAATTGTAGTTTCCGGCTGCATTATAATAGTTCTGTCGCTCCTTTTCCACATTGATGATTTGATTATTTAGTACGCTTCCCGGTGAAACAAAATCAACTAAGATTAATAGTGCGGCCAAAGTAAATGCTGCATGTTTTAATATCTTCAAGCTCTTTTGGTGTTTTTGCATCTTTTAATCTTTTGTCTATAGGCTTATTTTAAAATTGGGTAACCTTTTGGCTAGGATGATTTGGTACTTAATAACCTAATCTTAAAAATATTCCCAAAATCATGTGATGAATAAATTTAGACATTGTGATTGAGTTTTTATTTCTACCCTAAACCTATTAGAATTATATACCCATATCAGCTTTTGAGTACGTCACTTGTAGAATTGTCTTAGGTACACTACATCTATTTTATTTACAGAGGAAGTTTAAATATATATGAAAGCTCTTATGCAGTATATTAGTATTGTAAGTTCCATTATAAGTATGGAATTGTTCGTTCGTCATTTTGCTGACCCTAGAGTTATTTGAAGTTTTAATTTTTCACAAAAAACTTTAATGGCCTACAGTTTTTGAAAAATAGTGGGTAATGTCTCATAGGGTTATAGAGAATTACAGGTTCATTTAAACTTATATGAGAATACTATTCGCATCCAATTTCTTCAAAATCTGTTTAAAGTTTTATTTATTTTGGATTAGGTCGATATTCGTCTAATACCACAATTTTATCTGTAGAGTCATCTACTTCAAAGAGATGTGGAATTCTAATGTAGCGGCCGTTAATGCTTTTATGGCTATGAACCGACATTAATAATTTTCCATCAAAAGTGCGAAATAGCATACCGTGACCAAAGTTTGGCGGAGTTAATGGATCATTTTCCTGTATCCAAGGTCCATATAATGTGCCACTCTCAGAATAGGCAACACCCTGTACATAGTCACTGAACACCCAACTGGTCCAAATCATTCCTAATTTTCCCGTTTGTGTTGTAAACAGGTACGGTCCATCAGTTACCTTGTTGGGAAGTATACGACCATATTGGTCTTTGTCCTTGCTCCATGGGGAATCGTGTGCAAAAAATAATATCTGTCTCTTACCAACTGTACCACTCAAATCTGGTTTCAATTCAATTTTTTCCATGGTACCGTTCCAATTCACCAACCATTCTTCGCAATAGATCATGTAAGGTTTACCATCCTTATCTACCCAGAAGGTGCCATCTAAAGTAGGTATGTCAGCTGGTAAATAGGTTTCATCTTCCATCGGTATATATGGTCCATCGGGTCTATCGCTCACCAATACATGGCTAGAACGCCTTTGAATTGTATTTTCCTTCACCGTATCAATCACAACATCCCTATTGGTAAACGTTGCGAAATAGTAATACTTTTCTTTGTATTGATGTAATTCTGCCGCCCATATCATTGGTTTTGGACCCATCCATGAATCTGGATTCGTTTCGGTCACTTCATATGGGCCAGTCCATTTCGCTAGGTCCTTGCTCTTCCAAAGTAGGCCGCCCGAACCAGTCATGTAATACGTTGAGGAACGATTATCGGCGAGAATTGCAGGGTCGCTTAAGTGTATAGAGTCCAAAGGAATGTTTTCTTTGAACTCGGGCTTCCAATTTTGGGCAAAAACGGTGGTAAAACCAAATAACACGACCCACCTCACATAGTTACTTCTCATATCGTTTATAATTTAAAAATTATTTTATCATTTCAGGGAAATATAATGATTGGAAACTCTCATCTTTAGGACAATTAAAAGATATTGATTAGGATTATTTTTACTTGTCTCAAACGAAATCTCAAAGTTAGAGTGATTTAATAAAAATACGCAAACCTTTCGATTGTACCCTAAGCCTGTATTGTTTACAAGTAGTTTTCAGTTAGGTGTCCTGTATGATTAACCCAACAACTTTGCTCTTAGGTTCCATAAAAACATATAAAGTCCCGCTTTCCCAAAACCTTAAGTATTTAGTGTATTGGGCAAAATAATCTTCTTCTGATTTTAGATTTGACTGACCGACTTTGACGGATTCTAAGGTTTTAATTTGACATACAAAGCGCATCAAATTACCTGTTTTAGGACATTTAGGGATATCTGGATGTTGAATCCAAAAAGGAATCCCTGAAATTCCGGCATACCAATATTCAAAACCCAAATCTTCATCTTCGCTTAGATTTTTTATTGATTTCATGGATAAATTGATACGATTAAATTTATGTATTCCTGCTGGGTCCATTTTTCCAAATGGATATTCGATATTTTTGTAATCACCAATTAACTTGGGTGATAAAGGTTCGATATAATCAAGAAACAGGAATTCGCCCAAACCTGTAAATAAGGGATATGTAATATAAAAATCATCAAATGGAAGCCATTCAAATGGTTTGTCTTTGCTTGATATTTTCGCTATAGTTTGAAATGGAACTTCTATTAAGTTCGATTTAGGTGCTGTAAAATTTAAGGTACCATCTTCGCCTATGAAGCTATTAGTTTCTTTTTTAGTTGGTATTAAAAAATTAATCCTATTCTTTTTATTTTCAAAATAGCGAAAACTTTTAGCTGAATTACTAAGTTCAATTTCGCTATCATTTAAAACGTCAATGTATCTAATTTGAGTTAGATAATCGTCGTCATATCTTAGTTGTAAGCTGGTGCTTGGAGTTTTTCTTTTTGCTGAAAATTCATCTTTGAATATTCCCTGCGTATTTATTAAATCCCGAAATTCATTTTCTGAGTTGAGATTAATAGTCCATTCTGAAATATATTGATACTTGATATTCATTATTTTAATTGTACACAATGTCTCTGCTAAGCCTAGTGCGGAAGCAAAGAAAGTTTTCGTTTCCGTCTATGCACGAAGCTAGAGCTTTTGGTTTTGCTTTTTCTTTTTTCTCTTGAAAGCTAAATCCATAAGATTTAGCGACTTTATAAAAATACATAGACCTTTGTATTATGCCCTAAAGTCCGCATTAGGTTCAGGTTGTATTGTAAAACGTTTTTATTTCTTCAGGTAATCCTTTTGAGATTTCGACAATTTGTTTGATGAAATCCCAAAGAATGAGCTAATCGATAAAATTAATCCACCGACAATAAATAAGTAGCGCAATGAAGAGTCGCTCAATAGACCAAATCCAATTCCCGTTAATATTAGTCCAACGATTAGCTGTTTAATACATTTTTTATAGCTCTTATATTTTATTTTCAACAGAATGTCTTCGTCCTGAATTTTTTCGAACTGCTTTTCGTCAATCAATCCATCAACCATTAATTGCTTCAGCTTTGTTTTTACCTCCGAGTATTTAAATTCAAAGCGTTGATTCGTCAATAACTTTGAATCATTTTCAGAAAGATTAACTGTTTTTTCCATTTGTAATTAGATTCTTCGAAATGTTTTACAACGTTCAAGCTATTAACAGAATGGGAGCAAACTAGCGTTTGCTTTCCGCCATGCACATAGCAAAATCTTTTTGTTTTGTTTTTTCTTGTTTAAAGCAAAATGTCAAAGATTTTGCGGACTTCATAACAATACGTAAACCTTTCGATTAAGCCTGATGCCCGTATTGTTTATAGGTATTGTGTGTGCCCAGTATGGGCATCTTTATCTTATAGCAATATAAGGATTTATTTAGAGGGTGTAAGTCCCTTATGCGCTGGAGTAACGTCTGGAAGCATTAGTAAGTCGCAAGGGTGGTAACCGCGAGGTTACATCTGAAGAAAGCGAGACTACAAAACTCGGTACTGACGAACAGGAATCGTATACAGAGGCATAGTTACTGGGGTAAGCAAGCACATCATTGTAACGCCCAACGATTACCAAAAGTGTAGCTATGTAGATACGACAGGCATTGAGTGAAAGAAGATGTTCTTACCTGGGGAGGTCTCCAAAGTTACGTGTAGCTATATGGAGAAGTCAGCAGAGGTCATAGTACTTGCGGGAAACGAGCCATTCGAAAAATGGAGGTCTCACGAGTAAGGAAGGACCGAACGTTAAATCACGTCTGGATTCGTATAGGAATCGGTTTATCCGATAGCCTATACCTAGAAGGGCAAGAACAGTACAAATGATAGCAAAAGTAGTAGCCGCCAGAAACTTGAGCGACGCCGGTAAAAAGGTAGTCCGCAATAAAGGTTCGGCAGGAATAGACGGGATGCCCACAACAGAGTTGAAGGCATTTATAGATGCCCACCGCTCAAGAGTGGTGCACCAACTCATTTCTAAAAGCTACAGGCCACAAGCTATCAAAGGGGTAGAGATACCCAAGCCGAACGGCAAGACCAGATTACTGGGAGTGCCAACGGTAGTGGATAGATGGCTTCAACAAGCGGTAAGCCAACAATTGGTGATTCATTTCGAACTTGATTTCGAGATGGAGAGTTACGGTTTCCGTCCAAGGAAGAACCTTCAACAGGCAGTATTAAAAAGTCAAGGGTACATCAATGATGGCTACCAAGACATAGTAGATATAGACCTAAAGAGTTTCTTCGATGAAGTACAACACTATAAACTACTTCAGCTTATTTATGACAAGGTCAAGTGCCAGACCACCTTATGGTTGATCCGCAAATGGCTTGGTGCGCCTATTTTAAAGAATGGGCGATTGCATAAGCGCAGGAAAGGATTACCACAAGGCAGCCCATTAAGTCCATTGCTGTCGAACATAGTGTTGGACCAATTGGACAAATACCTAAAAGCGAGAGGGTTCAAGTTTATTCGTTACGCTGATGATTTCAGTATTTACACGAAATCAAAAGCAGCTGCACGAGCGATAGGGAACGAGGTTTTTCTTTTTCTAAAAGAGAAACTGGATTTACCTATCAACAGAGCAAAGAGCGGTATCCGCAGACCTTCTACATTCAAGGTGTTGGGTTATAGGTTTACGCCAGTATATATGAAAGGCGTAAAGGGCAACTACCAGTTAACAGTAAGCGGACAGGCTTGGCAAACACTTAAACGCAAGCTCAAGTATGCTACCAAGAAAACGCTGCCATTATCATTATCAGAAAGGCTACAACGCTTAGAACTCATCTATAAAGGGTGGTTGAACAATTTCCGATTAGGAAATATACAGACCAAACTTAAAAAGCTGGATGAATGGCTACGGAACCGACTACGCTACTGTATATGGCACGATTGGAAGAAACCGGAGCGCAAACGCAAGAATCTCATAGGTTTAGGCATAAAACAGGGACAAGCATATGCTTGGAGTAGAACAAGAATGGGAGCCTGGGCAGTAGCCCAAAGCCCTATACTTAGAACTACTATCACTGAAGAACGCCTAAGAAAAAGAGGTTATCAAAGTATGCTGGCGTACTACCTTAGTGTAAAGTTCTGATAAAACGAACCGCCGTATACGAGACCCGTACGTACGGTGGTGTGAGAGGCGCACCGTGGGCTTTATAACTCACGGCCGTCTACTCAATTGGCAAACGTATTTTATTTGTAATGTTCTCGATAAAAATAGTCTTTCGCCCAATCAGGTCTATTAGAAATAACCTCTTTTAATTCATCTTCACCCATTCCGCTTGAAATTCCTAGATGGCTTTCTTTTAACTTTCTATCTACTATTTTATTCAGAGTTAATGGAAAATATAATCCATCTCCAATATTAGAGACTCTTTTTAAAATTCCTTTATTTATTAAACCTGCGACAGTTGAATTGTCAATTGGCATTTTTACAGATTTTTTCTGTTGTATTGCAAATTCGCGAATTACAGATTGTTCGGAAGGGTCTAATGATTCCAATTCCTCAATTAGTATCTTATTTCCTTTATTCCGATTAAATTGGTCTTCTAACTTATCTTTGATATAGTAAATTACTGACAATCCAATAAATGCTATTGATGCTATAAAAATTGGGCCAAAAAATTTTCCGTAATCTTTCTGAAATTCCGTCATTTTCAGAACTTTTAGAAAACTATCTGATGCAAGCACAAAAATCCCACTAACAATTCCTAAGAAAATAATAATTTTCATTGGAATTTTATCAAGGTCTATTAAATCACTTACTTTGAAACTCATAGTATTAGGTTAGTTCTGTCGTTCGTTTATATGTTTGCCAACAACTGTATATAATAACAAGTTACTTTATTTCTATTTTATCATCACTAACAGATTTTATCTTAAATTAAATATTCTACTGTTATAGATTTTTGGAAGCTCAAATGAGAACTGGTTTTAATTCAAATGTTTAAACCATTCTTCCTTTTTAGGATTGTATCGATGAACCCCCAGTAAATTATATTATTTTTAGACCTTTTACCACTACTATGAAAAAACACATCCCTAATTTCATTACCCTACTGAACGTATTTTGTGGCTGTGTAGCCACGGTTTTTGCGGTGTTGAATCGGTTAGAAATGGCGGCGCTATTCGTTGCCTTAGGTATATTTTTTGACTTTTTTGATGGTTTGGCCGCACGGGTACTCGATGTGAAAAGCGAATTAGGTTTACAGTTAGATTCCTTGGCAGACATGATTACCAGTGGTTTGGTGCCAGGTGTCGTTATGTTTCAATTATTGGCGATGTCTCAAACAGGGGGGTGGGGAGATGGTTCCCATTTTTTCTTGAATAGTGGTGAATTCCAATGGATACATTTGGTTCCGTTTTTTGGGTTTATCATCACGATGGCATCAGGATATCGATTGGCGAAATTTAACCTCGATGAGAATCAGGTGTCTTCTTTTATAGGTTTACCCACACCGGCCAATGCGTTGTTGATCCTGTCTTTACCGCTTATCCTATTGTATCAGAACAACGATATTCTAAACGGCATCATTCTCAATCCATGGTTTTTAATGGTTCTAACGCTCTTGAGCGCTTATCTATTGAACTGTAGCCTGCCCTTGTTCGCGCTAAAATTCAAGAATTTGAGTTTTAAGGATAATGCGATGCGGTACATTTTTTTAACTGTGAGTATCGTTTTGATCATCACTATGAAATTTATGGCCATTCCTTTGATTATTCTCTTTTATGTGCTAAGTTCTTTAGTACAGGAAAAATTGCAATAATTCTAAATTTTAAACATGGATAATTCTACGGAAAAAAATACCTTGGAGTATTGGCTAAGAGGTCCGTTACCCAATATTCCCCAATTATTACAACCGGCAGCACATGCGCTTTTACAGTCAGAAAAGGAGTTAAAACAATATACGACCGGCTTCCCTAAAGAACTACTTTGGGCAAAAGTAGGGGGGAGGGCATCCGTTGGATTTCATATGAACCATATAACCGGAGTCGTGGACCGCATGTTAACCTATGCCAAAGGAGAACCTTTATCTCAAGAGCAGTTCGATTTTTTGGAAAAAGAAGGTGTTTTTGATTTACAGGCCGATGTTGCCCAGCTGCAAGAACAGTTCTCCAACAAAGTGGCCGAAGCCCTGAATTATTTCCAGGGAATTTCAGAGCCTACTTTAAAAGAACCACGGACCGTAGGTAGAAAAAAATTACCTTCTACGGTTTTGGGATTATTGTTCCATGCGGCGGAACACAGTCAACGACATATGGGGCAATTACTTGTTACCGCAAGTGTGCTTACCTCACGAATTGAATGAGTGTCAGTATCTAAGAAAAAGAGGGAGATGGAGAGAAAAGTAATAATTGTAGGAGCGGGCCTTACCGGACTTTTAACCGCATACCGTTTACAGGAATTAGGTTTTGAAGTAACAGTTTTGGAAGCCCGTAATCGGATTGGGGGAAGAATCCACACCATAACTTCGGGAAGCGCTAAAGTTGAGATGGGTGCCACTTGGTTTAATGATGGTCATTATGGTATGAAGGAGATAATCGAAGAATTCGAGCTTCCTTATTTTGAACAGTTTCTTCAAGGAAAGTCCTATTTCCAAACTTTTTCCAACGTACCTCCACAAGAAATTAATGTCCCTAACGACAGTCCTAGTTATCGCTTTAAATTAGGTACGGAAAGTTTGTTGAATGCCATTTATTCCAGATTAAAGCCGAATACGGTGGTTTTGAACGAACCGGTTATTAGTCTTGATTTTAAGCAGGAAGAAGTAGTTGTTACCACTTCAGTGCGGATTTTGAATGCTGATGTGGTAATCACTACGATTCCACTGGCCTTGCTTTTACATCAAATTAAGTTTACACCCGCATTACTGAAAGAACTGTCCACAGTTATGGAAAACACCCATACTTGGATGCAGGATTCTATCAAAATAGCGCTCACCTATATACGACCGTTTTGGCGAGAACGTGGTCAATCGGGTACCATTTTTAGTAATGTGGGGCCTTTGACGGAGTTTTATGATCAGTCCAACCCAGAACAGAATTCTTTTGCTTTGGTAGGCTTTGCATCGGGGAATTGTGCACGCTTATCGAAAGAACAACGTATCGCAAAAATAGAAGGTCAACTTAAAATGGTTTTCGGGGCCGATGCTTTAGCTTATGAATCGTATCATGAAACCTTATGGTTCCATGAGAAATACACCAAGTCTGACCAACAGACAGATGCTGTTTTTCCGCATCAAAATGGGGGTCATCCCCTATATCAAGAACTATTTTTTGATGACCGACTCCTAATTTCTGGTTCAGAAACATCACCACATCATCCCGGGTATATGGAAGGAGCTATACATGCAGCTCAAAACGTGGTATCTTCCGTAAATAAATCTCAATCCTAAGGCATGCCCATAACCCTATTATCCTCCCCGCTACAAGGTTTTACAGACTTTAGGTTCCGGAATGCGTTCCATCACTATTTTGGTGGGATCGATACTTTTTATGCCCCCTATATTCGATTGAACGGAAAGCTCATTATTAAAAATTCCTATCAAAAGGATTTACAGTTGGAGAATAATACCACCTTGGAGGTCATTCCGCAAGTGATGACCAATAATGCCGATGAATTCTTGTTCGTGGTAAAGTACATTCAAGATTTAGGCTATAAAGAACTGAACTGGAATTTAGGTTGTCCGTACCCTATGGTGACCAAACAAGGTATGGGGAGCGGACTCATTTGCAATCCGGATAAAATCAATGAAATTCTTGATCGTGCCCATTCAGAAACTGATGTGGTGGTTTCGATGAAGATGCGCATGGGGTATGAACATGCAGAGGAAATTTTAGAGGTGTTTCCCATGTTGAATAGGTATCCACTCAAGAATATCGCCATTCATGCACGTATAGGTAAGCAATTGTACAAAGGAGGTGTCGATTTGGATGCCTTTCAAAGATGTGTGGAAAGTACGAGGCATAAATTGTATTATAACGGGGATATTACTTCAGTGGCCAAGTTGAAGGAGATGCAACAGCGTTTTCCTACCATAGACCATTTTATGATAGGAAGAGGACTCATAGCGGATCCCTTTCTGCCCGGTATGATTAAGAGCGATACTACCGAATATCCAAAAGACCGATGGAAAATATTTTCTGAATTCCATGATACCATTTACCATCAATATGACGAAGCACTTTCAGGTCCAACCCCTATAAAAATGAAAATGCAGGGTTTTTGGGAGTACTTTGCCCAGTCGTTTTCCAATCCGCAGAAAACGTTTAAAAAGATTAAAAAAGCGAATAATCCAAGAGCTTATCAACAGGCAGTTCGTGAGATATTGAACAATGAATAAGTTAACGGTTATCTTTGCACTATTGTTCTAAAATTTTTCCGTGAAAGACCTTTTACTAATTACCCCGCCTTTTACACAATTAAATACGCCATACCCGGCTACGGCCTATATTAAAGGGTTTTTGAACACGAAGGGGATTTCTTCTTTTCAGTCCGACTTGGGTATCGAAGTTATTTTAGAACTTTTCTCGAAAAATACGTTTGAAGAGTTGTTTGCCATTGCGTCTAAAACCGATAAGCTGATTTCTGAAAATAGTCAACGGATTTATGCGCTGAGGGAAAAGTATTTACAGACCATAGAGCCCGTGATTCGATTATTACAAGGGCGGAATCCTACGTTTGCGCGTCAGATTTGTACGGATAACTTTCTGCCCGAAGCTTCCCGTTTTCAGCAATTGGACGATATGGAATGGGCCTTTGGAAATATGGGCATGCAAGACAAGGCCAAACATTTGGCTACTTTATATTTAGAGGATTTGTCAGATTTTATTGTGGAGTGTATCGACCCGCATTTTGGTTTTAGCCGTTATGCGGAACGGTTAGGCAGGAGTGCAAATTCCTTTGACGAATTGTATGGGCACTTACACGAAAAGCCCACGTTTATAGACAAGATTACACTTCGTATTCTCGAGGGGCAACTAAAAGCAGTAGCACCTAAATTGGTCTGTTTCTCGGTTCCTTTTCCGGGTAATCTCTATACTGCTTTCAGATGTGCCCAATTTATCAAAACCAATTATCCAGATGTAAAAATCGCCGTGGGCGGTGGCTTTCCTAATACGGAACTGCGTAGCCTTACCGATGTACGGGTATTCGAATTTTTTGATTTTATTTCCTTGGATGATGGGGAACGACCTTTAGAGCTTGTTTACAACTATGTTTTTAAGAATACTCAAGAATTAAAACGCACTTTTATTCTCGAAAATGAGAACGTCGTTTATAAGAATAATAGCCTTCTTTTAGATTACAAACTACTTGAAGTGGGTACTCCCGATTATTCGGATTTATTGCTAGATAGGTATATTTCTGTCATAGAAATTGCCAATCCTATGCACAGTCTTTGGAGCGATGGCCGATGGAACAAACTCACCATGGCACATGGCTGCTATTGGGGTAAATGTACCTTTTGTGATATATCCCTCGATTATATAAAGGTCTATGAACCCATTGCTGCCGGTTTGTTGGTAGACCGCATGGAAACCATGATAGAGCAAACTGGTGAAACGGGATTCCACTTTGTGGATGAAGCGGCACCCCCTTCCTTAATGAAGGCTCTGGCATTGGAAATTATCAAACGCCAACTTACGGTTACCTGGTGGACGAATATTCGGTTTGAAAAGAACTTTACCAAAGACCTGTGTTTTTTATTAAAAGCATCTGGGTGTATTGCGGTTTCTGGTGGATTGGAAGTGGCTTCAGACCGATTATTGAAACTCATTGATAAAGGCGTTACGGTAGAACAGGTCGCTCAAGTAACTCGTAATTTTACAGAAGCCAATATCATGGTACATTCCTATCTTATGTATGGTTATCCAACGCAGACCATTCAAGAGACTGTGGATAGTTTGGAAATGGTGCGGCAGTTATTCGAGTTGGGAATCATACAATCCGGATTTTGGCATCAATTTGCCCTTACGGCTCATAGTCCGGTCGGTTTACACCCTGAAGAATACGGTGTTTTACCCGATTTGAAAAAAATCAGCTTTGCCAATAATGATATTGAGTTTCGAGATAAAACGGGTATCGACCATGGTAAGTTTAGTTTCGGACTCAAAAAATCCCTGTTCAATTTTATGCACGGTATCGGGTTTGATATGGTATTACAAGAATGGTTCGATTTTAAGGTTCCATCGACTACCATTGCTCCGGATTATATTTATTCGTGTTTGCAACAAGAACAGGAGTTGACTACAAAAGCATCCGCTAAAATCGTATGGTTAGGGGCTGTACCCATTGCCAATGAGCGTATTAAAAAGAAAAAGGGGAATAGTTGGTATCAATTGGAATTACAATTTCATTCCGCATCCGATGTTTATGAAATTACTTTGGATAAGGAAAAAGGGGATTGGTTACTTCAAATTTTAGAAAGGTTAACTCCGCAAAATAAACCCATGACCTACGGGCAATTGAAGTCCGATTTTGAATCGAATCTGCAAGATTTTGAACTTTTTTGGTATTCGAAGTCGGTTAGAGGATTACGTGAGCATGGATTGTTGGTTTTATAAATCAAATCTAACTTTGTAACATGCGAGGCTCCTCGATACAATTTTCTCGTGTACTTCGGCAAGCTCAGCAACCCCTCGAAAATCACTCGAAGTGACATTTTGTTTTAGTCCAATTTCTTTTTTGCTCATCTTCAGTTCGAGTGGCGTCCTGGAAGAGACGGTGTATCGAGAACCTGTGGAACACGCAAGGCTTCTCTATACAATTTTCTCGTGTACTTCGGCAAGCTCAGCAACCCCTCGAAAATCACTCGAAGTGACAACCTAACTAGAATTACGAAATGTCAGTTCGAGTTTTTTCTCCTAGAAAAAGTATCGAGAACAGTATAGGAACACGCTATGCTTTTTTCACCGAAAGCTTCTAGATACAATTTTCTTGTGTACTTCGGCAAGCTCAGAAACCCCTTGAAAATCATCCGAAGTGACCTCCAGGTTTCCAAACAAAAGGATATTTCTTAACTTGGTCTCTATGACCATAGAAAACTCGACGCATGAAGATATAGATGAAATATTCAAGCTCTATAAAATAGCGTCGGATTATCAACGTAGCAAGAAGTCAGTGGTGGTTTGGCCAGAGTTTGATAGAGCAATGGTTTTCTCTGAAATTACCGAAAATAGGCAGTTCAAGCTAATCCTGGATAATCCCATTGCCTGTGTTTGGGCCATCACCTTTTCTGATGAACAAATTTGGGAGGAACGAAATACCGATGCTTCTGTTTATATTCATCGTATCGCCACAAATCCAGATTTTAGAGGTCATAATTTTGTAGGCATAATTGTGGATTGGGCCAGAGTTTATGCCAAAGAACATCAAAAAAGATATATCCGTTTAGATACCATTGGTGATAATAAAGGATTGATAAAACATTACACTAATTCCGGTTTTGACTTTCTGGGCTTGTTCGAACTGAAAAATGTGGATAGTTTACCTTCGCATTATAAAGAAGGTCCGGCAAGTTTGTTTCAAATCGATTTAGAAAAGTAATTTTGATGGAGCCCATACTTAAAACACTCAAGGAAAAGAAACTCATCGGGATATCGATGGAAATGAGTTTGGTCCAAAATAGAACAGCGGAACTTTGGAAGACATTCCGGAGAAGGAGCGGGGAAATACAAAACAGAAATTCTGATAATTTTATATCGCTACAACAATATGCACCCAATCATTTTAAGAGTTTTAAGCCGAACAATCGCTTTGTGAAATGGGCCTGTTTAGCGGTGGCCAATTTTGAGAATATTCCGTCTGGAATGGATACCCTAATTTTAACAGAGGGACTTTACGCTGTGTTCCGCTATCAAGGTTCCAGTGCAGACTCTAGTATTTTTCAATATATTTATGGGGATTGGATTCCCAATTCCGATTATACTTTAGATGACCGTCCACATTTCGAAGTGCTAGGTCCTAAATACAAGAATAATGATCCTTCTTCAGAAGAAGAAATCTGGATACCGATTCAACCCAAATGAAACAACCCTATAAAGCGCCTTGGTACTATTTATTACTGTTAATTTTGGCAGGGGAGAGCGTATTCATTTTACCTTTTGTTTTACAGCGGGTCTTTAGACCTACGGTTTTAAAAGTTTTTGAGTTAGATAATGTGGAATTGGGTCTGTGTTTTTCTGTTTACGGCTTTGTAGCCTTGCTATCCTATCTTTTTGGCGGACCCTTGGCCGATAAATTTCCGCCACGTAAATTGATTGCGGTAGCCCTTTGGATGACTGCTGCGGGCGGACTCGTTTTTGCCACTTTTCCAGATTATCTAACGCTTCAAATTCTATATGGTTTTTGGGGATTTACAACTATTTTTCTGTTTTGGTCTCCCATGATCAAAGCGACCCGAGTATGGGGTGGGGAAACTTCACAAGGAAAAGCTTTTGGATTTTTGGATGGGGGAAGAGGATTGGTTGGTGCACTTTTTGGCACTATGGGCGTATTGGTATTTTCCTTTTTCATGACTTCGGATTTAGATACGGCAACCTTACAGGAAAGTAGATTTGCTTTTAGATATGTCATTTTGGTTTCCTCCGTAATTGTTGCCCTTGTAGGTGTTTTGGTTTGGTTGTTCATGAAATTGCCAAACCGCTCAGAAAAGGAAATTATTGTGGAAAAAATCACCGTTTCACAGATAGGTGAGGTGCTAAGATTGCCGTCGGTATTATTATTAATGGTAATTATTCTTTGTGCGTATGTAGGCTATAAAATCACCGATGTATTTTCATTGTATGCCCAAGATGTGATGTTGTACGATGCCGTAAGTTCTGCTCAGGTTGGTACTTTTTTATTGTTTGTAAGGCCCGTTGTTGGTATTTTGATAGGTATTTTGGCGGACCGTTCCAGACCTAGTCTTTGGCTGTTCATAGGTTTTAATATTGCCTTTGTGGGGTCGGTCATATTTGCTAGTGGTCTAATAGAACATACATCATGGTTCCTCTTTTTACTATCTATTTTAATAGTTGCCTTAGGAGTGTATGCCGCTCGTGCGCTTTATTTTGCCGTTATGCAAAGCGGAAAAATTCCGTTGGTATTAACAGGAACTGCTGTGGGCCTTATCTCTTTAGTGGGGTATACACCAGATATTTTTGCGGGTCCTGCAATGGGATATTTATTGGATGCCAGTCCGGGAATCGAAGGGCATCAGCACGTATTCTGGATGCTTGCCCTGTTTTCCTTTTTTGGCGGAATTGCGGCTTACCGGTATTTTAAACTTTATGGAATAAAGCGAAATGGAACCACCTAAGAACTTACATTTATTGATGTCCGGTATTATCGTTATTACTGCGGGCGTTGTTTATGGAGGTTATCCGGAGGTATTGATGCCCATGATTTTAGACTTTAAGGTAGAATCTCTTGAATTGAAGAATATGCTTAGGGCCGTGATGGGAATTTATATGGGTATCGGTGTTTTTTGGATTATCGGAAGTTATAAAACAAAATTTTGGAGCGCAGCGACCTTAAGTAATGTGTTGTTTATCGGAGGGATTTCTTTCGGTAGAATCATTAGTACGCTATTTGATGGGGTATCCATCTATTTTACTCCAGCACTAATTTTAGAACTCTTGTTTTTTGGCTGGGGACTTTATAACTTAAAGTTAATAAAATCCTTTGAAATGAAAAGTGAATAATTATTGAAAGGTTTTTCTTATGTTTTCAAGAATATTTTGTAAATTTTAAATTCAATTAATTTTTATTAACATCTTATATATTTTATAAAATCCGCACATGAAATTTTTTTTGACAATCTTTCTTTTTTTCTTTTTTGCACGAGGTCATTCTCAAAATATACCATTGGATAAAACGGCTGATGCCTTGAGGGAATATTTCAAACTACCTAGAGAGAATATTTTTCTACATGTAAATAAAACCGATTTTGTAAAAGGAGAAAATATTTGGTTCAAGGGGTATGTTTTAAATACAATAGAAAGCCTGCCTTTTGTCGAAACAAGCAATGTCTATGTAGGATTATATAACGAAGAAGGTCAACAGATAAAGAAAAACTTGTATTTGGCCAAAGATGGATATTTTCAAGGAAATTTTGAAATTGATTCCACATATTCAGCCGGTGATGTTTATATAAAAGCGGAAACAAATTGGATGCGGAACTTTAACGAGAAGAACCGCTTTATTGAGAAGTTACGTATAGTGGACGGAATTGAAAATGTAAATATTTCAAATACTCAAAATAGTATACTTGATGTTCAGTTTTTACCGGAAGGCGGTCATTTAGTGAGCAACGTAATCAATACGGTTGGTGTAAAAATTTTAAATGAAAACGGTTACGGAGTTGCCGTGAACGATGTAGGTATTATAGACGGTTCCACAGGGGAACAAGTGGCCTCATTTTCCACCAATCGCTTTGGGCACGGCAAGTTCAGGTTATTACCACAACCTTCTACGATATACACTGCGGTCAAGGATTTTCAATCTGGCGAATCATTTCAATTTAAGTTACCACTTCCTGATCGCAATGGCTTGGTGCTGGAACTGAAAAACAGTAGTTATCAAGACAAAATTCCTGTTCTAATAAAAACAAACAATGCTACTATAGGAAGTTTGAAAGATAAAAATTTTTATGCCTTGATCTATAAAGAAAATAGGGAACAGCGGATAGATATAGAATTTGTTGAAGATTCCCTTGCGACCGGATTTTTTATTTCAAAGAAAGATATTCCTTTAGGAGTTAATACAGTGACTATTTTCACAGAGGAGAACGAGCCCATTTTAGAGAGAATGTTCTTTAATACTGACGGATTATCAATGCCTGAATTAACCGCCAAAATAAAAGATCATAATCAAGACAGCCTATCCGTGAATCTTCAAATTAAAGGAGAACCAAAGAATTTAGTCAATTTCAGTGCATCCATATTGCCAATGGGAACAAGTTCTTATAACCATAAGGACAATATCCAAAGTGCTTTTTATTTAGCACCATATTTGTCCGGATTTGTTGAAAACCCGGCCTATTATTTTAAGAATAAAACGGCTAAAAAAGAGTACGAATTAGATTTGTTATTGCTAAACCAAGGCTGGAGTGCTTATAATTGGGATAGTATTTTTAATGCTCCGCCAGTGGAGCGGTTTGATTTTGAGCGTGGTATCACGCTAAATATCAATGTAAATGAAAAGGTTACCGAAGATAAATCCTATTATATATTTCCGACTGTTAACCACTTGGAAAAGGAAGTGAAAATAAATGAAGGTCAAGAACAATTTCAAGTTTCCAATTTTTATTTACAAAATGGTGAAGAAGTCAATGTCTCTGAAATGGACAAAAATGAATTGAAAAAACCTAAGGTATATATTACTTCAGTTAACACCAAGACCTTGGACAGATTAAATCCCTGGCCTTCCAATTTCATCAATGAAAGGAGCTTGAATAGAATTAAATCTGAAAATTTTATTTTACCTACGGGGCTAATTGCACTTGACGAGGTTACGGTTACTGAGGATAAACTGCTCAAGAAAGCAAAAGCGAATATTAATGTACAGCCTTTTTTAAAATATAAAATCAGTGTGGTAACAAAGGAGACCATATTTAAATATCCGAATGTTTTGGATCTTATCAGATATAGAGGTTATAATATTCAGAGAGGACCTTTTGGTTACGATGGTAATACTGTTGAGAGTAATCAACAATTTCTAGTAAGAATTGAATCGCAACGAGGAGGAAGTCCGTTGGTTATTTATATTAATGGTGTTAGGCAGCCTACATTGGATTTTTTATCGGGTTTGAGAACCGAGGAAATTGAAAGTTATTTTTTTGATCGGAATAATATAATACCAGGGGTTTCCAATGGTTTTAGTGAGAAACTTTATATATACCTTAGGAGGGGAGGTAATTTCTTGAATAATAATTCAAGTACTAAAAAAATAGCTACTACCTATGTAGTTGAAAATGGTTTTATGCCAAATAAAACGTTTTATAATCCGAAATACAAGACTTTTTTAGATGAAACTTTTAGTCGTATTGGAGTAATTCATTGGGAGCCTGAAATTAGAATAGTTGATAATCAGGCCAATTTTAAAATCCTAAATACCGGACTTTCTAATTTCAAGATATTTTTAGAAGGTATGGATGCAGAAGGTAATTTATACTCTTATGAGCAAGAAATGAGTTTAAAAAGTGATTAATTTTACCTTTATAGCTGAATTATTTTTATGTTTTTTAATCATTAAAAAAGGATTTAAGATAAGCTTCTCGGATATTAAAATTAATATACCTATCATAAAACCTTTAATGGTTTACTTTCGTAAACATATAGTAACCATAAACCAAATATTATGAAATCCACTGGACGTATCGTATTATTATTGGCAATAGCCTGTATGTTTTCTTCACACGAATTATTTTTAAAGTCAGATTCCCATTTTTTAAAACCGAATACCACGGGCGAATTATACCTTTTCAATGGAACGTTTGATACTAGTGAAAACGAAATTACAAGAGACCGTATCATTGATGCTAAAATCTTGGGACCTAGTTATTATTTTGAACCTACGGATGGGGATTATTACGGTGAAAATAATATTACCTATTTGAAATATACCACTGGTGCTTCTGGAACATATGTTGCAGGAATCTCCACCTTGCCAAAAATCTTGGAAATGGACGCCAAAGCTTTTAATGAGTATTTGGACCATGAGGGTCTAGAAAATACGATAGCCGAACGGAAGGAAATGAAAATCACCAATAACGGAGCTAAAGAGCGCTATTCCAAGCATGTTAAGGCGCTGTTACAGGTGGGGGATATGAGTTCAATCGATTTTATGAAGCCTTTAAATTACCCCATTGAATTTGTTCCTTTGAATAATCCTTTTGAAATTACATTAGGGGAGTCGGTTGCCTTTAAACTACTGCGAAATGGGAAGCCACTCGCCAACCATATTGTGCATTATAGCACTTCTAAACCGGGAGTGGATGCCCATGAGAATGAAAGTAGTACTAAGACTAATTCCAACGGTATTATGGTGATGAAACCTACCGAAATTGGCAAGTGGTATGTGGCTACGATACACATGGAAAAGAAAACGGATGATGAAGTGGATTACGAATCTAACTGGGCTACTTTGACTTTTGAGATTAAATAATCGTTAGGATTATTTTGAGTGATCTGTCGGCATGTGAATTAGTAGTAATATTACCGATAATTACAATTTTATCTCATCATGTTTACAGAAATTAAGACTCAAATCAAGTCATTAAAGGGGTATGTTCCAGATGAACAACGTTTGCAGGTGCTACAGACCTTAATCGACTTTGTTCAGGAGAAAAAGGATGAGGAAGAAGCCATAAATCTCAATTTTGTATGCACCCATAATTCTCGTAGAAGCCATCTGTCCCAAATATGGGCACAGACCATGGCACGTAAATTTCATATACCAAACGTGAATTGTTATTCTGGGGGCACCGAAGCGACATCCTTGTTTCCTAAAGTGGTAGAAACGCTACAAAAATCTGGCTTTGACATTTCTAAAATTTCCGATGGTCAAAATCCGGTATACGCCATAAAATATGGAGACAGTGATATGCCAATTATCGGCTTTTCGAAGACTTACGATGCTGCTTTTAATCCAAAATCTAATTTTGCGGCGATTATGACTTGTGGCCATGCCGACGAAAATTGTCCGTTTATTCCTGGCGCTCAAAAACGGATACCCTTAACTTTTGATGACCCAAAAGCTTTTGACGATACACCGTTACAGGATGGAAAATATCAAGAACGAAGTTTAGAGATTGCATCACAATTGTATTATGTATTCTCTAAAATCGTTTAATGAATTTGTTTAGGGAATATTTTGGGGAGTTTCTCGGAACTTTTATTCTGGTGTTGTTCGGTTGTGGTTCTGTAGCGGCCACAGTTTTATTTGGGGTATTCAATAGTCTTTTGGAAGTAGCTCTTATTTGGGGAGTTGGAGTGGCCATCGCTATTTTTGTAACCCGTAACAGTTGTCCCGCCCACTTAAACCCGGCTGTGAGTTTAGCCATGTGCCTCTTACAAAAACTCAGTTGGAAGAAATTACCGGTATACATGCTTGCCCAGACCATAGGCGCTTTTTCTGCAGGACTTCTTTTGTATTTCCTGTTTGCCGATGCCATTGCCGTATATGAATCTGCCAACGGTATTTTGAGGGGAAGTGCGGAATCGTATAAAAGTGCCCTCTATTTTGGGGAGTATTTTCCAAATCCGGGTATGGAAACCGTTTTACCCATAACGGTATATATGGCTTGTTTTGCGGAGTTCTTGGGTACCTTTCTATTGGTATTTGTAATCTTAAAAGTGACGGAAAAACCGGAACAAGTGGATAATAGTACACCGTTGGTCATTGGTCTAACAGTAACTATTATTATTTGTTTGATAGCTCCCTTTACCCAAGCCGGACTTAATCCTGCACGTGATTTTGGTCCTCGAATTGTAGCTTTTATAATGGGTTGGGGAGATGCCGCTTTACCTTCTGTACCTTTTAGTTTTATAACGGTCTATATTCTTTCTCCATTGGTAGCTGGCGCTGCTGCGGCCTTAACGCACACGTTACTTCTGCCTAAGGCTTAAGGTCTTTTTTGGGTCGCGATAAAGAAGAAGGTATACTAAGGTTTAGATTCTATCTTTGATTTTTTAAACAATGTCATGAAGAAACTATTTTTTTTATTGATAATACCGGTGATTTCGTCCTGTGGGGGAGCTAAGTACAGTTATTTCTTCGACACTGGAAAACAACTTGATTTTAGTCAAGGCAAATGGATTTTGAACAATACCCAATCCAATTCTAAAATATTTGATAGGGAGCTTTATGATGCTTCCTTAAAGGAATTTGAGAAAATTCTGGGAGATTCATTATTAGAGATGAACGAATTGAGAAGTTCTAAGTTGGTGGCACCAAAAATCAAATTCAATCTATCTGAAGTTGATTTAAAGGAATTAAGACAAAATACGGATAGTGATTATCTGATTAATCTAAAAGGGAATGCTATTAGTGATGGGGCGGGATTACTAACATTGGGCGATGAGACGGAAGATTCTAGCAATCGTGCTTCGGTTTCCATCAGCATATATGACTTGAACGCGGCAATACTTATTTCCTCATCTCAAGTTTACGGTAAGACCGTTCATAATGAACCTATTTTTCCGGAGGATAAAAATCCATCTACCCTAAACCCAAGCTCGAACATGATAATGGTAAGTGGGGCTAAAAAACTTATTCGGAAATATGGGAAGAATAGTATAGGAGCAAAATAATTGGCAATGATTTTTTTAGAGGCTGTAAAAGGGACTAGTCATCAATTTTTAAAAATCCAATTTCTTTTTACGCAGTTCAAAGTTTTGACCTAAGTAGACTTTACGCACCATTTCATCCGCCGCCAAATCTTCTGGAATACCTGATTTCAAGATGCCACCTTCGAACATTAAGTAAGAGCGCTCCGTAATAGCAAGGGTTTCCTGCACGTTGTGGTCCGTAATGAGTATGCCGATATTTTTGTTCTTTAATTGCGCTACAATACGTTGTATGTCCTCAACAGCAACCGGATCTACACCGGCAAAAGGCTCATCCAATAAAATAAATTTGGGGTCGGTTGCAAGTGCCCGTGCAATTTCGGTACGTCTGCGTTCGCCACCAGACAATAAATCACCACGGTTTTTACGAATGTGTCCCAAACCAAATTCTTCAATAAGTGACTCCATTTTCATGAGCTGCTCTTTTTTGCTCAACTTGGTCAATTGCAGCACGCTCAAAATATTTTTTTCGATACTTAACTTTCGGAAAACGGAGGCCTCTTGCGCTAAATAGCCAATACCATTTTGTGCACGTTTGTACATGGGGAATTTGGTGATTTCCATATCATCCAACCAGATACTTCCTCCATTCGGTTTTATCAAACCAACGATCATGTAGAATGAAGTGGTTTTTCCGGCACCGTTAGGTCCTAAAAGTCCCACGATTTCCCCCTGGTTTACTTCCAAGGAAATACCTTTGACGACCCTTCGGCCTCGGTAGGACTTCATAATATTATCGGCACGTAACTTCATGGTTTCAAATCTATTGGTTATCCGCGGTACATAAAAGAAATTAGGGTTTATTTAACCTTGCTGGTTTTCCAGGGCTTCCCAATATTCATAAGCACGTCTAAGGTGGGGCACTACAATGGTACCGCCCACCAAAGTGGCTATCCCTAAAGTCTCCATCACCTCTTCTTTTGTCGCTCCTTCAGTAAAAGAACTTTCTAAATGGTATTTTACGCAATCATCACAGCGTAATACTGCAGAAGCCACTAAACCCAACAACTCTTTCGTTTTTACATCTAGCGCACCGGCTGCATAGGCATTGGTATCTAGATTAAAAATACGTTTGATCAATTTATTATTGTCCGCCAACAATTTCTCGTTCATCTTAGAACGATAGGCGTTAAATTCTTCAATTTCGTTTGACATCGGTCTTTTCTTTTTCCGCCTTTTTGGCTTTTTTACGTTCCTTTCTAAGCACCATTGCTGAAATATAAATACTTACTTGGTAAAGTATCAATACAGGGATGGCAACTATTATCTGACTGGCAACATCTGGTGGTGTAATAACCGCAGAAAGAATCAATACCACCACCAATGCTATTTTTCTATATTTTTTTAGAATCTCCGGGGTAACAAGACCCACTTTCGTCAAGAAGAAAATGATTATAGGCAGTTCGAATAATATACCACAGGCGATAACGGATGCCCTTACGGTCGAAATATAGGAGGCTAAATCGAATTCATTAGTTACCTCCTCACTTACCTGATAACTTCCTAAAAAGTTAATGGAAAGTGGAGCTACAATATAGTAACCAAACAGAACCCCCATAAAGAACAATAAAGAGGCGATCAATATAAATCCTCTCGAATTTCTACGTTCCTTTTCATAAAGTCCGGGACTAATAAATTTCCAAACTTCATAAAGGACATACGGAAACCCTACAATAAAACCTGCCCAAATCGATGTCCAGATGTGCGCAGAGAACTGTCCGGACATTAAACGACTCTGAATTGTGAAAGGCAGTTTGTCAGCGCAAAAAGCAGAGGTAAAACCAAAATAGGTAGCAATATCGCAGAAAACACGATAAGTTGGAAAATCCATTTTCTTTGGGCCAAAAATAACCGTGTCAAAAACGAAATCCTTCATTAAGAAAGCGATTGTTCCAATAATAACAACAGCTAAAACGGATCTAATCAAATGCCATCTCAGTACTTCTAAATGGTCCAGAAAGGACATTTCGTCGTGTGGCGTAGTGGTTTTGGAACTCATTATAAAATACCTTCGTTAATTAAATTATGTAAATGGATGACGCCAATATAGTGATCCTTGTCCATAGCAAGTAACTGCGAAATTCCTTTTTTCTGCATCTGTTCTAAAGCTTTTACCGCCAAAGTATCTGCGGGTATGGTCTTTGGGTTGGTGGTCATGATCTGCACAGCGGTCAATCCCTTAATATTATCATATTTATTCAGCATTCTCCGTATGTCACCATCTGTAACGATGCCCACCACTTTATCTCCGTCCAAAACAGCGGTAACCCCTAGCATTTTTTCAGAAATTTCCACAATGACTTTTTTAACATCGGCATGCTGATCTACTTTGGGAATTTGGTTTTTGGCCACCAAATCGGATACCCGCAAATACAATCGTTTTCCTAATGCTCCACCAGGGTGATATTTTGCAAAATCTGTGCTGCTGAATCCTTTTAGTTCTAATAGAACAATGGCTAAGGCATCACCAATTACCAATTGAGCAGTAGTACTTGTGGTTGGCGCTAACCCATTTGGGCAGGCTTCCTTTTCAACAAAGGTATTGAGGATGAAGTCTGATTGTTTTGCTAAAAATGAATTGAGATTACCGGTCATGGCAATCAGTTTGTTGGTGCCTCTTTTAATCAAAGGGACCAACATCTTTATTTCTGGCGTATTACCACTGTTAGAAATACAAATGACGACATCATCTTTTTGAATGGTACCTAAGTCGCCATGTATGGCATCGCCGGCGTGCATAAAGATTGCCGGGGTACCGGTAGAGTTAAGTGTAGCCACAATTTTGGAGGCAATAATTGCACTTTTTCCAATACCGGAAATAATCACTCTTCCTTTGGATTCTATGATGCAGTTGACTGCGTTTGAAAAGTCTTCGGTCAATAAAGAAGTCAAGTGGGCTATGGCATCACGCTCAGTTTCTATGGTTTTTTTTGCCAAGTCAAGAATGGTGTCCGTAGCTATCAATCTATTATTCAAATTATGAATTGTATTCCTAAAAGAATGTGTTATCTTTAAGATTACAAAATTACATAAACTTAATTTTATAAGCTGTTTATCGGTTAAGAATTTAGGAGAGGCCAATGAAGTATCTCATAATTTTGTTTACACTAAGTTTAAATGGAAGTAGGACTTCCTTAAAGTCATAAATGTGAGTCACAGTAACGAATTCGATAACATAGACCTGCACGCATCCCTTAAAAAATATTTTGGTTTTTCTCAATTTAAGGGTCTACAAGAAGAGGTGATTAAAAATGTATTACGACAAAAAAATACTTTTGTCATCATGCCCACGGGTGGTGGTAAATCTATGTGTTATCAGTTACCGGCGTTAATGCAGGAGGGTACTGCCATTATAGTTTCCCCATTAATTGCGTTGATGAAGAATCAAGTAGATGCCATAAGAGGCGTTTCCTCACAAAATGGTATCGCACATGTGTTGAATTCTTCTTTGAACAAAGGAGAAATTAAGCAAGTGAAGGAAGATATCACCAATGGAATTACCAAGCTATTGTATGTGGCGCCAGAATCTTTGACCAAAGAGGAGAATGTGGAGTTTTTAAGGACTGTAAAAGTTTCTTTTGTTGCGGTGGACGAAGCGCACTGTATTTCTGAATGGGGTCATGATTTTAGACCGGAATATCGAAATCTGAAATCTATTGTAGAGCGATTGGGTGATGATATTCCGATTATAGGACTTACAGCAACCGCTACGCCTAAAGTACAGGAAGATATTATAAAGAATTTAGGGATTACCGATGCTAAACTTTTTAAGGCCTCCTTTAATAGGCCCAATTTGTTTTATGAGGTACGGACAAAAACGGAAAATATTGAAGCGGATATCATTCGTTTTGTAAAGCAGAATTCCGGTAAATCGGGAATTATTTATTGCTTAAGCAGAAAGAAAGTGGAGGAATTGGCACAAATTCTACAAGTCAATGGTATTAGTGCAGTGCCTTACCATGCGGGTTTCGATGCTAAAACCCGTTCTAAATATCAGGATATGTTCTTGATGGAAGATGTAGATGTGGTTGTGGCCACCATTGCTTTTGGTATGGGTATAGATAAACCAGACGTGCGTTTTGTTATCCATCATGACATTCCTAAAAGTATAGAAAGTTATTACCAAGAGACCGGTCGTGCAGGTCGCGATGGGGGAGAAGGGCATTGTTTGGCCTATTACTCTTATAAGGATATTGAAAAACTGGAAAAATTCATGTCCGGTAAACCCGTGGCGGAACAAGAAATCGGTAATGCGCTACTGCAAGAAGTAGTGGCCTATGCCGAAACTTCTATGAGTCGTAGAAAATTCATGTTGCACTATTTTGGAGAGGAATTCGATGATGTGAACGGGGAAGGTGCGGATATGGATGACAATACCAGAAATCCCAAAGAAAAGGAAGAAGCAAAAGATAGTGTACTAAAATTGCTGAAGGTGGTAGAGGGTACCAGTGAAAAATTCAAATCAAAAGAAATCGTAAATACCTTACGTGGCAAAGTGAACGCCATCATAGCATCTCATAAAACGAACGAAAAAGAGTTTTTTGGAATAGGTTCAGATAAAGACAAAAGCTACTGGATGGCCTTAACCCGTCAGAGTTTGGTGGCCGGACTTTTACGAAAGGAAATTGAACAATATGGTGTTATCCATTTAACGGAAAAAGGGAAGGAGTTCCTTAAAAAGCCAATTTCCTTTTTAATGACTAAGGACCATGTTTATAATGCCGCAAATGACAATGCCATAGTAGGAGCCGCAAAATCAGGTGGTATCGCAGATGAGAAACTTTTAAAACAATTGAAGGATTTACGAAAGGCCCAAGCTAAAAAAATGGGAGTACCGCCATTCGTAGTTTTTCAAGATCCTTCCTTAGAGGATATGGCCCTAAAATACCCCATTAGCCACGAAGAATTATTAAATATTCACGGCGTAGGAGAGGGTAAAGCAAAAAAGTATGGTAAGCCTTTCATTGCCTTTATAAAAGAATATGTTGAGGAAAATGAAGTGCTTCGACCAGATGATTTGGTGGTGAAGAGTACGGGTGCCAATTCAGCACTTAAACTTTACATTATTCAGAATGTGGACCGAAAATTACCTTTAACGGATATTGCTTCTTCAAAAGGATTGGAACTGCCAGAATTGATAAAGGAAATGGAGCAAATTGTTTTCAGCGGTACGAAATTGAACCTTAGTTACTGGATTGATGATATTTTGGACGAGGATCAACAGGAAGAAATACACGAATATTTTCTAGAAGCGGATTCTGATGACCTAGAAGAAGCCATGAAAGAGTTTGATGGGGAATACGAGGATGAGGAACTACAACTCTACCGATTAAAATTCATAAGCGAAGTCGCCAATTAGGAAACCGGTCTTTCCAATAAAGTAATCGTTTGGTCCTCCGTGCGGAAAGTAGCGTTGACACCTATAGGAAACGTAAAATTCTGCTTCACATGACCAAAGCTCATGCCATAGGCTGAGGGTATATTTAAGGGTTTAATACGGTCCATGATGACTTCTTTAAGTGTAAACGATTTGGGATTGGTACTTTCGTTGCATCCTGCGCATACGCCAAATATAATTCCCGCGGCATCTTTAAAAGTTTTTGATTCAATAAGCTGGGTAAGCATGCGGTCAATACGATAGGGAGCCTCTTCAATATCCTCTATGCACACCAAAGCATCTGTAAAGTCAATTTCTTGGGGAGTTCCTATCATGGCATTGATGAGTGTTAAACTTCCTCCACACAGTCTTCCCGTAGCAATTCCAGGGGTTATGGTATAACGTTCATATTCTGGAATGGATGTATACTTTGTTTCAAGAACAGTATTTTTTATTGTGATGTTCTTATTTTGAGAGGAAAGAATATTTTCAAAAGCAGCGATACTGTAGGAATCGTCTAAAGTACTGCCAACGGGCCCATGGAAGGTAACGAGGCCGGTTATTTTATATATGCCATTAAGCAGTGCGGTCACATCACTGAATCCAATGAGGGCTTTCGGATTTTTAGAAATATTCCCATAATCCAACTGGCTTAGAATACGGGTACACCCATACCCACCTCTAACGCATAGAATTCCGTCGACGTCGCTATTACTGAACATGTGGTTAACATCTGCAGCTCTATTGTCATCCGTATTGCTAAAATAACCATGCGGTTGTAGCACCCTATCGGTGTGATAGGTCTTAAATCCCATTTTTGTCAAAATATCAATAGTTTCTTGAAGAACTTCCGGTGGAAATGCATACCCCGGTGCAATCAAACCAATGGTATCGCCTGGTTTCAGTGCCTTCGGAAATAACCTTATTTCTTGATTTTGTTCCGCAAATGGAGTAGCGTATACTGAAATAGGTAATAAAGTGGTCAACCCCAATCCTAAGGTATTATTTAAAAAATGACGTCTTGTACTCATGTGCGCTCTTATTGAGCTTTAAATGTAGTTAAAATCGGTAAATTGTATAATGTTTAACATTATTATGAAATAATTAAACAAAAATTAAGATTAGTGGATAGGGATTGAGACCTATATTTACCTGAATTTAAAAACAAGAACTATGAAAATTATGAAAACTACCCTTTTAAGTGCAATGCTATTCTTTGTAGCTAACACATTTGCCCAGTCTGAAACTATTGTAGGAGTGGCTGCTGGTAATGAAAATTTTACAACTTTGGTAACCGCCGTAAAAGCAGCTGATTTGGTCGGTACTTTGAGTAGTGACGGTCCATTTACTGTATTTGCTCCTGTAAACGCGGCATTTGAGGCGCTACCTGCTGGAACGGTTGAAACCTTATTGAAGCCTGAGAGTAAAGATGCGTTGACCGGAATTTTGACCTATCACGTAGTTGCTGGTAAGTATATGGCAGGAGATGTTATAAAAGCTATTGAAGGAAATAATGGTTCTTTTTCAGTTAAAACAGTACAAGGAGGAATGATTACCTTGACTTTAAGTGATGGAAATGTACTATTGGAAGATGAAAAAGGAAATATGGCGACCGTTGTTATGGCAGATGTTGCAGCTAGTAATGGTGTAATTCATGCGATTGATGCGGTAGTAATGCCAAATTAATTAGAGAATTAAAAGCATAAAAAATCCCGTTCCTTAAGGAACGGGATTTTTTGTTTTAAAACTTTTTTAGGGTTTAGAAGTACCATCATCATTGGACTTGTCCCTTCGTAATTGACGCTGAATTTTACGAATAGCGGACTCGATTGATTTTTCAGGTTCAATGATATTGTATTCTCCCCAAAAATCAGGATCGGCAAAACCCAAAGCTTCATCACTTAATATAATTGACGAACGCATTTTGTTTTTTCCTTTAGGTTGAAGGTTGTCAATATTTGGTTCCCAATCTGTAATTGCCATTTCACAATTCATACTATACACAGAGTTAAATAGCTTTTTATCCCAATCAATTTTAAATTCTAGTAATACATTACTGTAGCCATAGTACCATTTCCCATCCTTTTCACGATAGTCAACCCTATAGGAGACTTCGGTTGGCCATACTTCTGCATTTCTTGGTTTTCTACGCACGAACATTTGAGAAGCCAATCGTTCATCAGTGATATTAAGGGAATAAATCGCACTGGTCAAAATTTTACGTTCAGCATCGATGTATAGTTTTCCTTGATATAGAGGATCTAAGATTTCTGACTTTTGATTGAAATTTACAATGTATATGAGTTGGTCATTTATTCGTGTAGAAGAATCAAAGGAGAAATCATAATACCCCAAGGTTTCTGGGGTAAAAATATAGTTAGGATATTTAACCATATCAACGAAAAGCGTATTGAAAGGCCCGCCCTGTAATTTAAGTGCTACCGTATCCAATTTATCGTAATCGGTGCTCTTGCGTACCTTATATAACTCCAAAGCATCATCTCGGTTAGATTTGTAAGGTGATTTATAAATGTTAACTACTGCCTCTGAAAGACTTACATTGGTTCTTCTTTTCTTGATGGTTTCCCTGTAAAAAGCGGTCATTACCGTCGGCTCATCCAAATAGTTCTCTCCACGCTTGTCCAATGTTTCTTTGACCAAAATTTCGGCATCGTTGGGTACACTTAATTTTACTTCAGAAAGTGCTACCACAAATTCATCCATGATGATTTTATTTTCTTTCTTGTCCAAAGTTCCTATCGGAATGATTTTCGTTTTGTAGCCTAAGAACGCCACAATCAAATTACCGGCATTAAATTCTGACGGAACTTTTAGGGAAAATTTTCCTTCGGAATTGGTAATGGTACTCACATTGGTATTTTCAATCGTTAACGTAGCAAACACTAATTCTTTGTTTCGAATTAGAATCCACAACTTCCCCACTGTACTCCGTGTAATTATTAGTTTGTGACCAGCCAAGCGTACCGGTAAAGCCCATTAGTAAAAATAGGGCTACAATTATAGATAGATTTAAAATTTACTCGATTCTTCATTAGTTTCTTTTTTTATTTAAGATACTAATTTTAAGTGGATTGTAAAACTATTTTTTAATTATTAGGACCGTCGAACGTTTTGGTACGAAGTACTTACCAATCTATTGATTTCCAACAACTCTTCTTCTGTCAAATCTCTCCACTTACCTACGGGAAGGTCTAAATGCACGTTCATTATTCGGATTCTTTTTAATTTCTTCACCCGATAATCTAAATATTCGCACATACGCCTGATTTGTCTATTTAAACCTTGGGTCAAAATAATACGGAACTGATAGGTGCTTACCTCAAAAACTTCACATTCTCTAGTGACGGTATCTAAAATGGGAATCCCTTTTCGCATTCTATTCAAAAAATCGATAGTTATCGGTTTGTCTACCGTTACTAAATATTCTTTTTCATGATTGTTACGTGCCCTTAAAATTTTATTGACAATATCTCCATCATTGGTCAAGAATATAAGTCCCTCACTAGGTTTGTCTAACCGTCCAATAGGAAAGATGCGTTTGGGATAATTGATGTAGTCGATAATGTTATCTTTCTCGACCCCCGTATCCGTAGTACAAACAATTCCCACTGGTTTGTTAAAAGCTAAGTAAACGGATTTTCCTTTTGGGTCCTTAATCAATTCACCATCTACTTTTACAACATCTCCGCTAGAAATTTTGGTTCCCATTTCTGGGACTTGTCCATTTATGGTAACCCGTCCTTGCTCGATTAATTTGTCGGCAGCCCTTCGGGAGCAATAACCAGCTTCACTCAAGTATTTGTTTATTCTAGTGGTATTTGAATCGTTTTGCATGGTTTGTTTTTGCTGAATTAATGTCTTTGTAATTCTTGTTGGTAAAGTTCACGTCCCAATTGAGCCAAAAAAGGGATGCCTATTTCCTCGTATTCATAGGCATCATCGTTAAAAATACCGTCCTTATTGACCAATATGGTGGCGGTAATTAAAAAGTCAATATTATTTTTGGTGTCCTTGATATAGGCGCAGTCCGTCAAAGTGCCATAAGCAAAACCTACCTTATTATAGATTTCCATATACTCCGGTATATTTTCTTTAGTATCACCATAAATGAAAAACTTACAGTACCCATCATAATAGGTTTCTGGTTCGTACCCCACTTTACGGGGTACGGTATGCATGGCCGTTAATAATAATTGCCGTTCTTCTTTACCCAAATGGAACTGTTGGTCGTTCTCAAATTTATCGGGAAAAATCACTCTTTTTAATACACTGTGTTGCGTACTGATTGGATAGTAATTCTTTAGGCCAAAATCAAAAGGTTTTTCAATTAGCACATCATCCTCATAATAGCCTTTGCCTTTTTTAATATGGTCTAAACTAAGCGGTTTAGGGGAAGTGTTGATGGTGGGCTTAGATATTCCGATAGTGGAATCGTTTAAATAGATAATCCAAGGTTTTGTTTCCAAATCGTCTGAATGATACCCTAACCGATGCGAAATGCGAACTGGGAGAAATTCCTTTTTCACTTAATTGGTTATTGATGAAATCCTGGCCCAAAAGTTCCACCAAACGATTGTTGGCCAAATTATCACTCACCGAAAAAATCTGCGAAATATCCTGGGCTACCGTACTTTCGATGGAATCCCCCTCTACATAATATTTGGTGTTTACATTTAGACTATCCGTTTGGTGGATTCTTTCCAAGGCCAGGACAGCGGTTGGAAATTTAGCGGTGCTGGCAGGATAGAAATAATCATTATCGTCTACTTGAAAATCGTAATCTGTAAATACGAATACTGTCATTTACCCGGTCTATTTGTGTGTAACGTATTTGTACCTCATAGGTATCCAATTGCTCCATAACCCTCTTAATTTTTGGGTTTTCAGAGGCTAAGGCCTTTTCTAACGGATTTCGGTCATCCGTTTTTGGAGTACAGGAAATCGTGATTGCCAGCAGTGAAAGGATAATCGCTATTTTTTTCATCTACATGTTAATTTTGTGCCGTATAAACTTCGCCTCGGTGAGGCTTTAAAGTGTCACGTAACAGTAATCATCTCCTTTTCAGAAACTACCATATAGGCAATGCTATGCATGTCATTTATTTGTTGATAGCCGGTGATGTTAAAATCCGTTTGTTCCAAGGCAATGAATTCTTTGAGGTGTATTTCATGATGTTCCGCCGTTTTAAAAGCGGCCGGACCTCTAAAATCCCATATAAATTTTATTTTTCTATCCAAAAGTTTGAAGCTTATATTAGTTCATTAATAGGATTTCAAAATTACTTAAAAATGCTTGGTTTTTCTTCTTTACTAGAATGGCATTTAAAGTTTAGAATCGACCCAATTTTGAAAAGTATTCTAAAAATAGGTGATGTAAGCCCCTAAAATTGTGTTAAGTAAATTGGGAAGCACTTGCACAACCTAAGGTAATTGCTATTTTTGCCCGATGTTTACTTCTAAACTATTTTACGCTAAACTCAGATTTAAGGCACTTAGCCTTATCGGGCTATTGTTCCTGCTTTTGGTTTCTTGTTCTGAGTTTTTTAAAAAGGAAGTAAAGAACAACCCTGTTGCTAGAGTGGGTAATTCGTATCTATATGAAAAGGATATTGCCCCTTTACTGACGGAAAATATGAGCAAGGGAGATAGCGCATCCTTTGTATCTAATTACATAAATAACTGGGCGTCTAAACAGTTATTACTTTCCAAGGCGGAAATAAATCTTACCGAAGAAAAACTGGCAGAATATAATAGGTTGGTTGAGGATTACAGGACAGACTTATATACCAGGGCGTACAAAGAGGCTTTAGTTTCACAATCTTCCGATTCTTTGGTAACGGATAGTCAAATGGAAGCTTTTTATGAAAATGGGAAGGAAAATTTTAAGCTTAAGGAACGCATTGCAAGAATTCGTTTCGTGGCATTACCAAAGAACTTTCTGAATAAGGATGAGGTAAGCAAACGGCTAAAAAGTTTTTCTGAGGATGATGTGCGCTATTTAGATTCCATTGGGGTTCAGTTTAGAAAGCTCAATTTCAACGATTCTATTTGGGTGCGATTTTCTAGAATATTCGAAGAAATACCCCCGTTATCCAGCGATAATGTAGACAGGTACTTAAAAAATTCCCAATTTTTTGAATTAGAGGATTCAATCGGGGTATATTTGGGAAAGATAGAAGAAGCAAAGGATGTGAATGATATAGCACCGTTGTCTTTTATTAAGCCTACCATAGAGCAAGTTTTATTAAGCCGCAGAAAAATGGACTACCTGCGTAAACTAGAAACTGAATTATTAGATGAAGCAATCAAGGATAATGAATTTGAACTTTTTGAACCTAAGAAATAGTATTTTTTTCGGAGTATGTATGTTGCTTTCCGCAACGTCACTTGTAGCTCAGGATTCTATTACTGTACCCGATAATCAAGTTGAACCTATGGAAACGGTGGCCGAGGCAACTCCGGCAACCAAAGATTCCACCAATAACTTTAAAAAGATAAAGTTAGATGGTATTGCCGCGGTGGTTGGTGATTATGTGATATTGGATTCCGATATCGAAAAAACGCTGATCGATCTTAAAAGTCAGGGTGCATCAACAGACGATATAACCCATTGTAGTTTATTGGGTAAATTGATGGAGGACCGTTTATATGCCCATCAAGCCGTACAGGATAGTATTTTAGTGTCTGATGATGAGGTAAATGCTACCGGTGACCGTCAATTACAGTCCTTGGTACAGCAAATAGGCTCCATGGAGAAGGTTTTGAAATATTACAAGAAACTGGATGAAGCTAGTTTTAGGGAAGAGCTCTACAAAATTAATAAACTGCGTATGCTTTCTGAGCGTATGCAACAGGATATTGTAAAAGAGATAGAGATAACTCCTGAGGAAGTAAGACAGTTTTTTAATAAGATTCCGGAAGACGAACGCCCAGTGTTTGGAGCTGAGTTAGAAATTGCACAGATTGTAAAGCAACCGGAACCATCGGCCGAAGAAAAGCAAAAGGTAGTGGATAAATTAAATCAGATCAAGGCGGATGTAGAGGATAATGATGCCAGTTTCAGTGTAAAGGCTATTTTGTACTCTCAGGATCCAGGTTCTAAATCTAAAGGTGGTTTTTATAGCATTACGAAAGAAACTGGATTTGATAAGACGTTCAAGGATGTGGCTTTCAGTCTAAAACAAGGAGAAGTTTCTGAACCTTTTGAAACTATCGTTCGGTTATCATATTATTTATATCGAAAAAATTAGAGGCCAAGAAATGGACCTTCGTCACATTTTAATTCAGCCAGAAGTTTCCGAGAAGGATTTGGCGGAAGCAAAATCTGAATTGGATACGATAAGGAAGAAAATCATTGATGGGGAGTTCACTTTTGCTGAGGCAGCCCTTAATTTTTCCGATGAGAAAGAAACAAAATTTGATGGGGGTCAATTAAGAAATCCTAGTGACTTTAGTGCGCGCTTTGAATTGACAAAGATGGACCCAACTTTGTATAATCAAGTGCAGAACTTGAAGGATAATGATATTACCTATCCGGTTTTAGAACAAGATCCAAGAGGTGGTCCACCTAAGTACAAGATTTTGAAAATTACGAACAGGTTCGATGAACATGTGGCGGACTTTTCAAAGGATTATACTAAAATTCAAGAATTGGCACTTACAGAAAAGCAATACAACACCATCAAGAAATGGATGGATGAGCATATTGAAGATACCTATATTAGCGTAAATGATGAAAATAGGGACTGCGATTTTGCCAACAACTGGATAAAGGATTAAGAGGATGTCAGACGTTGCCGCTATAGAGCGCCTAGTAGAAAAACATATTGCGCTTAAAAGGGAAATAGCTAAAATAATTGTAGGTCAAGATAAGGTCATAGAGCAAATCCTGCTTTCAATTTATACTGGTGGGCATTCGCTTTTAATTGGTGTTCCTGGTTTGGCAAAGACTTTAATGGTCAATACTATTGCCCAAGCCTTAGGCTTAGATTTTAAAAGAATACAATTTACTCCGGACTTGATGCCCAGTGATATTCTGGGAAGTGAAGTTCTAGATCAAAACAGAAATTTCAAGTTCATTAAGGGACCCATTTTTTCCAATATTGTTTTAGCGGATGAAATCAACAGAACGCCACCCAAAACTCAAGCAGCCCTTTTAGAAGCAATGCAAGAAAGAGCTGTGACCATTGCAGGTCATCAGCATAAATTGGAATTGCCTTATTTTGTTTTGGCTACTCAAAACCCTATTGAACAAGAAGGTACGTATCCATTACCAGAAGCCCAATTAGACCGTTTTATGTTTGCGATTGAATTGGTATACCCATCCATTGCGGAAGAAATTCAGGTAGTAAAGAATACGACTGCAGACCGCAATATAATGGTGAATCCGCTTTTCAATGCAAAAGAAATTTTAGAAGTTCAGGATTTGGTGCGTAGAATTCCTGTGCCAGATAACGTGGTGGAATATGCGGTAAAATTAGTCAACAGTACCCGCCCTAATTTAGATTCAGCCTCAGATTACGTAAAACAATATTTAGATTGGGGTGCAGGACCCAGAGCTTCACAAAACTTAATTTTAGGGGCTAAGGCAAATGCAGCTATACAATGGTAAATTTTCTCCGGATATTGAGGACATTCATGTGGTTGTAAAAGGTATTCTTCGCCATAGAATCATTAAGAATTATAAGGCGGAAGCAGAAGGTATTAGTGAGGAAGATATCATTAATCATTTATTGTAACAATTTCTTTTTAAGTAGGTTATCCATTTATGAAACGGATTGGTTCTATAATCAGTCTATTTGTTATTGTGACTTTCCATATCGCTTTTGATAAAAAGCAGTCTTTCACAGCTATTTAATTTTAATTGCGTCGTAGATTTTCTTAAATTTACCAAATTGCATTAACTTAAAATTATAGACAGAATGGCATTTGATATTGATATGATTAAAGGAGTTTACGCTAGCATGGCGGAACGCGTTGACAAGGCTCGTGAAATAGTTGGAAAGCCACTAACTCTTTCAGAGAAAATTTTATATTCCCACCTTTGGGAAGGTAACGCAACCAAAGCATTTGTAAGAGGAAAAGATTATGTTGATTTCGCTCCTGATCGTATAGCTTGTCAAGATGCTACTGCCCAAATGGCTCTTTTACAATTCATGCAAGCTGGTAAGCCTCAAGTTGCTGTTCCTACTACGGTACATTGTGATCACTTGATTCAAGCTAAAAACGGAGCGGCGGCAGATTTAAAATCTGCAAACTCTACCAGTGCAGAGGTATTTGATTTCTTGGAATCAGTCTCTAATAAATATGGAATCGGATTTTGGAAACCAGGTGCGGGTATAATTCACCAAGTAGTATTGGAGAACTATGCTTTTCCAGGGGGTATGATGATCGGTACGGATTCTCATACAGTAAACGCAGGTGGTTTAGGTATGGTTGCTATTGGGGTTGGTGGTGCAGATGCTGTTGATGTTATGGCAGGTATGGCTTGGGAACTGAAATTTCCAAAATTAATTGGAGTTAGATTGACCGGGGAGATTTCTGGGTGGACTGCACCAAAAGATGTTATTTTAAAAGTTGCGGAAATATTGACTGTAAAAGGAGGAACCGGAGCTATTGTAGAATATTTTGGACCTGGTGCAAAGGCCTTGTCTTGTACAGGTAAAGGAACTATTTGTAACATGGGTGCAGAAATTGGTGCTACCACTTCTACATTTGGTTATGATGAATCTATGGAGCGTTATTTGAGAGCGACCGATCGTTCAGATGTTGCTGATGCTGCAAATGAGGTAAAAGAATACTTGACTGCAGATGCTGATGTATATGCAAATCCTGAAAATTATTTTGATCAAGTTATTGATATCGACCTTTCGAAATTAACTCCGTTATTGAACGGACCTTTTACCCCGGATTTATCTACGGAAGTAGGAAAGGATATGACGGAAAAGGCAACTAAAAACGATTGGCCTTTACAAGTGGAATGGGGTCTTATCGGATCATGTACCAACTCTTCGTATGAGGATTTATCAAGAGCTTCTTCCATTGCCCAACAAGCATTGGACAAAAATTTAAAAATAAAAGCAGACTTGGGTATCAATCCTGGTTCTGAACAAGTACGCTATACAGCGGATAGAGACGGTATTCTGGGTATCTTCGAAAAATTGGATGCAAAAATATTCACGAATGCTTGCGGACCTTGTATTGGGCAGTGGGCACGTTATAGTGACCCAAAGAATGCACCAAAGAATAGTATCGTACATTCTTTCAATAGAAACTTTGCAAAGCGTGCCGATGGTAATCCAAATACGCATGCCTTTGTTGCTTCACCTGAAATTACAGCTGCTATTGCTATAGCTGGTCGATTAGATTTTAACCCAATGACCGATACCTTGATCAATGAGGATGGTCAAGAAGTAAGGTTTGATGAACCAACAGGATGGGAATTACCTCCAAAAGGTTTTGCAGTGGAAGATGCTGGTTACTTAGCTCCAAGAGAGGACGGTTCTAGTGTAGAAGTAAAAGTTGCTGAAGATTCAGAACGTTTACAATTGTTGGAACCTTTTACACCAATAAAAGACGAATCATTACAAGGTGCTAAATTATTAATCAAAGCATTTGGAAAATGTACCACGGATCACATTTCTATGGCTGGACCTTGGTTACGTTACAGAGGTCATTTGGATAACATTTCCAATAACTGTTTAATTGGAGCTGTTAACGCATATAATAAGAAAACCAATTTTGTCAAGAATCAATTGACAGGTGAGTATGACGGTGTTCCAGATGTACAAAGAGCTTATAAAGCAAAAGGAATTAAAAGTATCGTAGTGGGCGACCATAACTACGGTGAAGGTTCTTCTAGGGAGCATGCCGCTATGGAGCCACGCCACTTGGGTGTTGCTGCTGTTTTGGTGAAGTCTTTCGCTCGTATACACGAAACTAACTTGAAAAAGCAAGGTATGTTAGGTTTAACTTTCGCTAATGAAAGCGATTATGACCTAATTAAAGAAGATGATATCTTCAACTTTGTGGATATTGCAGATTTTGCTCCAGACGTTCCATTAACGATTGAAGTAGTTCATGCAGACGGTAGTAAAGACACCATTAAAGCGAACCATACCTATAACGCCGCCCAGATTGGATGGTATAGAGAGGGTTCTGCACTTAATGTTATCAAAAGAGAGAATGCAGCTTAGTTAAGCTGTTTAAAATAACTAAAGAAAACTCCTGATAATCTTCAGGAGTTTTTTAGTTTTGAACACCAACCTTAATCAATGAAAAGACAGACGTTTGTTACATTATTTATCATTGCATTCGTGCTTTCATTTTTTGTAACACCCTTAGGTGATTACAGTAAAATTCTGTTGAACAGATTTTTTGCTACTTCGCCAACAATTATTAAACCGGAAAAGCAAGGTAAGATTACGGATTATGATTGGAGACTTAAAGATGAGAATTGGAACTTCATCAATTTTACGGAAGCTAAAGGAAAGGTTGTTTTTATTACTTTTTGGTATTCTTGGCATATGCCGTCACAAGCACAATTGAAGGATATTCAATACCTATATGATACCTATGGTAAAGAGGTGAAATTCTATGTGATTACCAACGAAGACCGTGCTCCGGTAGAATTGTTTATGGAGAAAGAAGGGTATACATTTCCCGTTACCTATCAAATTGTAGGAGACCCAAGTCCGTTAACTTTACTAAAACCACCAGGGTCTTATATTTTAGATAAACAAGGGAATATTGTCGTTCATCAAAATGCTATTTCAGATTGGGATAATGATAAGGTAGATACTTTGTTGAATAAATTGATTTCGGAATAATGATGGGATGCCTCAAATCACCACAATAACATTTTTTAGATATTCTTCTTTTTTTTCAAAGCTATGGGCATTTGGAATGATGCAATTTGCACATGGGCCATTATCAAAAGTAAGGGGACTCCAAACTTATAAATTGATGGGTACTGGAAAAGATGGTTTTAATCCGTTTGCGGATTGGTCTGTTTATGTGCTATTGCAAATATGGGATAACGAGGAAACGGCCCAAAGATTCTTCGATACTTCCAATTTAATGGAGCGCTACCGTTCTAAGTCCAGTGAGCGTTACACCCTTTTTCTTCGGAATATAAAGTCTAAGGGGGAGTGGTCTGGAAAAAATCCCTTTGAGAAAAGTGAATTCTTTGACGAGACCAACTCTTTTATTGCCGTAATTACAAGGGCTACTATTAAAAAACGTTTATTGTTGAAATTCTGGAAATATGTACCTACTTCACAGAAACCTTTACAAAATAATCAAGGGATTAATCTACACGAAGGGTATTGGGGAAGTTCCATTTTTACAAATGGCCACTTTTAGTATTTGGAAGGATAAGGAATCGCTGATGCAATTTGCATACGGTAGTAAGGAACATGCCAAAGCAATTGCCGAAACGAAACGCTTAGACTGGTATAAAGAAGAACTTTTTTCTAGGTTTCAGCCTTATAAATCCCTCGGTACATGGAGGGATATCGGCTCGTTACCCTTCTAAAACTTAAAATAGAAGAATAGGAAGAATACGAATTGGGCTAAGTATAAATTCAAGGAAAAAAGTTTATTTCCTTTGATATCCATCATCTTCAGAATAGCCTGAAAAATAATTCCCAATAAGAACCAAGTGCTATAATTTTCAAAATGGGGCATACCCCCTTCAAAGGACCAAAAATGGAAGGTAGGTGCATTGTATTCCATTAAAAAGTCTAAAAGAACCATTAAGCCTGCTGCAGCAATTATTTTAATTCGGTTAGACAATTTTGTGTATTCCAAAATTGCCGCGCTGATAAAGGTTAGTAGTGCCCAATACGCTCCAATGAGATAGGGTACCCCGTCCAATTTTGGGCCAAAATTATGACCATAGCTATACGTACCGAACAAAAGTTGATAATTCACCCCTAACCACTCTGCAAACATGCCTCCACTAAAAAATAGTAGCAAGGCTATTCCTTTTTTAAAACTATTAATTGGATATATGAAAAGAAATAGTAAGAATGACAGTCCTAGGTTGATAGGTGTTTTTTCAATGAACCAGTCCAAATGACCTAAGAGAAATCCCAATGATGGCAGAAATATGAAACAGCCAGATGATTCCTATACTTAAGAGTAGTCGGTATTTGGAGATGGCATCAATCATCTTTAGAATACGTTTGGGACTAAATCGCTCACGATTTTAGCAGATAATAAACATAAGGGTATGCCCCCACCTGGGTGTACAGAACCTCCACAGAAATAAAGATTTTTAATGGCTCTTGTAAAATTAGGATGTCTTAAGAATGCAGCAAATTTATCGTTACTGGCGGCCCCATAAAGGGCTCCTCGATAGGAACTGGTTTCCTTTTCAATACCTCTGGGGTCTAAAATATGTTCTGTGGTAATGAGGCTATTTAAATCAATATCTAAAATCCGATTGAGTTTAGCAATTATATTCTTTTTAGCTTCTTGAATAAGTTGGTCCCAATTTTGATCATAATTTCCAGGAGCGTTTATCATTACGAACCAGTTTTCATGTCCGTTTGGAGCATCCGTAGGGTTTTCTTTAGAGGTGATATTAATATACACCGTAGGGTCTTCGAACAAGGTTTTATCCTTAAATATGGCATTGAACTCCTGTTCATAAGAATCACTGAAAAAAATATTATGCAAATCTAGCTCCGGAAATTCTTGTTGTATTCCCCAATAAAAAATTACGGCGGAACTGGAACGTTCTTGAGCCAATGTCTTTTTCGGTGGTTTTTGGCTTTTTAAAAGTTGTTTATAGGTAGGATAAATATCCATATTGGAAATGACACAATCTGACTGGTATTCCCTTTCTGTCGTTTTCAACCCAACTACCTCATTCTGGTTTACGAGAATTTCGGCTACTTTCTCATTAAAGCGAAACTCGATACCGACGTCGATGGCAAGTTGATAAAGACTTTGACTGATTTGATGCATACCTCCTTCAGGAAAATAGGTGCCATAATCCATTTCCAGATGGGGAATCATGGACATAATGCCTGGAGTTTGGTAGGGTGATGATCCATTATAGGTTGCATATCTATTGAACAATTGAACCAACTTCGGATTTTTAAAAGACCGTTTATTCGTTTCGTTCAAGGTAGATGAAATGTCTAAAAGTCCAACTTGGCCTATTGCCTTCAAGGTTTGAAAGGAAAGATAGGTACTTATTTTATGGAGCGATTTTTCTAAGAATAAGGGAGCAGTGAGGTCGTATTTTTTTTTGTTCCGCTGAATATATTCTAAAATATTCTTCTTGGGTTCTTCAAATTCCTCCGATGCCTTCTGGGTGAATTCCTCTAAATTCGAAGTTAACGGTAAACCGTTGTCCATCTTCCCAAAAGTAATTACAGATTTTTTGTTTTCGATGGTATTGGAAATAGGTTGTTGGATTTTTATTAAAGAGCTCGAATAGTTCTGTAACCAAATGTGGCATGGTGAATAATGATGGACCTAAATCAAAACGATACCCTTCTTTTTCAATAGCATGTAACTTACCTCCAGCATAACTGTTACTTTCAAAAACGGTTACCTCATAACCTTTTTTTCGAAGTCGAAGTGCACTGGCAATACCAGCAATACCGGCACCTATTACCAATGCTTTTGGCATAGTTACTTTTTAAAATATTTGAAAGGAACGAACAACATTCCAAAACATTCACCATCGCCTTTACCTAAATGTTTGTGATGAATTTTGTGGGCACGTCTAACTCCTTTTGCGTACCAATGATTGGCATTTCTAAATAATTTGAAACGTTGGTGGATAAATATGTCATGAACAAAAAAATAGGCAATTCCATAAGCTAAAATTCCAAATCCTAAGGGATAACCAAACCAATAGCCATTATGGCCAGCGTAAAAAAGGGACATACTTACAATCGCATAAAAGATGAAAAAAGCATCGTTTCTTTCAAACCACGAGTCGTGGTCCTTGTTATGATGGTCTTTATGAAGACTCCATAACACACCGTGCATAATGTACTTATGAGTAAACCATGCCATAAATTCCATAAAGGAAAACGTAGCTAAAAAAATTAATATCCAAAGGAAAATTCTCATGAAACTAGATTCATTTTATATTTAACATAGGACCTCGCCAATAGTCCAAATTTCTGATAATTAGGTACTCTTATCCTGGTATTCTTAATTTCTAGGGAAGGGGTATTCTGTAATTTATACAAAAGCTTATAATAATATTTATAGGCGGTATAAACCCCAAATTTTGCTTCTGCCGGCAAATTTAGAATGCCGTCATAGCCGAGCTTGAAATCGGCCTTTATTTCGTTTACAATTCGCTTTTTAGATTCTTCGTCCAATTCTTTAAGATTGGTATTTGGAAAATAAGAACGGTTCAATTCTTCAAAATCCGCTTTAACATCTCTAAGGAAATTTACTTTTTGAAAGGCAGACCCTAAGGCCATTGCAGATTCTTTTAATTGGTCGTAAGCGTGTTTGTCACCTTTCACGAAAACCTTAAGACACATAAGGCCCACAACATCTGCGGATCCATAGATATACTCTTTATATTCCTCGTCTGTACGGTAAATATTTTTGGTTAAATCCATCCGCATGCTTTTCATAAAAGAATCTACCAAGTGTTTGGGTATGTCGAAGGCATGATAGGTGTGCTGAAATGAATTCAGGATGGGGTTAAGACTTATTCTATCCTTTAACGATGCTTCCAATTCTTCTTCAAATTTGTCAAAGAGAATTTGTTTGTCATAATCGTGAAAGGTATCCACAATTTCATCGGCAAAACGCACAAAACCATAAATATTATAGATATGGCCACGAATGGACGAATGCAACATCTTTGTGGCAAGGGCAAATGAAGTACTGTACCGTTGGGTGACGATTTTACTACATTGATATGAAACTTGATCAAAAGTGCTCTTCATACGTAAATTAATTATCCTTAACAATCAATTCTGAAACTAGTTTGCCAGAGATTAATGACGGTGGTACTCCTGGCCCTGGTACTGTCAGTTGTCCTGTGAAATATAGACCTTTTACTTTTTTACTTCTAAGGTTGGGTCTAAGAAATGCGGTTTGAGTGAGGGTGTTTGCCATACCGTAGGCGTTTCCTTTGTAGGAATTGTAACGGTCCTTAAAATCCTTCACGCAAAAACTTTCATTGAATATAATATTATTTCTAATTTTTTGATTGGTTTTGGCCTCAAATCTGTCTAAGATCATATTAAAATACGTTGCGCGTAATTCCTCAGTATCTTCCAAATCTGTAGCGATTGGAACTAGGAAAAAACCGGTTTCACAATTTTCAGGCGCCATACTACTATCCGTGACAGATGGAAAGTTAGCGTAGAACAAAGGGTTTGAGGGCCATTTGGGTTCATCGTAAATTTCCTTGGCATGTAATTCAAAATCTGTATCGAAAAAGAGATTGTGATGTTCTACATTCTTCAATTTCTTATTAAAACCAATGTAGAAAAGTAAGGAGGAGGGGGCAAAGGTCCTGCTTTCCCAATAATTTTCAGAATATTGTCGGTAGCCTTTGTCCAATAAACTTTCGGAATGGTGATAATCAGCTCCACTTAAAATTACGTCCGCTTTGTGAATTTTACCTTTAGAAGAAACTCCAATAGCACGACCATTTTCAACGATTATTTTTTCAATGGGGGATGCCGTTTGAATTTGAACCCCAAGCTCTAGAGCTAAATTATGCATGGCTTTGATAATTTCGTACATACCCCCTTTAGGATGCCAAGTACCTAAACCAAAATCAGCAAAATTCATGAAGTTATAAAATGACGGGGTGTTACTTGGTTTTGCACCCAGAAACAAAACGGGAAATTCTAAGGTAGAAACCAGTTTAGGGTTTTTAAACCTTTTACGTACTTGTGAACTTATGGTCTTAAAAAATTGATCGACTTTTAAAATAGTTTCTTTAGTGACCAATTCTAACGGAGAAAGTCCAGGTCTCAAAACTACCTTATTGATGGCGATATCATAATTTTCTTGGGCTTCCGCTATAAATTTTCGCAACTCGTTTGAACTTCCCTGTTCAATACGTTCAAATTCTGAGCATATTTTATCCATGGAATCACCAATGGTAATCACATCGTCTGAAAAGAAAATTTGATAGGCAGGACTTAATTTATCTAGTTGGTAGTACTCCGAGGTTTTCTTATTGAAATCTGCAAAAAACTTGTCAAAAATATCTGGCATCCAATACCAGCTTGGTCCCATGTCAAAGGTAAATCCCTCTTTTGTGAACTGTGAGGCTCTACCGCCAACACTTTCGTTTTTTTCATATAATTCAACATCCCAACCCTCTTTTGCTAAGTAACAAGCTGCAGATAGGGATGCAAAACCTGAACCAATGACAATACAATTCTTTCGCATTAATGGTATTCGATTTATAATTTGCTTACAAGACCATCTATTGATGAAAATGTCTTACAGAAGGCAGGTTTGGTTTCCTCGTCAACATATTGGGTCTGTCTGCCCAAAATCCACAAATTTGGATTATTGAATTCAGAAGCCAGTTTGCCAAAATCTTCCAAATACTTATTTACTTTATCTTTTTCTGGGGTTACCGTAAAATAGGTTATAAAATGAATGTTGTCAAAATACTTCATGACATCCACTAAATTTTCCATAGGGATAGTTTGCCCCAAATAAATACACTTATAACCTTTTAATAAGATTTCATAGTTAAGGTATAAAAGCCCAATTTCATGAATTTCATTTTCAGGTAGATAAGCAACAAAAACCTTATCTGTTTTAGTAGGACTTAAATGCTGTAACTTTTCGGTATTCAGCAATATTTTCTGTTTAATTAAACTAGTAATAAAATGCTCATGGGCAGGACTTATCGTATCTGTCTGCCATAATAATCCTAATTCGTTTAAAAGTGGAATGAATGTTTCTTTAAAGATTTCCTTAAAAGAATTTTCACCCAACATCGCATTATAGGTATTGAAAAACATCGTCTGGTCAAAATTGACCATGGCCAATTTAAATGCATTAATAGCTTGACTTTTATGACTATTCTTCGCTACAATTTCACGTACTACATAAGGAATATCCTTATCTGAAATTTTGGCGATTTTAGAAATTTTATGACCATGATTGTAGAGAAGCGTAACATTTAGAAGCTTTTGAAGACTAGAAAGACTGTAGGTTCTAATATTTGTGTCCGTTCTTTCAGGAGAAAGAAGATTGTATCTTTTTTCCCAAATCCTTATCGTATGTGCCTTAATACCAGAGAGATTCTCCAAATCTCGTATACTAAATTGCTTCTTTACATTGTTCATGTTTTTCATAAAAGGATTAAACAAATCTACAATATAATCATATAGATTCGTAGTTGGATCCGTTAAATTTATAAAAATAAAAAAGGTTAGATGGTAATCATCTAACCTTTAATTGTGCCCACGACTAGATTCGAACTAGCACGTCCTTGCGAACACTACCCCCTCAAGGTAGCGTGTCTACCAATTTCACCACGTGGGCATTCGGTACAATAAGAGCGCAAATATAGAAAGCAATACTTCAATACAAAATAGAATGTTGATAATAATATTTCAGGGTAATTATAAATATTAAACTAGCTCTGTTTTATAAGTTGAAGGCGTCTGTCCTTTAATGCTTTTAAATTTTCTATTGAAGTTGGAGATGGAGTTAAAACCACAAAGATCGCTTACTTCATTAATTTTATATTCCTGATCGGTGCCTAAAAGCTGACAGGCATGTTCAACTCTTAATTCTATTAAAAACTGGAAAAACGTTTTATTGGTCCTTTGTTTAAAAAAACGACAAAAAGCAGTAGGGGTCATAAAGGCCATATCCGCAATTTCTGAAAGTTGGATAGGCTTATGAAAATTTTTAAAAATATAATCAAATATGACCTGTAAGCGTTCACCTTCGTTCAACGTAAGTGACTTTGGGGAAATGAATTTTGTCAAGGATTTTTTTTCGACAGTAGTTAGGATGTCCAGTAATTTTAAAAAGGAAATAAATTTCTGAACATTTTCACTGGAAGCAACTAACATTAGATATTTAACCACTTTTTGTTGTTGTTCAATTACTTTAAAACCATTTTTTGCTTGATTAAAAAAGGTCAGGACTTCTTTTAAATCCGGAATAGTGAAAAAGTCTTTTCCAAAGGTTTCTTCGGTAAAAAAAAGAGAGACCATATGAGCATCTTTTTTATCCGGTATACTACGGAAAAGATGGGGTAGATTTCCACCTATAATATAGGTATCGCCTTTTGCGAATTGATGTATACTGTCACCCACCAAAAGTTTGCCACTACCATGAATTATATGGCTAATTTGAATTTCTTCATGTTGGTGCAACCTATTATAAAAAATAGGTTCCTTATCCACTTGAACGATGATTCGTTCATCTTCTTTTTTTGGTATTTTAAATGGATAGACCTTCATTTGCCCCAAATTTATCATTTAAATTATGAATTCATTTCATAAATAGGGTAAAATAGTCTCATGTTTGGATAAAATGTGATCAACCTAAAGTCCTCCTATGCTCTAATTTTGAGTATCACTTTAAATTAATCAAATATGAGTATAGTTTGGAAAGGTGTCATGCCCGCCGTAACCACGAAGTTTACAGACAAGGATGAATTGGACTTGGATATGTTCGCTGTCAATATTAAAGCACAGTTAGATGCAGGGGTTACCGGAATAATATTAGGAGGAACCTTAGGAGAGGCCAGTACCTTGACCTATGACGAAAAAAAGACACTTGATTAAGGAAACCGTAAAATTGGTCAAAGGCGAAGTACCTGTGATTATTAATATAGCGGAGCAAACAACAAAAGGAGCAATACACGCTGCAGAAGTTGCAGAAGAATGTGGAGCAAAGGGTTTAATGATGTTACCTCCAATGCGCTATAAGGCTAACGATCATGAAACGGTTACTTACTTTAAGGAAACTGCAAATAGCACAGACTTGCCTATTATGATTTACAATAACCCTGTCGATTATGGTATTCTGGTTTCATTGGATATGTTGGAAGAATTGACCGTGTGTGACAATATTCAAGCGGTAAAGGAATCGACTAGGGATATCTCCAATATTACCCGTATGAAATCTAGATTTGGTGACCGTTTGAAAGTTTTTACAGGAGTTGATACCTTGGGTCTAGAAAGTATTTTAATGGGTGCCGATGGATGGGTAGCTGGTCTAGTATGTGCTTTTCCTAAGGAGACTTGTGCAATTTATGAATTGGCAAAAGCGGGTAGAATTGCAGAGGCTTTGGAAATCTACCGATGGTTCTTACCATTATTAGAGTTGGATATAAGTCCACAATTGGTACAAAATATTAAAATGGCCGAGGTGGCTACAGGTATTGGTACAGAAAACGTACGTGCACCAAGACTTCCTTTGATTGGAGCGGAAAGGGATAGGGTTTCTAAAATCATTAAGGAAGGTATGGCGAAAAGACCTAAATTGCCATCTTACAAAGAAATGAATCTGATATCGGGACCACTTAAAATTGAAGGAATAATTAATTGATTTAACGATTCAGTCTTTTATACATTTGAGTAGAATACATAAAAACACATAACATGATTTCTGGAAAAAATACGATTGGATTTAAAACTTCAAAAAAAGGGACCACTACTTTTAAAACCTTTGACCCTAAAAAGAATGCCCAAACCGAATGGACATTCTATGAGGCTACTAAAGAAGAAATAGATGAGGCGGTAAATCTAGCAGCGGATGCTTTTGAGGAGTACAAGAATTTTTCCGGTAAACAAAAAGCTGAATTTTTAAATACCATTGCTGATGAAATAGAAGCATTAGGTGAAGAACTCATCAAAACCTATTGTACGGAGTCTGGATTACCAGAAGGTCAGAGCAATGGGCGAACGCGGCAGGACCATGGGTCAATTACGCATGTTTGCCAAACTATTGGAAGAAGGATCCTGGGTAGAAGCTGTCATTGAAAAAGCACAGCCTAATCGGGAGCCAATGCCAAAGTCGGATATTCGTAAAATGTTATTCCCTTTGGGTCCAGTTGTTGTTTTTGGTGCTAGTAATTTTCCCTTAGCCTTTTCTACAGCTGGGGGTGATACGGCTAGTGCTTTGGCCGCTGGTTGCCCAGTAATCGTAAAAAGTCACCCCATGCATGCGGGTACTGGAGAACTGGTAGCCTTAGCCATTCAAAAAGCCGCAGAAAAAACAGGAATGCCAAACGGTGTTTTTTCCAATATGAATAGTAGCGGTATCGAAGTGGGTCAACAATTGGTGAAACACCCAAAAGTAAAAGCCGTTGGCTTTACGGGAAGTATCAATGCGGGGACAGCATTATATAAATTAGCGAACGAACGTAAGGAGCCTATACCTGTTTTTGCAGAAATGGGAAGTATTAATCCGGTCGTGGTTTTACCTTCCGCACTTTCAGGAAATGGAGAGGAATGGGCAACAAAATATGCGGGTTCTATCACTATGGGAGCCGGACAATTTTGTACCAATCCAGGTTTGATATTGGGGATTAAAAGCACCTCTTTAGATACCTTCATCAGTACACTTTCCAAAGAAATAGTCAAATTGGAACCAACCTGTATGTTGCATCCTAATATATATGCAAAATTTCAGGAAGGTAAAAAGGAACTCTCCAAGCAGGGCGGGGTTACGGTAACGGCAGATTATGATAAGGAAACTCCAGAGAATACCGGTAAACCAGCGATTCTCTCCGTTAACGGTGGTAATTTCTTGAAGAATCCAAAATTACATACAGAAGTATTTGGTCCGTTTTCAGTAGTGGTTCGTTGCGATGATGCTGCTCAGCTAGAAAAGGTACTACATCAATTAGAAGGTCAACTTACGGGAACTGTTTTAGGTTCAGATGAGGAGCTTGGTAAATATAAAGGAGTTATTAATGCATTGCAGAGTAGGGTAGGTCGTATTTTATTTAATGGTGTACCTACAGGGGTTGAGGTGAATTCTTCCATGGTTCATGGCGGACCGTTTCCGGCGTCAACAGATGCACGTTTTACATCTGTAGGTTCTTCTGCAATTAAGAGATGGGTACGACCAGTTTCTTTTCAAGATTGGCCCAATAGCTATTTACCAGCTGCTTTACAGGATGAAAATCCGTTAGGGATTATGAGATTGGTAGAAGGGGAATATATAAAATAGTACTATGAAATTAGAAACTGGAAATTGCAGGCGAATAGGATTTTTATTCGGGATTTTTCTTTTTATTTTTTATTCGGATGTTTTTTCCCAGACCAGCTCTGAACAGTTATCTAGCATTATTTCTGAAGTAGAAGGGTATCAGTCCTATAATCGAAAGGATTTTCCTTTGGGAAGATATTTGGAGAGCATCGAAAAGACCGATGCCGCTTTTGCTCAAAAGCAATTGGAGAGATTAAACTTGATAGATGTCAAAGAATCTCTCTGAAACCGAATCGATTTCCTGGAATTTACTTCAGTTTCAATTGCAAAATCAGGTCGATGAGTTTAAGTACAAGATGTACTTGAATCCCATTCAGGCCGATCAAGGTTTTCATTTAAACCTAAATTATAGAATTAAACCCATTCTAACCTATCAAGATGCCCAAGACTATTTGGAAATGTTACAGGCGATTCCGGTATATGTAGATGAGCATTTGGTCCTGTTGAAAAAGGGTTTAAAAGAGGGACTTTCACAGCCTAAAGTAATTTTCAAAGGCTACGAGGCTACTTATGATACGCATATTGTATCGGATTATTCGAAAAGTCCTTTTTATGTGCCAGTAGCAGATTTACCTTCGGTGTTGTCTCAATCTCAGAAAGATTCCATTACCGCATCGGCACAAAAAATAATCTTGGAGAAAGTCGTTCCCGCTTTTAAAGAAATCAAATCGTTTTTTGAATCGGACTATATTCCGAATACTAGAACGACTATTGGCGTTTCGGAAACACCAAACGGTAGGGAGTTTTATCAGAATAGAATCAATTATTATACGACGTCTGCTGATTATACGGCAGATGATATCCATAACATTGGATTGTCTGAAGTTGCCCGTATTAAAGCCCAGATGGAAAATATCATTGAAGATGTCGGTTTTAAAGGAAGTTTTTTAGATTTTCTGGATTTTTTAAGAACGGATGCTCAGTTTTATACTCAAACGGGAGATGAGCTTTTAATGCACGCTAGGGATATTGCCAAACGTATCGATGCCGAGTTGCCAAAGTATTTCAAGACGTTGCCCAGAAGACCATACGGGGTAATTAAAGTTCCTGATGCCATTGCACCCAAATATACGGGAGGTAGGTATTCTGGTCCGTCATCCCCAACCCAACCCGGATTTTATTTGGTGAACACCTATAAATTGGAAAGTAGGCCCTTGTATACCCTTCCTTCCCTAACTGCTCATGAAGCAGTACCGGGGCACCATTTACAGGGTAGTTTAAATATGGAATTGGGTGATAGTATTCCCCAATTTAGAAGAAATATGTACCTATCTGCCTACGGGGAGGGTTGGGCACTATACACAGAATTCTTAGCTAATGAAATGGGAATCTATAGAACACCTTATGAAGAGTTTGGCAAGCTTACCTATGAAATGTGGCGTGCCTGCAGATTGGTTGTAGATACGGGTATTCATGCCAAAGGGTGGACGCGAGATGAAGTTGTGGAATTTATGATGCAGAATACGGCACTATCAGAACACGAAATCAATACGGAAACTGATCGATATATTGCTTGGCCGGGTCAGGCAATATCCTATAAAATAGGTGAAATAAAAATTAGGGAACTACGAAAAAAGGCCGAAGATGAGTTGGGTGAAAAGTTCAACATCAGAGATTTTCATGAAATTGTTTTAGAACAGGGCACGGTTACTTTACCCATATTAGAACGAAGGGTATCAACATACATCAACAACACTAAATAGCATACGGAATATGGCAAGTAGCACCTTTGTCTGTATTGATGCCCATACTTGTGGCAATCCCGTTAGGGTTATAAAACATGGTGGTCCAGATTTAGAAGGAGCCACGATGAGCGATAAACGTCAACATTTTTTGCGGGAATACGATTGGATTCGTAAGGGATTGATGTTCGAACCCCGTGGACATGATATGATGAGCGGAAGTATTTTTTATCCGCCACATAATCCAGAAAATGATTTTGGAATTCTGTTTATCGAGACCAGCGGCTGTTTGCCCATGTGTGGACATGGCACCATTGGAGCCATTACGATAGCTATTGAAGAAGGTCTGATTCAACCTAAAAAATTGGGGGAAGTCCGTATGGAAACGCCAGCCGGATTAGTGAAAATCACCTATCAGCAAACCGGGAAGAAGGTGGATTGGGTGAAACTGGTGAACGTCAAATCGTATTTGGCAGCATCCGGTTTAACGATTGAATCTTCAGAACTGGGAGAATTGACTTTTGATGTTTCCTACGGAGGCAATTATTACGCGATTGTGGATGCACAGAAAAATTTTTCGGGAATTCAAGATTTTTCGGCTAGTAAACTTATTCAGTTAAGTCAAGAATTACGTGAAAAAATAAACGTAAAATATCCAGACAGGTTTATTCACCCAGAAGATGAAACCATCAGAAATGTAAGTCATATGCTGTGGACAGGAAAAACGATTTCGGATACAGCTACTGCAAGAAATGCGGTGTTTTATGGGGATAAGGCCATTGATCGGTCTCCATGCGGTACGGGTACATCGGCACGTATGGCACAGTGGCATGCTAAAGGAAAGTTGAAAATAGGGGAGGACTTTATTCATGAAAGCTTTATTGGCTCCCAATTTATAGGACAGGTGGAGGAAGAAACTTTTTTGGGGGATATTCCGGCAATTATCCCCAGTATTAAAGGTTGGGCAAAAATCTATGGTCAAAATACCATCACTATTGATGATGATGATCCTTACGCCCATGGTTTTCAGGTGATTTAATTAAAATAAAGTCTTAAGATGAAAAGAACGTTTCGGTATCTACTTTTAGTTTTGTTCGCTTTTTCCTGTAAAGACACATCGGTCAAATCAGAAAAACCATTGTCCTTGATAGCTAAAGTAGCAGCTCAGTATGAGGTGTTATATCAAAATGCGCTACCTTTTAAAGACAGTGCTAAGCCCATGCCTAGAACTGTGGAAAACGGTAAATTACGTTTCGTTGGGGTTTATGACTGGACAAGTGGTTTTCACCCTGGTTCTATGTGGAATCTATACGGACTTACCAAAGATGAGAAGTGGAAGCAGCGAGCAATAGCATATACGGAGCTGATGGATACGATTCAGTATTGGGAAGGCACCCATGATCTTGGTTTTATGATCGGGGATAGTTATGGCAATGCCTTAAAATATGTGGATCGTACGTATTATGACTCGGTAATGGTGCAGGCCGCTACATCCCTTTCGGCTCGATTTAAACCAAATGCGGGAATCATTCAATCGTGGGAAGCGAATGACCGTTGGTCATGCCCTGTGATTATCGATAATATGATGAATTTAGAAATGCTCTTTAGGGCCACAGAGATTTCTGGAGATTCCACCTACTACAATATTGCCTTGACCCATGCAGATACTACCATGAGCAAACATTATCGAAAAGATTTCAGTTCTTACCATGTTTTGGATTATGATACGGAATCAGGTGAGGTTTTACAGCGAAACACGGCGCAGGGATACCAAGATGAATCCGCCTGGGCAAGGGGACAAGCTTGGGGTTTGTACGGTTATGTGGTGATGTACCGCGAAACCCAAAAACAGAAATATCTGGAACAATCAAAGAATATTGCAGGGTTTATCATGAACCACCCAAATCTACCGGAAGACAAAGTGCCTTATTGGGACTATGACGCCCCGGTGACAGATGCAACACCTAGGGATGCTTCTGCTGCGGCAATAGCGGCATCTGCTCTCTATGAGTTAAGTACCTATGTGGATGACAACTTGAAAAGCGAATATCAATCCTTTGCTAATACAAGTTTGGAAACCCTGAGTGCCTCGCCTTATTTGGCAGAGGTGGGTACCAACCAAGGTTTTCTGTTGAAACATGCTACGGGTCATCTTCCTAATAATTCTGAAATTGATGTGCCTATCAATTATGCGGATTATTATTTTTTGGAAGCTTTGATGCGTAAACGTGAACTTATAAAGGAATAGAGACATGGCGAAGGATATTGTAATTATTGGAGGTGGTATTGTTGGATTATGTTCCGCTTATTATTTGAATAAGCAAGGTCATCAAGTGACGATTATTGATAAAGGGGATATTACATCTGGAGCCTCTTTTGTAAACGCGGGTTATATAACGCCTAGCCACATTATCCCATTGGCTTCCCCCGGTATGATTGCCCAAGGAATAAAAATGATGTTCAATTCTGCCAGTCCTTTTTATATGAAACCAAGGTTGGATATGGATTTTTTAAAATGGTCTTGGTATTTCCATAAATCTTCGACCAAGGCCAAAGTGGAAAAAGCGATTCCGGTAATCAAGGAGATTAATTTAATAAGCAGGGAATTGTTTTCAGATATTAAGAAGTCTGGGGATTTAGGCGATTTTCATTTGGAACGAAAAGGCCTTTTGATGCTCTATAAAACGGAAGCCAGTTATTTACATGAAAAGGAAGTAGCGGATAGGGCCAGTTTTTTGGGTCTAGAAGTTTCAGAATTGAATAAAACAGAATTACAAGAGATGGAACCTAATGTGAAAATTGATGCAGAAGGTGCCATCCATTATGAATGCGACGGGCATACCACGCCCACAGAGTTTATGCCCAAGCTGTTGAATTATCTTAAAAGTAAAGGGGTAATTGTCCGAACACAAGAAGAAGTTATAGATATTAAAACCGTTGGTTCAAAGATTAAGTCCGTTTTGACCAACCAAAATAGTTACGAGCCAGATGAGGTAGTTTTAGCGGCGGGTTCATGGAGTGGAGAACTTTCGAAAAAATTAAACCTTAAGCTCTCCTTACAAGGAGGAAAAGGATACCGTATCAATGTGGAACGGGATACTGGAATTACGATTCCGGCCATATTGATGGAGGCCAAAATGGCAGTAACCCCTATGAAAGGTTTTACCCGTTTTGCGGGTACTATGGAGTTTTCCGGTAATAATGATATTGTAAGAAAAGAAAGGGTTTTGGCGATTGCCAATGGTGCAAAATCCTTTTATCCTGAACTGGAAATCAAAAATGAGGAAATAGCGAGTGCCAAAACCGGTTTACGACCTGTATCTCCAGACGGCCTTCCCTACATTGGAAAATCCAAATCGTTTAATAATCTAACCATTGCAACAGGCCATGCCATGATGGGCTGGAGTTTAGGTCCCGCTACCGGTAAGTTGGTTTCAGAAATCGTTGAAGGTAAAAAGACAAGTATGGTGATTGATGCTTTCTCTCCGGAACGAACATTTTAGAGAAAATTCTTAAAAACTTTATCGACACCATTCAACCATTCGTCTACACCTATTTACCATTCGTCTACACCAAGTTATACTGTTGTGCTGAAAATCAAGATATTCGTATTATAAAATTAGTGCTATGGATATATTACTTATAGAAGATGATCAAATTGAGGTGATGAAATTGCAAAGAACAGTTTCAAAACTTGGATTAAAGCATAATATAGTGGAGGCTAAGAATGGTGAAGATGCACTAGAGATTCTTAAATCTGGTCAAAAATTACCCGATATCATTCTTTTAGATTTAAATATGCCTAGAATGAACGGAATAGAATTTCTGGCTATTTTAAAGAACGACGACCAATTAAAATATTTACCTACAATTATTTTGACAACATCTGAAAACAGGGCGGATTTATTAAAATGCTATGAAGCTGGAATTGCGGGTTATGTTATAAAGCCTTTAAAATATGAGGATTACGAATCTAAAATGAAGAAAGTAATGGACTATTGGGAAGTAAACCAGTTGGTTAAAGGCTAGTCAATATGATGCTTTCACAACAATAATTTTATAATTGTCTTATTATTCTTACGTTTGTTGAAGTAGATTTTAACAAATGAAAGGCATCGTATTTACTGAATTTTTAGAAATGGTTGAAGGGGCTTTTGGCCTTGAGACCGTAGATACTATTATTGAAAACTCAAATTTAGCTTCTGAAGGTATTTATACTTCTGTAGGAACTTATGATTTTAATGAAATGGTAACCTTGATTACCGCACTTCATCAAAAGACTAAAATTCCTGTTGATGAACTTATATATACATTTGGCCATTTTCTTTTTACCAGTCTTGCCAAAGCACATCCAGAAGTGGTAGCTAGCTACCTATCTCCAATGAATCTTTTGTACTCTATAGAGGATCATATTCATGTACATGTTAAAAAATTGTACCCAGATGCGGAGCTTCCAAGCTTTACTATTTTGGAAAAAACGGATACCTCAATTTCCATGATTTATAAATCATCTAGAGGGCTTTATCGTTTAGCCCACGGTTTAATGGAAAAGTGTTTTGAGCAATTCAATAAATCTGCAAAAATTAGTTTCGAACTAATAAAACAGGACGGTACTGAAGTTAAATTTGACATTGTCCAAAATGGATAATCCTGAAAAAGAAATTGAATTATTAAAGCGTGCTTTGGTACGTCAAAAAAGGGCAAGGTTTGCTGCTGAGCAAATCCTAGAGAAAAAGTCTAAGGAACTCTATGATGTTTCGCATCATTTGAAAGAGGCTAATGCGAAGTTAGAAAATTTAGTGACCGAAAAGACTTCTGAATTAGATGGTGTTTTTATCAACATCATTGATCCGTATGTGGTGATGGACATGAATTTCAATGTCGTCAACATGAATACTTCGGCAAAAGACTTTTTAGGTTATGACCATACGAAAGAGACCTTGAATTTAAGTCAATTGGTCCATGAAGATTTTATGGAATATACCGTAGAATCTATGAAATCTCTTTTGCAAGTCGGTACGCTCAAAAATTATAGGGCCAAGATTAGAGTAAAGGATCAAACAATCAAGTGGATCGAAATTAATAGTAGTCTTATTTATGATAGCGAGCGAAAACCTATTGCTGCCCAAGGAATTGTAAGGGATATTACCAAAGAGATGGAAATAAAACAATTGCTATCAGAACAAAGGCGGCAATTGGATATTATCGTTGAAAATTCACCATTAGGGGTGATATTGGTTTCTAACGATAAATTTATTAAGGTCAACACTGCTTTCAGTAATTTGGTAGGTTACGAAGAAAATGAATTAAAAAAACTATGTTTAAGAGATATAACGGTTCCAGAAGATAAAACGATTACGGAAGGCTATGTTTCAAAGATGAAAAGTGGCGACATTGACAATTTTACCGTTGTCAAAAGATATTTGCGCAAAGATGGTAGTGTTCTATTTGCTAGGTTATTGGTAAGTGCGGTAAGAAATATAGATGGTATTGAGGATTACCAAGTTGCCATTGTGGAGGATATTAGAAAGGAGATGGAGGCCGAAAAGCGATTGAAGGCCTCTGAGAATAGACTTTCTACCCTTATTTTAAATCTGCAGATGGGAGTTTTGTTAGAAGATGAAAACAGGAAAATACAGTTGACCAATCAAATGTTCTGTGATCTTTTTCAAATACCTGCTACTCCAGACCAAATGGTAGGAGCAGATTGCACCTCATCTGCGGAGCAGTCCAAATCTATGTTTAAAGACCCGGAGAGTTTTGTTCAAAGGATTGATATGATATTGACGAACAAGAAAATCAGTTTTGTCAGACGAATTGGAAATGGTAGACGGTAGAGTCTTGGAAAGGGATTATATTCCCATTTTCAATGAAGGAATTTATAAGGGTCACCTATGGTCTTATCAAGATGTTACGCTTAAAAAGAATTACGAGGCAACATTAAGTGCAGAACGAGAGAAATACGGTAGTATTATCGCTAATATGAACCTTGGGCTTTTAGAGGTCGATAATGATGATATTATTCAATTGGTGAATCAAAGTTTCTGTGCGATGAGCGGTTTCCCTGAAGATGAACTTTTAGGTAACAAAGCCGCAGATGTTCTAAGGGTTAAGGAGAGAGAGATTATTAAGTCCAAAGAGGAAAAGCGAATAAATGGGGAGTCGGATTCTTATGAAGTACAAATTTTAGATAAATCAGGGGAAGTAAAACATTGGCTAATAAGTGGTGCGCCAAGGGTTGATAAACATAATAAAGTTATCGGTTCTATTGGAATACACTTGGATATAACAAAACAAAAGGTTCTTGAGTTGCAAAAAGAACAATTGTTAAAAGAATTGGAAAATAGTAATCAAGGATTACAAGAGTATGCCCATATTGTTTCGCATGACCTTAAATCACCCTTACGAAGTATCAGTGCATTATCTACTTGGTTACATGAAGATTATAAGGATGTTTTGGATGAAACAGGAAATCAACATTTGCAAATGATGCAAGAAAAGGTTGCCTCTATGGATAAATTAATCAGTGGTATTTTGGAATATTCCACCGCCAATAGTTCGAACCTGGATAATACGATAGTAGATTTAAATACCGTCATTGATAATATTAAGGAAACCATTTATATTCCGGATCACGTTCAATTATCGGTTCCTCAAAAGTTACCGAATATAGTTGCCGATCAAACTAAAATGCATCAATTGTTTCAGAATATACTTTCAAATGCCGTTGTTCATATTGAGAAAGAAAAAGGCTTAGTAGAAGTATTGTTTAAAGAGGATACTGACCAATGGCAATTTACCATTTCTGATAATGGAATTGGGATACCAGAAAAGCACTATAAGAAAATATTTGAAATTTTTCAATCCGTGGGTAATAATGAGCGATCTACGGGTATTGGATTATCAATAGTTAAAAAAATAGTAGATCGTTACGACGGTGTCGTATGGGTAGAAAGTGAAGTAGGTAACGGAACACAATTTCATTTCACCATAAAAAAGCAGGGAGTAGCTTAAAATTATAAGAGATGAAAATAGAGCAAGCCATAAAAACCGTTAATGAGCCATTTGTTTTTGAAAATGAAAGGATACTATTGAAGAATCCTTTGGTTTTGGTTTTCGGTGACCGTTTCTTTTTAGAAGAGGAGGGCTTGCTTGACGAGGTGAAAATTATTTATCCAAATGGTCATTTTTTATTTGGAAGTACTTCTGGTGAAATTATAGGATCCAATGTTTTGGATAATACTTTGACCATTACTGCAATTGAGTTTGAAAAAGCTCGATTTTTGGTTAAAAGAAAGAATGTGGCGGATTTTGAAAACAACGATTTTGAATTGGGTAAATCACTTCTTAGTGAATTTTCTAAGGAAAATTTGAAGAATATTTTCCTTGTTTCTGAAGGTAGTTTTATCAATGGTAGTTCCCTGATTTCAGGATTTAACAGTGATAATCAAAACGTTAATATTTCTGGTGGGCTTTGTGGAGATGGGGTTCGGTTTCAAAAAACACTTTGTTCCTATAATGAACAACCAAAGGAAGGGGAAGTGGTGGCTATTGGTTTTTATGGTAATTCCTTAGAAATCAGTAGTGCTAGTTTTGGTGGCTGGTCCACTTTTGGACCGGAACGAAGCGTTACTAAATCAAAAGGGAATATATTATTTGAAATGGATGGTAAGCCTGCCTTAGAACTCTACAAGGAGTATTTGGGAGAAAAGTCAAAGGACTTGCCAAAATCGGCTTTACTCTATCCCCTTAATGTCTGCGTAGATGACCAACAAGCTATCGTACGTACCATATTGAATATTAATGACGAGAAGAATACAATGGTGCTCGCAGGTGATATACCAGAAGGTTCTAAAGTGCAGTTGATGATGTCGACCGTCGATGATATTGCCGAGGGAGCTTCTATGGCGGCTAAATTGGCCATGGAAAAACGTGTTCATAAACCGGAATTGGCCATCTTAATCAGCTGCGTAGGCAGGAAGCTGGTCATGGGGCAACGAACCGAAGAAGAGATAGAAGAAGTAGTTTCCGTTATTGGAGAAGACGCTGTAGTTACAGGGTTCTATTCTTACGGGGAAATGGCGCCATTTTCTGGTCAAGAATCCTGTAGATTGCACAACCAGACCATGACCTTAACCTTAATTAGCGAATAATGCATTCTTTACTATACAGACAATTAAGGAAAAAGTTACCGGAGCGGTTTAAGGATGATCCTGAACTACAGGATTTTTTTAATTCAGTGGATCAATCCTATGAGGATTTTGATGATAAACTCACCATGCTCCAAAGGGCAACTACCATAAGTTCAAAAGAATTATCCGAAGCTAATAAAGAGTTGTTCAATGAAGCCGAAAGGCAAAAACTGGTTTTGCAATCCTTAAGCGAAGCTTTGGTCAGCCTTAATTTGAACTTAGGTAACGATCCAGAGCAGGATGTTGAAAATCTACAAAATTCTAAAGTGGAAAAATTGGCCCACCAGATAAAAAAATTGGCCATCGAGATTTCAAGAATTAATAAAGAAAAGACAGATTTACTAAAAGATTTAGAAGCAAGGAATGAATCCTTGAGTAATTATATACAGATTTTTTCACATGATTTAAAGTCTCCCTTAAGGAATATCAACACGTTAATGAGTTGGATTCTAGAAGAGGAAAAGGAAGGATTTTCGTTTGAAAGTAAAAAGAACTGTGTTTTAGTAACCCAAAATCTTTCTAAAATGGAGCAACTTATTAGTGGTGTTTTGGATCATGCCACCATTGGGGCCGCACCAGAACATAAAAGTGAGGTTTCTATTGAGGAATTGATTATTGAAGTTAAAGGTGATATTGTTATTCCTGAGAATGTCACCCTAAATTGGTCAGCTACTATGCCTATCATAACTATTGAGAAAATATGGTTAGAGAAAGTGTTTTACCATCTTATCAAGAATGCAATAACAGCCGTAAAACATAATGAAGAAGGGTTGGTGTATGTAGGTTATGAAGAGGACGATATCTACTGGAAATTTTCAGTTGCAGATAATGGCATTGGCATAGCGGATCGGTATCATAAAAGTATTTTTGAGATTTTTAAAAAGTTAGAGAACAATACAACTTCCGCAGGCGTTGGTCTTGCCATTTCAAAAAAAATAGCGAATCTATACCAAGGTGACCTTAGTCTTTCATCCAAGGAAGGGCAGGGCAGTACCTTCTTTCTCTCCCTAAAAAAAGAATTATGAGGCATGAACCAAACATTTCATATATAAAAGAACTATCTGGAGACGATGCTGTCTTTCAAGAAAAGTTCATCACCATTTTAAAGAAGGAGTTTCCTGGAGAGTATGCAACTTATGTTGAGGCTGTTCAGCAAAAGGATTTTGCTGCTGCGGTACAAATAGTACATAAGCTTAAACACAAATTCAATATTTTAAGCATGCATAATGCCTACGGTTTGGCAGTCACCTATGAATTAGAATTGAAAAATAAAGACTTTGGCAACGATCAAGAATTTATAGTAGCTTTAAATGTTGTGGATTCTTACTTAAATACTATTTAGCTATGACCTGTATAATTATAGATGACGAAACTACTGCAAGAGCTGTTGTAAACCACCTCTGCTCTCAAATTCCGAAATTGGACGTTATTGAAGAATTCGATAATGCTATTGACGCTATAAAATTTTTGAATCAACAAACCATAGATGTTGCATTCTTAGATATTCATATGCCGGGATTTTCTGGTATTGATTTTGTTCAAACCCTTAAAAATCCGCCGCATATTGTATTGACCACCTCTGATACGGATTATGCAATAGAAGCTTATGAGTATGCATCTATCGTCGATTACTTGGTTAAGCCAATTAATTTACAACGTTTTGAGAAGGCCATACAAAAAATCAAGAACGTAAAGCAAAGTGGTGTTCAAAATGAAAGTGTGGATTCTCCCTCGAGCTTAAACCAAGAACTTTATATCAATATAGATCGTAGACTTATCAAATTAAAATTCGACGACATTCTATTGATTATGGCACAAGGAGATTACATCGACATCACTACGGAAAGTAAAAAATATAGGGTACATACTACTCTTAAGAAAATCAAGGACAAACTGCCGGAAACTATTTTTCTTCAAATTCATCGTTCGTACATCATTAATTTTACAAAAATCATAGATATTGAGGATAATAGCGTTTTGATTGAAAAGAATGTTATCCCTATTAGTAGGTCTAGTAGACCAGAATTAATGAGACGTCTCAACTTGGTATAGATAATTCGTTTTATAAAGAGTGTCTTACCATCTGCACTAAATCAATATATGATTTGAAGGTATTTTTAAGTTGATTATTCACTTTTTTTTTAAAAAGTAAATGCGCTTTAATCCTAAAAAGAGCACACCCAATCATTTGATTTTTTGCGTAATAATTTTGCAAATATGGGGTTATTGCCAAATTATAAGCATTCCTAAAGACTGCATTGGACCTTAAGTTTTGTTACCAGTTTTTTTCATAGACTTCTGTAAATATTTCAACTAATGTATCTTCTTCGAGCGGTTTAACAACATATCCGGTTAATTCCTCAAACTCCGCTGCTCTTTTCATATCCTGCTCTCTATTGGAGGAGCTCACCATATAGATATTAATCTTATCGTTAATTTTTGGCTTTAGTTTTTTAAATTCCGCCAAAAATCCCCAACCATCTAAAAAGGGCATATTAATATCCAGGAAAATAACTTCTGGTAGTTTAATATTTTCTTCTGAACAAAGTGACAGAAATTGTACTGCTTGTTCACCATCTGTAAATGAGTTTACTTCCAACTCATCCGTTAACCCTTTAATGACCCTATTCATTAAATAAAGATAAACTTGGTCATCATCAACCAATAAAATATTAGATCTTTTCATAATTCCTTAAAATTTATTTTAAATTTTGTTCCTATTTTTTGTTCACTCTCTACAGTTATATTAGCATTAAGGGCCTCTAATTGCGATTTAACCAAAAACAGACCAATTCCTTTACCGGAGATATTTCTATGAAAGCGTTTGTACAGTTTAAAAACATTTTCACCATGTCTTTCTAAATTGATACCAAGACCATTGTCATTGACCAGCAACACTTTTTCATCGTTTTCCATTATGGTTTCAAAATGAATAAAAGATTTAACGTCCCCCCTTCTGTACTTAATGGCATTGGACAAAAGGTTTTGTATAATACTATGTAGATAAAATTTCGAGAATGTTACATGTGTCCACCCCTCCAAGTTCGTCATCACTTCAAAATCTGTAGAATCTAGAAGGGTTTCTGAAAATTCACTTTTGACTTGTTCAATGAGTTTTTCTAAATTTACCTTTTCCACTTTAATGTTCTTTTCATCTAAAAGCGAAGCATAATCCCCTATATCTTTTGTAAAATCTATTAAACTGGTGGTTATCAAGTCTAGTTTAGGTAATAACTGGTTTGATTTTAATAGTTCCCCTTCTTTTTTCATCATATCTACTATGATAGATATACTTGTGACGGGAGCTCTTAAGTTATGGGACACTAGGTAGTTGAATTCACTCAACTGTTTATTACGTGTTTCTAGACGGTTATTTATTTCTAATATGTGATCATTGGTTTGTTGTAATTCATTTCTCCGTTTGTACAGCAATAAATTTTTAATTTCAATCTCATTGTAGTGTTTTTCCTTTTGTATTCTACTCCTTTGAAAAAAATAGGATACGGTTAATAGTGCCATCACTGCTATAATATTAAAGCTGACTAGACTCTGGTAAAAAGTATGTAAGATGGTATCGAGTAGCTCCTTAGGAGTCTGCATCAGTAATTTCCAATTTGTTGGTGAAATCACTTGTATATACTCTTCCGTTTCCGCATCTTCTTTATAAATTAAGTGATTAAAGTCAATTTTTTTTAAGGTCCAAATGCTCTCGTTATGGAAGACGGTAGTATCTTGGTTTATGCTTAAATCTTGTGGGTAAATTTCGTTTTTAAGTCCTTTGTTTTCTCTACCTATAGAAAAGGGGGCAACTTTATCGTAAAGAGTGGAGGTTATAATTTTGTTTTTAGAATCCAATAGAGTAATGTTGTTATCTACTACTTTATATTTTAGGTCATCAAGCACTCCTTTCATCTTAAAATTTATAACCACAATACCTAGATGACGATGATCAACATCATAAATAGGTGCAACAGCTCTCATTACGGGCTTATACGGAATTTCTATTTCTCCATTTTCTTGGTTAAGTTCAATTTGGGATAAATACACTTGGCCAGGTTTTAGTTGTAAACCATCAATAACGTATTGCCGAGATTTCTTTTCTTGTAATGGAGCTATTTCTAGCTTTTGATTGTCTTTTCGTTCTCCACGAAATATTTCTTGACCTTTAAGATTAAGAAATCTAAATTGATCATAACCTGTAATTCCATTAATTATCTGAAAATACGGTTTAACGAATAAACTGTCTTTTCCTAAGGGTTCAAATTCTTTTGGATAATTAATCTGTGACCAATAATAAACGTCTTGGATCAGTGAATTACAATGATTAACAAAATTATTGGCTCTTGTTTAGGGCATCCTTATTTTGAGCAAAGCTATACGTTTGAAATTGTTCGTTCTTCTGTTGATGAGACTAAATAGAGCGATAAAAGAAGGATTGGAATATAGAGTAGACCAAAAATTAGTTAAAATCTTCTTTAGCATAAATAATCACTGTTAATGGTCTTCTATAAAATGATTGATATTTGAAATTTATCACTTTAATAAAAATAGGTAAAATCTTACTTATTACCTTCAATGAAATAGTAATTTATTTCTTTTTTGAGTTAAATAACAGCAGTTGTTGTTTAATAATTTGTAAGTATAATTTGATTATAAATACTAATAATCAAAAAATTAAGAGGTAATATTATATTTTTTGTTAAAAAACAATCGTATTAAAGTTGATTGAAAAATTTAGATTTATGATCATTTTATATTTGTAAAAACTGATTACAGTTAATTTCAAAATTTAATAATTTGATTTTATGTTGAAGTCAATTGAAGTAATTTCTTATAAAGTAGTAGTAGCAGTTACTTTTGTAAGTTGAAGTTTGATGATCATTTTAGAGCATGGACTAATTCTAAAGTCATTTTACTTGCTGCATGAGTTTATGGTGGAATATAGGTTTATCTAAAAACAACCATTTTAGCTTACCTCCAATTTCAGTAAATTCAAAACCAGCTGCAGTAGCAGATGCGATATTGCTATACTTACCATATAGATTAGCACTAAGTCTTTTTGAAAATTGATGTTGTACTGCCGCTTCTGCCCTAAAAATTGCTGTGTTAGGGTCTTCCTCCACTTTTTGGAATCCTGTTGCAGCACTAATCATATAGGTGGTCTTTTCGGATATTTCTCCACGTAAATCTGCAAAGAGTTCAACGGCTTGATACTGATCAGGACTAAAATAAATAGTTGGCACTTGATTTTTGAAGGTAATGTATTGGTAGTTTACGCCCATTTTTAGAGCGGGTTTTTGCAATACGGTGTAGTATAGAGAGGTGAAAAGTAGGTTCCGTGTATTCGAATCGCTTTGTTGGGTGTGCATAAGCTGGGTATACCAGCCTAAATTGATATTAGTACCCAGATTGTAATTTAGACCGTAATGGTGTTGTACAATTTCACGTTCAATAAGTTCCGCATTAAAGTTTTGAACTTCTCTTTGGTAACCCAAAGTTAGATTTTGCAATTTTAGAGGTTGTAGCATTAATCTTGCATCCAATACCGGTTGGGTATAGGCATCATTCATAAAACGGGAATTATTAAAACCAAAAACTGTTTTTAAAATGGTTTTAGGAAACAGTTTGTATTGTAGACCGGCTAGTACTACATGAGAATTTGCTTTATTTAGCGTTACTGAGTTTTCAGTGGTACGGTAGAAGTAAGATACTGTTGTTCTAAATTTAGTGGAAAACGGAACTTCAATGGTCGTATTGGTGTAGAAGGCAACGTTATTTCCATTATCAAAGGTGTAGGCCGCATGTTCCTCAATACTTGGGGTGTGCATTAAATTTAATTTTTCGATAAAACCTAAAGCATCTTTTTGATTCTCGTAAAAATCCAAGGTTTTGTAAGCCATTTCATATGCTGGGATAATTTTGTCAGCGGCAAAGAGTGCGTTCGCCTTTCCCAAATTACCATCAAAGGAAGTACTGTCGTTTTTCAAAATGGCATCATAACTTTCTATACTGCTTTTAACATCGCCGGTATATAAACCTAAAGTCGCTTTTAAAGCAAAAATCCAATTTTCATTTGGCTTATTATTTTCTAAACTATCAATTTGTTGTTTGGCATGCGTGAACTTTCGGTTCCAAATAAGCGCCTGGATGTAACGGTCGTGAGTACGCTCCTTTAGTTCCTCATTGGCTATTTTTGCGACTTTGCTTTTAGCATGTTCAGTTATTTCTAGGGCTTTTTTATCCTGTTCGCCAATATGTTCTGCTAAGGCAATACCATTTAGGGCCGTAATAGAATCCTGTGGCGAGGTAGCATATCTTTGGTACATAGCTTTAGCACTATCTACTTGTTTTGTTATTAGAAACAGGTTGGCCAGATTCAATAGCGCATCTTTGTCTTCAGGAAAATCCATGAAGATTTTTCTCAATAGTTCCTCCCCTTTAGAGTAGTCTTGATTATTTACAAATGTATTGGCATAGCCCAAGTTCATATATTTTCTAGAGGTCATAGCACTGGTATTGCCAGGTTTCAGCAACAAGGCATTTTCGACCATGTCAAGAGCGGCTTTATATTCTTTTAAATTACTCAGTGTATTGGCATAGCCAAGAACGGCACCAAATTGTTCTGGGTATTCCTGTACTAATTGAGCATAAAGCGGTTTAGCTCTATCATATTCTTTCGCCCATAAAAAGGATTCATTATAGTTTATTAAAATTTCGAAGTCATTGGGGTATTCTTTTAAAAGCTGGGCAAATAAATCCGTTGCCTTTTCTGGCTCCCCACTTAATCCTACAGCGCGCCCGTAACACAGTTGGGCGGTTTTATTGGTTGGGTCGGTTTTTAGGTAATCTTTAAAGAATACTTCCGCATCTTGAAAGTCTCCATTTTCCAATAGACCAAAACCTTTGGTCATGTCTGATTGTGCCCAAATTATGGAGTTTGAGGCTATTAAAAATAGTAAGAAGAGTGTACGCATTATATTGGGTAAGATTTATACTACAAAAGTTAACGTTTGTATTCGCTATTTATTTCTAATTTCTTGAAGTTTAAAGGTAGATTGTCTTTTATCTAGACGGAAGTTAGAAAATGACTGTCCGCCTATACGTTTCTACCATCCGTCTAAATCGCCTGCTTTTAGTTCGCTAATTCAGAGATATTTGCCTCATCAATACATCAAATCTTAACCTATTTAAAATAAAAAATATGGCGTTACAAATTTCAGAAGCAAGAGGAGTGTTTTCAGTATTTGGAGAATTAAACACACATAATGTTGGAATTCTTGCAAGACACATAGGTAACTATATTAAAAAGGACCAACGCGTCATTTTGAATTTAGAAAGGGTGAAACAATTGGATGCCAACGCTGCATCTACGTTAAAGAATTTATTCATGGAGGCCATTGGCCAGCGTAGTATATTCTCTATTGTTGCTTTGGAAAACAAAAATGTAATGACCGTTTTAGAGCAAACAAAAGCTTCCTATTATAGTTAGCAGTGACCGTTATTAGAGAAGTTTAAAATTAGTTCCCCCGGCACATTGTTTTTGGGTAGTCAACTTTTTGAGTCACTGTAGCTATCCGTACAGCGTGTTTATTTGTGGAATAGCAGATACTTTCAAGTATCTGCTATTTTCATTTATATTGATTTTCAAACAATTAGATACGGTTGCTTTAGATTGTATACCCGCTATTACTTTTACACATTTTACTACAAAAGCTATTCAAATTAGAATAGGATTTCGATATTCTTATGGATGCGAGCCTCAACGCCAGATAATTTCCATTCGTCTATAGTAAACCTATATCCACCTTAAATTCCTTATTTCAAATTATAGATCATCGCAAATTTGCTTCAGAATTATACTTAACCTAAAGTAGAAAAGATGAGACTAGCAATTGTTACCGCATATCCGCCAAGTAAAGTTACGTTAACTGAATATGGTTATTATTTGGTAAAACACTTTAGATTACAACAAGAGGTAACCGAGATTATTTTGATAACGGATAGCACCATAGGAGAGAAGGATATAAATTTTAATGAAGATGGATGTAAGATTACGGTGAAGGAATGTTGGAGTTTTAATGACTACTCAAATATTTTTAAAGTCAGTAAGGTTTTGAGCGATGCAAAACCAGATGCTGTATTGTTAAATCTTCAATTCTTAAAATTCGGAGATAAAAAAATTCCTGCGGCGATAGGTTTATTACTTCCTTTTATTTGCAGATTAAAGGGAATACCAACCATCTCTTTATTACACAATATACTGGAGCAAGTAGATTTGGAAAATGCAGGTTTTACATCGAACAAGGTTTTACAAAAGGTTTTTAATTTCATAGGTAGCACCTTAACAAGATTTGTATTGGCGTCTGATGTTTTGGCGGTCACTATGAGTCAGTATAAAAATATTCTTGAAAAAAAATATAAAGCTAGGAATGTGGCCATTATTCCCCATGGCGCTTTTGATACCCCACCGGAACCCAATTACCGCATTAAAAAAGGTCCTAAACAAATAATGGCTTTTGGAAAGTTTGGAACTTATAAGAAAATTGAGGTCTTAATCGAGGCTGTTGAATTGATTAGGAAACAAACCAATGAGGATGTCGAAATTGTTATTGCAGGTACAGATAGTCCTAATACACCAGGGTATTTGCAAACGATGAAAGAAAAGTATGCGCATGTTGACCAGTTACGATTTACAGGTTATGTGGCAGAAGAGGATGTACCTTTAATTTTCAATGAAAGTACGGTTGTCGTTTTCCCGTATTCTTCCACTACAGGAAGCTCTGGAGTTTTACATCAGGCCGGTAGTTATGGAAAGGCGGTGGTATTACCAGATTTAGGAGACCTTAGTGTTCTGGTAAAGGAAGAAGGTTATAGAGGTGAATTTTTTGAACCTGAAAGTCCAGAATCACTTGCGAAAGCTATTAATAAAATTCTTCAGCACGATGCTTATCGTATTAATTTAGGAAAGGCAAATTACAGGGCGGCATGTTCCTTGCCCATGTCAAAGATTACTCAAATGTATATCGACTATTTTGAAATAATTAAAATGACCAAGTCCAAAGGATTTAGTTTGGATGTGAGAAAAATAGATAAGGAACTTAATAGGTTCAAGAGTTTTGGTTAGGTGAAGTGGAAAGGGTAGCGACCTGGTTAGTCGCTACCTTTTTTTATCCATCTAAACTATTGATAATATTGACCTTAACCTTTAGAATTGCTTTTAAATCAAAATCAACATTCTTTTTACAATTAGATAAAATACTTCATTTCAATATACTATTTGAATAATACCTACGTTTTAAGTAGGTTATTTCTTACTATAAATCAAATTATGAAAATACTGACTATTGATGATCAGCAATTGATTCTTCTATCCGTAGAAAAGCGTCTTTTAGAATTAGGTTATACCGTAATGACTGCGAACACTGGTCAAAAGGGTATTGAATTATTCAATTCTTTTGAACCGGATCTTGTACTAGTGGATATCAATATGCCAGATATGTCTGGTTTGGAAGTTGTAAAGCATATTAAAAAAGAAGGCCATAAAAAAACGCCGGTTCTGGTCATGTCTGGTAATACAGAGGAAAATATTATCATGGACGGCTTTACCCTGGGTATCGATGATTACATGAAAAAACCAGTGAGTTTAGATGAAATGGCTGCGCGCATCAAAAGACTTATTGGAGCTCCAGAAGTTCAAAATGACATCTAAGGGTTCATTAGATGCTAGAATGTTGCAGAAGAATTGTGTAGGTGTGGTTATTCCATGCTATAACGAGGAAGAGCGTCTATTAGGAAAAGAGTTCAAGGATTTTGCCCATAAGAATTTAGGATACCATCTCTGTTTTGTAAATGATGGTAGTACCGATAGAACTTTAGAGGTTCTAAGGGAATTGGAAAAGGGCAGTGAGACCAATATCAGTATTTACAATTGCGAAAAAAACGGTGGTAAGGCAGAAGCTGTTAGACAGGGTATGTTGCACTTGGCGAAAGACGAACAGCTAGATTATATTGGATTTTTGGACGCAGACCTTTCTACAGATTTTAGGGATTTCGATGATTTGGTAGAAACTTTGGATGTTTCAAAATTCAAAATCGTTAGCGGGTCAAGAATGAGCCGTATGGGTGCCGATATTACTAAGGAATCTGCACGTAAGCTGATTAGTATGTCCATCAACCTAATTATCAGGACCATCTTAAAAATGCCTTTTAACGATACCCAGTGTGGCGCCAAAGTAATGGACAAATCATTGATTCCTTTGCTTTTTGATAAACCTTTTATCACCAAATGGTTGTTCGATGTTGAAATGTTCATGAGAATGAGAAAACATTATGGAAAGACCAAAGCCAAGGAACTTATCTGTGAGCAACCATTAAAAAGATGGATTCATGCTGATGGTTCAAAACTATCTATGAAAGACTCCGTAAAAATCGTGGGTCAGTTGGCTAAAATAGCGATTACCTATCGCTAGTAAAAATCGATTAATTTCCTAAATAACCTTAACAGATGACTGCAATACAATTGGCCATAAAAAGAATATCTCCCCAACAGATTTTCATGGGTAGTGCTTTTTTGGTGAATGGGGGTAATTATCTTTATAATTTATTGCTCGGTAGAATGTTGGGCCCTGAAGCCTTTGCAGATGCCGCTTTGTTGGTCACGCTATTGCTGGTGCTTTCCTTTATCGGCATGACCTTTCAGTTGGCCACTACAAAATTTGCCGTTCTATTTGATGAAGAGCGATGGACCAACTTTAAAAATACCATGTATCGCTATGCTTTGATATTTGGTTTGGTCACCGGTTGCTTGATTTTAGTTAACGCCAAATCTTTACAAGCACTTTTTCATACCGAAAATCACTGGATGTTCGTTGTATTTGCCATTTTCATGCCCTTGTACTTTATCATGAGTGTTAACCGTGGAAGGTTTCAAGGTAGGCAAGAGTTTGGAAAATTGGCAACTACCTATCAAACCGAAATGTGGAGTAGATTATTGCTCACCTTTATCTTCTTATGGATACTACCTTTCCAATCGGCAATTTTAATTGCATTAGGTATTGGAGTTTCTTTTATTTTCGGACTTATACCCTCCGATTTAAAAGAGGTCAATATTTTGTCCAAATCCAAAATGGATAAAGTTGATTTTAAGCAAGTATGGATTTTTATTGGGCTTACCGCTGGCTATGAACTAACCCAAATTATCATCAACAATAGTGATATTCTTTTGGTGAAACACTATTTCAATGATACCGATGCGGGACTTTATTCTTCTTTGGCACTTATTGGTAGAGTGGTCTATTTTGTAGCTTGGATGTTCGTGATGCTATTAATGCCAACCGTTATTCAAAAGCGAAAGGATGGTGAAGCTACCGCACCCGTACTTTTCAAGTACGTTTTGTTTATAGGCCTTTTGTCCGCATTTATAGTAGGAGTATGTTTTATGATGCCAGAATTCATCATTCAGGTCATGTTTGGAGATGCGTATTTGTCCATTGCCGGTTTACTTTGGCAATATGCATTGGCAACCTCCTTGTTCGCCATATCGAATATATTCGCCTATTACTTTTTATCACTTGACCATTATGCTCCAGTTATACTATCTGGTATTTTGGGATTGTCACAGGTGCTTTTAATTGTGTTTTACCATGATACTCTTGCTTCTGTAGTACAGGTGCAAATTTTAGCTATGATACTCTTATTGGTTGCACAACTAATTTTCTTTTTCATCAAGAATAAAAACGTTAGGAAAGAGGAGAATGCTAGAGAATTAAAAAATAGTTGAATTAAATACTGAACTAAAATTATCAAAACCACTTAGCCCTAACCAAGGTTAATGAAATTATAAAGATTATGAGATTAGCAATTGTTACCGCCTACCCGCCAAGTAAAGTTACTTTGACCGAATACGGTTATTATTTAGTAAAACATTTTAGACTCCAAGATGAGGTTACAGAATTAATCCTGATAACGGACCGTACAGAAGAACCTAAGGATCTTGACTTCAATGAAAACGGCTGTAAAATAACGGTGGAGGAGTGTTGGAGTTTTAATAGTTATACCAATATAATTAGTATCAATAAAGCCATATCCAAAACCAAACCAGATGCTGTTCTTTTCAATTTACAATTTTTAAAATTTGGGGATAAAAAAGTACCCGCAGCTTTAGGTCTGATGCTTCCATATGTGTGTAAATCAAGAGGAATACCAACCATTTCCTTATTACACAATATTCTGGAAACCGTAGATTTGGATAATGCCGGATTTACAAAAAATCCTGTTTTACAGAAAATTTACAATGTCATAGGAACCACGTTGACCCGTTTCGTTTTGGCTTCGGATATACTTGCCGTAACCATTAGTAAATATGTTACAATTCTTGAAAAGAAATATAAGGTGAGGAATGTTGCCTTAATCCCACATGGTTCATTTGAGACACCGCCAGAACCTACTTATGAATTACCGGCAGGTCCTAAACAAGTAATGGCTTTTGGAAAATTCGGTACCTATAAAAAAATTGAAATCCTTATTGAGGCCGTTGAATTGATTAGGTCTAGAAGTGATGAGAATATAGAAATCGTAATTGCTGGTACGGATAGTCCCAATACGCCTGGGTATTTAAAATCCGTTCAAGAAAAATATAGCCATGTACCTCAAATTCGTTTTACAGGTTATGTGGCGGAACAGGATGTCCCAATCCTTTTTGGAGAAAGTGCTGTAACGGTTTTTCCATATACTTCCACTACCGGAAGCTCTGGGGTATTGCATCAAGCAGGTAGTTATGGGAATGCGGTAGTTTTACCAGATTTAGGGGATTTGAGTATTTTGGTAAAAGAAGAAGGGTATGTGGGTGAGTTTTTTGACGCACATAGTTCAAATTCCTTAGCCGATGCCATTGAAAAAATATTAACGAATAACGAGTACAGGGTTCAATTGGGTTCAACCAATTTCAAGGCCGCTTGTTCGTTACCCATGTCAGAAATCACAAAGATGTACGTGGATTATTTCAAGGCCATTAAAAAATCAAAGGAGACAGGCTTTAAAATTAATATCGCCAAAACAGAACATGAATTAGTTAATTAGGTTTAAATTTTGAGTATTGCAAATGGGGTTCCTGATCGGGAGCTCCATTTTTTTTACGCATTTACTAACTGGCTTTAGGTATTGATTCGCTAGTTAAAAATACCAAGGTGCACTACTAAAATAAAACGCTTAGAAGTATTCCTTTTAATCAATTTGCTGCCTTTTTATTCAGATAGGTAGGTAAAAGGAATAGTTAGGAGTTTAATTTGATTAAATGACTGTCTAGCAATTAATATAGGTTGATTTTAGTCTTTAAGAATATCGTAAGCGGGTTTTGGTTTTCCTTCATTATCCAGAATACCAAAATACTTTTGTTGATTTTTACGCCAAGGTAGTCTGCCAACAACACTGTTTGGTACATTATTGAAATCATATAGTGTCCAAAACACAAAGGGGATATTCTCAGAATTAAGGGTTTCCTGCATTTGCGTGTAATATTGGGTCTGATCCTCTAGGGCGCCTAAATAACCATTCCAGATTCCATCATACGAGGAATAGCCATACTCTTGTAAGACCAGTTCTTTATGGGGTACTGCCTTTTTTAGATTTTGATAGGCGGTTAAAAAATCTTCGGGTTTACGATAATAATGAAAGGATACAAAATCAATTTCGGTGGACAAATTCTCTGCAGCTTCTGGAGAAGACCAACCAATAGTTATGGGATTTTTAGAATCCCATTTCCGTAGTTCAATCATCATTTGTGATAACCAATTTAGAACATTTTCTTTTCCCCTAGAATCAAAATCGAGGTCAGGTTCATTTTTAATGTCCCAGGCAAGTAGCGCTTCGTGGTCTTTAAATTTCTCAACTATGAATTGGGCGTGTCTGTGGGTCAATGTCCAATCTGGTATGGAATAATCACCATAAAAGTCGAACAAGGTCAGAATGACATCTAATTTAGCGGCTTCGGCCAAATCCATCACTTTCTGTAATTTCTCGATTTTTTCGTATTCAATATCCGCTTGACCAAAATCTTCATAGGGTACAAAAAGCCGAACGGTGTTAAGTCCCATATCACTGATTATCCCAAAATCCGAAGAAATGATGCTATCGTTGAATTTTTTACCATACATATCCCAAGGGGAATCCTTAGGATAATAATTAATGCCTTTGATTTTTGAAATTTTAGAACTGTTTCTTAGTGATTTAGTATCACTATTATATTCCTCTAAGCTGTCATTTTCTATTTCTACAATATGACGAATACGCCAAAAACCATCTTCCAACAGCATCATGATTTTATAAGTGCGCTCAAAGGGCTTTTTAAGAATAGCTAAGTTATCTTGAAAAAAAACTTCATAGCCTTTCACGTTCTTATCGGTCAATGTAATCATTTTACCGTCTGCACTATAAAAGTCAAGATGTGGATGATGTTCAATGGTGGTTGTTTTTATTGCGGTACCGTTTTCCTTATTAAAATCTAGAACCCTAAATAACTTTACCCTTGCGCTATCTGTATAATAATCTTCAACACCATAATGATTATTGGTACTAAGGGCATCATTTCTTACGAACCAGGATTTTAAGTAGTCCCTTTCTATTTCCCCCAGTGTTTGTTTTTCCATAGGTCTTCCTTCGTTCTCAAAGGATGACCATATTACAAAAGGTCTATAACTTGAAGAAAGTTTGGCAGGTAAATGGAGCATAGTACTGCGGTCTGCACCAGTATTCAAATAGGAAAAAATTGAGCTTATGCCGTAAATAACCAAACCGTTGAGTACGAGAAAGGTGATTATTAAGAAAATACGGTAAAGCGTTCTATTGTTTTTCATTTTATTGATATGGTCATTTCTTTAGATAAGCCTGCAACGTTCAGTTCAATTCTATAATCGCCAGGTTCAAAATACTCCCTAGTTAATTTAAATTTACCTTGTCCTAATCTTGATGTTGTCTGATTCTCCATGACCAGAGCATTATTTAAATCAAAAACCTTCATTTTTATTGGGATACCATCTGGAACGATTTGGTCCATAAAACTTTTGATTTCAAATACTTCTAAAGCGTTTGTTTCTTTGTTGAAGTTGGTTTGAAAATCCCTGATGGCCACTCTGAAGGATAAACGGTTGATATTACTTTCTGCCGTACCGGTCACATACGCCTTTACCTCCCAAGTCATCAGGTTCGTAGGGATGCAAAAACCTAGCTTTCGCAATACCGTTCAATGTAGTTCCTACCGCTTTCAATTGAACTCCCTTTGCGTTAGTTACTAAAAATGAAACCAGTGTGCCGTCGCTAACAATATTGTCAAATGGATCTTTTATAATATCGGATGAAAAAAGAATTACTTGATTACCATCAGCATAATTATGATTTCGTTCATAAGATATTTTGAAATCTGTTGCATTTGCTGGGTAAACCACTGTAGTATACTCTTTTGAATTGCTTTCCCTGCAGGATGCCATGACAAGAATTCGACCAGATTTTAAGGGAGAATAAATGTTTTGCCACCCTATCAAGTTTTTTAAAACCACAGGTGAAGAATTAATATTCTCACCAAATTGATGGATGCTTGAAATAGATGTTCCTTCAGGTAGTGGATTATCGAACTCATCTGTAGGTGCCATAACGTGCATTGAAAAATCCCTATTCCCCGCAGTTATACTTCTAGGTCCTAAATAACTTTCCATAGCAACATTTGCAGTTTGAGTAGGAGAAATTTTAAGCGAACCTTGCAATTTTTTCTGATCATTATTGACAAGAAGTGTCCAATCACACAATCCTCTTTTTCTCGTAACAAATTCAGGGAAAGAAAAGGTTAATGTATCACCCTTCATTACAGGTGTTAATGTAATGGCTCCCATAGAATATTCGACCAGCATTCTAATTCCCGTACTATCTATAGCTTTAAATTGCAGTTTAATTTCTTCTCCGGCATCATAAGAAATAGCATGCGGTAGCGCGGATATTTCCATGGCTATTGGAATAGATGCTTCCTTTTCTTTAGAACATCCCCAACATGTTATGAAAATTAAAAGTATGTAGCTGTATTTAATCATACTATTTTGGATTTCCAATATAACCGTTTACCTCTATTTTTATAAATTCAAAACCGTTTCCTTTAAAAGGTTGTAGTTGTTCTTGAGCATGATTCGTTTTTCTATTCGGGAATATTTTTTCTGCTATATCTGCATTGGGTAATCCGTTCACAAAACAATTCTCCAAACTGTTTTCAATGATTTGAAAGTCTTCTATTTTTTTAGGTTCAAATTCAAAATATTGTTTACGCTGTATTCGAACACCTTCGGTAAGGAAATTGTTCTGAACCCAAAGCAATTCCTTATTTTCGTCATAATAGGAAATAATGAGTTGTGGTATCGTCACTTCTTGAATTCCTGAATTAAAAAGTGTTCCGCTTATCTTTTCTGGAGATAATGATAAATCCTGTAAGGTTATCTGTTTATATAAATCGGTATTGGCCACATTACCGGCACATTGTAAATTGAATTTAGTAGGTTGTTCTGCAAGACTTATAGGTGTAAATTCATCGGGATCAAAAGTAGGAGGTAGGGTATCGTTGGTAGACGACCATGCAATACCTTCGAAATCTATTCTGAACGTACTCGTCTCTTTAGGCATCAATTTGTGTTTTATATGGTATTTACCGTTATAATTGGCCAATTCTGCATCATCTTCATTATATAGCGTAGCTTTAATGACGACATCAGAAGGTACATCATCCACATTTTGTAACTCCCCAATGATACTGTAACTACCTTCCATTCTTCACCAATTTAGCAGTTAGTATCTCTAGAACGGGTTGTTTAAGAACGTCTTCATGATGTGTTTGCTGTGTGGTAATTCTACGCCTACCATGGTTGAAAAACGCGATTCCATTATCCGAAAATAATTGGTCTGGAGGTAAATCGTTATCGAATTCTCCCGGCTCTATATACCATTTTCCGTTTTTCTGTAGAAGGTCATGATGATATAATTTTTCTATTTTTTCTAACGGGGTAACCCATTGGGTTAAAACCTTGGCCTTTGCCCTGTTTTCAGATTCATTATAAATTTCTACTCCTATGGAGTCCAGTTTCGCATAGGAACTTAAAATACCATCTGTCACGGAGACTTCTAGCATGTATTGTGAAATATCCACATTGCTATCCGGACTTAGATACGAATGGGCCCTAGTAAATTCTTTAAAATCTAAAGCATCGTAATAGGCTACAACTACGTTCTTTGGTTTTATCTGTGTGGCATTCGTTAAATAAAAATAATAGAGACCCCATCCTAGAATAATTAAAAGTAGACAAGCCCAAAAATGACTAAAGGTCACCAAACCTTTATGGAACTTTTTATAAGGTATTTCATAGTTTAAATAGACCCCTTCAGGCAAAGGTCTTGATTTTAAAATACGATACCATACCCATTGTATATTAATGATGAAGGCTAACAAAACGGTCAATAATGGTATTACACTCCACATTATTTTTAAAACGGTGGATACATCCTCTTTTTCAATGATTGCCGGTATTGGGGGAACATTTAATTTCTCCCACACCATGATTCCATTTTCCAGTTGCTGTAATCGTTGCCATCCACAAAAGTAGAGTAGCGGGTCATAGAATTTATCGTTAGAAAATATATATTTTAAATTGTATTTTTCAGGAACTGTCAGAAATTGTTGTAAGGAACCGATTCCTTGCACACCCCTAAATTTGGAATTTTCTAAACGTTCAATTGGCCTTGTGGTGAGCTCTGGAAGTCTTCGGGCTGAGTGATAATTACCATCAACCGTCATTGCTTTTGTCTGTGCAGAGAGCCATGCCATTTGATCACCGAATCCTAAGGGAAGGTAACGCCAGTGGTCGTGCATATCTTGACTCAAAAAATTGACGATGGGCAACATGTTGATTTTTTGAGGTTGCGAAGGTCTAAAATAGTTGAGGCTCATGGTAAAAATCACCATAAATAAAACTCCCCCTGCCAATAGCCCCCCTAAGATTCTATGATAGACCTTTCCAAATCTAGCTTGTATGTGCTCCTTTAAATCTCCCTCGACCAACCTAAAGGCAAACTCCCCAAATATAGGTAGTGCCATAATTGTTGCCCACAAAGTGAATCTATCCAATGTTAAAATATTAAATGCCGTTTCACCTAATAATTTGAGTGGAATTGGGGTTGTTCCACCAGTACCCAAAAGGGTTAACATGGAAAATGAGAGTCCAAAAAATAAATAACGTTTGCTATAATACCTATAAAATAAATAGGGTAGGAGAAAGAGTAAAGCACCCCAAGGTATCAGAAAGAAAACCAGTCCAGAAGAGGTAACCTCTAGAAAGTTATCACGCGATCCATGTGGAATAGGAACTTGCGTGATAGGGTTCTTCTTTGAATTTATCCAATAGGGAAGGATGCAAAATATAAAAAGCATCAACGAACCAAATCCAAAAATTACGATACGCCAGAATAGTTTTTTAAATTGTAGAAGAAACACTTTGAAAGTAATTTCCTTAGTGCTGGACACCTGATCTCTACTGGCATCCATAACGACCATACCTATTAATGGGAAAATAAAAAATACCATCCCAAATATGGGTGTTACATGATGTGAGGTAACGGTTACGGATATTAAGGAAAGACTCGTAAATAGATATCTTCTTTTGCCTGTCTTAATCCAAGAATATATTTCTGGTAATGAGTGTAAAAGAATGGAGAGCGCAAGTATACTTGGTAATTGGCCAAAAATATGTAGTGTTTCAACAAAGGTGGAAGAGAATACGGCTAAAATAGAGGTGTAACCCGCTATTTTGCGGCTTCCCGTCATTAATAGGCCATATCTATAAGCTCCTGTAATGAATAATACAATGGCAATCAATGCTATTGAAAACATTCCGAATTTGAGCCCCCCGATATAGGATAGTGCTGCAATACCTTGATGCACAAGCGGTGGATAGGCTTGAACTGTAAATCCTGTATACCATCTATAGTCCCAGGGTTCAAACCAACTATTTGCATAGTGGTCAGCAAAGAACAAATGGATAAGTGCATCGTAGGTAGTTTCTAGGGTAAAAAATATGCTTGACCCATGAAAGGCAACCCCTATAAAAAGGGCTAAAATAAGAAGCACATTTGTTTTTTGCATTAAAACTATATTGTAAGAAAATATAACATATCAAATGTAGCTTTATTGTGTAAAACCCTTGAAATCAATCAGCGAAATAGAATGTTCATTGGTCGATCGTTACTGATATTTCAACATCTGTCGATTAAATACAGCGCGGCGACAGGACTTATTGTTCAAAATATTCAAATCAGATATGACAAGTATATTTTAAAATGAAATAACAATTGAAATTTAAAAAACAGAAGCACGTGGAAAAAAGGTTATCAAGCAGTGCTTAATAGAGGGATAGTGGTATATCACCAATATAGAATAAATAGGTGTTTTTATGCAGTGGTTTTAAGTTGACTATTTAAAGTAGTATATATTTTGTGCAAAAGTACATCTTCCAAAATAGGTTTGTTCATGTAGTCATCTACTCCTAGTGTTTTTGTTCTTTGGAAAGAACCTTCTGTTGTGTCAGCGGTAAGTACAATGATTGGGATTTGAGAATTAAACTTACCCAATTCATGGGTTCTGATTTTTTCGATAGCTTCAAAACCATCCATAATGGGCATTTGTAAATCCATTAACACTACATCAAAAGTATTTTGCGAAAGTGCATCTAGACCTTCCTTACCATTATTGGCAATGGTCAGCGTTGCTCCCTTCCATTTTTTTACAAACATTTTAATGACCATTTGGTTCAACTTATTGTCTTCTACTAATAATATATTGGTGTCATGAAGTTCTAATTTTTCAGATTTGATTTCCGTGATAATTTCGAATGGTAAATTCACACGGCAAGTAGTACCTCCCTTACTGTTATTTTTCATGCTAATAGTTCCTCCACAAATATCAACACAAGATTTGGTAATAAATAGGCCTAGTCCCAAGCCGTCGAATTCCCTGGTATCACCAAAGGAATGCTTGGTGAATGATTCGAAAGCGGTCATTACTTTTTCTTCGCTTATACCAATTCCGGTATCGCTGATATTAAACGTAAACCATGTTTTTCCATTTTCGGTTTTATTCTGTTCTAGTTTAAGTTCAAATCCGCCAGAGTTCGTAAATTTTAAAGCATTGTTCAAAAGATTGGTTAAAATCTGTTCTAACTTTTCGCTGTCACCTATCAATTATCTTAGGAACCTGGTTTAAATCTGGAAAACTAAAGATCAATCCTTTTTCCTTTGCGTTGGGATGACTATTCTTTTCCAAGGTTTTTAAAAGCTCATGGAGGTCAAAGGTGCTTTCCTTTAATTGAAATTCACCTTTTTCTATAGTGGTGAAATCCATGATATCGTTGATCGATGATAAAAGTGATTTAGAAGAGGACATGATTAATTGAGCCTGTTCCATCGTATCCATTTCTCCATTGTTTTTTTCCATGGAGGAAGCAATGCCCATGATGAGGTTTAATGGGGTTCGTAGTTCATGGCTAAGGTTAGAGAGAAAATAGTTTTTCATTTCATTCAAATCCCTCTCGCGTTGTAAAGCTATCCTTTGATTGACTTCGTTGTTGATTCTTAAATCTTTGATTTTATTGCTCATGGAAATAGATAGAAAAATAATTTCTATTCCTGTTCCAAATTTGGGTCCGTTTTCAGCAAAAAAAGTTAGGGGAATAATGCTTAGATTTTTAAGTATAAACACAATAAAACCAAAAACCAAAAAGAGTATTCCTGAGCTGAAAAAAGAATCTACACGCTCTCTTTTAAGCATTTTGAAACCAATAACCATCAAAACAGTTAAAATGGAAATTAGACCCATTAAATTGGCCAGTGGATAAACGATTTGAATGTTTTCGGGGAAAAGAATTAGGCTGCCAATGGCAATTCCCAAAACCAATTGGAGAACATTGAATAGTGGCGGAAAAAATCGTGTGGTTTTAGGTAATTCTAGAAATTCCCTGGTGTACTGTAAAAAGAACAGAATGGATAAGAGGGCTACCAATAAAACGGCTTTGTCATTTAACCATCCGCCATTTGGGGTTATGTATTGATGAAAATAACCGTCCAAAGAAAATTGCATTAAGCCTACAAATAGAATATAAAGGCTATACCATAGAAAAACTGAACTTTTAAGACCAAAAAAGAAAAATAAGTATAGGATGAATGCTAATAACAGTACCCCATAAAAAACACCATTAAAAAGTTGGTTTTTATACGTAGCTATAAGCAATTCATTTTCTGGCATCAGGTTTAATGTAGCCTCTAGCGCTTCCCCATCGCTTTTTAGCAATACGTAAGCGGTAAGCTCTGAATCTTTAGGTAAATTAATTTTAAAGAGGTTATTTCGACTAGCAATTTCTTTTTCGCTATATGGCATAACGTCGCCATTATTTTTAGAAATAATCTGTCCTGTTTTATCTATTAGATATAGGTTCACAACGTCCGTAACAGGTCTTGCTGTTTGTAGAAAATAAACCTGTGCATCGTTGGTTCTGTTACTTATTGAAAAATGAATCCAATAATTATCTACCGTAAATCCCACATCTGAACCTAAATGACTAAGTGATTTAAATTCTAAAGTATCTTTAGAAATTAGTAATTCCTGTATGGTATTGATTTTGTCTCCTGTATTTATATAGCTAGAGTAAGGGGGCAAGATTAAGATTTTTAGATAAAGGGGCTTCTAAAACCAACTGAGCTTGTGAAACACCAATAAAACAAAAAGCGAACATTGTAAGCAATGCTTTACAAGTTTCCTTTCCATTGTTTTATTTTAAAATCTTTGGTCATGTTTCGTTTAAAAGCTATTAAAACAAAACGATGGGATTTAAGGATAATTATATTTTGGAGTTTGAAAACCCCGATGTTTAGATGAAATTCAAATTAATTAGTTGAATTGCAAATTTCACAGAGGTAAGGTTTCAATTTTTGAAGAAAAAATAGATGTAATAGTATTGTTGATGAAAGTGATAATAAATAAAAAAGTCCGAAAATCAATTGATTTTCGGACTTTAAAAGTGACCTGGCCGGGGCTCGAACCCGGGACCCTCTCCTTAAAAGGGAGATGCTCTACCAACTGAGCTACCAGGTCAAAATTTCAAGTGAGGATTATTTCCCTCAATGCGGGTGCAAATATAAGTCGATTACTTTATTTTCCAAGCCCTTTTTAAGATAAATTTCTTTTTTTTTGAAATCGATTAATTTTAGTCCAATTTTGCCCAAATGGAAGAACTGAAAATTGTTTTGTTAGGGTACATGGGTAGTGGTAAGACGACGATAGGAAGAATTGTGGCTAACCATTTGAATGTTAAATTTTTAGATTTGGACGAATATATTGAGCAAAGGGAGAATTTACCCGTTGCCAAGATATTTAAGGAAAAGGGAGAGGTCTATTTTAGAAAAAAGGAACATTTTTATTTAAATGAAATTTTTTCGGGTCAAAACAGGTTTCTTCTTTCTTTGGGTGGGGGTACACCTTGTTTTGGAACTAATATGGAGTTGATTAATGAACGAACCTTGAATTCCTTTTATATTCAAACCAGTATTGATGAACTGGTAAAAAGATTGAAAAAGGGTAAAGCCCATAGACCCATAATTGCTCATTTGGACGATGATGAACTTCAAGAATTTATAGGTAAGCATTTATTTGAGCGCAGTTTTTTTTATAATCAGGCTCACAGAATGGTAAAGAGTGAACAACGAACCCCAACCGAAATTGCAGAAATTATCGTTAATTCTTTAGTCTAAAAAAACACGGTCATTTTTCTTTTCAAAGGTCACGTTGACATGTTCCTGTAACGAGGTAGAAAGTGAAATACCTTTATAATCGGCTTTAACGGGGTATTTCTTGTGATTTCTATTCACCAATACCGCGGTCTTCAATTGTTTTAAAGGGGTTTTTAGAAAATGGTGAACTCCGTAGATTAAAGTAGTGCCAGAATTCAGTACATCATCTACTAATACTACAGATTTGTTTTGATAAGCCTCCGCTTTCATAGACGTAGAAACGCCACTTTTTAAAGGGTCTTTTTTATCCATCAACACCTTACACAGGATAATTTTAGCTTTGGTGATTTTCTTTAAAGTTATAATAAGTTTTTCGGCAAAATGGATTCCACCTCCTTCAATACCGGCTATGATGATTTCTTCTTCATAAACATTGGCCTCATAAATTTGATAGGCAATACGTTCTATTTTATGTTGAATTTGTAAATGCGAAAGAATGGTCTGTTCCATAATCGGTTTATTACTTTTTTAAATATAGGTATGTTTTACAAACAACGTTTCTATTCCTTAGGATTGTTTTTGGTAGCTTCGGAAGTTTCCTTTTCCTCATTGTTAAAAGGAGTTTCTAAATAATCGTCAATTTCTCTTCTATCTTTTTTGGTAGGTCTGCCAACTCCTTTTTTTCGATAATAATCCTTGGAATATTGTAATAATTCATTGTGTTCAAAAGCTTCTTTAGGGGTGGTGTCCTTCCTGTAAATATCAACTAATTTAGCCCCAACCCTACTTTCGGGAATATCCAAAACGGTGAATTTGTAATCAATTTGATTTTTCCTTAGAATCACTTCATCCATCGGATAAGCTTCCCTACTGGGTTTTACACTTTGACCATTAATTTTAACCTGACCCTTTTTGCAGGCCGTGGTTGCCAAGTTTCTAGTTTTAAAATAACGTGTGCTCCACAAGAACTTATCTATACGCATCTCCTCTACAATTATTTGTTAACTACCCTACAAAAATAGGGGAAAATTGTATCTTGCGCGCCTAAAATTGTTAGTTCATGAAATTGAAAAATACGTATTTCCTAATAATAATCTTATTGGTTTTGGAATCTTGTAAAAAAGATGATGGTCCTATAGGAGAAGTTGTTCCTCCTAGATTATTGAGTGAGGTTACAGAAGAAGATGATACCGAAATCGTTGAATTTTTAAAAACCCATTTTTATAATTATGAGGAGTTCTCTAACCCAGTTGATGGTTTTGATTATAAAATAAAGTTTGACACCATAGCCGGTGAAAATAGTACTAAAGAATCTATTTTTGATAGTCCTAATTTACTAAAGGAAAGTATATCAGTTGCATCTTCTAACTTTGGTAGGGATGATGGCGAGGTTTTAGAAAATACATTATATGTTTTAGTAGCAAGACAAGGAGTATCTGAGAATTTACCTACTATTGGTGATTATTCTGTCTTGAGATATGAAGGTTCATTAATCGATGGTACTTTATTCGATGGTTCTGCAAATCAACCCGTACGTTTATATCTTTCAGGCGTTGTGCCTGGTTTTGGAAATGGAATGGAATATTTTAGAACGGGTGATGGCCCTACAGAAGAGTTAGATGGGACTGTGAGTTATAATAACTATGGTGTTGGAGCCATTTTCCTTCCTTCTCCTTTAGGTTATTTTGAATCTGTTCCTTCTACATCGTCGATACCTAGATATTCTCCATTGATTTTTAAAGTGGATGCTTTTGATTTTGAAGCGAATACTGATTTTGATGACGACGGCATTCCTTCGATATTGGAGGATTTAAATAACGATGGGGATTTGAATAATGATAATACCGATGATGCATCTGAACCTGCAAACGTTTTTTTCCCTAATCATAATGATCCCGATGATGACAATGATGGAATCTTGACAAGAGATGAGATTAATCTAGATGTTAATGGAAATTTCGTCAGTTTTAAAGATACAGACGGAGATGGAGTTCCAGACCACTTGGATAACGATTTATAATAGATTTGCATAAAAATAAAAACCCTCCCAAGCATTTGCTCGGGAGGGTTTTTTTATATCGTGAAGTTTGCTTTCTTTTAAAGTTTTAAGGATAAACTAACGATAATTTGATCAGGTCTAGTGTCCACCCGGTCACCACTCAAAGACGTTAAATTGGAATTAATAAAGGTAATTTCATTATCTGAAAATCCTCTTTCATAACGAACATCTATTCCCAATTTACCAAAATTCACGCCGGCTCCAACATTAAGGCCAACCGTGAAATCATT
>CAWJFH010000015.1:0-104620 GCA_963842105.1 uncultured Flavobacteriaceae bacterium
TTTTAATATCACATGATAGGATAGAAAATTTTTTCCAGTGCTAAGATTCCCTTCTTTAAAGGATTTGTCAAAATTCTTTTTGACCACGAAAGCGGTTTGTTTTTTAGCATCTTCCAAAAACGCAGCGGTTAAGTATTTACCAATAAATGGGGTGTAAAGTTCTTCTAGACTGTCATGAACAATAGTTCCAAAAGTATTCGCAGCTAGGGTTTCTTCTACCTCTTCGACTTCATCTATATTAAGAAGGTTTTGTTTATAGAAGGATATTGGATTTCTTATATAGTTACTTAACGAACTAGGCGAAAAGCCTTTTGAGGCTTTTCTTTTAATAAGTTGTGATAGGCTTTCTGTCTTTACTATGGTTTTTTTACCCTCGTTCCTTATATGAATTTTAGGTGCGGCAATAGACTCGGTTATGTCGGTTCGATTTTCGTCAGTTAGCAATTGCGTGATTAATCTACTTCGCTCGCCACCCTCCAAGACATCAGGTTCTGTGTTGTAAATTAAATAGATATTTTTCGCTCGTTGTAATAATCGGTAGAAGTGGTAGGTATATACAGCATCTTTCTCTTTGTAGGTGGGCAAACCGTGCTTTGTTTTTAAATCAAAGGGAATAAATGAATTATTAGATTTTCCAGAGGGCAAAATTCCTTCATTTACAGATGTAAGTATTACGGTTTCAAAATCCAGTAACCTACTTTCTAGCATACCCATAATTTGAATACCATCCACCGGGTCGCCTTGGTAATCTAGTGTTTCTACGGTTATCAGTTGACTATATAAATGCTTAAGACTCTTGAGATTCGTTATGAAGGAATAGTTGGTACAGAGGTCTTTTAACTGATTAAAAATGGTAAAGAACTTGTATAATTGTTCCATCAACAGACCGTCTTTGGATACAGTAGGAATTGTTCTAAACTGTTGAATCAACGCTAAGAATAAGCTGATAAGGTCTATTGGGCTCTTTACTTCTGCTAAAAGTAACAGCGTTTTTTGCTGTTTGCTGGGAATTAGTGTGTTTATCTGTTCTGACCCAATATAAGACCAGTTATTTGTTTTTATAGTCTTAACGATGCTGTCCGTTGATAAGTCTATAGACTTTAGTAATAAAGAAGTATAGGAATGGGTAAGTAAGTGCAGAAAATTTTTGTGAAACCATCCTTTTTGCGTTTTACTTTCATGGAAATCTATTAGGTTTAAAAAGAAACTAGCCATCGTGGTAGTTTCCAGTTTTTGACCCATGGTAATATTAACGGTACTTATATCTTTCGGTATGGCATTAAGTAATGGATTAAGAAGGTTTTCATTGCCTAAAATTAAGGCTGCATTTTTAAGATGTTCTGGTGATTTGGTATGGATATCGGCTATAAGGTTACCAACATAATTTACTTGAGATATGTTTTTAGGTACCCCAATGATATTTATGTTTTTTTCGGATAGGTAATTCGTACTAATGCCTTGCAAGGGTTTCTTTTTCAAGATATCCCAAGTGGCTTGATATTTTCTGATAAAATGACTGGCATCATGTATTTGATCTTCTAGAAAATAGGAGTCTATATCCCAATAAATACTCGAATTCGGTTCTTTTAATATGGTTTGAATTATTTGAATTTCTGCAGTATTTAAGGCATTAAAGCCAATAAATAGATGTGATTTTTTTTCCTTTTGAATATAGGAATCTAAATTTTGAACGGCAGATTTGTAGATAAGACCTTGATGTCCTAGCCCCTTCTTTTTTAAATTACTATTAAACTCTTCGTAAATCGATTCTAGATGTTTCCAAAAATGAAGATAGTTTTCAATCATTTCAGTTTTATCTGGTGTTAGTGACCAATGATTGACTTCTTGAATGGCTGCTACATTTTGGTAAAGTTGAGAGGCATCTACTAAATGGCGATCGATTTCATTAAAATCTTGAAGTAAGGTTTGTCCCCATTTTAAAAAGGAATCAAATGATTCTTTTTCGTAATCACCTATTTTTTGATAGGCCGCGTAATAGTTCAAATATTTGAGTAGTGCTATTCGCCGTGACTAAACCAGAAATATTTTCTATGAATTCTTCAATGCTGTAGATTTCTGGTGATAGTGTAGTTTTCCCTTCCGCCTTGGAAATTGCTTTTTTTAAAAAAAGGGAAGCTCTTTTGCTCGGTAAAATGAATATGCATTGTGTAGCAATATTATCATATTGACGTAACGCTTTTTCAACTACAAATTCTATAAAACTTTGCATAGGGTAAAAATAAAAAAGCTCCGCAATTTGCGGAGCTTTTAGTTATGTAAAACACTTAGGTTTTTTTAAACTTATTTTACTAAGTTAATTTCTACCCTTCTGTTTTGAGCTCTACCAGCTCTTGTATTGTTTGTAGCCATTGGCTTAGACTCACCGTAACCTACAGCTGAAAGTCTGAATTCTTCGATTCCTTTGTCAACTAAGAATTCTTTTACAGAAAGAGCTCTTGACTCAGAAAGACTTTGGTTTAATTTTTCGCTACCTACACTGTCAGTATGACCTTCAACAGTAAACTTAGCGTTAGGATATTCCTTAAGGATAGTGATAATGTCAACCATTACAGAAGTAGACTCAGCTTTGATTGAAGATTTACCAGTATCAAATAAGATAGTTCTAGCGTAATCGTTCAATTGTTTTTGAACTTCTTCAGTTACTTCAGGACAACCAGCGTTAGCTACTGTACCAGCAACTTCTGGACAAGTATCATCTTTGTCAAGTACACCGTCACCGTCAGAATCTGGCCAAGGACATCCTTTGTTTTCAGCAGGACCAGCTTCAGAAGGACATTCGTCATCTTTATCAGCTACACCATCGCCGTCAGCATCAGGACAACCAGCTAAAGCAGGAAGACCAGCTTCGTTAGGACAAGCGTCATCTTTATCAGCAACACCGTCACCGTCAGCATCTGGACAACCGTTCATTTCTTTAGAACCAGCTTCGTTAGGACAGCTATCTTTGCTATCTTCGATACCATCACCATCAGCATCTGGACAACCGTTGAATGCTTCTAAACCAGCAACTTCTGGACAAGCATCATCTTTATCGTATATACCATCACCATCAGTATCAGTACCACCAAATTTAACAGAGATACCAGCTAAGTGTTGGAAATGTTTTACACCGTAATCTTCAAAAGCATGCTTATAAGTAGATTGTAATGTAAGACCTAAATTTTCAGAAAACCAAATGTTAAGTCCAAGACCTCCATTTGCTGTTCCAGCTCCAATTTCGTCAACCCAAGTATAACCACCACCTATTTCGATAAATGGATCTAAAACAGTTGTTCTTTGGATAAAGTTATATTTTATAGTACCATCTATAGCATAGTGAGAAAGATCATCAACGCTAACATCTCCTAATTTGCTTATTTTGTTAAGAGAACCTCTAGCACCAACAGAAAATCCGTCACCTACGTATTTAGATACTCCTACATAAGAAATAGAAGGTAAAATGTTCCAGTGGTCGTTTGCATTAAAGAATTCGTTACCAAAAGAACTTACATCGCCAGTAGGATAAACATCGATGGCATTCACTCCAAATTGTACCTGCCAAGGATTATTATCGTCTTGCGCTTGTATGCTGTTGATTCCTACAACAAGTAGGGCAACAACCAATAATTTGCTAAGATGTTTCATGTTCAAATTTTTAAGTTTAAGTGTTTATTAGCTGCAAATGTAACTTGTTAAAAACTATTAACAAAATCAATTTCCCATTTTTTTTAACGCATTTGATAGAATAAAATACGCTTTTAAACGATTTTAAGCTCTTTGCCAACAGCAATGAATGCACTGATTGCCGTATCTAAATGCTCTTTTGTATGTGCCGCAGAAAGTTGTACTCTAATTCTGGCTTTATCTTTTGGAACCACAGGATAGAAGAATCCTATCACATAAATTCCCTTTTCTAATAGTTTGTTAGCCATAGTTTGTGATAGTTTGGCGTCATATAGCATAACGGGTACGATGGCAGAATCACCATCTACAATATCGAACCCTGCCTCTATCATTCCTTTTTTAAAATAGGCGGTATTATCTTCTAGTCTATCCCTAAATGACGTATCGTTTTCCAACATGTCGAAAACCTTAATAGACGCACCAACGATTGCAGGGGCTAGTGAATTTGAAAACAAGTAAGGTCTTGAACGTTGCCTTAAAATAGAGATGATTTCCTTTTTACCCGTAGTATAACCGCCCATGGCTCCTCCAAGCGCTTTGCCCAAGGTTCCGGTAATGATGTCAATTCTATCCATCACGCCTTTATCTTCCAAGGTTCCCCTTCCGGTTTTACCTATAAAGCCGGTGGCATGGCATTCATCAATCATGACCATTGCATCATATGCATCCGCTAGGTCACAGATTTTATCCAATGGGGCAACAATTCCATCCATTGAAAAAACACCATCGGTCACTATAATTTTGAATCGCGCATTTTCTTCGTTCGCCTTTTTGAGTTGTTTCTCCAGGTCTTCCATATCGCTATTTGCATAACGGTATCTTTTTGCTTTGCACAATCGAACACCATCAATAATAGAGGCATGGTTTAAGGAATCTGAAATAATAGCATCTTCAGGACCTAATAATGGTTCAAAGACACCTCCATTGGCATCAAAGGCAGCGGCGTAGAGAATGGTGTCTTCCGTACCATAAAAATGGGCTATCTTTTTTTCAAGGTCCTTGTGAATATCCTGGGTACCACAGATAAATCTAACCGAAGACATTCCAAAACCATGGGTGTCCATCGCATCCTTTGCGGCTTGTATAACATCTGGGTGAGATGATAGACCTAAATAGTTATTGGCGCAGAAATTAATGACCTCTTGTCCCGTATCAATTTTAATGACTGCATCTTGAGGGGTTACAATGATGCGTTCCTCCTTAAATAGGCCGTCGTTTTTAATATCTTCTATTTCTTTTTGTAGGTGTTCTTTGATTTTTCCGTACATAAACTTTTAAATAAATTGAATTTGTATTTCGCTATTAATATACACAATGATTTTGTGATCTATGGTATAGCCCATATCCAAGAAACTCTGGGCATAGGTATTCACTTGATTTTCATGACTTTTATGTTTATCCCCGGTTTTATAATCTATAATCGTAGCCCGGTTATTGGTAATAGTAACTCTATCTGGCCTTTGGGTGGTTCCATTTGCCATAAGAATATCGCGCTCGTTCAGAACTTCTACATGTTCACCATAGAATTGTTTTATTTCGGGATGGTTTATGACTTGTTCTACCGTTTTTTTGATTTCAGCTATTTCCGATTCTTTTAATAAACCTTTTTGATATGCCGTTTCTACCGCATGATCTAGATCAGTAGTCGTCTGAATAGTCCCAAGAATGGAATGGATTACGTTTCCTTGGTTTACCGCAATGTCCAAGCCTTGGTCCCATAGCATACCTGCCTTTGCTACTATTTTGAAATCTGGTCGGTCTTTATTCGTATATATATAAGGTATATCATTTTGATAGCTTGTCGTATTTTGTTGGCCAAGAGCCCAGTTACCAAAACCGAAGTCAAATTTTTCTTCCTCCCAAATTCCTATTTCCTTAAGGTAGTTGATGAACAAACCAGAATAATAATTGGTGTTGTGTTCACCTTTTCTATCAATGGCTTTAGCGCTGATGATGAAAAGGCTAGATATGGCCCGCGTTAATACTACATATAATAAGTTGAAAGCATCCAGTTGAATTTTCTCATGGTCCTGTTCATAAAGTAGTGCGGCAGTTTCACTGTATTCTTTTACGTCTTGCTTTTTATTGATGAGTACTTCCGCAAAACCCAAATAGTCTTCTGAGTTTACGGGAAGCCATAGCTTTGGATCGATCTCCTCAAATATATTACTGTTGGCAAAAGGAAATATGACCACCGGAAATTCTAGCCCTTTAGATTTATGAATGGTCATAATCTGTACAGACTCCACATTTTCCGGCATGCTAATACTAGTGTTCTTACCTTTTTTGTCCCAATACTCTAAAAAGGATTGAATGTCTGAGCCAAATTTTTGCTGCACATCAAAAACCATGTCCATAAATGCAGATACATGTGCATCTGATGTTTGAGCAAGATCAAGTGTTTTTATGAGATATTCAAGTCCATCGTAGACCGATGCCAATCGTAATTTAGATAAATCAAGGGTAAGGTCTTCTTGTAGATGCGTTGCTAAGTTTCCTAAGTGTTTTTCAATATAGCTATGACTATCTGTTTTGGCCTGGGAAAGAAAATCTAGAATTTCGTATTGAATTTCCAATTCGTTCGGTTGTATCTGGAACCGAAGCAGATTCACTAAAAACCCCACTTTTAAACTACCGGATAATAACAAGGAATCTGAGGAAATAACAGGTATTCCTTGTTGAATGAGATAGTCTGCCAATAGAAAACCATGTTTCTTTTTCCTGATAATGATGCAGATATCATTATAGCCATACCCTTTTAAGATACAGTCTTGGATAACCTCCAATGTTTTTAGGACATAGGCGGCATCACTTTCTTCTGGTAATAATGATAATTGTACAAATCCGCCTTCTTTAGTATTGACCTGTTGCTGATTGCCCAGTTTAAAAAATTCTTGATAAACAGGGTTTTCTAAAAACGGACTTACACTTTGAAAAAATTGATTATTGAAATTGATAATTTCCTGGTAACTTCTATAGTTTTTAGGCAGGGTTTCCAGCGTGGCATTTATAGTAAACGGTTGTGCTTGATGGGTTGCCAATTCTAGAAACTGTTCCGCTTTTCCCCCTCGCCATCTATATATAGCCTGTTTGGCATCTCCTACTAAGAACAATGATCCTGTGTTTCCAAATTCATCGGCTCCTTCCAAGGCGTTACCAATTAATGGAATAAGATTTTCCCATTGCATTTGAGAGGTATCTTGAAATTCGTCTATGAAATAATAGCTATATTTTTCACCCAACCGTTCATATATAAAGGGCGCAGGTTGGTCTTTGATTTCCTTTGCAATTAAGCTGTTGAACTCTGAAATGGATAATTGGTCTTTTTCTAACTGAATATTTTTCAGTTCCTTTTGAATAGCATTTAAAAGGGCGAAAGGAATAATATTCCTATTGATATTTGATAACAAACCAATTTGATAATATGTTATTCTTAATGGTACTATAAAAATCAAGTAATTTGGCTGGTAGTTCTAGATCAGGTAGGTCTATACCTGATTTTAGAACTTTACCATCAATTAGATTCTCCTCAAATTTATTGATTGTACAATTGAGAAGGGTTGAAGTTTCCTTCAACGTATTTTTTTAAAATGGTTAGGAAGCGTTTCCCTAGGAAAATCTTTGAATTCTAAACCACTTTCAGATTTATAGTCTAAGGCTTTTTGTGCAGATTCTTTAACCCTGTTTTTAAGACTTGTTGTTTCGGATTTCAATAATCTGTCTGTAGGCTCAAGAAATCGACCAAGTCTTTATCTTCTAAATTTTTTAGATGTGAAATATTGTTTTCATCAAAGATTAGCTTGCCTATCAAAAGGAGGTCATAGCCAATATCCCAACTGCGGTCATCATCGATTTTTTCCAGAGCAAAATCTAATAGAACTTTGGTGAACTCAGGTTGTTCCCCAGCTTTATTAATAACCCTTTCAACAGCCTCTTGTAATAAAAGGTCCACATCCAAAACAACCTCAAAGTTTTGTGGAATTTTTAAATCCTTTGCAAATGTTCGTATTAACCTATGCGTAAACTTATCAATGGTTGAAATGTCGAAGAAAGCATAATTATGAAGTATTTGTTTTAAACGTAAAGCACTTAAGCTTTTCAGTTGTTCTGGACTATAATCAGTTTCTTTAAGGATGTCCAAAAATAATGGTGAAGCAGGCTTCATCAGATTTGGTTTTAGAAAAACTGAATAGGCTTTCAAGAATTCGGTGTTTCATTTCATTTACCGCTTTGTTGGTAAATGTTATCGCTAAGATTTTTTTAAAGTTTTGCGGGGAAGAAAGGACTATTTTCAAGTACACCTTGGCTAAAGCGTACGTTTTTCCAGACCCAGCTGAAGCGTTATATATGGTAAAAGGATGATTAGACAACAGTTTTTGTTGCAAATTAAGGATTACCCTACAGTTCTTAACAAATAATTAGGGGAATATAAATGTTAAAATCCGTAATTTTGAGAGACAATTAATATTAACCTTAAAACAAATAAATATGGCTTTTGAATTACCAAAATTGCCTTATGCATATGACGCTCTTGAGCCTCAGATAGATGCAAAGACAATGGAAATACATCATACGAAACATCATAATGGATATACCACTAAGTTAAACGCTGCAATAGAAGGCACCGATTTAGCAGGAAAGTCTATAGAGGAAATCCTTAAAGGGTTGGATATGAATAATGGTGCTGTTAGGAATAATGGTGGCGGATTTTATAACCATTCTCTTTTCTGGACTATTTTATCACCAGACGGTGGTGGAAAACCATCAGGAGAAGTAGCGGATGCGATTGATAGCGCATTTGGTTCTTTTGATGCTTTTAAAGAAAAATTCAGTGACGCTGCTGGAACACGATTTGGTTCTGGATGGGCATGGCTTTGTGTTCATAAAGGTGGAAAACTGGAAATATGTTCTACTCCAAATCAAGATAATTCCTTGATGCCCGGTGTAGGATGTGGCGGACACCCAATCTTAGGTTTGGATGTTTGGGAACATGCTTATTACCTAAATTATCAAAACAAACGTCCAGAATATATTGAAGCTTTTTTCAATCTAATTAACTGGAAAGAAGTAGCTAAACTATATGCTGCTAATAAATAAATCAGCGTAGTTAAAACTATAGAGATTATATAAAAAACCACTTAGGCTTAAGGCTTAAGTGGTTTTTTTATGACATTAAAAATAGAAAAGGGCGGAGAAGTCTCCACCCTTTTCGTCCCAAATCTTACCATAAACTTAACCTACTTATGCTATGGCGATACTAAATTACTGGTATTGAGTAAATAAAAAAAGAAATTTTAAGAAAAATAATCGCTTCGTCGATGTATTGAAAAAGGCAGCACTTTCATAAGCTATCTTGAAATGAACCTTTTATGGTATACTTTAAAATTAAAAAGACGGAGCATAGCCCCGTCTTTTCCCCAAATCTTACCATGAACTTAACCTACTTATGCTATGGTTCTTCAAATGTATGTGATTAGTAGGATGCATTAGAATGAATCCGTTGAACGTATAAAAGGTTAGTTGAACTACCTAAGTTCTTATTTTTTCCGTAGTTAATGTGTCTTTAGGGATAACTCAAATAGGTTAAAATAAAAAGACGGAGCATGGCCCCGTCTTTTCCCCAAATCTTACCATGAACTTAACCTACTTATGCTATGGTTCTTCAAATGTATGTGATTAATGGGATGCATCAGAATGTATCCGTTGAACGTAGCAAAGGTTAGTTGAACTGCTCAGTCCTCATTTTTTCGTTGTTGATGGTTCTTTAGAAATAACTCAAATAGATAAAAATAAAAAGACGGAGCATAGCCCCGTCTTTTCCCCAAATCTTACCATGAACTTAACCTACTTATGCTATGGTTTTTTAAATATAATAGCTAAAGCTTAAGGTGTAACAGGAAATAGGTTGAACACCCCAAATAAAGGTTGAAAGGGTCCTAATTAAAAAACTGAGTTGAATTTTGAAATTTTGGGAGTTTTTTAAAATAAAAAAGGCGGAGAGTTCTCCACCTTTTTTGCCCCAAATCTTACCATGAACTTAACCTACTTATGCTATGGTAAGCTTAAATGTAATCCGAAGCCAATAAAATTGACTATTACATCGATAAACGGTAATTTTCATCGATGAAATACATCATTATTATGTAGTTCATCGATATATTTCCTAATATGCCCTTTGGTTATTTCCTTCGAAAAAATTGATAAATGCCCTATTTACAACTCGGTTTCCACCTGGTGTTGGATAATTCCCGGTAAAGTACCAATCACCTAAATTTTTAGGACATGCTTGGTGTAAACTGGATATCGTTTGATAGATTATGGATACTTCGGCATTAATTCCTTCCGGACTTAAAAGTTCACCTATCTTTTTGGAGATTTGTTTAGCTGTAAAAGGAGCGTAAAATTCCTTAACGTAATTGATTACATCCTTATCCTTAGTTTTCACTTGCGTCAGACATTTTTTATAGATATCTTCAACGATATCCATAGAGTTGTGTTCTTCGTGCAATGCAAGCGCAGCCTTAAAAGCTATGAAATCCTCCAGTTTTGCCATATCGATACCATAACAATCTGGATATCTAATTTGTGGAGCAGAGGAAACCACAATAATCTTACCCGGTGAAAGTCGGTCTAAAATTTTTAGGATACTTTTTTTAAGGGTGGTACCGCGAACGATACTGTCGTCTATGATCACTAGATTGTCCCCTTTTTTTACTGAACCGTAAGAAATATCATAGACATGTGCCACTAAATCGTCTCTACTACTGTCCTGAGTAATGAAGGTTCTAAGTTTAGCATCCTTAATAGCTACCTTTTCAATACGCGGACGAACTTCAAGAATTTCATGAAGTTGCTCTCCCGTAATATCTGCTCCTAACGCTAATATCTGCTCCTCTTTTTTCTTGTTCAAATAGTTTTGAGCTTCTTTTACCATACCGTAAAAGGAAGTTTCGGCAGTATTTGGAATATAAGAAAAGACGGTGTTCTTAATATCTTCGTTAATCGCCTCTAAGATTTGTGGGAATACAAGTTTGCCCAATTCTTTTCGCTCTTGGTAAATTTCCTTATCACTTCCCCTAGAGAAATAAATACGCTCAAAGGAACAGGCTTTACGTTCTTTAGGTTCTAGGATTTCCTTGATGGAAGTAGTTCCATTTTTTTTGATAATAATAGCGTTTCCTGGATCCAGTTCTTTGACCTCTTCGTAAGGAACATTGAAAACTGTCTGTATGGCGGGTCTTTCAGAGGCAACCACCACTACTTCGTCGTCTTTATAATAATAGGCAGGTCTTATACCACTTGGATCTCGCAAAACAAAAGCGTCACCGTGCCCTAAAAGTCCGGCCATGGCATAACCACCATCAAAATTCTTAGCCGCCCTTCTCAATATTTTCGAAACTTTTAGCCGTTCTGCAATAATAGGGGAAGCTTCTTGCTTTGTGTAGCCCTCTTTTTTAATCTGCTTGTAGAGTTTAGCGACCGCATCATCTAAAAAATGGCCAATTTTTTCCATGACCGTCACGGTATCCGCCATCTCTTTAGGATGCTGCCCTAATTGCACTAAATTATCGAACAGTTCATGAACATTAGTCATGTTGAAATTACCCGCAACAATAAGATTCCTGTGCATCCAGTTATTCTGTCTAATAAATGGATGAACACTTTCAATGCTGTTTTTACCAAACGTACCGTAGCGTACATGACCTAATAGTAGCTCCCCTATATAAGGAATATGCTTTTTTTGAAGCGCTACATTATCTTGGTATTCTGGATGCTCTTTTAGTTCTCCGTTGATTCGGTCATTTATTTGAGCAAAAATATCCTGTATGGGCTGTTGATTGCAAGAGCGTACCCTACTCATGTAACGTTCACCAGCTTTGACATCTAACTTAATACTGGCAAAACCTGCACCATCTTGACCACGATTGTGCTGTTTCTCCATCATTAAATACATTTTGTTCACACCATAAAATGCTGTACCATATTTTTCCTTGTAGTACTCTAAGGGCTTTAATAGGCGTATTACAGAAATACCACATTCATGCTTAATAGCGTCACTCATTATTTTTGGTATTAAAAAAACCCCAAAAATTGGGGCTAGGGTTTATTGTAATTCAATATCGAATTGGGTCAATTTTTTAAACTGATGCAATCTTTCCTTAATTTCTTTATGTTCTAAATGCAGCATTCTTTCCGTTCCAAATTTTTCCACACAGAACGAAGCTAAATTAGATCCATGTATTACGGCTTTTTTCATATTTTCAAAAGAACTATCATCACTAGCGGCTAAATAACCAGCAAACCCACCTGCAAAGGTGTCACCAGCTCCTGTAGGGTCAAAAACTTCCTCTAGTGGCAATGCCGGGGCGAAGAATATTTGTTCCTCATGAAATAATAGTGCGCCATGTTCCCCTTTTTTGATGACCACATATTTAGGTCCCATTTCGTAAATCTTTTGAGCGGCTTTTACCAAAGAATATTCACCGGTCAATTGTCTTGCTTCCTCATCATTAATCGTTAAAACATCAATATGCTTTATTACTTCCGTCAACTCGTCCAAAGTATTGTCCATCCAAAAATTCATGGTATCCAATATGATGAGTCTTGGTCGTTTTTCCAATTGATTAATTACACTCAATTGCACGCTTGGGTGAAGATTTCCCAACATGAGTACATCTGTATCTTTATAATCCTGAGGTACTACTGGATTAAAATTTGCCAATACATTTAAATCCGTCACTAATGTATCCCTAGAGTTAAGGTCATTATGATACCTACCTTTCCAAAAGAAGGTTTTACCTCCTTTAACAATTTCAAGGGATGAAATATCTATTTTTCGATCCGTTAATATATTCAAATATTCCTGTGGAAAATCCTCTCCAACTACAGAAACTATGGCGGCATCAACGTCAAACTGTGTGGCCGATAATCCTATAAAGGTGGCGGCTCCACCAAGAATCTTATCGGTTTTGCCAAAAGGGGTTTCTATGGCATCAAAAGCTACAGTTCCTACTATCAAAAGTTTGCCCATCGTAATGTAAAAAATTAAGCTGCAAATATACGGTTTTGATGCTCGAATTAAAATGGATTCTCACTAGTAATCGATAGAAGTTATTAAACAGGTGTTGATGATTTTTAGAAGAGACTATTTCCTTCCAAAATCAGCAGGAATTTCTCCCCATGCCTTTGTTTCCCATTTTACGATTGGTGTATTGTATTGATTTTTTTTAAGCCAATCTACAGCTCTTCGAACTAAATCGAATAGGTCTTTGTTCTTGGCAGATTCTACAAGTTTTGTATTGCAGTTCTTTTTTCTGACCCAACTCATAGCGGTTCGGGAATCGGTATATATGATTCTATCGCTGTTACGCTCTTTTAAAAAAGCAAGTCCATGGACAATGGCTAAGAATTCTCCAATATTATTGGTGCCTTGTGGAAAGGGCCCTTGCCTAAACAATTTTTTTCCCGTTTTTGTATCTACGCCTTGATATTCCATTACCCCTGGATTACCGCTGGAAGCAGCATCTACTGAAATTGAATGATAATTAGGTTGTCCAATTTTTAATAAATCCTCTTGAGAGAGTGAGGATTTTCCTTTTTTCTTGCCTTTGTATTCTTCATAACTACCATTATAGGCCTTTTTGGCAATAGCAAAGGATTCAAAAGATTTGTATTCTGCACCCGCATAACCGGTTATGGCAGCTTTACACTCTTTCCATGATTCATAAATGCCTGGTCGTTTTCCTTTCCAGACCACATAGAATTTTCCCTTTTTTGCCATTAACGATGAGTTAATAATTGGTCAATTACTTTTGGGAAGTGTTCATATTCCAACTGATGCACTTTTGTCGCTATATCTTCTGGCGAGTCATTTTCTTTTATTTGTGTAGCAACTTGTTGAATTATGGCACCTTCATCATAATTGGCATTAACATAATGTATGGTAATACCTGTTTCAGTTTCACCATTGGATTTTACAGCTTTGTGCACATTCATGCCGTACATGCCCTTGCCACCATATTTGGGCAATAGGGCGGGGTGAATATTGATGATTTTATTGGAAAAAGCATGCGTTATATTTTCCGGGATTTTCCAAAGAAATCCTGCCAAAACGATTAAATCTGGGTCTAAGGATTTAAGTAGATTTAAGATAAAATCACTTTTTGAAAATGCTTCACGGTTAAAATATAGGGCGTTCAGATGTAGCCTATCACAACGTTCAAAAACCTTGGCATCACTTTTGTTAGAGAGTACACAGCATATAGTAATGTCCTTGCGGTCCTTAAAATAGTTGAAAATATTCTCTACGTTAGAGCCAGAACCTGAAGCGAATAAAACAATCTGTTTTGTTTTCAATTTGGATGGTCTTTAATAAGAGGTAAATAACGAATTAAGTTCGGCATTGAAAGTAAATAAGAAGTAAACCAGCATTTAGAAAAAACCGATAGTCATACCAGTTCTAATCACTCACCTCTTTTTAAGATCTTTTTACATTACCGAAACAGAATATTAATTCGGTAAAATTACAGCACTTGTATTTAATTTTATTAAATTACCATACATTTTAACGACAGTTAGTGTAATTCAACCAAAGTTTTTTATTTTTGCCAACAATTTAAATTTTTAAAACAAATATTATTATGTCAGACATTGCATCAAGAGTTAAAGCTATCATCGTTGATAAATTAGGAGTTGATGAAAACGAAGTGGTATCAGAAGCTAGCTTTACGAACGATTTAGGCGCAGATTCATTGGATACAGTTGAGTTAATCATGGAGTTCGAAAAAGAATTCGATATTCAAATTCCAGACGATCAAGCGGAAAATATCGCAACAGTGGGTCAAGCTATAAGCTATATAGAAGAAGCAAAGTAAATTCATGCTTTCTTAAATAGAATCCAAATTATCCATGTGGTAAATATGCCGCATGGATAATTTTTTTTAATTTACACTTGGTTTATTTTAAACTAAAATCAAATTAAATGCAATTAAAGCGAGTTGTAGTAACAGGATTGGGGGCACTTACCCCAATTGGAAATAATATTGAAGAGTATTGGGATGCGCTGATCAACGGTAAAAGTGGTTCAGCTCCAATAACCTATTATGATACGGAGAAATTCAAGGTCAAATTTGCCTGTGAATTAAAAAACTACAATACCGAAGATCATTTTGATAGAAAGGAAGGTCGTAAATTGGACAGGTTTGCCCAATATGCCTTAATATCTTCTGATGAGGCTATTGCAGATTCCAAATTGGACCTTGATAAAATCGACAAATTTCGTGTTGGTGTTATTTGGGGTGCTGGTATTGGAGGTTTGGAAACCTTTCAAAACGAGGTAATGAATTTTGCCAATGGTGATGGTACGCCTAGATTTAATCCATTCTTTATTCCAAAAATGATTGCTGATATTGCTCCAGGAAATATTTCCATTAAGCATGGTTTTATGGGGCCTAATTATACAACGGTATCCGCATGTGCCTCTTCGGCAAATGCGATGATCGATGCGCTTAATTATATACGTTTAGGCCATTGTGACGTTATTGTTACCGGAGGAAGTGAGGCAGCTGTAACTATTGCGGGTATGGGTGGTTTTGGCGCTATGCATGCGTTATCTACCAGAAACGAAAGTCCAGAAACTGCTTCAAGACCTTTTGATGCTACCCGTGACGGATTTGTACTTGGTGAAGGAGCCGGTGCGTTAGTTTTGGAAGAATATGAACACGCTATGGCCAGGGGTGCAAAAATATATGCAGAGGTAGCAGGTGGTGGAATGTCAAGTGATGCTTATCATATGACGGCACCGCATCCAGATGGTATTGGTGTTGTTAGGGTTATGGAAAATTGCCTTAGAGATGCTGGTCTATCCATTGAGGATGTAGATGCTATCAATACCCATGGTACATTCGACACCATTGGGAGATGTGGCAGAGCTTAAGGCTATAACCCAAGTATTTGGTGAGCATGCAAAAAATATAAATATCAATTCCACTAAATCCATGACCGGTCACTTATTGGGAGCAGCTGGTGCTATTGAAGCTATTGCTTCGATTTTGGCAATGGAACATGGAATAGTACCTCCTACCATAAACCACAGTACGGTTGACGAAAATATAGACCCAAATTTGAACCTAACATTGAACAAGGCTCAAAAACGGGATGTAAAGGTCGCCATGAGTAATACTTTTGGTTTTGGAGGGCATAATGCCTGTGTTGTTTTCAAAAAACTGGATTAATTTCTATATATGTCTTTTCCCATCAACTTATTTAATTCCCATTCTAAGCAGGATGGGGATTTTTTTTTGGGGGTAACCAAGATATTAGGATTTAAGCCTAAAAATCTAATGGTGTACAAGAAGGCCTTCCTGCATCGGTCCATGAACAAAAAGGATGAGAAGGGTAATGCGATGAACTATGAGCGTCTTGAGTTCTTAGGGGATAGTATGTTGGGAACCATCATTTCTAGACATTTATATAACGAGGTGCCAGAAGGGGATGAGGGTTATCTCACTAAAATGCGGTCTAAAGTGGTGAGCAGGGAACATTTGAACGAGCTAGGTAAGGACTTAGGTTTAATCAACTTTGTAGAAAGTAGGATACCGAAATCCCATTTTGGGGAAAATATTCATGGAAATGTTTTTGAAGCTTTAGTGGGTGCGATTTATTTGGACCGTGGCTATAATTATTGTGAAAAGTTCATTCAAAAACGGGTTATAGAACCTTACGTCGATATTGAGCAACTTGAGGGCAGGGTCATTAGCTATAAAAGTTTGGTCATAGAATGGTGTCAGAAACAAAAGAAATCGTTTGATTTCAATGTATACGAAGATACCGGAAATGATCCTTTGAAACATTTTGCCGTTAAGTTGTCCATAGGGGGAATTGTGGTAGCAAAGGCTAGGGCTACCTCTAAGAAAAAAGCAGAGGAGCGTGCTTCTAAAAGAGCATTTTTCGCCTTACAGGATAAAATGGAGTAGGCTTCAAAGGAATTACTTTAAATAGGTAACGTTTTCGTAACGTTTTGGGTATTTTTATCAATTGCAGATTTTAGGCATTGAGATTCAGAAGTTCTATATTTACCCTTTTCTTAGGGTATGGCAGCTGTCTATAAAATAAATGATGATTTTTACGATGAATCTTTTGCTTTGGTTGCAGTGCATACGACTTTGCAGGACTATAGTTTGGCCTACGAATTAAACCAAGGGTTGAATTTAAAACTGAAAAGAGCTAGAAAGGACTTCGATCTTGCTGAAAATAAATCTTTTCCTTATTTTGAATGGGAAGATGTAAAACGTGATATCTATTGGGTATTGATATCCAATCAAAGTTGCCAACAACAACTTTTGGCGAACAATGATTTGTTCCAGAATGAATCTACGTTTATAAAACCAAGATTGATTCCAGAATATAAGGACGTAGATTATCTACTTAAAATCGAATCTGAAAATCAGGTAGAAATAGATAAGTTCATTAAAAAAATAGCGTCATTACCTCAAGTAATGGCGTCTTATGAAGTAAAAACAGACAAATTAAAGTCAAAAAATAATTTAATATTTTAAATATGCCAACTAAAAAAAAGACAAAGATTGTAGCCACATTAGGTCCTGCAACTAGTAAGAAGGAAGTCCTTAGGGATATGATTACTGCAGGTGTAGATGTGTTTAGAATAAATTTCTCACATGCTGATTATGATGATGTAACGGAGCGTGTTAAGATGATTAGGGAACTTAATGAAGAAATGGGGGAGAATACTTCCATTCTGGCAGATTTACAAGGTCCTAAATTACGTGTTGGGGTAATGGCAGGTGAAGTTGTGGTAAGTCCTGGAGATGAAATCACATTCGTAACCGGTAAACCATTTGAAGGAACGGCCGAACGTGTGTATATGAACTATACGCAGTTTCCTAAAGATGTAAAAGCAGGTGAGCGTATTCTTTTGGATGACGGTAAATTAATGTTCGAGGTGGTTTCTACTAATGGAGAAGATGAGGTGTTGGCCAAGGTTATACAAGGTGGACCTTTGAAATCTAAAAAAGGGGTGAATTTGCCAAACACCAATATTTCTTTACCGGCATTGACCAAGAAGGATATAAAAGATGCTGAATTTGCAATCTCTTTAGATGTGGATTGGATAGCACTTTCTTTCGTGAGGTTTAGTCAAGATTTGATTGATCTTCAAAATATCATCAATGAACATTCAGATCATAAAATTCCGATTATTGCTAAAATCGAAAAACCGGAAGCAGTTGAGAATATTGATAAAATTGTAGCCTATTGTGACGGACTTATGGTAGCTCGTGGAGATTTAGGTGTTGAGGTTCCAGCTCATGAAGTTCCATTAATTCAAAAGCAATTGGTATTAAGAGCTAAAAAAGCTAGAATTCCTGTAATCATTGCTACACAAATGATGGAAACCATGATTACTAGTCTTACCCCAACTAGGGCAGAGGTGAATGATGTGGCCAATTCCGTTATGGATGGTGCGGATGCGGTAATGTTATCTGGAGAGACTTCAGTAGGTAACTATCCTGTACAGGTTATTGAAAAAATGTCAAGTATTCTTGAAAGTGTGGAATCTTCAGACTTAATCCATGTACCTCACGATCCACCTCATATCCGCACTAAACGATTTATCACAAAATCAGTTTGCTACCATGCAGCTTTGATGGCAAATGAAATCAAAGCGAAAGCTATTTCTACATTAACGAATAGTGGTTACACTGCTTTTCAGATTTCTGCTTGGAGACCAAGTGCGCATATTTTAGTGTTCACTTCTAACAAGCGAATATTGACACAGCTAAATTTACTTTGGGGTGTAAAAGCGTTCTTTTATGACCGTTATGTTTCTACGGATGAGACTATAGACGACGTAAACCAAATGGCCATAGATAAAGGATATTTGGAAGTAGGTGATATGTTGATCAGCCTAGCGGCTATGCCTATTAAAGAAAAAGGGATGGTGAATACCTTGCGTGTTACAGAAATAGAATAGAAATTCTTTTAACAATAATAAAAAAGGGCCGCTGATTCAGCGGCCCTTTTTTATTAAAACATAATTGTTTATGCTACTTCTTTTTCAAATGCTATAAAATTGACAACTTTACCTTGATTGTCAAAAACAGGATGACCTTGTATCCAGCAATTATAGGTAGAACCGTCTTTTTTGTAATTTAAGACCTTTGTTTCAAAAGGTTTATTTTCCTTTATAGCGTCACGAATTACCTTAAGTGACGACTCGCTAGTTTTAGTTCCTTGAAACATTTTAGGTTTTTTCCCAATAATCTCTTCAGGACGGTACTGATTCATTTCCCAAATATTCTTTGTGGCAAAAACAATATTCAGATTAGCATCAGTCACTACCACTACATTATTCTGTTTTTTCAAACGTTTATCAAATACTTCTGTATCAAAATTCCAAGAGTTGGAATTGGCCAATTGCGATAAAGACTTTAAGTCTTCAGCAACCATTTTCATATTATCCAATACTTGTCCGTAAAAATCCCAAGATAATACAGGGAGAGTGGTGAATTTTAAGCTCTTTCTGAATAAGATTACCGCTTCATCATAGTCTTTCAGGTCATTCATTTCTTAATAATTATATCAACTAATTAAAGTTCTTTTTCATAGCAATCGCTATAAAACTAAATAATCCCAGTGATGGGTAAAAATAATTGGCAACGATTAACTAAGATGTTTAACATTTTTTGTTTATTGTTGTATTTAAAGAAACAATAGTTAAACAGTAAAAAGCTCAAAATTAATGTTTTTAGACTCAACTGTTTAACTTTTGCTCATTTATTTCCAACCTCCACCCAGAATCTGGTACATGTCAACACGGGCCATTAATTGGTCTTTTTTCGTCTCTACTAATTCCATTTTTGATTCTAATGCTTCTCTCTGAGTAAGCAATACCTCTATATATTCAATTCTTGCAGATTTGAATAATCTTGTAGAAAGATCAATAGATTCGGTTAAGGCTTTAACTTGATTTTCCTTCAACGCATAACTGTTTTTAAGGTTTTCGACTTTTGAAAGTTGATTTTCTACTTCGATGTAACCGTTTAACACTGCTTTTTCAAACTCATAAACCGCTTGTACCTGTTTGGAATTGGCAGTATTATAGGCAGCTTTTATCGCATTTCTGTTAATTAACGGACCTACAATATCTCCAACGGCCCGGTACATTAACGATTCAGGAGTTGTGGTCAAGTACTTTGGATTAAAAGCCTGTAAGCCAATACCTGCTTTAATCCCTATAGAAGGGTAAAAATTCGCCCTAGCCACTTTGATATTCAGCTTGGCGGCTTCCAATTCGTACTCTGCTTGCCTTATGTCCGGTCTATTTTGTAACAATTGGGAAGGTATGCCGGTGTACAGTGTATCCATTACCCTATCAATGAATCCTTCAGAATTACGTATGATAGGTTGAGGGGTTCTACCGATTAAAAAATTAATCTTATTTTGTATCTCAACGATTTGTTGCTGCACTTCAAACTTATGACTTTGGTTTTTGAACACTTCTGCCTCAAACCTGCGCACTGCCAATTCTGTGGCACGTGCCGCTTCTTTTTGAAGCTTAACCATTTCTAGGGCATTGCCTTGCAATTCAAGGTTTTGTTCAATAAATGCCAATTGATTATCGAGAGCAATTAATTCGTAGTAGGAATCCGCAATTTCTGATATCAATCTGGTCATCATAAAGTTCTTACCCTCTATGGTCGATAGGTATTCGAGAACGGCCGCTTTTTTTGAGTTGCGTAGTTTTTTCCAAATATCTAACTCCCAAGAAGCAAAAAGACCCGCTGAATAATCAGTTAGTGGTTCAGGAAATTCCTCACCGTCTCTGATGTCCAGGTTTTTTTCAACGGCACCGTTTCGAGTATATTCACCAACTTTTTCAACTTCAGCTCCTGCGCCATATCCAATAAAGGGAAGGTATTCTCCTTTTCTCGCCTTTACCTCATTTTGAGCTACATCGATCTGCTGTAACATAATGTTCAACTCTTGATTGTTGACCAATGCGGTATCGATCAGCTTGACCAAATTAGGGTCATTAAAGAAATCTTTCCATTTTAGGATACCAGTATTCGTGGTATCGGTCGAGGTTGAGGCATAAGTGCTAGGAAGGTTTTTGTTTTCCTGTTTTAATTCCTTGGTAGGGACACAAGAATAGAATGTGCCGATACCAAGTAAAAGTATAATGAGCAACCTTCCATGCTTCAATAGTGATTTTATAGTATTAATCATTGCTGTCTCTTTTGGTTAATTTTTTGATTATTTTTTTAAGCTGTCTCAGCGTCTCACGGGTTTTGCTTTCACCTTCACTCAGTCTCATAAATTCCTCAGAAACAGGTTCGCTGGATTCGCCTTTTATTAAACTGCGACCGTCTGCCATTTTTGCAAAAACATAGTAAAGACCAGGAATGATCAGAACACCGAATAAGGTTCCCATTAGCATTCCACCCATTGCGGAACCTCCAATAGTTCTATTTCCTATAGCCCCTGCTCCATGTGCGAATACTAGCGGAATAAGACCTGCGATAAAAGCAAAGGAGGTCATCAAGATAGGTCTAAACCTCACCTTTGCCCCTTCAATGGCCGATTCTAGTATGGTGCTTCCTTGACGGCGTTTTTGTACTGCAAATTCTACGATCAGTACGGCGTTTTTACCCAATAGCCCTACAAGCATGATGAGCCCGATTTGAGCGTAAACATCATTGGCCAAGCCCATGGCTTTTAGCATGACGAACGATCCTAAAATCCCTACAGGTAAGGATAACAGAATCGCAAATGGCAACAAGAAACTTTCATACTGTGCGGCAAGTACAAAATACACGAAAATGATGACCACCAAGAAAATGTAAAGTGATTCATTTCCTCTTCTGGCTTCATCGTAGGATAGTCCTTCCCAAGCGACATCATAACCTCTAGGAAGGGTTTTTTCAGCCACTTCGTTAATTGCGGTTATAGCGTCACCACTTGTGAATCCGGGAGCAGGAAGACCTCTGATTGATGCAGAATTATAAAGATTATAACGGGTAATCTCGTTGGGCCCCAATTTTTTCTCCATCGTCATAAAAGCAGAATAAGGTACCATTTCGCCTTCTTCATTCTTAACGAATAATTTTTCTAAATCAGAAGGTAGTGCCCTGTATTCTGGTGCGGCTTGGGTGTAAACCTTAAAGAACCGACCAAAGCGGATAAAACCTTGTTCATACGTACTACCAATTAGAATATTCAGGTTCTCCATAGCCTTATCAATGGAAACCCCTTTCTGCATAGCAATCTTGTTATTTATTTTTAACTCATATTGTGGATAATTGGCCGAATAAAAAGTAAATAAACCGGTAAGTTCTTCACGTTTTGAAAGGGCCTCCATGAAATTATTGTTGATCTTTTCAAATTCGTGGTAATCTGTACCATCCGTTTTGTCCAATAAACGCATGGAAAAACCTCCTGATGATCCAAAACCGGGAACTGCAGGTGGTTCAAAATATTCAATCACCGCACCCAGGTTCTTAGTTTCCTCCTCCAATTCCTCCATGATTTCATGAACGGAATGATGACGCTGTGACCAAGGTTTAAGGTTGATCAAACAGGTACCTGCATTAGAACCACGACCTTCTGTCATAATTTCATAACCAGCTAAGGAAGAGACGGATTCTACACCTTCGGTTTCTTCGCATATTTCCTGAAGCTTTCTAGCTACATCATTGGTACGCTCTAAAGTTGATCCTGGAGGCGTTTGAATTATTGCATAGATCATGCCTTGATCTTCATTAGGAATAAACCCGGCGGGTAAAGCTTCGTTGGTAAAGAAAATACCTACGCAAAAAGCTATTAAAATCCCAAAGGTCAATACCCTTCTAGCAACTATTCGATTTAATATTTTACCGTATCTGCCGGTTAATTTTTCAAAACCTCTGTTGAACCAATCTATAAATTTATCAATAGGTGATTTCTTTTTCGGCTTTCCGTGATCGTTCTTAAGAATCATGGCGCATAATACCGGAGTCAATGTCAAGGCGACTAAAGCAGATAGAATAATGGAACCTGCCATAGTAATGGAAAATTGTCTATAGAAAACCCCAACAGGTCCGGTCATAAAAGCAATCGGAATAAACACGGAAACCATTACCAAGGTTATGGCTATAATAGCACCACCAATCTCGTTAACCACAAGTTTGACCGCTTCATACGGTCCTAGGTGTGTTTCTTCCATTTTAGCATGTACCGCCTCTACCACAACAATGGCATCATCTACCACAATACCAATAGCCAATACTAATGCGAACAGGGTGATTAGGTTGATGGAAAGACCGAAAAGCTGCATAATGAAAAAGGCACCTATCAAAGAAACCGGTACTGCAATAATAGGAATCAATGTAGAACGCCAATCCCCTAGAAATAGGAAAACAACAATTGCCACCAATATAAATGCATCCCTAAGGGTATGGATAACCTGTTCAATCGATGCGTTCAAGAAATTGGAAACGTCATAACTGATTCTGTACTCTAAACCAGTTGGTAAATCTTTTTGAAGTTCTTCCAGCTTGTTCTTGACTTCTTGGATTACATCACTTGCATTACTTCCAAAAGTTTGTTTAAGTACTATGGATGCAGACGGTTTACCATCCAAATTGGAATAAATATCAAAAAATTCACTCCCTAGTTCAACATCGGCTAATTCTCCCAATCTCAAAATTTCACCTTCTTCGTTAGCCTTTATGATAATATCCTCATATTGCTCTGGTTCATCGTATCGATCTTGATACATGAGTACATATTCCAGTGATTGCGATGTTTTACCGGAGCTTTGCCCAATTCTTCCTGGCCGTGCTAAAATACTTTGCTCTTCCATAGCCTTTAAAATTTCCTCTGCGGAAACATTATAGGCTCTCATACGGTCTGGTTTTAACCAAACCCTCATGGCATATTTACGACTACCCAATATCTGTGCACTTGCAATACCATCAATCCTTTGAATTTCAGGAATCATCTTGGTGTACGCATAGTTATATAGGAATAACTCGTGATCATCCGCGTTGTTACTGTAAAGATTCACATACATTAACATACTTGGCTGTACAGGGGTAATAATTACACCCTCTCTCTGTACTAAGTCTGGCAATAAAGGCATTACCTGATCCACCCTAGTCTTAACCCTTACCACTGCTTGGTCAGGATCGGTACCCGGTTCAAAAATGATACGTATCGTTCCTTCACCAGCACTCGTAGCATCGGAAGCGATATATCGCATCCCTTGAACACCGTTGATGGCTGTTTCTAATGGAATAAGGGTTGACTTCACTAATACATCAGCACTAGAACCTGGATACGCTATAAAAATGTTTACCGTAGTGGGGGCAATTTCTGGAAATTGTGATATGGGCAATTGCTTAATGGAAAGCAACCCCACGAAAACTATGATTACCGATATGACTATGGCCAACACCGGTCTTTTAATAAATTTACTGAACATCTCTTTTTAGTTTTAGTTCTAATTATTCCGCGTAAACGTTTAACTTGGAAATTACTTCACTAGGTTTCACGAATTCAGTTTCTATTTTTTCCTTGTTCTTGACCATTCGAATTCCGTCGACTAGAATCCTATCCTCTGGCTTAAGTCCTTTACTGATAATGAATAAATGGGGTAATTCTGCAGCAACAAATACTTCGGTTTGTCTCGCAATATTTTCTTTATCGATGATGAACACATATTTTTTGTCCAAGACTTCAAACGTAGCTTTTTGAGGAATGATCAAGGCATCTTTAAAAGGAATGGTCATCAGTACACTACCGGTTTCACCATGGCGTAAAATACCGTCTGGGTTTGGAAAAGTTGCCCTAAAAGCAATGTTTCCGGTTTCATTATTGAACTCTCCTTCAATAGTTTCTACGACTCCATTTTGATTGAACTTTTTATTATTGGCCATTAAAAGCTCTACTTGTTTTTTACTGTCCTTATCGGTACTCATGATATAGTCCAGATATTCAGATTCAGGAACATTAAAATAGACCCACATCTCACTGTTATCTGATAATGTTGTCAATAGTTCGCCTTCGTCCAAAAGACTTCCTTCCCTCACATGAAGGTGGTCCATAATTCCGTCAAAAGGAGCTTTGATGTTGGTAAACCCTAAATGGGTTTGAGCGAGGGCAACTTCGGCATTTGCTTTGTCAAAGCTTGCTTTGGCCATTGAAAGCTCGTTTTCAGAAATCACATTGCCATCTTTTAACAGTTGGGTGTTTTGTAATTCAATTTCTGCAACTTTAGCCTCTGCCTTTGCCTTTTGTAAATCGGCTTCATAGATATTAGGCATAATGTTGAACATTGGCTGTCCTTTTTTTACATGTTGACCTTCATCTACATGAATTGCTTTTAAATAACCTCTTTCTAAAGCCCTCAATTCAATGTGGCGTATAGAATGAATTTGTGATACATAATCTTTGGAGATTGACGTGTCTTTTTTAATTGGAGTTGTTACGAGGAACTTGATGTGTTCTTCTTTTTTCTCTTTTTTAGATTCGCAACTTGCATATAAAAACAACGCAGAAACTGCAGCGAACATGAGAATTCTCTTGGTCATAACTTTAATTTTAAATTGATTGGTAAATTGATATTTTGTTAAAAGGAAAATGCAAGAATTGGGGTATTACGAATGCATATCGTAATGCTCGTAATACGAATTAAATAGAAGTTCAGGGCAATTTAGTATTGCCCAAAAAGTATTATAGTCGAAATACTTGGAATAGGACAAAACGCCTATTCGCTAAAGGGAAAAATGAAAATAGTCTATGAAGATTAGGACTATTCTCTAAATAACTAAATAAAAATAAAAGGGATAAGAGGTAGAAGGAAGCGGAGATATAGGTATTGTTTTCTACCTTTTTTAATGAAATGGGTTCGTTTTCTTCTTCTTCACTTTCTGCAGTAGTGATCTGCAGTACCTTATCAACATCGCCTAGGGCATTCGTAATGGTGGCATTATGATTTATGGAACCATATTGAACATTAGTAGTGCTAAAGGCGATTTTCTGGTGACTAGTAGTGTAAAATGAAGAGTCCCCTATATTGAGGTTAGCTAATACAGGGTTGCATACACTAAGTAACAGTATGCCTAGGGGAAGAAGAAATTTTAAGAAACTCTTTTTCATTTAAGAGGTCAAAATTATTGTAGCAAAATGGTGTGCACAAGTAAAACCCGTTAATTTTTGTTAACATTCATGATTATTAGGTAAATGGAGTAAAAAGTGGGTTCAATATTCAGAAGTCGAATTTTAACTGTACCAAAACTGATTTATCTTCATTTTTTGTAGTTGTCTTAGTATCAGTGTTTAAGTTTGAAAGTGATATACCCAATAACCGAACCGAATTTTGTAATTCTTCTTGATATAATAACTCTTTAGCGGTTTCTAGAATGAGTCCTTTGTCGGCAATAAAATAGGGTATGGTTTTGCTCCTGGTCTGTAATGTAAAATCACTGTACTTTATTTTGAGAGTGATGGTTTTTCCCGCTATCGTGGCCTTTTTAAGCCTTCGTTCAAGTTCTTGGGCGATCTGCTCCAAACGCTCCAACATAAATATTTCGCTACTAAGGTTTTCATTGAAGGTACGTTCTGCACCAACAGATTTAGGAATACGATGTGGTTTTACTTCACTGTTATGAATTCCCCTGACCACATTGTAATAATAGCTACCGCTCTTCCCAAACCTTTCCTCCAAAAATTCCAAGGATTTGGTTTTAAGGTCGGTTCCTGTAAATATGCCCAATTGATACATTTTTTCAGCAGTAACCTTCCCTACGCCATAAAATTTCCGAATATCCAGATTTTCTAAAAAAGGAATAACCTCTTCTGGGTTAACTGTTTTTTGTCCATTGGGTTTGTTAATATCACTTGCTACCTTGGCAATAAACTTATTGATGGATATTCCTGCCGAGGCATTTAATCCTGTCTTTTCTAAAATACGTTGTCGAATTTCCTTTGCGATTAGGGTGGCGGACGGATTCCCTTTTTTATTTATAGTAACATCCAGATAGGCCTCATCTAGGGAAAGCGGCTCAACAAGATCTGTATATTCATGAAATATGGCTCTTATTTGCTTTGATATTTCTTTATAGCGGTCAAACCTGGCCTTAACGAAAATCAGTTCTGGGCAATTCCGCTGCGCCACCACACTGCTCATGGCACTGCGCACACCAAACTTCCGTGCCTCATAGCTTGCAGCGGCCACAACGCCCCTTTTAGAGCTACCACCTACGGCTATTGGTTTTCCCCTTAAATCTGGATTGTCCAATTGTTCAACGGACGCATAAAAGGCATCCATATCTACATGGATAATTTTCCGTAAAGGCAATTCATTGGGCATAAGCAAATTTAAGACTTATCTTAGTTTAAGGATAGTACAGCTAACGAATCATATGATAGAAATAGAGCGTAAGTTTTTGGTCAAATCAACGGACTATAAATCCTTCGCAAGGTCCAAAACAAGAATAGTTCAAGGATTTTTAAATACCGATGCTGATAGAACGGTAAGGGTGCGTATAAAGGGGGATGAAGGTTTTATAACGGTTAAGGGTAAATCTAATGCATCCGGTACATCTAGATTTGAATGGGAAAAGGAGATTTCTGTAATCGATGCCGAAGCTTTATTACAACTGTGTGAAAAGGGAGTTCTGGAAAAATGTAGGTTTGAAATTGTAGTAGGCAAGCATGTTTTTGAGGTGGACGAATTTTACGGCGATAATGAAGGACTAACCGTAGCAGAGGTCGAATTGACATCAGAGAACGAATCTTTTGAAACTCCGGATTGGTTGGGGAAAGAAGTTACCGGGGAAGTGAAGTATTATAATTCCCAATTAAGTAAAAAGCCTTTTAACACTTGGTAAACCTTACTCTTGTGATTTTACAACTACTATTTTGGAGTTATCGTATTCAGTGATAACTTCAATGTTAGATCCGTTGTAGGTTGCACTTAATATTTCAAAAATTGGGCTACAACATTCACTTCCAGGGCTGATCTTGTTGAGGTCTAGGGTAAGTACATCTGTTTCAGAATCATCTAAAACAATGGTATAGGTGTTTTCGCCTTCTGTTCCTGAGAGAAAAAATCGAACTTCTGTTTCTTGAGATTCTTGATTTGCGTTCACCTCATTTTCGCCTTTAGTTATTGCTAAAGTGCTCAATGAATACGTTTCATTAGCAATTAGGTTGTTTCCATTGGCATCAACAAATTCAATGGAGACCGTTTGCGCTAAGCACGAAACAGCAGCACAATCTGCTACTTCGTCTTCCTTATCGCATGTCATTAGAAAAAGTAGTGAAAAAGCTGGCAAGGAAATATTTTATCATCATGTCTAGAAGATGGGATTTTAAAAAAAGGTTGCGTTATTACTTGGCAAAAACACCCTCTTTTTCTATAATGGGAATCGAAACAAGATTATTCTCATTAACGCTATGCTTCTCAAAAATAAATCGTTTTTCATATAATTTATTATCGGCATAAAACGTGACAAAAAACTCATTATCAAGGGCCAAGACATCTTCTTGAACCACTTCAATCTTAGCAAAGGATTTGGCGGATACTACAGGTATAGCATGCCGCATCGTAGATGTTTTTCTTTCGTCATCATATCCTTTGGATACGACCATTACCATTTCTATAAGCGTCGTTCTATTATTGATTATGTAGGCGTTCCAATCCTTACCTAAGAACTCTTCGTTCCATTCATGGATCATTACAATAAAGACGTCCTTGGCTATTGGTATTTCAATGTCTTTTTTCACGAAAAGGGTTATAATGCACTTTTGAATTGCTCTAGAAAACGCAAGTCATTCTCACTTAACAGACGAATATCGGAAATTTGGTGTAATAGCAGTGCAATACGGTCTATGCCCATACCAAATGCAAAACCAGAATAGACCTCTGGATCAATTCCACAATTTTTCAGCACATTAGGGTCTACCATACCACAGCCCATAATTTCTAGCCAACCGGTTCCTTTGGTCATTTTATAGTCGGTCTCCGTTTCCAGTCCCCAATATACATCGACTTCTGCACTAGGTTCTGTAAATGGAAAATAGGAGGGTCTAAGTCTAATTTTAGATTTCCCAAAAAGTTCCGTGGTGAAATACTGTAAGGTTTGTTTCAAGTCGGCAAAAGATACATCCTTGTCAATATACAAGCCCTCTACTTGATGAAAGAAGCAATGTGACCTTGCGGATATGGCTTCGTTTCTATATACCCTTCCCGGAGAAATGGTACGTATGGGTGGTTTGTTATTTTCCATATAACGAACCTGTACTGATGAGGTATGGGTGCGTAAAAGAATATCTGGGTTGGTCTGTACAAAAAAGGTATCCTGCATATCACGTGCAGGATGATATTCCGGCAAATTCAATGCGGTGAAATTATGCCAATCATCTTCAATTTCAGGACCTTCCGAAACATTGAAACCTATCCTTGAGAAAATATCGATAATCTTATTTTTTACGATGGATATTGGATGTCTCGCCCCAAGTTCTATAGGATTGCCCGGTCTGGTCAAGTCTCCGTAAACACTCTCGTAACTTTGATTATTCTCCAAAGCTTTTTTCAAGGAATCTACTTTCGCTGTGGCAGCTTGTTTTAATTCGATTGATGGTCTGTCCAAATTCCTTTTTCTGTTCGTTAGGAACATTCTTGAATTCGGCAAAAAAATCGTTAAGAATTCCTTTCTTACCTAAATATTTTATTCGGAAGGTTTCCACTGCCTCTAAACTATCTGCAGTAAAGGATTCTACTTGGGCAATCTGTTCTTTTATGGTATTGATCATGATAGACAACTAAAGCCACAAATTTAAAACTTTTAGGAGAGTAACACTTGTTTTTATTGGCTTTTGATTATCCAATATATAATGAAAGAAAAAGTCCTATTTGGAATAGTAGGATGCATTCAAATAGAAAGTAGGAAAAGGGTCAAGTATTTAGTGCTGGAATTAATATTCGAATATCCAATATATCCTTAGTCAAGGTGATAGATTTCCATGATATCCTGTCAGAATACCTTCAAAGTCAATTTTCAAATCGATAAGTTGACCGGTATGCACATCAAAAACCCATCCGTATACTTTTAAGTTGCGATCTCGATAGGCCTTTTGAACCACGGCAGTCTTAATCAGGTTTACACATTGTTCCTGTACGTTCAATTCTACCAGCGATCATATTTCCTTTCTTGATCTGTGATACCGTTCAGTTCTTCCTTATGGAGACGATAGACATCTCGAATACAGCGAAGCCAAGGATTTAATAGTCCCAAGATCCGCAGATTGCATGGCGGCTTTTACCCCTCCACAGGCATAATGGCCACAAACGACGATGTGGTTTACCTTTAAATGTTCTACCGCATATTCGACAACAGACATGGCGTTCAAGTCGATGTTGATGACCATATTGGCGATGTTTCTATGCACGAAAACTTCTCCGGGAGCCAAGCCCATCAATTCTTCTGCGGTAACCCGGCTGTCTGAGCATCCGATATATAATAATTCAGGACTTTGACCTTTTCCTAGTTCTTCAAAGTAATTGGATCCAGAAGTTAATTTATCCTTTATCCACGTATTATTATTCTCAAAAACTTTAGCGATATCCATATTCTTCAATCCTAAATTAGACGGGAAACAAGGTAAGTCTTATAAATAAAAAAGCCGATATGAATAACATCGGCTTTATCTTATTTTTTAAACAAATATTTAGTAGAAATTAACTTCGCCTGTTGAAATATCATACATAGCACCAACAATCAGCACTTCTCCTTTTTCCTCCATATCCGCTAAAACCCTGCTTCTTTCCCTAATGTTTTCAATAGTGATCAAAACATTCTTTTCAGAAACCGCATCAACGAATTCAGAATTTTTAGAATTTCTCAAATCCTCGTCTTTCGGTTCTTTGACTGCGGCAACTGCGGGTTCAATTTTATTGATCAGTGCGGTAAGGTTTCCTAAACGTGCATGGTCACAAGCACCTTTAATAGCACCGCAACTAGTATGACCCAAGACTACGACCAGTTTAGTGCCTGCTAGTTTGCAGCCAAACTCCATGCTTCCTAATATATCCTCGTTCACGAAATTCCCGGCAATACGAATACTGAAAATATCACCTAGACCTTGGTCAAAAACCAATTCTGCCGAAACCCTTGAATCGATACAACTTAAGATGGTCGCGAATGGAAATTGCCCTTCGCTAGTGTCGTTGACTTGTTCCAAAAGGTTCCTATTGGCTTTTAGGTTATTCTGAAATCGTTGATTTCCTTCCTTTAAAAATTGCAATGACTTTTCTGGAGTCATTGTTGCTTGTGTTTCTTTGGTATGTGCCTTCATTCTTTGTTTTTTAATAGGTTCAATGTTGTAAGCAGATTTGGTAGGTCTGTTGTTAAAAAATTCCAATATAACTTTCTGGATTTTTCTAAGAACCATATTTTCGAGATTAGTTTTAATGTCAATATTTTTATTTTTAGCCTTTCATTGAAATCATCCAGATATTTCAATGATATCATGGTCTAAATACGGGTATTGGTAACATCAAGTTCAAGGAGGAGTCTTTTGGAAGTCTTTCAACTCCTTTAGGATTGCACCTTTATTAATAAAGGTGAGCTCCTCTGCCAAAGTCATTTTAGTTTGGTATCCTTACCATCACTCTTTTTCTCAAAATGCAGAAAGTGTGAATTTTGATAGCTTTTCAATTAGGATAATAACAATACCACTACTAACCCAATACGTATGCCAATTAACAAATCGGTAAAAACCAAGCCAACGTACGGTTACAATGAATGGAATGAATTGTTTCCATCCCAAATCATACATCTTTTTGAACAAGGGAGGGTTTGGCCAATTTAAAACCGACAACAAATAGAATGGCCGCAAGTACGGATAAGAGGAATTTTATTCAAAAGGGTTGGAATAAGGATGACAGAAAATAGCAGAAAAAAACCATGTATAATGGCCGATAATTTGGTTTTTCCACCAGATTGTATATTGGCCGAACTTCTAACAATTACTTGGGTAATGGGCAGACCACCTATTAAACCAGAAATTATGTTACCTGTTCCTTGGGCCAATAGTTCTCTATTGGTGGGCGTTACGTTCTTGTCAGGATCTAATTTGTCCGTCGCTTCTAACACAAAGAGAGTTTCTAGACTGGCTACGAATGCCATAGTAAAGGCGGTTATCCATACCTGTGGATTTGAAATGGCGCTAAAGTTGGGGAAACTAAATTGCGAAAAAAAGAAGACATATCCTCTGGTACTGGCACACTTCACCAAATGTTTAGGAGATATTTCTAAGAGTTTCATGTCTTTGGTGAGAATATGATAAATGTATACCAACGACCACTGCAACCAAAGGACCTTGAATCAATTCGAAAATTTTACCCTTTTTTGAAAGTATCTTACCCCATAAAATTAAAATTAGCCTAAACCTATTATTGCGATTACGTAGCACCTGGACTAACGTTATTAAGGTATTCATGAATTTCCGTAAAAGTATTTTGCCCATCTACTTGAAAAAAGGCCATATCTCCTTCTGGATCAGCGTCATAACCAAAGAAATGCGGTATTTGTTTTAAGATGATAATGATACCAATACCTGTCAAGCATGCCTTTGATGACTGAAGATGGAAAGTAATAGCCAATGATTCCCGCCTTTAGAACACCAAAAACAATTTGTATTACTCCCGCCAATACTACTGCAACCAAGAAATTTTCGAAACCCACCTAAGAGAACCAATGGCCACAAGAACAATGGCCGCCAATCCAGCGGCAGGTCCACTAACCCCAATTTTGGAACCGCTCAAGGCTCCAACCACAATACCACCAACAATACCGGCAATAACTCCTGAAAATAAAGGAGCGCCACTGGCTAGGGCAATACCTAGACATAGGGGTAGGGCTACAAAAAATACGACGATACTCGCCGGAATATCACTTTTAAATTTTTAAACATAGGGTATTATTTTAAATTGATAGAAAAAGATCAATTCATTGAAACAGTATAGAAGATGTGATAAATTCTAGAAAGTGAAACGAGGAGGCGGACTTAAAATATCCAAGGGAGTATCATTTTTTTTATAAAGAGCAACGCTGCTTATCCGTAAGTGTGTATTTGCAATTTGTGGGAAAAGAAAGAAGTTTTGAATAAGAACATATTCTTGCTGTTCTAATTGATCTTCAGTTTCGTTCTGATGCTCTTCCTCATTGATATCAACAACTAAACTCTTTTCAGAATCTAAATTCAACAACGATCTGACCGATGGCGCAAAAATAGCCAAGGTCAAAAGTAGCGCTAAGAAGAGAATGAATTTAGATTTCATTTAAAATGTTAGGTTGTTTAGGTAAATATAACAGGTTTGTGTTATACTTACTAACTACACATTTTAAAAATCTTTTAAAAGTCTAAGTTTTTCATTTCGAATCCACCCGGTTTTTCCGTCGGATAGAACTTATTTTATCCCAATCATTCAAACTTTCGGCTACATTCACCTTAGTGCCTTCGTGTAAAACAAAAATTTCCGTACTTGATTCATTGGGCTCGGACTTAATCGCAATTTCTTCCGCAAAAATGATAGCAGGTTGTTGCGCGTTAAAATCTCTTCGTTGTACATAGGCGAATACAACCGCTAGTATACAAATGAATAATGCTATAATACTTCCAATAAACGCCCAGCGTTTTCTGGAGGAGAAATTAAAATAGTAAAAAGCGATGTACAAAAGGACAAACACCATCATGGAAGCGATGGCAAGATAGGCCCACTGATCAAAAGTTAATTTACCGGTAACATTTTTATACAACTTGGAAAGACCAGTTTGTGGTACGGTACCAATAGCATCTAAGGTCATGTTCTGGGCGTAACTTAGATTCGTTTTTATTTCGTCATCGTTAGGGGATAATAGTAATGCCTTTTCGTAATAGTAAATACTTTCTGCAATCTCATTCTGTTTATAATAAGCATTTCCTAGGTTGTAATACACGGCAGCTGAATGTTGCCCAGAATTTAATATTTGATCATAAAGTTCAATGGCTTTTTCGAATTCCCCCGCATTGTAGGCCGTAGTGGCTTGATCAAATAATTTGTCATTCTGACCACTACAAAGTAGAACGGTAAAAAGACCAATACATAAAAAAAGTTTTTTGATCATCATTACAATTGTTTGTCCATTATGGAAATTACTTCACTGGCCTTATCGTAATCGGCATGCATTTGCACATCTGAAAACGGGCTATATCGTGCCGCTTCGCAGTTTTTGAGTAGACCGATGAAATCATTTATCGTGCTTTCATCAATCTGCCTTTTAGCTAGAAGTTCTGCAATGGAATCTTTACTGAATTCTGAAGTCTCTATCTTGAGTTTTGCCTTAAGGTAATTATGTAAAGCTCTCTCCAAGGCTACATAGAAGGAGTCTTTGTTGCCCAATTGTTTTTTGGCGGCGGATAAATATTTTCTGGCCAATCTATTCGCTTTCCTAACTTTGTTACCAACGATATCACCTGCGATGGCATCTCTTTTCTTTCTGAATACAATGGCTAATGGAATCAACAATAAAGGTATTAGGAGCCAAATGTAAAATGACGTGGAACCAAAAAAGTAAGAAACTTGCTTAGGGCTAAGATTAGGGGTCAGTTTTATAAAATTAAACTGATTCCCATTAGCAACGACCGCCTGTTTTTGATTTGTACTATTTTCCGCAGAATTAGCATTTGCACTTAAGGGTCCTTGCAATACATTGATGGTAATCTCGTCTGAGGTAAGGGTCGTGTATTTTTCTGTCTTCGGATTAAAATAACTGAATTTTATGGGTGCAATAGGGTACTTGCCCTTAAATGAGGGAACAATGGTATATTGATTAGAGATGCTACCCTGCATTCCGGCCAAGGTGGTCCTTACATTTTCTGTAAATTCAGGTTCATATACTTCTAGGGCACTTGGAAGTTCTGGTTCTGGTAGTTTAAAAAGTTTTAAATTTCCCTTCCCGTTCACTTCTATGGTAGCTTGTAAAGATTCCGTAGCGTTAAGGCTAGTTTTACTAGTGGTCACCGCAAAATCAAACTCACCTACGGCCCCATTAAAACCTTCAGGTTGGTTAGCTATTGGTAATGGTTTAACGTTGATAGTTCTGTTACCTGCAGAAACGGTCTTGTTGGTCTGCGCGTACATACGACCTCCAAAGAAATCTCGTCTACCCGTTGGAACATCTACTGTAACATCAAGAGATAAAGGTTCAATTTCTAATTTACCTGATTTCTGCGGATATAAAACGACACGTTTTAAGATAACATACCGGTAAGGTTTACCCTCGTAAGTACCGTTTTGGGCATTAAGACTGGATACCTTAATATCTTGACTCCAAAAATCATTGTACTTTGGGTTATCCAAAGGTTGGTAGTTGGAAACACTGATATTAGGACTTACATAAAGTTTGTATACTACCGTAATCTCTTCGTTCAAAAACGGATTTGTTTTTGAAATTTCCGCAACCAAATGTAAGTTTTCATCCGCAACGTCATCTGCCGTCATTTGATCACTAGGCTTGTCTACGGCACTGGTAACTTCCACCTCTTTGGCAAGCGATTTATACGTTTGACCCCCAATGACAATTGAAGCTTGTTTTATGGTATAATTCCCTTTTGCCGTGGGTACCAAGGTGTAGGAATAGGATTTGGAATAACTGCGCACCCCATTTATCCATGAAGAACTTATAGATTGTGAAGGCCCCATAATTACCCTAAATCCTTCAAAATCTGGAGGGTTGAAATTGTCTCCGTCCTTATTCATGGTAAAGTCTACCCGTAATCTTTCGTTCAAGCCTATCTTAGGTTTGCTAAGCTTCATTTCAAAAGTAACGGCATCACCATCCTGTGCCATTGTCATTCCTGAGAATAGCAGAAAGGTTATCGTAAAGAGTAGTTTATAAACGAACTTGAAGTCTACCAATCTTTTTCATTTTTAATTTTAACCCCTTTTACTTTCTTGGCGTCAATTTTTTCCTGGACTTTTTTCTCGGCGTTTTGCATAGCCCGTAAAAGGTTATCTACCTGTTGTTTGGAGAGTTGATTAGGTTTGGGCTGTTGTTGTTCTTTTTCCTGGTCGCCTTGTTCCGGTTTTTGGTTTTGTTCTTTTTTCTCATCACCATCTCCTTCCTTATTTTCGTCTTTCTTCTCCTCGTTTTTATCGCCCTCGTCACCTTGATCTTTTTGATCTTTCTTATCCTCGTTGTCCCCTTCGTTCTCTTTCTCTTTGTCTTGGTCTTTTTCTTCGTCCTGCTTATCCTGGTCCTTATCGTCTTGGTTCTGTTTGTTTTCCTCTTCGTCTTTTTTCAAAAGTTCTTTGGCCAAGGCAAGGTTATACCTAGTTTCCTCATCCTTTGGGTTGTTACGCAATGCTTCTTTATAAGCCTCTACCGCTTTGGCGTAGTCCTTACGTTTCATAAATACATTACCCATATTATGATAGGCCATATGCTTCTCCTCTTTGGATTGCGCTACTTCACCAGCTTCCTTAAAACGGCCAAATGCTTCGTTGTAGGTTTCGTTGGAATAATAAGCGTTACCTAGGTTATAGGGTGCGGCATTATTTTCTGGACTTTTGGCAATCGCTTTTCTATACTCTACTTCCGCTTGAACAAAATTATCTTCTGAAAGGTCTTTGTTGCCTTCCCAGGTTAAATTTGTTGAAGTACGTAATGCCTTCTCTTTTTCTTTTACATCAACTTCTTGTGCGAAAGAAAACAAGCAACCAAAAAGTAAACATAATAGGGTATGTAATTTTATCATGTTATTCTTGTCTTTTTTCATTGAACAAATTCAATTTTTTGAGCCATTTGGTCTTACGGTCCAATATAAAAATATCTAAAAAAAGAAGCAACAGTCCAGCGCCAATAAACCATTGGAACTGATCTTTATATTCTGCAAACTGTTTTGCTTCGAACTCCTTTTTATCCATCTGTAGCAATTGCTCTTTAATGAACTCAACCGCTGCATCTGTATTGGAACCATCTATGTATTGTCCGTTACCTTCATCGGCAATTTCGCTTAAAACGGTTTCGTTTAATTTAGTAATAACGGTTTCCCCTTCATTATCCTTTTTCAAACTCTCTAAGATGCCATTTCTTTTAATAGGAATGGGTGCTCCTTGTGGTTTTCCTACCCCTATGGTGTAAATGATAATACCTTCATCTACGGCATCTTCAACGGCGTCTAGAGTGGAACCTTCAGAATGGTCTTCACCGTCAGAGATAATGAAAAGTACCCGATTGGTCTGTTCCGCATCGTCATAGTAGGTGGTTGCCAACTCTATAGCTTGATTGATGGCAGTACCTTGCGAAGTCAACATGTCTGTATTCATGCTCTGCAAGAACATTTTTGCAGCGCCATAATCGGTGGTTATCGGTAATTGTGGATAAGCCTGACCAGCGTAAGCAATGATGCCAATGCGATCACTAGCCAATTGGTTGATGATTTCAGAAACTAATCTTTTTGCTTTTTCTAAACGGTTTGGCGCAATATCTTCCGCCAACATACTTTTAGAAACGTCCACGGCAAAAACGATATCAACACCTTCTCGTTTAACCGTCTCCAGCTTAGTTCCAATTTTTGGATTCACCAAACCTATGATCAGTAAGGCAAGACCAAGAATGAACACGATTAGTTTTAAGGTGCTTTTGTTATAAGAGCGGTCTGGAGTCAGACGTTTTAAAAGATTACTGGTTGCAAATCTTTTTTGAGTCCTTTTTTTCCAAATCAATACCCATAGGAACAGCACAACGATCACCGGAATGATGAAAAGTAAATAGAAATATATTTTTTCGTCTAACTGTATCATATTATACAAAACTTCTAAATAGGGTATTTCTCAAAATCCATTCCAAAATAAGAAGTGCTCCGGCCAATAAAACCCAAGGCCTGAATTTTTCTTCATAGCGGTAATATTTGAATTCCTCTATTTCCGTTTTTTCCAATTTGTTGATTTCACCATAAATTTCTTCCAAGGACTCATTATCGGTTGCCCTAAAATATCTTCCTCCCGTATTCAAGGCAATTTCCTTTAATAGGTCCTCATCGATTTCTACTTGACGCATACCATATCTAAATGACCCATCGGCGTTATACGCTATTGGAGAAAGTGCATTTCCATTTGTTCCCAATCCAATCGTATAGGTTTTTATGCCAAATTCCACAGCTAAGTCCGATGCAGTTTGAGGTTCGATAAAACCAGAGTTATTTACACCATCCGTCAATAAAATAATGATTTTACTTTTTGCCGTACTTTCCTTTAAACGATTTACAGAGGTCGCCAATCCCATTCCAATGGCGGTACCATCTTCTAATTGACCATAGGTAATTTCTTCTAAGGCATTGAGCACAATCGATTTATCTGTGGTTACCGGAGTTTTGGTATATCCTTCACCGGCATAGACCACCAAACCAATACGGTCGTTTGGTCGTTCCTTAATAAAATCTGCTGCTACCTTTTTAAGTGCCGCTAAACGATTTGGTTTTAAGTCCCTCGCCAACATACTTGAGGATACATCAATCGCCATGACGATGTCAATACCTTTGGTGGTTTTGGTACGGGTAGAAATGTCCTCTGTTTGTGGTCTTGCCATGGCCACGATAATGGCACTTAACGCCAATAGACGTAAAATGAAAAGACCGGGTTTTAGTTTCGGTAAGATGCTATGGTAACTGAAACCCTTGATACTGGAAATACGTACCGATGCCGATTGCTCTTTTTGCTTAAAAATATACCACAGAATGGCCAATGGCAGTAGTAGGAACAGCCAAAAGAAATCTGGATTAGCAAAGGATACATTCTTTAACATTTATACTTCTTTTTTTACATCTAGGGATGCTAGGATTCGATCAACTATTTGCTGAGCATATTCATCATCTGCCAACCAAGTCACGATCATATTTTGTTGAAATCCTTTACCACCAAACAAAATGACCGCATATTCCCCATCAATCAATTCATTAGATTCTGGCACGGCAAATTCACCACTGCCGTACACTTTGAGTCCGGTGACACCACTAATTGTGGTAAACTCCTCCTGCTTGGTAATGATATTCTTGGCGCCTTGGGCCTCTAAATTGGATAATATTTGCTCTATGGTTTTATCAAAGTCTGGCTCCGCCTCAGGATTTAAGGTGATGGATGTGGTAGCTACTGTGAACAAACCAATAGAACTTCTATAGCCAAAGGCCTGAATATCTAAAATATTCGCTTTTGCTTCTGGCGGAAGTTTTACTTCTTGCCGTACTAAAACTTGTGGAGTTTCCAGTTGAATAGGTGGGAAGCCGTAGGTACTACTTATCCATTCACCCTCCAGCAATTCTTTGGTAGGATGACCAAAAACGGTATCCTTCAAATAGCCAAAACCATAATTGAAACCGGCTATAGTTACTCCAATCATAAGAATCGCAGCTAAGGATACCGCTCCTATAATTAATTTTTTCTTTTTGTTCTTACGTTCAAGTTCCTCTTGATATTCTGCTTGTTGCATGAGTTCCTCCTCCGTTGGTTCTGGAAGGGCGTCATGGGTTTTCACCACAATCTGTTCTACCAATTTACGGTCTTGTTCTGCAACAGCTGTGGAGGGTTTGTTTTTGGCAAACTTCACCAAATCTGCAGTTTCTAAAATGAGTTGAAACTGTTTAATGGTATCATCATCCAGATTTAATTCGCCTGCATCTTTAAGCAGCTCCAGTTTTGCGATAAGTTGGCCAGTAGTACTTTCCATCGCCGTAACATGGGCATCTTCCTCTAAGTAAGAACGAACAATGGCAGTTAACTCTGAATAGTATTCTTTGTACTCGTCCTGAATGAGGTACCTTGAGTTTTCAAGGTTCTTTAATTCTAAGAGCGCTCTGTCGTAAGGAGGTAATAAAGCTACTTTTTCTTCTTCGGTCAACGGTTTTTTGCGTAAAACGAACCAATAGAATAAACCACCTAAAATCGCCAAAACCAATACTCCAATAATCAGATATTTCCAGAATTCGAAATTGCTCTTTTCCACGTTGATCAGTGGTTTAATGTCGTACATTTTTTGAGCTATCGTATCCACAGGTATATTGGCTACATTGATCAGCATAGAATCTGTCATATAGCCTATTCCATTAATATCGATTCGCTGTGCAGGTAATTTGTATGCGCCAGAATCAAACTGGGTAAGGGCATACATTTTTTGCAGGGTGAGTCGGTCTTTCTTTCTGGTGGTGTCCGTCACAAACGCTTCCACAGTTTCTAACGGTGAAAAAGTTTGTCCTTCAGGGAAAATAACCTGTGCAGTAGAATCTACATCGACCGTAACCGTCCATTGTACCTGTTCGCCAATTTTAATGGATGTGGTGTCTACTGACGTACTTATTTTAGGATTTTCTTGGGCGGATAACTTGTAAAAAAGCCAAACTTATAACAATGAACAGCATCCTACGTGTCATGCACATAGTTCTTGTTTTCAATATAGAATTTGCAATTGTCATTGTGTTTATCCTCTTCTTTTAAAATAGCCCAGCAATTTTTTCACATAACTTTCATCTACCCTACAATCTAAAACACCGCATCCAGATTTTGTAAAGGATTCTTTAAAATAGGTGACTCGCTCTTGGTGAAATTGGGCATAGGCATTACGCACTTTTTTAGATTGGGTGTTCACCAATTGGGTTTTACCTGTTTCGGCATCCTCCACCTGTACCATGCCTAAGTTTGGGATGGATTCTTCACGTTCATCATACACTCGAATACCGGTAAGATCGTGTTTATTCCCCGTTATTTTTAGGGTTCTTTCATAATCTGATGCAATGAAATCTGATAGTACAAAAACAATGGCCTTCTTTTTCATGACACTGCTCAGAAATTTCAAAGCTTGGGCGACATCCGTTTTGTTGCTTTTTGGTTTAAACTCCAATAGCTCACGAATGATACGTAATACATGACTTTTCCCTTTTTTAGGGGGTATATAAAGTTCTATTTGATCAGAAAATAGAATGATGCCTACCTTATCGTTGTTTTGTAGCGCACTAAAGGCCAATGTGGCCGATATTTCCGTAACGATTTCATTTTTGAACTGGTTTGCGGTCCCAAATAACTCGGAGCCACTAATATCTACCATGAGCATCATGGTCAGTTCCCGTTCCTCCTCGAAAACTTTGATATAAGGTTCGTTATATCTGGCGGTTACGTTCCAATCAATATTTCTAACATCATCACCAAATTGATACTGCCGAACCTCACTAAACGTCATACCACGACCTTTAAAAGTCGAGTGGTACTCCCCGCCAAATATATGATCGGAAAGACGTCTCGTCTTTATCTCTATTTTCCGTACTTTTTTAAGTAGTTCTTTGGTATCCATAGTGTTCAGTGAGCAGTACTCAGCAGCAGATTTCAGTAGTACCTAAAGATGGTACTGCCGACTGCAACTGCCAACTGGTTTAAGGTACTTCGATCTCGTTTACGATTTTGTTGATGATGTCAACTGAGGTGACATTTTCTGCTTCGGCCTCGTACGTAATTCCAACTCTATGTCTTAACACATCATGTACTACGGCACGAACATCCTCTGGCACCACATATCCTCTTCTCTTGATAAAGGCATAACATTTTGCGGCATTACCCAAGTTGATACTACCCCTAGGTGAGGCTCCAAAACTAATAAGTGGCTTTAAGCTTTCAAGATTATATTTTTCTGGATATCTGGTCGCAAAGACAAGGTCCAAAATGTATTTCTCAATTTTTTCGTCCATGTATACCTCACGAACTGCCTTCTGTGCGCTAAGGATTTGTTGTATAGAGACTACCGGGTTAACGGTCTCATAATTACCTTTTAAATTTTGGCGCATAATCAATTGCTCCTCATTTATTTTTGGATAATCAATTACGGTTTTCAGCATAAAACGGTCAACCTGAGCTTCTGGCAAAGGATATGTTCCTTCTTGTTCTACCGGGTTCTGGGTGGCCATTACCAAGAAAGGCTTATCCAAGATAAAAGTTTCATCACCAATGGTTACTTGCTTTTCCTGCATCGCTTCCAAAAGAGCAGATTGTACTTTTGCAGGCGCACGGTTAATTTCATCCGCTAGAACGAAATTCGCGAAAATAGGTCCCTTTTTAATGGAGAAATCATTCTCCTTCATATTGTAAATCAAAGTACCTACAACATCTGCAGGTAAAAGATCGGGGGTAAATTGGATTCTGCTAAAACTTCCCTTTACGGCTTTTGCTAAGGTATTGATGGCTAAAGTTTTTGCTAGACCGGGAACACCTTCTAATAAGATATGCCCTTGCCCCAAAAGACCAATAAGTAAACGTTCGACCATGTACTTTTGGCCTACGATTACCTTGTTCATTTCAAGCATCAATAAATCGATAAAAGCGCTTTCTTGAGCAATCTTCTCATTAATGGCACTTATATCTACAGCGGTATTTTCTTCCATTTCAATCTTTATATTTCTGGTTAGGCTTGATCCAAATTTTAACAGTCATGCAAATTCTCAATTTATTCACTCAGTAGCTGTTAATGATAGGTTAAAAAATGTGAAACCCCCTTATTTTTATGAAGGCTTTAAGGTAATTCTTTTTAATTTCATACCTCTATGAAAAATACATCAACATATTCAAGAATTATTGCCGGTACCATGACTTGGGGCAATTGGGGTAAAGGGCTTTCTACCTCTGAAATGGAGTCGTTAATGAATCATTGTTTGGAAACCGAAATCACGACTTTTGATCATGCGGATATTTATGGTGATTATACCAATGAAGAACAATTTGGAAAGGCATTTGCTCAAAGTACTATTTCTCGCGAAAACATACAGCTAATTAGTAAATGTGGAATCCAGTTCGATGCTCCTGGTCGAGAGAAAAAAGTAAAGCATTACGAATACGGAAAGGAGTATATTATTTGGTCCGCTGAACGGTCCTTAAAAATGCTCCAAACAGATTATTTGGACATGTTATTGCTGCATAGGCCTAGTCCGTTAATGAATCCCGTTGAAATTTCGGAAGCTGTTCAACAGTTGAAGAAAGAAGGAAAGATTAGACAATTTGGGGTTTCCAACTTTACGCCTTCCCAAATTGCGCTGCTTGAAAAAGAGGTTGAAGTATCCGGTAATCAAATAGAATATTCTCTTACGGCAAAGGAAGTTATGACAGACGGTACGTTGGATGATTGTATTATCAACAATCGTTTATCAATGTCCTGGAGTCCTTTAGGTGCTTATTTTAGGGAAACGACTCCAGCTACTAAAAGAATTAAGGAGTTGATGGTTACACTGACTAAAAAGTATTATGCCACGGAAGACCAGCTGTTATTGGCTTGGATATTAAAACATCCCTCCAAAATATATCCGGTTGTAGGTACGGCAACGCCAAAACGATTAAAATTGGCGGTGGAAGCCACTAAAATAGAATTGGAATTACAAGATTGGTTTTTATTATTGGAAGCCAGTAATGGCCATGAAGTGGCCTAATACATAAACTATGAAAAAGACAGCATTTATAACGGGAGCAACCAGTGGAATAGGTAAAGCTACGGCGGAATTATTCGCTAAAAATAACATTGATTTGGTCCTTTGCGGAAGACGTCAAGAGCGATTGGACACCCTCAAAAACGAACTCGGTAAACTGGTGAACGTGCATACCTTGAGTTTTGATATCCGTAATAAAAATTCAGTTAACGAAGCCATAGAATCGTTACCTGAGGCTTTTCAGAAAATAGATATATTGATTAATAATGCGGGTAATGCCCATGGTCTTGACCCTATACAAGAGGGAAGTTCAGAAGATTGGGATGCCATGTTGGACATTAATGTAAAGGGATTGTTGTATGTTTCTAAAGCCTTGATGGGCCAAATGATCGAAAGAGAATCGGGTCACATTATCAATATTGGTTCTACAGCTGGTAAAGAAGTATATCCTAAAGGGAATGTATATTGCGCAAGCAAACATGCGGTAGATGCCATTAACCAAGGAATGCGGATTGATTTGAATCCGTATGGAATTCGGGTAGGGGCGGTGAATCCAGGCTTGGTAGAAACCGAATTTAGCAATGTGAGGTTTAAAGGTGATGAGGAACGTGCTGATAATGTGTACAAAGGTTTTCAGCCTTTGAAACCAGAAGATATAGCTGATGTTATTCATTTTGTGGTGACCAGACCCTATCATGTAAATATCGCGGATTTAATCGTAATGCCAACGGCTCAAGCATCTTCAACTATCCTTAATAAATCCTAATCTATTTCGATTGAAAAAGGCATCCAAATTATTTAGAGTTACCCTATGATTAATAAACGTTTGTTGATTAAGAACTTGCTTTCCCATAATGATGAGAATAGTTTTTACGATAAAAAACGGTTTATTTCCATTGGGGAGAAGGAGGGGAAAGCTAAATTCTTGAAGCACGTTTGTGCCATGGCGAACAGCAATCCGTCCAATAATTCTTTCATTGTTATTGGGGTCGAGGATGAGGATAATAAAATAGTTGGTGTAGATTTTTTTGATGATAGTAAAATCCAAAATTTGGTAAATGCTTATTTGGATAATCCGCCATATATCTCCTACGAAAATATCCCTTTTCCCCATTTGCCAGAAGAAAAAGTTGTAGGTCTTGTGACCATTAAATCGATTGGAAAAGTCTGTTCCCTTCGCAAGAATATTTGGAAATACTACGGGGGTTCCGTCTTTTTTAGGGAAGGAAGTATAAGTCTACCCAAAGCGTATGGCGTGGAATTAAAAGACATTAACTCAGAGGTAGTGGCAACTATTGAGCAGCATGCCAAAAATAATATTGAACTTACCTTAGACGGGGTTATCGATTTCCTAAATCACAGACACAAAGATTTGGAGAGTAACTATAAAGTCTTTAAGGAGCAGTTTGTGGTGTGTTGGGCTGGGAACAAAAAAGTGGCCAAAGGCGAAACCTATTACTACAGGGTAGATATAGAATTGATCAATGAACAAGTAAAACTTTTTTATTCTGATTTGGATGAAGTCACCATTACCTATGATGAAAATTCCTTTTCGATAATCGAATATGTACAATTAGGCTTGACATCTGTACAGAAATATTATCCATTGGAAAAAGTGGTCATTGATTTTAATGACAATGGCACTTACCAAATACAAAGCGACCTTCTTTTCAATCCTCCAAAACACGCCGAAACTGAACTGAAGAAAATCTATGAATTCAACAATAAGTTGGTAGTTAAAATTCAGGAGAACAAAAAGTTAACATCCGAGGAACTAAAAAGCCTAGGGTATTTGGCCGATAGCTATTTGATTTGCTACCTCAACGGATTTGAAGACGCCAAGGAACAAATGGAAAAAGCTAGGCGCTTGGTAAAGCCAAAATTCCCAGAAGTAAATTCCTCACTAAAACAAGCGTTGCGCGTTATCCGAAAGGTGAAATACAATTAAACGTTCGCAATCCACATTTGCTGATAAGGCTTGAGCGGTAGTTCATGATGAATAAGCTCAAAATTAGTACCGGTAAGAAGGTCGATTGAATTTTGACCCGTATAAATACCAATGGAAAGCAACCAGGCGATATCTACCGTTTCCGTTACCTCATTGAAATTGGAGAACACCCAAATATTGTTAGTCCCTTCGGTCCTTTGAAACGCAAAAATATGTGGATTGGGACAAAAATGAATTTTCAGGTTATTATGATCCGCAAAAACAGAGTGTTCTTTACGTATTGCAATCATTTTTTTAAGACCAAAAAAGACTTTTGAAGAAGGGGTGTCAGCCTCCATATTTAAATGGGATACTTCATTCCAATCTTGTCTAGGCCTATTTACCCAACGGTTGTCGTTTTTATGTTTTTCTTCCTGTTCATAGGAGTAATCGTTAAGCGTGGCAATTTCATCACCGGCATAGATCATGGGTATACCACCATAGGCTAGAATAATACCGTGCATCATTAAAATTTTGTCAATGGCGTAGTCGATGATGTATTTGTTCTTTTGTTCCAATGCGGTTTCAAGGCCTAATAGAGAAGCTGCACTACCGGTAATTCTACCATCACCGTTTTTTGGATTGTACATGAACATCAAGCCCTTTGAAGGAGACCATTCTAATTTTCCACAGTAATAATTGAGTATGAATTGCTTATGCGCAGATGGGTCCCAACCCATGGAACGCACAAAATCATCATCATAACCCAAGCCAATATCATCATGGCACCGTATATAATTTATCCAAGTGGCATCCTCTGGTTTGTTAGGTATTTCGGTTAGACTTTTATTCATCAAGGAGGCTTGTTTGGTAGCTATGGAATTCCATAGCAAGGCCATTAACGAAGCATTGTAAGCGACTTCACATTCGTTGCCCTCTAAAATGTTTTCTCCAAAATATTTGATAATGTTTCTAGGCGCTACAATGGCTTCCGCCAGCAGAATAACTCCAGGTGCAATTACCTGTAAGCACATTCTAAATAGGGAAATAAGCACGTGTGCCTCTGGTAGGTTTTGAGAAAGTGTTCCTATTTTTTTCCATAAAAAGGCCAGCGCATCGAACCGTATTACATCTACACCTAGATTGGCGAGTGACATTAAGTTCCCCAACATTTCTATAAATACCTCTGGATTTCTGTAATTTAAGTCCCACTGGTACGAATTAAAACAGGTCATGACCCATTTTTCCATCTCCTCATTGTAGGTAAAATTACCTGGTGCCGATTGTGGAAAGATTTCGGGAAGCGTTTTTTCGAATTCATCGGGTATGGTGCGCTCCGCATAGGTATAATAATAATTCTGATATTTTAAATCGCCCTCTTTCGCCTTTTTAGCCCATCTAAATTCATCGGAAGTATGATTAACTACAAAGTCCAACATTAAGAACATTTTCTTATCCCGGGCTTCTTTAGAAAAACTTAAAAAATCGTCCTTAGATCCATATCGTGAATCTATTTCGTGATAACTGTTTACCGCATATCCACCATCGTTTTCACCTGAAGGCCTTGTGGTAATTGGCATTAGATGTAGAAAATTCACGCCAAGGTCTTCAAAATAAGGAAGCTTTTCCTGTAAGCCATTTATGTTTTTGCTAAACCGGTCCACATAGAGCTGCATGCCTACTAGATTTTCGTTTTGGTACCAATTCCCAAATTCCAAGCGTTCCAAATCTTGCTTCTTTAGCGCAGCAGGTCTTTCATTAAAAAACGTTTCTAATTTTTCTAGCAACAGGGAAAAATGATCGCTGTGTTCCTTTTTATCGTAAAGCGTAAAAAAGGAGGATTTTAATAAGGTCATGTTCGCGGCCAAACGTAAATCGAATAGATGAGAATACTGGGCCGCACCTTTTTTTTTGGGATTTCTTGAAGCTAATAGGCGATGTATAGAAGCTTGGTTCATCTTAGGAATCTAATTGTTTTTGAGTAGGTAAGGATTGGATGGCGCCAAAATTTGTGGTAGTGATAGCACCAGCCTTGTTCGCTCTTGTTACCATTTTAGTAAGTTCAGTTTCGTCTTTTAAAATTTTGTCAATATCATTGTGTTCTGCTAGTTGTTTTAATAAACAACCTATAAACGCATCCCCTGCGCCCGTAGTATCCACCGGATTCACTTTTACACTAGGTATGGTTTTTTGGAATTTTTTGGTGCTTAACCAGGTTCCTTCTTTACCTAAGGTAATGACAATTACTTCCGTGCCCATTTCATGTAAAACCGTACATGCTTCCTTAAGGTCTTCTTTGCCGGATAATAATTGCGCCTCCTCCATACTAAATTTGCACAAGTGCGATTTTTCAATATAGGTACGGCATTTTTGAACGAATTTTTGTTCTTTCTTTTTCCAGAGATCTACACGGTAATTGGGATCAAAACTTATAAAACAGTCTTTTGTTAAACCATCAAACAGGTAACGGCTATATGCATCTTCTAAGGGACCTCCCAAAAGGGCGGTTGCAGCGCCAAAATGAAGGATATTATTCTCAAACTGTGATTTATGGGATGAGTCATACGTGAGCTCGCGATCGGCACCACGACTAAACACAAAGTCCCGTTCCCCATCTTTGTCAATAGAAACGAATGCCAAAGTGGTAAAAGTCTCAGATTTCTGGGCCATGGAAATGTCCACATGTTCATTCTCTAATATCCGTAACAAAAATTGACCAAAAGGATCATCACCCACACAACCAATGAAATAACTGGTTCCTCCAAGTTTGCTTATAGCACAGGAAACATTGGCGGGTGCACCACCGGCTTTTTTAGAAAAATCATTGGCTTTGGAAAGATCACTTCCTTGGTTTTCAGCCACAAAATCAATGAGTAATTCACCAATACAAAATACCTTTTTCATAATTAAAGTCAAGAATTAGAATTTCTAAGTTAATTAGAAATTAGTGGTACCACCTAAAAATTTTTAATGATTTGCAAAAGTAGGAATATGTTTTTTTGTTTTTCGGTAATTAAAACAGCACTTATTTTGGGTCTATTTACGAATTGCATATCTTGATATCCTATTTAAAACAATCTGACCATGAGCATATTTGACGAAATTAAAAAGAAATTGAGCCACGAGTTTATCGACATTATCGAATGGCTAGACAATACCAATGATACCATTGTACATCGTTTTGAGCGATATCAAAATGAGATAAAGAATAATGCACAGTTAATCGTAAGAGAGGGTCAAAGAGCAGTTTTTGTGAATGAAGGTCAATTAGCAGATGTCTTTAAGCCGGGCACATACACGTTGAACACGAATAACCTACCAATCCTTACCACTTTGAAAGGTTGGAAATATGGGTTTGACAGTCCGTTTAAAGCTGAGGTTTATTTTGTGAATACTAGGCTTTTTACCGATGAAAAATGGGGAACTAAAAATCCGTTCATGTTGAGTGATGACCGTTTTGGTCTTGTGGAAATTAGGGCATTTGGGACCTATAGTTTTAGAATTAACGACCCAGGGAAATTTGTAGTCGATGTGGTAGGGACTGATGGCAATTTCACCAATTACGAAGTTAACGAACATCTTAAAAGTTTAATTGTCACAAGATTTACAGATACGGTTGGCGAAGCCAATTTACCGATAGAACTTTATGCGGCGAATACCAGTGAGCTTTCAGAAACTTGTCAAGTGGTGATGCAACCCGAGTTTAATAGGGTAGGTATAGAATTGGAAAAATTCTATATCGAAAATGTATCTATGCCCGAAGAGCTTAAGAAAGAAATTTTTGAATACAGCAGGTTAGATAAATTGGATATGGCCAAATTGGCACAATTCAAAGCAGCCAAAGCTATGGAGTTGGCCGCTAAAAATGAAGGTGGTACCGCAGGTGCGGGTATGGGCATGGGTATGGGTTTTGTATTGGCACAGCAGATGGGCAATGCCATGGGCCAGCCTTCTTCACAGCCATTTGGAGGGCAATCGCCACAGCCTCAAGCAGTGCCGCCTCCGATGCCGGTGCAAGTGAGTTATTTTTACGCGGTAAACGGGCAACAATCTGGCCCTGTTTCCTTTGAAAAACTAAAGGAACTTTTTGCCAATAGGACCATAAACAGAGACTCCTTAATTTGGAAACAGGGAATGAATAATTGGGCTGCATTAAAGGAGGTAGAGGAACTAAAATCATTCTTAGGAGGCAATACTCCACCCCCGCTACCAAGTGCTTAATTTTAAAATGGAGAGGCTATCTATTCCTTTTGATTAAGGCTGTACGACTATGGATGATATTCAAAAATCTGAATATAAAAAGGCCTGCGCCAATTGTGGCGCAGAGTTAAAGTTCAAACCAGGTTCACATCAACTTACTTGTGAATACTGTGGTTATGAGGAATTCATAGAACAGTCTAAAAGTAGTTTTGAAGAGCTTGAATTGGCCCATTACTTGAAAATAGTGGGGGAAAATGCCTATACAGAGACTATTGACATCCTCCACTGTAAGAATTGTGGTGCCAACCAACATGTAGAGGAAAACTATAAATCATTGAATTGTATTTATTGTAGTGAACCTTTGATTCGAGAAGATATTGAGCAAGAAGGCTGGATTCTGCCTGGGGCTTTGATTCCGTTTCAACTAGATGCAAAGAAGGCGCAAAGTATTTTTAAAAATTGGGTAAGTGGTATTTGGTTTGCCCCTAACAATCTTAAACGAGCTGCTCTTGACCCAGAGGGCCTTCATGGGCTATATGTTCCGTATTGGACGTTTGATGCTAATCTTTACGCTTCGTATCAAGGACAACGGGGCGATTATTATTATGAAACCCAAACGTATAATAGCGATAAGGGCAAACGTACCCGTCAAGTTAGAAAAACCAGGTGGACCTATGTTTCGGGAACCGTTGATGGTTTTGTGGACGATATTCTAATCAATGCATCAGAAAAAAAGCAAAGAGAAATTCCAGGTAAAATTGCGTTTTGGAACCTAAAAGACCTTGTGGTTTTTAATTCAAAATATTTATCAGGCTTCGTAACTGAAAAATATACCATTTCATTAAAAGAAGGTCATCATCAATCTTTTCAAGAGGCGAAGAATATCGCCTATAATTGGATTCGTCGAGATATTTCCGGTGATACCCAGCGCATAGCGAATGCAGACATTAAATTATCCAACGAAACTTTTAAGCACATTTTATTACCCGTGTACATAAGTTCCTATAATTATGATGGTAAAGAATTCCGTTTTTATATCAATGGTCAAACAGGAGTTCTGAGTGGCACACGGCCTTATTCCTTTTGGAAAATATTCTTTTTAATTCTATTTATCCTTGTATTGATTGCAGTATTTGCGATTTTTGCTAAATGAATGCAGCAAAAACCTTCGTTATAGGAGATATCCATTCCGGATTAAAAGCGTTACAACAATTATTGGAAAAAGTTCAACCTAAAAAGGAGGATACCTTAATTTTTTTGGGAGATTATATAGATGGATGGAGCCATGCGGTCGAAACAATTAACTTTCTGCTTGAATTGAAAAATAAGCATCAATGTATATTTTTAAGAGGTAACCATGATCAGCTTTGTTATGAGTGGTTAACAGGAGCGAGTGATAATCCCACATGGTTTATGCACGGTGGTGAAGCTACTGTAAACTCCTATGCAAAAGCCAATAAGGAAGTAAAGCAGATTCATATGAGGTTTTATGAAGATTTGGATAACCATTATTTAGACCATGCCAATCGCTTGTTCTTGCATGCGGGTTTTACGAATTTAAAAGGAATCGATTTTGAGTATTTCAAGAAAACGTTTTACTGGGACCGTACCTTATGGGAATTGGCACTTTCATTAAATCCAACATTACATCCAGAGGATATCAAATATCCAAAACGCTTAAAAAATTATAACGAGATTTATATTGGGCATACACCGGTTACTAGAATTGGAGAAACTACGCCTCAAAATGCAGTGAATGTTTGGAATATTGATACCGGTGCTGCATTTAAAGGTCCTTTGACCGCATTGGATGTAGATACGAAGGAATTTTGGCAAAGTGATCCAGTGCACATGTTTTATCCGAATGAGCAAGGTAGAAATTGATAAAACACCTAACTTTACTACTAGAGAGTTAGTTTTTTAACGAACTTTGATAAAAAAAATAATATGTCCGCAGAAAATATAAGATTAGAAGTAATGCAGGCTTTAGAACCTAAGGTAGAAGGATTTATGGATTCTTTCCTTATGCCTGTGGAAGAAATTTGGCAGCCATCAGATTTTTTACCAAATTCAGAAAAGTCAGGGTTTTTACAGGAAGTAAAGGAACTTAGGGAGGAGTCGAAAGATTTAGGATATGATTTCTGGGTCACTATGGTGGCAGATACGATTACAGAAGAAGCGTTACCTACCTATGAATCTTGGTTAATGGATGTTGTAGGTATCGATCAGCATGGGGATCATAAGACCAATGGTTGGGCAAAATGGGTTCGCGCTTGGACCGCCGAGGAGAATAGGCATGGTGATGTATTGAACAAGTATTTGTATTTATCTGGAAGGGTAAATATGAGGGAAGTTGAAATTACCACCCAGCACCTAATATCCGATGGATTTGATATTGGAACGGATCGTGATCCTTACAAGAATTTTATTTACACTTCTTTCCAAGAATTGGCAACGAACATTTCGCACAAGCGAGTGGGTCAAATGGCCAAGAAAAAAGGGAATGCCCTTTTGGGGAAAATGTGTACCATAATCGCAGGTGACGAAATGAGACACCATTTGGCATATAGGGAATTTGTGAAAACCATTTTTGGAGAAGACCCTTCTGGAATGATGATAGCGTTTGCGGATATGATGAAGAAAAAAATTGTAATGCCTGCGCATTTTTTAAGGGAATCTGGAGGAACCATTGGAACCGCTTTCGAGAATTTCTCCAACTGTGCACAACGATTAGGAGTTTATACAGCACAGGATTATGTTGATATTTTAAGCAAACTGAATAGTTACTGGGAATTGGATTCCATGAGGTCTTTGAACGAAGAGGCTGAAAAAGCACGCGACTATTTGTTAAAACTACCGGCAAGATTAGAACGGATTTCTGAACGGATGAAGTTTCCAGAAGATCAATACCATTTTAAATGGGTCGAAGCTAACGGTGCCATGTAATATTAAAAAATCCCGATTAATTTAATCGGGATTTTTTATGCTTGATAAGGTACCTTATCTTATAGTTTGCCATGTTTGTGTTCATGCTGCCATTTACTTAATTCTTCCCATTTGCCTTCATAACACATTTTAGCCTGCATGGGCCAGGAAGCAGGATCATGTATTTGATAACGCTTACCGCCCTTATCCAAAACTTTTTGGCAATCTGATACTGTGGCATTGGCAAGGGCTTTCCAAGTTTTAATACCACTTTCCTGAAACATGCCTTCTATTTTTGGACCGATGCCTTCTACTATTTTCAAATCATCCTGTTTAACGGTTTTTCCAAATATGGATTTTGCTGCAGCTGCATCGAATAAAAATGGATTTGCCGATTCTTTTGAATTGGACAATGTACTTAAGGCTGTTGCTTTTTCAGGTATGCTATTTGAGGAATCAACGTTCTTTTGGCAAGCTTCCAAGTCTAACTTTAATTGGGTGTTTTTTTCTATTAATTTTTTCAATTCGGAAGAATCATCTACGGTGACAGTAGCTTTTTTACCAAATGAATAGCCGATAATTGCGGCAATAATGGCGACCAAGGCCAATATTAAAAAATGCCAAATAGTAAGCGTTTCAAAATCCATGATTACAATAATTAGTGTTTGTTCTACAATGTATTAAAAAAATAACTAAAAATGTTAAATTTAATGTACGTTGATTGCTAGTAATCAGGGTATAATCTTAATTCCGAATATAATTAAAACGACACCGTTCATACATAATAGAATGGAGTAGGTGTAAATCATGTAAGAATAACCAACAAATATTTGCATATTGCTTATGCTTGGACAAGTGCATATTTCTCCCCTCTAAGAATGGGCATTGGGTATGTATTTTAGAAGTTTTGAGTTAGTTGGTTAAAAAACCCTATCGACCAATTGGAAGATAGGGTTTTTTTGTAGTGTAAAATGAAGTTTGTTATTATGATTTATAGGTCAAACTTTATTCCTTGAGCTAAGGGTAAGTTCGGTTGTGTAGTTTATGGTGTTCGTTTGTCTTCTCATATAAACCTTCCAAGCATCGGAACCACTTTCCCTTCCGCCTCCGGTTTCTTTCTCACCACCAAAAGCACCACCTATTTCGGCTCCTGAGGTTCCTATATTTACATTGGCAATACCACAATCACTACCCCAGGCAGAAAGGAAACGTTCTGCTTCCCTCAAATTATTGGTCATTATCGCAGAGGAAAGACCTTGTACCACTCCGTTTTGAATGGCAATAGCGTTTTCGACCTCTCCAGAATATTTTAAAAGGTAAAGCACGGGAGCAAAGGTTTCATGTTGTACAATTTCAAAATCGTTTTCAGCTTCGGCTATGGCCGGTTTCACATAGCAGCCACTTTCGTAACCATCACCCGTTAGCAGACCACCTTTAACAATTAATTTGCCACCTTCTGCAACAACTTTGTCTAAGGCATTCTTATAATTTTGAACGGCATCAGTATCGATTAATGGTCCTACATGATTATTTTCATCCAACGGATTCCCAATTCGTAATTGTTGATAGGCCGCAACAACAGCATCTTTGACTTTATCGTACATGGATTCATGAACAATCAGCCTACGGGTAGAAGTACAACGCTGCCCTGCGGTACCAACGGCCCCAAAAACTGCTCCAATAACGGTCATTTTAATATCAGCATCTGGGGTAACGATTATTGCGTTGTTGCCTCCTAGTTCTAATAAGGATTTGCCTAATCTTGCAGCTACTGCTTGAGCTACGATTTTCCCCATTCTAATGGATCCGGTTGCCGAAACTAAAGGAATTCGGGAATCTTGGGTCATAAGTTCACCCACCTTATAGTCCCCATTAATTAAGCAGGAAATACCTTCAGGTAAATTATTAGCTTTGAATACCCCTGCGGCTATATTTTGACAGGCAATTCCGCAAAGCGGTGTTTTTTCAGATGGTTTCCAAACACAAACATCACCACAAATCCATGCTAAGGCTGTGTTCCAAGCCCAAACGGCAACTGGAAAGTTAAAGGCGGAAATTATCCCAACTACTCCTAGGGAATGATATTGCTCGTACATTCTATGACCTGGTCTTTCTGAATGCATGGTCAAACCATGTAACTGTCTGGAAAGGCCTACCGCAAAATCGCAGATATCTATCATTTCCTGAACCTCTCCCAAACCTTCTTGATAGCTTTTACCCATCTCGTAGGAAACCAATTTTCCCAGCGGTTCCTTCAGTTCACGTAATTTATCGCCAAATTGACGTACAATCTCCCCTCGTTGAGGTGCGGGTTTTGTTCTCCAAGTTTGAAAAGCTTCTGTTAGCTGTAGACATTACTTTTTCATAATCCTCTTTTGTAGTGCCCTTAACTTTAGCGATTAAGGAACCGTCTACAGGAGAATGGGATGCAATGATTTCCCCCGAAGAAAAATTGTTTGATCCCGTAGAGGAACCCTCATTGATATCCTTAATTCCTAATGCTTTTAATGCATCCTGTATACCAAAATCTGCTGCTATTTTTGACATTTTATAACTTTTTGTATGTGTATTGTTAAATTATTCAAAGCTACGAAAAATAGATTTCTCTACTTAGCTTCTTCAAAATTAGGAATATTCAATTTTTGTTGTTGAAATTTTAAACTGAAGGTAGTGCCTGAAGAGTTGGAGGAATACTCATAGGTAGCTTGCAATTGTCTACAGAGTTTTTTAATGATATCAAACCCTAGTCCGGTTTCCTTACTAACGTTCATTTTTTTAGGGATGCCCTTACCGTTGTCTGAAATCTCAAGGGCAATGGTCTTATTTTCGACGGGATGCACTAGAATATTTAAAAGTTTTAATTCTGCATCCGGGTAAAAGGCATGTTTAAGTGCATTTACCACAATTTCAGAAGTAATAATGGCAAGAGGAACGGCAGTGTCTAAATCAATAAATATACTTGGACATTTGATGGAGTACTTGACTTCTGGAGAAAGTTGTTTGTGTGTTTTTATAAGGTTTTCAAGATACTCCTTAAGGTTGACGGCATCTATACCTTCATGTTGATAAATGTTCTTATGAATTAAGGCTATGGCTTTTATTCGGTCTTGACTGCTGGAAAGGGCATTAATGGCATCTTCATCATGTAATTTCCTTTTTTGGAGATTCATTAAACTAGAGGTAATCTGTAGATTGTTCATTACCCTGTGGTGGACTTCCCGTAAAAGATTTTCCTTCTGTTTATTGGAAACTTCGAGTTCTTTGGTGCGAATTTTTACTTTAGTCTCAAGATTTTGCCTACGAGTATCACGGACTTTTAGATTTGATAGCAAAAGTACTGTGCTTGTGAGCCCCATAATTAAAATAAAATAAGACTCTAAACTATGGGGAAATTCTGTTCTTTCAATTTTTGGATAAAAGTGGATGTTCCAAATCCTATTCACTGCACTCAAGGATATAAATTTTTCACTTGAGGTTTTAGTGGGAATAGTACTTAAAGAGGAAAATAACAGCGAATTCGCGGCTTCTTTGTCTTTAATTATGATGTCGATGAATTTCATCTCTTCCTTAAGCGTATTCCCGAGAAAATCATCCATTCTGTATACTACAGAGACAATACCCTTAATTTTTTGTGTTTCTCTATCGGTTACTACTTTAACGGCAAGAATTCCGGGTACTCCATTGTTATCGGAAATAAGTTTTAAAGGGGCGGTAACAGTTATTTTTTTAGATTTAAAAGATTGGTTAATCGCATCCCTTCTATTTTGTTCAGAATAAATATCGTATCCTAAAACTCCTCTTAATTGTTCTAACGGAGTAATCAGCTTTATTGGAAAATAGGAATAGGAATTTCCAAGACTATCTTTTACTAAAGGAGCCTTCACTTCAAGAGATTCTTCATCAAAAATAAGATTGATGTTTTGAGCGGAAGAATAGAATAAAGCCCGTATACCGCTAAGATTTTTTTTGAAAGGAAGGGTCAACTGCTCAAATTCTTCTTGTGATAATTCAGTATTGTTTTCAATAAAAAAAGACATGGATTGAACTACTAATTGGATTTTTTGTAGTTCAACTTTTAATTTAGTTTCGGCTTGGGAAATGGAGTTTTCTACTAATTGTGCATTTTGTTGGATTTTTCTATCGTTGATTAGATAAAACAAATAGAAGGAAACCAGAATTCCAGAGAATCCAATCAGCCAATATAATAGTGGGGTATTAGGTTTCATAAATTTGCTTTGCCCTTAAAATCGATATTCATAAAATTAGGAAGGTTGCTTATAATCTTATACTCATTAAATTCTTAAATCTTAGATGTATATTTTTTTGAAGAATTCAGCTTATTTTAATATTCTTAATACAATATAAAACACACGTCCCACTCAAGAATATTGCGATAATAGTTAGTATGCAAATAAAATAACGAATATTCCCAATAAGGCCGGTATAGCTTGTATAAGGAATATTTTTTTACTGACTGACCAGCCTCCGTAAATTCCTGCGACTGCAACACAACTTAAAAAGAATAAAGCAATATTTGCAGACCAATGTGGGTCGGATATCCACAATGACCAAACTAATCCGGCCGCTAGAAATCCATTATATAACCCTTGGTTAGCCGCCATGTTTTTGGTGGGTTCGAACAAATCTGCCGGAAAATTTCTAAACACCTTTCTTCCTTTCGTTGTCCAAACAAACATTTCTAACCATAGAAAGTAAAAATGCATCAATGCTACAAGGGCGATTATGAATTTGGCCAAAATCACCATTATTCTTCTTTTGCTACAAAACGTTCATCAACGGGCATAATTGTTCCGCAATTATCACAGGTCCTTAATTCTTTTGAGCCATAAAAGTGCTTAAAATGGGCTAAAAAATCCTTTTCTATATCATTTAAGGTGAAGTACGCTTCGTATAATTTATGATTGCAATTATCGCAGAACCATAATAAACCGTCATCAACATCCATGTCTGCACGTTTTCGTTCAATGACCAAACCTATGGATCCTTCTTTTCGCACTGGAGAATGGGGAACTTTTGCAGGATGTAAATACATGTCACCAGGACCTAATTCCATAGTTCTCTTTTTGCCATCTTCCTGAATATGTACCTCAATATGACCTTCCAATTGATAGAAGAGTTCTTCTGTTTCGTTATAGTGATAGTCTTTACGGGCATTAGGACCTGCAACAACCATAACGATGTAATCACCGGATTCTTTATAAAGATTTTTATTACCTACCGGTGGTTTTAATAAATCCCTGTTTTCTTCTAACCAATTATTAAGATTAAAAGGTGCTTTTATACCCATATGATTTAATATTTTAATGAAAGTTAAAAATACTAATTTGCGAGCCTAAAAGTAAGGAATAAAAAAAGCCTTTGAAATTCAAAGGCTTATGGCAGGTAATGATTATAGTTGATTATCTAAAAAATATTTGTGTAAAATATAAATCACCGTTACTGTTTGGTTTAATACTTATAGCGGAATAGTTGTAATCTCCTTCAATGTTTTTTCTATGTCCCGGACTCTCTAACCAAGCTTCTAAAGCTTCCGCTACGGTATCATAATTCCTGGCCACGTTTTCTGCGACATAGAACAGCACCTGTTCTGTTTGAAATTTTTTCTGCACGTTCACCAAATTTTGCATGACTTGTAACTCCCTTTTCAATCATATAATCTGTATGAAGACCTGAATAATAGAAGGTTGTGGGGTCAAATTCCATTTCGTTAAGTCCAATACTTGCTCTATACTCATTGATTAATGCAAAAAGTTCTGCTTCAATCGTACTATGCTTGTCAGAAGAAACCAGGTTTACACTTCCTTCAAAAGATTCTGTTTCCTCACCATAACCTGTAAAATTTTCATACTTGGAACAAGAGGTGAATACAGCTAGAAACTAAGGAGAGGTATATAATGGATACTTTCATGTTGGGGAACATTTTAAAATTAATAATACTTCAAAAGTAGCCCCAAGAAGAAGTTCTAAAAGAAAAATCTCTTTATCGATACCAAAATATTCGTTAAGCGGCTATATTCGTGCTAATAGGGTCTTATCGATAAACAGCAGTTGAACTTTCGTCGATAAAAATGAACATCTCATGTATTTTCCTACATTTTATCCAGTATAAAATGTCTCTGAACGAACTTAAAACATAGGTCACTCGATGTGCGAACGGAATATCCCGTCAAAAGGATAAAAACCAATAGTATACTACTGTTTGTAAAAAAGTTGGGTGAAATAGTAATTACCTAAGTCATCCAATTTAACGCTAATGGCAGTGTGGGTAAAATCTCCTTCCATCGTTTTTTTATGGCTCGAACTATTGTACCACCCTTCAAAAGCTTCCATGGCAGTATCATAATCCTTGGCCACATTCTCCGCTACCATTTGAACCGGTATCTCAGAATTGATGTTCGAAGCACGTGAACTAAAATTGTCATGGCTTATACTGCCTTTGGCAATCATATAATCTGTATGATTATTGGCATACTTGTAAGCCACATCACTAAATTCGAGCGTATTGGCGTTCAGTGATAAGCGGTGTTCGTTAACAATCTGTAACAGTTCCTGTTCAACTGTAATTATGTTTTCAGATTCAATCACCGGTTCATCCGTTAGGGATTCACTAGTGCAAGAACCAAAAAATAATACAAATAAAACAGGGACTGCATGAAGCAATCTCATTTTCATATAGTGTTTTTTTGTAATACTGCCCTTAGGCGTATAGCGAAGTAGGAAAAAGTAAGATGAGAATGTTCTACGTTCTCTATCGAATATTGGGGATATCGATATTGTAATATTAAAATAAAACTAGTAGTCTACGGGAATACTTATTTGTTTTTCGATGAAGTGATCAATTATCGGGAATAACAACAATGGTTAATTAGATATTGATGGTCTTTTCAGAAGAATCCTTTTCCAATACCTCAGCGGTTAAGACCTTATCAAAGATTAAGGCACCAATGTCTTTGATGGGTCTGTAAAGAATTGACTCTTCTTTTGTCTTTTCATCCAATAAACTGAATTGGGTGTCCATCCGATCAAAGAAAATAAGTAATGCCCCTAAAAGAATAGCTGCTTTTAAAACTCCAAATATCGCTCCCGCTACTTTGTTAAGAAGCCCAAGCATAGCAAAATCTACTATTTTGGTCAATAATTTTCCAACGAGATTTACTACTATGATGATTAAAATAAAGGTGATGATAAAGGCGGCGATACTCATATTACGTTCGTCCCAATCCATTCGTTCAGATAAATAATCACCCGTGATATAGGAAAAGTGGATGGCCCCATAAATACCCGCTACTAAAGCAATAATAGAGGCAATTTCCATAAATAGCCCGTTTTTAAGGCCTTTCCATAGGCCCCAAATCAAAGGAATGCCAAGTAGTATGTCTAATAGCCCCATAAGCATAGTGTTTTGACAAATATAGAACATTGATTTGTACCTTTGTCTTTGCCATATATGGACACTAAAAAAGTATAAAATGTCAAGGGATATACAGTTGAAAGAGCGATGGGAAGGTTTGATAGAACGGTTATCGGCTAAATTTTCTGATGGAGATCCCTTAGAGTTGGATGCCATCATATATTTGGTAGGAGTTCAAGAATTAGGACAATACCATAGAAAGTATAAGAAAGATGATAAGTTGGATCTAATGCATATTGCCATTTGTAGGCTTTTGGAACCTTACGGATATTATGAGTTCGAATTTTTTGATGAAGAAGGATGGCCACACTACACCATTAAGGAAGAGCTACCAACGCTAAAAGCAGGTGAACAAACCGTATTGATGAAAGAGGCGATCGTCAACTATTTCTTAGAGAAAGAATTCATACAATAGTTTATATATTCGGCTTAGAATTTGTTCACGTTTCAAAAGAATTAATGAAAAGTTGTATTTGCAGTAACAATGTTCCCCTATAATATTTAGATTTTTCTTGCCGATGCTGTTTTTGAATTGGCATTGAAATCCAGTATATTTAAGGAAACAACAAAACTCAAATGTCAAGGCAATTCATTATTTCATTAGATCAAGGTACCACAAGCTCTAGAGCATTATTGGTAGACCATGAAGGACAGATACAAGGTATGGTCCAAAAGGAATTCAAACAAATATTCCCAAAATCAGGATGGGTAGAACATGACCCTATGGAGATTTTGTCATCGCAACTCGAAGTATTGGAGGAATTGCTTAAAAAAGATAAAGTTCAGGCTTCAGAAGTTTTAGGCATCGGTATTACCAATCAAAGGGAAACTACGGTAGTCTGGGATAAAAATACAGGGGAGCCTGTTTATAATGCCATTGTTTGGCAAGATAAAAGAACCGCCAGCATTTGCGAGCATCTTAAGAAAATAGGATTGACCGAACATGTAAAAAAAACTACTGGCCTGGTTATTGATTCTTATTTCTCCGGGACAAAAGTCAAGTGGATTTTAGACAATGTTCCAGGCGCTAGGAAAAAAGCGGATGCCGGTGAATTGTTAATGGGTACGATAGACAGTTGGTTAGTCTGGAACATGACTAAAGACCACAAACATTGTACTGATTATACTAATGCCTCCCGTACTATGATTTACGATATCGTAGATTTAAAGTGGGATGAAAAACTTTTAAGGGCTTTGGAAATCCCTAAAAGTATGCTTCCGGAGGTAAAGCCATCTGCAGCCCATTTTGGTGATTATGAGTTCGACGGGGTCAAAATTCCCATTGCCGGTATTGCCGGGGATCAGCAAGCCGCACTATTTGGGCAAGCCTGTTTTAAGAAAGGAACCGCTAAGAATACCTATGGTACAGGATGTTTTATGCTTATGAATACGGGTGAAGAACCTCAATTTTCCAAAAACGGATTATTAACGACTATTGCATACGGTATAAACGGAAAAGTAAACTATGCTTTAGAAGGGAGTATATTTATCGCAGGAGCGGCCATACAATGGCTTAGGGATGGGCTTGAATTGATTGAGACCGCGAAGGAAACGGAAACTTTGGCAGATTCCATCGAAGGCGAAAACTCAGTTTATGTCGTTCCCGCCTTTGCCGGTTTGGGAGCTCCCTATTGGGATATGTATGCTAGAGGAGCCATTTTTGGTCTAACAAGGGATACGGGTAAAGCCCACATTGCTAAGGCTACGTTAGAATCTCTAGCTTATCAAACCAAGGACATCTTAAAGGCCATGGAGGATGATTCTGGTATTCAGCTGAAGAACTTAAGAGTGGATGGTGGGGCATGTGCCAACAATCATTTAATGCAGTTTCAAGCAGATATTCTTGACTCTGAAGTCCATAGACCAGAGGTGATTGAATCTACGGCTATGGGTGCCGCGTTTTTAGCAGGAATGCAGGTTGGTCTTTGGAAACAAGAGGATATTGATCAGAATAGACCAATGAACCGTATTTTTAAACCAACTTTTGATCGTGTAAAAAGAAAGCGGTTATATAAAAAGTGGCAAAAAGCGGTGGAACGTTGTAAAGGATGGGAAGACGAATAGAAAATCTTTTATTTTAATATTATTTAACCTTTATGGACACCTATTTAGACTAAAGTGCCTTTAATTTTGTTATTTCAAAAAAAGCTATGAAAAATATAAAGTTCACAAATTTAGAACGCCAAAAAACAGTGGATAAAGTTTCTGAAGAGGAATTTGACCTTGTGGTGATTGGCGGAGGTATTACCGGAGGTGGAATCGCTTTGGATGCCGCTTCACGCGGTTTAAAAGTGGCGCTGTTGGAAAAGGGCGACTTTGCATCGGGTACGAGTAGTAAGTCGACCAAATTGATACACGGTGGACTTCGCTATTTAAAACAGTTCGATTTTTGGTTGGTAAAGGAAGTAGGTTCAGAAAGGGCCATCGTCCATAAATTGGCGCCTCATTTAGTGTTGCCGGAGAAAATGTTGTTACCGCTGATCGAGAATGGATCCTACGGAAAATGGTTGACCTCCATCGGTTTAAAGGTATATGATATTTTAGCCCAGGTATCGGGAGATGATAAACGTAAAATGTTAGAGAAAAAGGAAGCGCTTAAATTGGAGCCCTTACTTCCAAAGAAAATATTGAACGGTGCGGGGTATTATGCGGAATATAGAACAGACGATGCCCGTTTGACCATCGAAAACATTAAAACCAGTTTGCTTTTTGGGGCGCAAGCCTTGAATTACGCAAAAGTGACCGATTTTTTATATACCGATGAAAAAGTAGCCGGTGTAAAAGTGACCGATGAGGTTTCGGGTAAGGAATTTCAGATTAAGTCTAAATATGTTATCAGTGCTGCAGGTCCTTGGGTAGATGAGTTGAGAGGAGTCAATAACTCCAAAAAAGGAAAGCAGTTGCATTTGACCAAAGGGGTGCACTTGGTTTTCCCTTTTGAAAAATTACCGGTAAAACAATCTGTTTATTTTGATGTTCCAGATGGTCGGATGATGTTCGCGATACCACGTGGAAAGGTGACTTATGTAGGTACTACGGACACCAATTATAACGATAACAAGGATAGGGTTAGAACAGACATTGCAGATGCCATTTATTTGATTTCTGCGGTGAACAATATGTTTCCAGATATAGAATTGGAACTGGAAGATATTGTTTCTTCTTGGGCAGGATTACGCCCGTTGATTCACGAAGAAGGAAAATCAGCTTCAGAGTTATCCAGGAAAGATGAGATTTTTGTGTCCGACACCGGTTTGGTAAGTATCGCCGGCGGTAAATTGACCGGGTATCGAAAGATGTCTGAAAGGGTAGTTGACCGGATTGCCAAAAACATGGAAGAGGAGTATAAGGTAGAACTTAAGGATTGTTATACCGAGAAAATTTTCCTTTGTGGGAATACCGATTTTAAAAAATCCAAACACGTTAAAAACTATATCGCTGAAATCTACGACCGCATTAAAAAGGATGGGTTTACAGAATACCATGCCTGGTTTTTGGTGACCAATTATGGGAAGCAGACAGAAACCATTTTGGATACTTACGCCAAGATTGTTGAGAAAGACAAGGAAGTGCGTTTAGCAAAAGCGGAATTGGCTTTTGGTATCGATTATGAAATGGTTCAAAACCCTATGGATTTCTTTATCCGAAGAACAGGTAGGTTATATTTTGATATTGATAGTATCAGAACTTTAATGGAACCTATTTTAAAAGAATTCCAACAACGTTTTGGTACACCTGATTCCAAAATAGCCGAATGGAAAGAAACCTTGGAGTTTGAATTAAAAGAACACTCGGATTTTTCTTTGACTAGGGATTCTGACTAGTTTATTTTATCCGTAAGGGCAGTGAATACTTTTTTAGGGTTTTTATTTTCATAAAGAATTTGATAAACGGCGTCTATAATGGGCGCCTTTACTTTTTTCTTAAAGTTATTCTTTATGGCATAAGCACTTTTAGTGGCGTAATACCCTTCTGCAATCATGCTCATTTCCATTTGTGCACTTTTTACCGTGTATCCTTTTCCAATCATATTCCCGAACATTCGGTTACGACTAAAGGTAGAATACCCTGTAACCAAAAGATCACCCAGATAGGCAGATTCGTTGATGTTTCGGTCAATATTATGGATGCGTTTGGTGTAACGTTTCATTTCACGAATCGCATTACTCATCAATACACTTTGAAAATTATCTCCGTAACCTAATCCGTGTGCTATACCTGCTGCAATGGCATAAATATTCTTCAGCATTGCGGCATATTCCGTTCCAATAATATCCTTACTTATCTTGGTTTTAATATAATTACTGGATAGATTTTTAGCCACAAATTTCGCTTTCTCCCGGTCAGCACAAGCTATGGTCAAATAGGAAAGTCGCTCCATTGCCACTTCTTCTGCATGGCAAGGACCGGTGATAACACCAATATTTTCAAAAGGTACTTTATAGGTTTCGTGAAAATGCTCGCCAACGATCATTCCGGTTTCCGGTACAATTCCTTTTATGGCAGAAAAGATAATTTTATCAGTTAACGAACTAGTCAATTTTTCCAATTCGCCCACCAAGAATGCGGAGGGAATTGCAAAAATTAAAATATCGGCAAAGGCAATGGCTTCATCTATTTTATCCGTCAGCAACAATTTTTCAGTTTTAAATTCTACCGAGGTTAGATAATTGGGATTGTGTTTTTGAATTTTCAAATAGCCTATGGCATCGGTATTACGCATGTACCAACCCACTTTTTCTTGGTTATTGGTCAACATTTTTACAATGGCCGTAGCCCAACTTCCTCCCCCAAAAACCGAAAATTTTAGATTTTTTTCCATAGTCAACAATAGTATAGGGCAAATTTACCAATAATTAAATAGCTGCTTGTTCTCTAGAAATCAATAGATTGCTTTTTTTGGCACGGTGCTTGTTTTTAATAAAATGAATTTAAAACAGGCATACTATGAAAACAATAAAACTACTCTCAGGATATTTTCTTTTAGCAACCTTATTGGTTTCTTGTTATGCCGATGTCATTATTGAGGACGAATTCATTGAGGAGTCCGCTTTCAATACCGATCAAGTGTTACAAAGCTATGATTTGTGGTATGTGGATATCAATGCCACGCGTGGTGGGGGTGAAGTCCCATTTTTACAACGGGCCTTTACTATTTCTTTTGACCGTGGGGTTATCTATGCAAACAACAATATTGTAGGGATAGGAAAAAACGGTAATGGTTTTGGCATTGACGTGGGTACGTATGGCACCTTGAGGGGGATTGTGGACATACGTCACGATGTAGATGGCTTATGGGCTTTGGAAGTGTTCGCTATCAATGCCAATACATTAGAGTTATATGATGCCAGTTCTGATACCTCTTATTTTTTGAAAGGGTATCAAATCAATAACTTTGATTATGACCTTGTCTTTTACGAAAACATTAATTATTTCATTCAAGAATATGATGCTTGGGAAAAAATATACACTAGTGAGGCTGGGGCGTTGAATGATTTTGATAACGAAAACTACTTACAGTTTCTGCCCAATTTTTTCAGGTCCTCATTAGATGTGCCAAATACTAGCTTATCTCGCCTACAGTGGGATTATGAAGGAAATTACCAAGTGTATGATGTGCAAGGTGATATCACGTTAAAAACCTTGACTTTGGATTATGATTTTTTAGGAGATGATTATTTTGAGCTTTATGTTTTGAATGATAGCACTATAGAATTGTATCATCCTGATAGTGGAACAACTTATGAGTTTAGAGGTAAAGGTTATCAAGAATATTTAAAATCTGCAAAAGGGGCAGAAGTCAAAAAAAGGATAAAATCTTCCAATCCAATAATGAATGTAAAAAGAAAGAAAGTAAAATAGTTTTTTGGTTGGTTAGTTGTTTAGAATTGCCCACTTCGTAAGAGGTGGGCAATTTTAATTTAAGGCAAAAGCCTATTACGTTATTCCAAAGCTACATCCTCCAATATTTCCGTATCGATTTCTATCATATCAGAAGAATGCAAAACGGAAATATCACCTGTAGTTTCAAAAATTACCGCTTTCACCTGCGAAAGTTGAATTACATTCGCCTCTCTTAATTTCCCCATCAAATCAGCCCTACTAACTAAAGCCTTCTCTAAATTCTTATTGAGAATTTGAGCATCTTTCATAAGAAGTATAGGTGTATTGGTTAACATCTTTTGGGCAGTGTTCGATTTTACAAGAATTTTAGAGAACAGCACCTGTAAACCTGCCAACAAAGCCAACGAAATAAAGGCTGGGAATAAGCTTGAGGTAGGTTTGTTCACCGCATCGGCTAAAATGGAACCCATAGCTATGGTAACGGCAAAATCAAAACTGGTCATTTTAGCAAATGTTCTTTTACCAGTAAGTCGTGTAATCAGCATGATGTATAAATAGATACAAATTGCGGCAATACACATTTGACCTATTGTTTTCCAAGGTAGGGGCTCGAATATCTCCATGGTCTATTTCTTTTCCAATTCTAAAGTTTGCACATTATTTGCTCCATTGGTAGATTGCCATTTTTGATAATCATTTTTATCTTCAATCAAAATCCATGTTTTTGATAGCTCTGAGTTATCACCTTCAATGGTAATAAATTGTTCGGTAGCAGTCCACCTAAATGGGGTGGCATCTTTTTTTGAAACCCCTAGTAAAGAATAATCCAAACTCTTTTCACCTTTACCTTTTTTTTCGAAAGTTATTGTGCCAATATTGCTAACGGTCATACCTTCTTGACCAGGAGTAGAACGTTGATATTTACTAACATTCCAAGTGCCTATTAAATTGGGCGAGCAAGATCCTAGAAAAAAGAGTGATAAAAAAAGTGCGATGAAATTTAATTTCGTTTTCATGTAAATTTTTATTTTGCATAAAATTAGAAATAATTTTTGGTTGACCTTTACTCATCTAAGAGTATTCATAATGCATTTACTTAATGGTGATGATTAAGCGATCTGCATCCTTTTTTTAAATGCCGACGGATTTTCACCAGTCACCTTTTTAAACGTTCTGTTGAAATAGGAAAGACTTTCAAATCCACACTCAAAACAAGCTTCACCAACATTTTTACCTTTGAGAAGCAAACGTTTCGCCTGGCTGATACGATACTGATTTAAAAACTCGATAAAGGTGCTACCAGTAGCTTTTTTAAAATATCGACAAAAAGCGGGTTTGGTCAGATTACAATAAGCCGCGACTTCATCTACCGCAATTTTACCTTGGTACCGTTCATCAATCAGGGCATATATATTACGAATACGCTCCTGTTCTTTTTTACTATATCTGTTTTTATAGGGTTTAGTATGCAAGAGTTCAAATTCGTTGCTTTGGGAAAGTCTTTTAAGAATGTTCATGATGGCCATAAAATACTCGAATGGTTGTAACTCGGGTAATTTTTTTAGCTCCTGCCCAACTTCTTCCTTGGTTTTACCATGAAAAGCGATACCATATCGGGAAAGCTCTAAAAGTCGGTTTAAACTTTTTAACTCAGGTAGCGGTTCCACAAAATCTTTTTTAAAGGAAGATTTAATGTGAAGCACCTCTTGCCGATATGTGGTCTGCACCCCATAATCAAAATTAAGATGGGGAATATTTGAGCCAATAAGCACCAAATCGTTTTCTTGATATTCAGAAATATGGTCACCTACATGGCGGGTAGCACTTGCACCTTCAATATAAACGATTTCATATTCTGGATGAAAATGCCAATAAAAAAGATGGTTCAGTTTAGGGTCGTGCAAAACCCTGAACGGACTTTTGCTAACGGAATCGATGGTTTCTAGTTCAATTTTCACACGGAAAAGTAACAAAATTGATTCAGGTATTCTCTTAAAAATTAAATATTTATCAATATCGTTCAAGTTAATATCAATATTGAGAAAATACTCATCTCCAAGATATGCTACTTTTAATTAACGAAATTTAAAATAGTTTACTTAGATGGAAACAACAAACGTAAAGGTAGAAATGGGCAATATGGCTCATCAGGATATACCGGGTAATCCTTCTACCGCAACCAGTAGTACAAAAAGATTGAATGACCGTAAAGGGAACAAAACGCTTAAAGTTTTAAGCGAAGAGGATTGGCAATTCTGGAAACACAATGGGTACATTGTAATTAAGAACGCAGTGCCTGTTGACCAAGCAAAACGAACTGCAGATTTCCTTTGGGAGTTTGATGAAAAAGACCCGAAGGAACCCTCTACTTGGTATGCTCCACCACGGGCAGAAATGAAAATGAAGGAGTTGACAGGAACGGGTATGGTCGAGGTTTATAATCACCAATTACTTTGGGATAATAGGCAAGCCCAAAAAGTATATGATGCTTTTGTAGATGTCTGGGGTACGGAACAATTATGGGTGACCATTGATCGCGCCAATTTAAACTTTCCTTTGCCTGAGGGAGTAGATAAGAAAGGATTTATCCATTGGGATTATGATCCAGACACCAGACCTCAAAATGTTCAAGGTGTTTTAGCCTTGGCGGACCAAGATGACGAAAACATGGGTGGTTTTCAATGCATACCTTGGCTGTACAGAAATTATGATACTTGGAAATTGACGCAACCTGAAGACCGGAATCGTTTTCAACCCAGTTTAGAAGGTTTAGAGGATAAAATTGTAAAGGTAAAGATGCAGGCGGGTGATTTATTGATATTCAATAGTACAGAACCCCACGGAATAAGGCCTAATAAATCAAAGGATAAGGTTCGCATAGCTCAATATATTTCTATGATGCCAGCAGAACCTGAAAACGAAGCATTAAAGACTTGGCGGATTAATTCTTGGAAGAACCGGATTGCACCAGAAGGCTATGCATTTCCTGGAGATCCTCGTAACTGGGAACAAACAAAGTATGATACTGCTAAATTATCTCCTTTAGGAGAGCGATTATTAGGATTAAAAGACTGGTAAACAGATAATTCGGTAATAATCTATGATAAACTGGTCAGGCCGGTAAATAGTCTTATTTTTGCGCCCTTTAAAATTAGGCGAAATGGCGAAGTTTTTAAATTTATTCGATTTCAAGCAAAAAGTGGACTATAAAACAGAAATTCTTTCTGGATTAACGGTGGCCTTGGCCCTAGTGCCAGAGGCGATTGCTTTTGCTTTGATACCAGGATTCTCTCCTTTAACGGGTTTGTATGCTGCGTTTGTATTGGCATTGATTACCTCGATATTTGGCGGTAGACCAGGAATGATTTCTGGAGCTACAGGTGCTGTAGCGGTAGTTTTTATTGGCTTGATATTGGAATTGAAACGAAACTTTCCAGGAATTGAACCGGAAACGATTCTGAACTACGTGTTCGCAACGGTTGTTATTGCGGGCACCTTACAAATATTGGCCGGTATTCTTCGCTTAGGTAAGTTTATTAGGTTGGTTCCGCATCCGGTCATGTTCGGATTTGTGAACGGGTTGGCTATTATCATATTTATGGCGCAGTTCCCTAATTTCTATCAGAAGGGAACGGATAATCTACTTACAGGTATGAACATGGTCATCATGCTGGCGCTTACACTTTTAACCATGCTTATCATTTGGGGATTACCAAAATTGACCAAAGCAGTGCCTTCATCATTAGTTGCGATAGTAGTTGTTTCGGCAATCGTAATAGGTTTTAGCATAGATACGCTTACGGTTGCGGATACGATGCGGGAAGGCGAATCGATTAGCGGTGGATTTCCTCCATTGTCCATTCCTCAAATTCCTTTGACGCTTCGAAACATTGAAGATTATTTTTCCATTTGCGGCAATAATTGCAGGTGTTGGTCTAATTGAAAGTTTATTGACCCTGAATATTATAGACGAGATTACGGAAACTAGGGGTAATGGAAACAAGGAATGTATCGCCCAAGGGAGTGCTAATATCTTATCTGGATTTCTTTCGGGTATGGGCGGTTGTGCCATGATCGGTCAAAGTTTAATCAACACTTCTTCTGGAGCAAGAGCTAGATTATCAGGAATCACGGCAGCGGTAATGTTGTTGGTGTTCATCATGTTTGGATCTAGTGTGATAGAGCGCCTTCCTATGGCAGCCTTGGTAGGCCTAATGTTCATGGTGGCTATTGGAACATTTGAGTGGGCAAGTTTTAAGACCTTTCGTAAAATGCCTAATTCTGATGTAGTGGTCATGGTTTTAGTGACCTTGATTACAGCAATAACACATAATTTGGCTGTTGCAGTGCTTTTGGGGGTCATCATTTCCGCTTTGGCATATTCTTGGGAGAATGCAAAAAGGATTCGAGCTAGAAAGCATATCGATGAAAATGGAGTGAAGCATTATGAAATTTATGGTCCGTTATTCTTTGGTTCAACAACCCTATTTGGAGAAAAATTTGATGTTTCTGGTGACCCAGATGAGATAATCATCGATTTTCAAGAGAGTAGGATAGCCGATATGAGTGGTATAGAGGCACTTAATAAAATTACGGAGCGCTATGCAAAATTGGGTAAAAAGGTGCATTTACGTCATTTAAGTAAGGATTGCATCCGATTGTTGGAGAATGCGGAGGATATTATAGATGTCAACGTGATGGAAGACCCTACGTATAAAGTAATGGTCGATCGACCGGAGAAAAAAGTATCTTCAGGAAACGAAAAACCCTTTCAAACTTTGGGGATTATAGGGTTTTAAAGCATTAGAAGTTATTCTGAAGACCAATGATATGCAGTTTTAAGAAAAAGCGATAATTAATAAAGAGAGTAGTAAAAATGAGGCTGCTGGCAGCGACTTTTTGAAATCATCCTTTACTTTAAAATGCATGATGATAGCTCCGATCATTAAAATAGCCATAATACCTGCTGCTGGTGTAGCCAGTTGAGGATACCAAATAGAAGCTAAAATTCCTATAGCACTCAATACTTTCAAGGTTCCAACAATGTAGACCATGATTTCTGGTAATCCGTAAGTAGCGAATTCAGCTTTCATACTTGAAGCACCACCACCTCTATAAGGGGTTTCTTTATTGAAACGAAAAAACCAGACGTTGATAATGCTAATGAAGATAATTACTTTGGCCGCAATTAAGATATAATACATACGTTTAAATATTTTAATTTAAATTTAAACAATTAATATTGAATTTAGATATGTTCCCATCCTTTCATGAAGATTATTTTTGGTACACTAAAGGTTTAATCATTTTTTCGGGGATTTCATTTCTATTCTTTGGAATTAGTTGTCTTTTTTCACAATTTATGATTTTGGAGTTTAAACGCTATGGATTGGGTAATTTTCGAATCTTAGTGGGTTGTCTTCAACTTCTTGGTGCGTTAGGTCTTTTGCTTGGGCTATATTTTAAAAACTGGGCTATTATGGCGAGTTTAGGATTATCTATTCTTATGGCATTAGGGTTTTTAGTCCGTTTAAAAATCAAAGATCCTGTTTGGGTTTCTGTTCCATCATTATTCTATTCCATTATTAACTTGGTCCTATTTATTTGTTTGGTGAGTTCAAAAAATAATTAGTTTAATAAAATTTTAAAATAATTAAACAAAAAATTGAATAAATTAGATGAAATAATAAAATAATAGCAAATGTTTATTAAGAAAGATAGTAAAGCAAAACCACTTTTGGCCGATATGCATATGGATGGGACTCGGTTTGATCCAAAAATATTGGCAGCTCTTAAAGCTTTAAAAGCTAATCAAGAAACTTCTATAGATAAAGATCAGAAAGATGCCTAAGAATGTCTTAGGCACTTCATTAGAATGTTGTTGTAATAAACCCAAAACGGGTTTCTATAGGGATGGATTTTGTAAAACCGGTATAGAGGATAGTGGAACCCATACCGTTTGTGCAATCATGACTTCAGAATTTTTAGAATTTACCAAATCCCAAGGGAACGATTTATCAACACCAATTCCACAATATAATTTCCCCGGATTAAAACCAGGTGATAAATGGTGTCTTTGTGCGTCAAGATGGAAACAAGCGGCAAAATCTGGTTTTGCTCCTAAGGTGATTCTTGAAGCTACCCATCAAAAGACCTTACAATTTGTAGACTTCGAAATGCTTTTGCAGCATAAGCATTGAACTTTTTCCTTTTCAGTTTTTCTTTTTCTGGAAATAGAAGTCGTCTTTAATTAAATCAACAAACACTATTTATTAGAAGCATATTGTTCCTATTTTTAGGAACTAAAGCGCAGTGTCATGAATTATCATAAGAGGTTAATAGGTTTATGCTTTCTTTGTTTAACGGGTTTAATTGAATAGTTGTAATATGACGGAGTCTAATAAAGAAACTACCCTTTTTGTAGGAACATATACAGGAAGCGGCAGTGAAGGAATTTATAAATTCAATTTCAATACGACTACTGGCGAATTAACCGGAAAAACATTGGCTGCCGCTATCGATAACCCTTCGTTTTTAAGCATTTCTCCAGATAGGAAAACCTTATATGCGGTTGGGGAGGTTGATGATTTTATTCCGAATAGTGGCGCAATAACCACCTATCATATTAAGGACTCGATTTTGGAAAAAGTGGACAGTAAACCTACGTATGGAGAAAATCCCTGTTATGTAGGAGTTTCTGAGGATGGGTCTTATGTAGCCGTTGCGAATTATACGGGAGGTAATGTAGCCATTTATAAAACGAAAGAAAATGGGGAATTAAATGGAGAACCACAGATGATTGACCACAAGGTTATCGACACAAGCTTAACGGCTCATGCACATAAAGCATCATTTTTGAACAATGAACTGTTTGTAGCTGACCTTGGTTTGGATAGGCTTAAGAAATACAGTTTAAAAGACCAAAGCTTTACTCCTAGTCAACAACCCGAACTGGTTTTAGCAAAAGGAGCCGGCCCTAGGCATTTTACATTTTCGGCCAACGGAGAATTTTTATATGTAATTAATGAGCTTAATTCTACGCTGACCTTATTTCAGAAAGAGGATGATAAGTATTTTGCCCAACAAACATTGAAAACTACTGCTCCAGATTTTAAAGGGGAAAGTTTTTGTGCCGATATTCATCTTTCGCCAGATGGAAAATTTCTCTACGGTTCTAACCGTGGAGAAAATACGATTGTTGTTTTCAAAGTTGATGGCGTTACAGGTAAATTAGAAACTTTAGGAAGAGAATCGGTAAAAGGTGATTGGCCACGTAATTTTTCTTTGGATTCTACCGGTAACTATTTACTTGTAGCGAACCAACGTAGCAATAACATTGTGGTATTTAAAAGGGACGTAGAAGAAGGAACGCTTACTTTCCTTAGTCAGGTAGATTTGCCAAACCCTGTTTGCCTTGAGTTTTATTAAGACGTTTTAATGACCTGTACCAAATCATTTTTTGGTACAACACCAGATTGACGCCAAACTTGTTTCCCTTCTTTAAACAGAATCATGGTGGGCACACCTCGCACATTATATTTAGAAGCCAACGATTGATTTTTATCAACATCGATTTTAACCACTTTTATGCCATCGCCCAATTCTTCTTTGACTTCTTTGAGTATAGGGGCCAACATCTTACAAGGTCCACACCAATCCGCAAAAAAGTCAACTAACACTGGTTTTTCGTCTTTAATGATTTCTGAAAATGATGATTTCATAGTAGTTTGAATTTTTAAAGATTAGGTTAAATACACTATTGTTTTTATTCCTTACAAGGACCTCAATATTTTTTGAATTTAGTATGACTAAAATCAGCAAACACCAGTTTCGGGATTACAGCTATTTTCTTCAGTATCGACAGTAGTTGATGCAATCTGTTGAAAAGCCTCTAGAAATGTTTCTGTGGGTTGTGCCCCGCTTATACCATAGGTATCATTGATAATAAAAAAAGGAACGCTATTGACTCCGCGCTGTTGATAATGGCTAATTTCTTGCTTTACGGCATATGCAATGGCATCATTTTCTAATACCTGTTTCGTTTTTTCTGCTGCCCATCCATATTCCGCCATGATAGCAATCAAGACTTCAATTTTATTTAAATGTAGATTTTCTTCAAAATAAGCTTTAAGAAACCGTTCTTTTAGCAAATCCTTAAATCGTTCCTCCCCGGCAACGTTCAATAATTGATGAAGAGGTAGAGTATTAACGGCCAATAGTTGTTTTCCAAAATTGAAGGAGATACCTTCTTCTTTTCCAACTTCAACTAGTCTTTTGGTCATTTCAAGCGGACCTTCCAAATCACCGAATTTATTTTTGAAATAGGTATCCCGATCCAGCCCTTCTTTAGGAATGTTTGGATCTAGTTGAAATGGATGCCATTCAATTTCGATGGGTGTACCTTTCCATTCTTTAATAGCGCTCTCAAGTCTTCTTTTGCCAACATAACACCAAGGACAGGCTACATCAGATACAATATCTACTTTTATAGTTTCGTTTTGCATGAATTTTATACTATTCTATGTTACCGTGGTTTAGTCGTAAAATACGTCTAAAACCTACAGTGAATTATTCAAAACGGAGATTGGAAAAATAGACCTCCGCTTTTATTATAAGAAAAAGAAAAACCCTCTCAAATAGTTTGAGAGGGTTTCTAATTAAAGTTTTAATCATTTATAAAGTACGTAAATACTCGGCCAAATTACGGGTTTCTTCCTCGTTTAAGTTTTGGTTCAGCATGATTGCGTTATTGTATTCTTTTAATAGTGCCTTTGCAATAGGATCTTCTTTTAACATACCATCAGGATTAATGATCATGTTCATTACCCATTCTGGACTTCTTCTTTCATAAACACCCTTAAGCGCAGGACCAATCAAACGTTGCTCCGCCATATGGCAAGCCGTACAGATAGCTTGAAATTTTTCTTTACCGGCAGCCGCCATTTCTTCGTTTATATCATCTGCGAAAGTGACATTTTTAATGGGGCCTACACCCTTGTTGTCCAAATCTACAGGTACTCCCTCACTTGTGGTTTCGGCTTTAACTTCTTTTTTGGTTCGGTTCATTTCAAAACCTTCTTTTTTTTCTTCTTTTTTCTCGCCGCAACTCAATACCAATGTACTTAGGGCCAGTAGGGTTAACAATTTTCTCATTTGTTGAGGTATTTTATCTTTAAATTAAAATAATGAGGTACTAAGATATGAAATTTTATGGGTTGTAAAGTAATTTAGTCAGCTGCCTTTTATTTTAACCAATTTTCAAATTCAATTACCCAATTCAGATAAAAATTCTAAGGTTCTTCGCTCTGAATAGGTGGAGTTCTGTGCTCCGTGAAAACCTACATGACCTCCATAAGTTGGAATTTCCAAAAACAAATTTTCATTCTGTTCGGCCTCACTTATAGGATAACAGGCTTTGCCTAGAAATGAATCGTTTTGTGCATTTATGATTAAAGTAGGTATGTTGATTGCAGGTAAAAACTGAAGGGAGCTACATTGTGCATAATAATCCATTGCATCCTTAAAACCATGTGCTTTGCTGGTGTAGATATCATCGAAATCCTTTAAGGTATGCACCTTTTGAATATCTGATTCAGAAATACGGTCAGGAAATAGTTCTTGTTTTAGTTTTAATTTTTCAATGAGGTTCCCCTTAAAACGTTTTGCGTACAATACATTTTTAAACTGTAGCAATTGCGAAAGGGAATTATCTAATTGACAAGGCACGGAAATGGCTACTGCTCCCTTTATTTCTTTAGGAACTAAACGATTTTCACCTAAATATTTGAGTAAAAGATTACCACCAAGGCTAAATCCATGGAGATAAATTTCGCTGTAGGTGTCCAATTGTTGTACATGTTCCATCACGGCCTGTAAATCTTCCGTAGCACCGGAGTGGTAGGAACGGTATAACTTGTTGGGTACGCCGCTACAACCCCGTAAGTTCAAAGCGCAAACGTCAAAACCAGATTCGCTCAAAATTTTGGCACTGCCTCGCATGTAAGCTCTTTTGGCACTTCCTTCTAGACCGTGAATAATGAATCACTAATTTTTTAGAGGGCTTTTGTGCATAACTCCAATCCAGGTCAAGAAAGTCATTATCCGGTAATCCTATTCGCTCCCTGGACTGTTCTAAATTCTCTACCTTTCGAATCAATCCGGAATATATAGTGGACAGATGTCCATTTCTAAAAAATAGAGGAGGTCTATACGAAGAACTGATGAGGGGCATTTGGTGGTGGTTTACTAATTTGAAATCAAGGATGTAAAAATAATTAATTAATATCTGGCATCAGGATATGTTTTGAAGGGTTTTAGGTATCCCACATTTAGAATATCTTTGATACGCATTCATAGTTGAACCTTAAGTTTTACCTTTAAATAAGACGTCATGAACGATCCAAGATTCCCAGAATTGACTCAAAGCCAGATAGCCATTTTAAAGGAATTTGGTCGAATGGAATCATATGCTGAAGAAACAAAGGTCTTTTCAAGAGGTGACCAGCATTATGATTTAACGGTAATACTGAACGGTGCTGTTCGTATTGAAGACCCTTACAATCCTGGAAAAATCATTGTCAACCATACCAAAAATCAATTTACTGGAGATAGTGGAATGCTATCGGAAAGAGGGTCGCAATTTGATGCTGTTGCATTGCCCGGAACAACGTTATTACGTATTATTCCTTCACGGTTTAAGGAAGCTATTGCCAAACATAGCGATATCAGTGATGTTTTATTGAATGCTTTTATACAAAGACAGGATACCATCCTAAAGGAATATACGGGTGGTATTCGATTAGTGGGCTCGGGGAATTCAAAGGAGACCTACAACATTCGCGATTTTATGGATAAAAACCACATCTGGTACACATTTTTAGATGTGGATACTTCAAAGGAAGCCCAAAACTTATTGCATCAATTCCATCTAAATGAAGAAGTTCTTCCCATACTGGTCAATAGCGAAGGACACGTGTGTCAAAACCCGACAATGGACCAAGTCGCCAGGTATTCTGGAGTGTTGGTGGATTTTGAGGATAAAATATTCGACCTTTTGGTCATAGGTGCTGGGCCTGCCGGTTTAGCAGCAAGTGTCTATGCAGTCATCTGAAGGACTTAGTGTGGTAACCATTGATAGCAATGCTCCTGGCGGACAGGCAGGTAAAAGTTCCAAGATTGAAAATTACCTAGGTTTTCCAACGGGAATATCTGGTAGTGACTTGGCGAACAGGGCGTATGTACAAGCACAAAAGTTTGGGTGCAATATTTCTATTCCGCATAAGGCAGAAAGTATAGAACATACCGGTGAACATTTTATCCTTTGTGCAACTAATGGCAAGATTATAAAAAGCAGATCTTTAATGGCGGCTACAGGGGCCAATTATAGGAAATTACCACTTTCCAATATTGAGGAATACGAGGGTAGTGGGGTATATTATTCCGCAACGGTTATGAATGCAAGCTCTTGTAAAAATGAACTTGTTGGTGTGGTTGGCGGAGGTAATTCTGCTGGCCAAGCGGCACTTTTTTTGGCGGAACATGCAAAAGAAGTACATGTTATTTTGCGAGGAGATAATTTAGGGGCAAAAATGAGTGATTATTTAGTCCAACGTATTCATGCAACAGAAAATATTAAGGTCCATTTAAATACAGAAGTGGTAGAATTACGCGGAGAACATCATTTGGAGTCGTTAACGCTTGACCTTGATGGAAAAAGTGTTGATGAAAACATCACCCATCTTTTCACGTTTATTGGTGCGACCCCATGTACAGATTGGTTACAGGATTTGGTGGTCATGGATGAAAAAGGATTTGTCTGCACGGGTCCAGGTATTGATGCCGATAAGCTTTCCAATTGTGCCATTTATAAACAACGGAAACCGCAGTCGTTAGAAACCAGTATTCCCGGTTTTTTTGCTGTTGGGGATGTGCGTAGAGGGTCCGTTAAAAGAGTGGCTTCTGCCGTTGGGGAAGGTTCCATGGCCGTAAGTCAGATTCATCAGTTCCTTGGTGAGCTTTCAGAACAAATAGGGATGAAGTCTACAGAATAATTAATCGGTAAATTTTGATTATTTCGGAAAGGTATTCAAAACCTTAGCCTGCTCCTCGATTGCTGATTTGAATTCAGACTTTAAATGAGAAATTAATTCGGCCACGGGCAGGGAATCCTCAACAAGTGCAGAGCCTTGACCTGCAGACCAAATGGTTTTCCAAGCTTTTGCCTCCGTATCCAATTCTTTTCCAAAATCAATTTTTCGGTCTTTTTTAAGATCTTCCTCTGTGATGCCTGCCGCTTTTAAACTAGCACTTAGAAAATTGGCATGTACACCAGATATGGCAGCGGTATAGACCACGTCATTGGCGCCGGCATCAATGATCATTTGTTTGTATTCTGGAGTGGCCTTACTTTCATCGGTATTAATAAAACGGGTACCCATATAGGCCATATCCGCACCCATTTGAAGTGCTGAGGCTATATCTCTACCGGTACTAATGCATCCGGAGAGAATAATGGTTTTCTTAAATATTTTTTTGATTTCGGCAACCAAGGTCATCGGATTTATGGTGCCGGCATGACCCCCTGCACCGGCAGCGACCAATATGAGTCCGTCAACCCCGGCCTCAGCCGCTTTTTCGGCATGGCGTTTTTTAATAATATCGTGAAATACGAGTCCGCCATAACTATGTATGGCATTTACCACTTGAGAAACAGCGCCTAATGAGGTGATGATTACTGGAACTTTATGTTTTACGCACAACTTTACATCAGCTTCCAACCTAGGGTTCGTTGGGTGAACGATAAGGTTGACACCAAATGGAGCCGCTTTTTTTCCAGTTTCCTTTTCAAAGCTGGTCAAGGCTTCCTTAATTTCAATCAACCATTCCTCAAAACCTTCGCTGGTACGTTGGTTTAAAGCGGGGAAGGTACCCACTATCCCATTTTTACAGCACTCGATAACCAATTGTGGCCCAGAGATTAAAAACATAGGTGCAGCAATAGCAGGTAGGGCCAAATCGTTGATAAAAGGAGCTTTATTAGCCATAGGATTGAATTTAAGAAGAATTAGAATTGATGATAAAAAAGCATCCGGATTGTTCCGTGCCTTTCAAAACTATGTTATTTTTATCATTTAGTATGCATGCATAACAAAAAACTGAGAATATGTACTTGAAGGATTTTGAAATACGATGGAGTGATGTGGATGCCAACCGCCATTTGGCAAATTCGGCCTATATCAATTTTATGAGCCACACACGTATGGCCTATTTAATGGAACTTGGGTTTGACCATAAGGCTATGGCGGCACATGAAATTGGTCCGGTTGTATTTTATGAACATGTCTATTATTTTAAGGAGGCATTTCCTGGAAGACCGGTTAAAGTGTCTATGGAGATTATGGGTATGAGCGAAGACGCCAAGTTTTTTGAATTTCATCATAATTTTTTCAATCATAAAGGGGAGAATTTTGCGCGTTGTGAAATGATGGGTGCTTGGATGGATTTAAAGACTAGAAAGTTAACAGGCCTCACCAATGATTTTCTAAAAGCCTTTAGTGGTGCCGATAAAGCGGAAGGATTTAGGATTTTGACAAAAGAGGATACTCGCAAATATGCCAGAACTCCCAAAAACCTCTAGAATTGCATTTCTAATTGAATGTTGTTTAAAGTATTAAAAATGCTTCAAAATTGTTAAAGTCAAGGCACATTCGTAGCAAAGGGATTTATTATATTTACTCGATGATTAACCAAAAAGGGGAAGTATACCAAGATATTTACGGGAAATTGAAAAAGTTGATTGTGACCAAGAAGTTGACTCCCGGGCAATTAATTGTACAACAACGACTATCACTTTCGTTAAACGTCGAAGTTGAGTCCATATCCTTTGTATTAAATCAGTTGCAAGAGGAATTCTTGCTAGTGGGAACTGCAAGTGACAGACTAATGGTAAGAGAGCTTAGTGAGCAAGAAATTTCACAAATGTTCGATTGTAGGATTGCGTTGGAAACCATGACCGTTAGGTTATTTACACAGAATGCACCCCAATCAAAAATCGATGATCTTAGAAGTTTATTGATCCCTTTTGAAAACGGACCTCATAATGCATACGTTTTTCAGAAAATAGACCGTCATTTTCATGAGCACATTGCCAAATATTGTGGAAATCCTATGTTGTATGATTTGTTCAAGAAAGCTAGAATATTGGCATTTATGGACTTAATTGGACTGGTAAGACCTTTGAATCAAATTTTGAGGGAACATTTAGATATTATTTCTGCCATACATCACAGAGATGAAGAATTGGCGGCCTATAAGATTGCAGATTACTTGGAGAAAACAAGGATTGCTCACTTGTGAATTTTGTAAATGATTAGGGTTAATTTAATACTTTAAAATCAGTCACCAATAGGTTTATCGACTTTTTCCGTTAGGATTTTTACTCGCCAGATACACCCCTGTCAGTACTAAACTTGCCGCTAATATTTTTACTGCAGTGAGCGTATCTTGACCTGTTACAATGGCATAGGTAATGCCTATTACCGGTTGTAGATATACGAAGGCACTTAAGGTGGAAGCTTTAAGCTGACTTAAAGCAAAGATATTGAACAAATAAGTGCAAAATGTAGTTCCTAAAATCACAAAACCAATGGCCCAGAAAGCACTTGTAGGTAGTGTTTGCCATTGAATTGCTGTTAATTCTTCGTATCCAAAGGGTAGGCATATTAAAATACCTAAGGTAAACAGCCATTTCATAAATGTAAACGGATGATATTTGAAAATTAACGTTTTTACGACCACCAAATAGGAGCCGTAGAAAATGGAGTTCATCAAAATCAAGAAATTACCTAGCGGAATATTTGGGGCATCCTGTCGTATTTCTTTTCCTAAAAGAATAAGCCCCAAAGCGCCAATGAGGCCTATGGAAATACCAAGTATTTTTCGGTTTGAAATCTTTTCCTTTAAAACAAGAGCGGATAGAATGAGAACGATGATGGGGGTTGTAGTCACCAAAACGGCACTGTTAATAGGTGTTGAAAGCGATAATCCTTTAAAAAACACCATCATGTTAACACCCATACCCAAAAGTGCGCAGAGCAACATTCTCAGATAATCTTTACGTTCAATACGTTCTTTTGGGCCAAAAATCGAGATACACCAAAATAGAAAAGCGGCACCAATAACCCGCAACATTATGAATCCTTGAGATTGTACATATTGCGGCATCACTCCTTTTGCGATGGTATGGTTTAAACCGTAAATGGTGGTGGCTCCTACCGCTGCTGCTATGGCTAGAAAACGTTTGTTCACGAATGAATGGCCTTTTTTGCAGCCTCAACGGTTTTCTTACTGTTGCCTATGAAAATTTGGTCGTCTACTAGGAATACAGGTCTTTTTAGAAAAGTATAGTGTTCTAGAATAAGCGCTTTGATGTCGTTCTCTTTTAAATCTGCATCCTTGAGATTTCGTTCTCTGTAGAGGACTGCGCGCCTACTAAAGAGATCTTCATAACTGCCGGCCATGCTTTTCATCGCTTCTAGCTGCTCCTTAGTAATAGCTTCCGCTTTGATATCCTGCATTTGAAAACCTTCCAAAGGCTCCAAATCTTTAATAATACGTTGGCAAGTACTGCACGTGCTAAGGTGATATATCTTTTTCATTGGAGAGGATCTATTTTAGTACTGAAATATTATGATAATTTTGAAGTATTCTATAATTACAAAGAAACCTAATTCCTATTAATTGTGCTATTTTAGTGCTCCTAAAAACGATAATGCTTTGAAAAATATACTGGACATTACCCTTCAAAACAGAAAAAATTTACACGCAATACTTTCGAAAACTCCAAAGGAAAAATTGCTTCAAATACCAGAAGGTTTTAATAACAATATTTATTGGAACATTGCACACACCATGGTCACCCAACAATTACTCTGCTATAAGTTTAGCGGTCTTAAAATGCGGGTACCAGAAGAATTGGTGGACAAGTTCAAAAAGGGAACGGTTCCAGATGGTACTGCAACAGATGAAGAGATGAAGGTTGTTGCAGAGTTTCTGATATCAAGTATTGAATGGACTAAGGAAGACTATGAAACGGCACTATTTCAAGAATATAATGAATATACCACAAGTGCTCGGGTAACGTTAAGTAGTATTGATGATGCCATTTCATTTAACCTTTTTCACGAAGGCTTGCATTTAGGAGCCATCATTTTACTGCTTAAACATGTTGCTTAAGGTAGAATAGGCCAGTTCAAATAAGGGTTTGCCTCTGCAAAAGGAATGGTTAAAAGAATAGGTCCGTCTGCATAGGAAGCAATTTCATAAGGCTCGTAAAAGAGCTGAATACCGTTTAGCGCGTATCCCATATTTGCCGGTAGTGTAAATACTTCTTCCTCGAACATAAAGCCGGTGCTATTGATATTGGAATTCTCCGGTATATTTTCGTGTTCCCTAAATTTTTGTTCCGCAAACGAAAAGAAAGCATCATGATTTTTGACAAGTTGGTCGTTTTCGATTTCAAGGCCATTTTCTACGTCAAAATTTAAAAAACGTACCGTACTGTAACCATGGGCTCCACCTGTGAAAATATAGGAATCCAATTTTATGGTGAGGAATTTTTTACTTTCAAACGTAACCTCACCTTCAATTTTGGCTTCCCAAGGTGTAGATTCTTCGGGAAATTTCTCGTTTAAATTTTTATAATCCGATGAAAAAGAGGTAATGGCATCCTGTAGATTTTCTATATTGGTTTGTTCATCAAAATTTAGCAGGGAAATAATTTCTTCCCGTAAGGCGGTATTAATGGTTTCTGCAATTTGTGTTTGATTCAGCGCTTTTGGAATGGATATATGAACACTTGTGCAATTTTCACAAGTATTATTAGAAATTTCATAGGGTTCAAAAGTGATTCCCTCCTTGTTTTCACAACCAATAATAAGAAAACAAAAAAGTAAAAAAGGCAACTTATATTTCATGGGGAGTTTAGATTTTATGTAAAAATACGGCTTCATTGTATTCTCCAATAGTTAACGATACATTTGTGGGACAAATTATTAGATATGGGCGATTCTAGCATGAAATTCAATACCAAGGTCATTCACGGAGGTCAAAAACCAGACTTGGCTTATGGTGCGGTAATGCCACCAATTTACCAAACCTCTACCTATGCACAGACTACGCCGGGCGGTCATAAAGGTTACGAATATTCAAGAAGCGCCAATCCTACTAGAACAGCATTGGAGGAAAGTTTGGCCAGCATAGAAAATGGAAAATATGGTTTGGCATTTAGTAGTGGTCTGGCTGCCATAGATGCGGTTATCAAATTATTGGGTCCAGGTGATGAGGTCATTTCTACTAATGATCTTTACGGAGGTTCTTACCGGATATTTAAAAAGATTTTCGAAAAATATGGGATTGTTTTCCATTTTATAGGAATGCAAGGAGCGGATGCGGTAATGGAAAAAATAAATACCAATACAAAATTGATTTGGGTGGAGACTCCTACCAACCCAATGATGAATATTATAGATATAGCTGCAATAGCCAAGGTTGCGAAACAGCATCAGATTTTACTGGCTGTGGATAACACTTTCGCCACACCATATTTGCAACAGCCATTAAATCTAGGTGCAGACATTGTAATGCACTCCGCTACTAAATATTTAGGCGGCCATAGTGATACCGTTGTTGGAGGTTTGGTGGTGAGGGATAAAGATTTAGCAGATCAACTTTATTTTATTCAAAATGCAAGTGGTGCGGTTTGCGGACCAATGGATAGTTTTTTAGTGTTACGCGGAATAAAGACATTACATGTGCGTATGCAGCGCCATTGTGAAAACGGGAGAAAGGTCGCAGAATACTTAGCGCAGCATTCAAAAATTGAAAAAGTATATTGGCCAGGATTCGAGAATCATCCTAACCACGCAATAGCAAAGTCACAAATGAAGGACTTTGGTGGTATGATCTCATTTGTTACGAAAGGAAGTAGTTATGATGATGCCATAAAAATCTTAGAAAAACTAAAGGTATTTACCTTAGCAGAATCTTTGGGCGGTGTGGAAAGTTTGGTAGGACATCCCGCTAGTATGACACATGCAAGCATTCCAAAGGAAGAACGAGAAAAAAGTGGCGTGGTAGATGCGCTGATACGGTTAAGTGTTGGTATTGAGGATGCAGAGGATTTGACTAAAGATCTTGAACAGGCGATAGGATAATAGGTGAAAGCTTGCTATAATTTTAGCTTCTGATGTAATTCGTTGTTGAAACAACATATTTTATCGAATTAAGAAAAAAATGGGAGTTAGATTATAGGAATACTATAATTTTGCCGTTATATTTTGAAATTAATAATTAAATAAATTCTAAATAGCTTTATGGAAGCAAAGATTCAAGCGTTTATGGATGAGGTTACAGCTAGAAACGGCCATGAACCAGAATTCATTCAAGCAGTACAGGAAGTAGCTGAAACAGTAATCCCTTACATCGCAAAAAATAAAATATATAACGGTAAGAACATACTACTTCGTATGGTTGAGCCTGAGCGTCTAATTTCTTTTAGAGTGGCTTGGGTTGATGATGATGGAGAAATTCATGTAAACCGTGGTTACCGTATTCAAATGAACTCAGCAATAGGTCCTTATAAAGGAGGTTTGCGTTTTCACCCAACCGTAAATGCCAGTATTCTTAAATTTTTGGCCTTTGAGCAAGTATTTAAAAATAGTTTAACCACTTTGCCTATGGGTGGAGGTAAAGGTGGATCGGATTTTGACCCAAAAGGAAAATCCGATGATGAGGTAATGCGTTTTTGTCACGCCTTTATGCTTGAATTGAATAGACATATTGGTCCAAATACAGATGTACCTGCCGGTGATATAGGAGTAGGTGCCCGTGAAATTGGATTCTTGTTTGGTATGTATAAGAAGATACGTAACGAGTTTACCGGAGTACTTACTGGTAAAGGTCTTTCTTGGGGTGGTTCAAAAATACGACCAGAAGCAACAGGTTACGGTACAGTCTATTTTGCTGAAAGTATGTTGAAGACAAAAGGGGAAAGCTTTGATGGTAAAACAGTGGTTATTTCTGGTTCTGGAAACGTTGCGCAATATGCTGCAGAAAAAGCTATTTTATTAGGGGCAAAGGTTGTTACCATGTCAGATTCAGATGGGTACATTTATGATAAGGAAGGTATTGATGATAATAAATTAGCCTTTGTTATGGACCTTAAAAACAATAAGAGAGGACGTATTTCTGAATATACTGAAAAATATAAATCGGCAGAATTCCATAAGGGGAAAACCCCATGGGATGTAAAATGCGATATCGCTCTACCTTGTGCTACTCAAAACGAGCTTCACCAAAAGGATGCTAAAAAATTATTGGATAACGGTTGTATGTGTGTGGCTGAAGGAGCGAACATGCCCTGTACGGCAGAAGCAGTTCACGAATTCCATAAAGGAAAAATATTGTTTGCCCCAGGTAAAGCGTCAAACGCAGGAGGTGTAGCTACATCTGGGCTTGAAATGTCTCAAAACTCACTTCGTATCAGTTGGACTCGTGAAGAGGTTGATGAAAGACTTAAAGTTATTATGGAAGATATTCACGATTCTTGTATTGAATATGGAATGGAAGAAAATGGATATTGCAATTACGTAAAAGGCGCCAACATTGCTGGATTTGTTAAGGTAGCAGATGCCATGCTTGCCCAGGGAGTGATTTAAATTTAACGAATAAATTTTTTAAAAAGTGCGAAGTTTTCAAAAGGAAAGCTTCGCACTTTTTAATTTGAGGTATGCACAAAGACGGGCAAACCACCAAAGAAGTATCTTTGCGGAAATACCAACTACAAATGCAGGTTACCACAAAGGCTTTGATACTTTCTGCCATAAAATATGGAGACACTAGCCTTATAGTTAAAGCGTTTACGGCATCTGACGGAATAAAATCCTATTTATTGAGAGGGGTGCTTACCTCAAAAAAAGGGAAGTTGAAGACGGCCTACTTTCAACCCTTGACCCAGTTAGAGATTGTGGCAAACCACAGGAACAAGGGTACGTTGGAATCCATTCGCGAAGCCAAGGTGTATTATCATTACCAAACCCTCTATGCGGAGATGTCAAAAAATGCAATGACCTTATTTTTGGCAGAATTACTTTCCAACAGTATCCGTGAAGAAGAACAAAATCTTCCGTTATTCAATTATTTAGAAGCCTCTTTGCAATGGTTGGATATTCATCAGGATATTGCGAATTTTCATCTTTTTTTCATGTTGTCACTTTCCAGATATTTAGGTTTTTTCCCAGATGTAAATGAATTGGACCAACCGTATTTTGACTTACTTGAAGGAGAGTTTACTTCTGTGGAATCCTTGAACCCAACGATGCGAGGTGAAAATCTTTATTTTTTCAAAAGCTTCTTAGGCACAAATTTTGATGCGATAAACTCTATCAAGATGAAAAAAAGTAACCGCCAAGAACTATTGAAATCCCTTATCCTGTATTTTGAATTACACCTGCAGGGTTTTCGAAAACCTAAGTCACTTGCGGTTTTAAATGAAGTATTTGGGTCGTATGAATAGAACACTGGTTTTTTTACTATTAATTTTTACAACTATATTCTGCAGAGCGCAACAGGTGAAGGTGTTAGACGCTGATAGCGGAGAACCTCTTTCCAATGTCGCGGTTTATAACAAGGATAAATCCAAAATTGCCTTGACTAATTTCGACGGGCATTTTCAAAGTTCCTTATTTTCTTCAAAAGAGCGTATTACCTTAAAGCATATCGGTTATGAGGAATATACCATACAGAAAGCACAATTAAGAAGGCAAAATTATAGGGTGTACTTACTCATGAAAGCTCAAGAGTTAGATGAGGTGGTCATGTCCGTTTCCAAATGGGAACAGCAAAAAAGGGATGTTCCCAATAGAATAATTTCCTTGGATGCCAGGTCCATTGCGTTTACCGCCCCACAGACTGCTGCGGATTTACTTCAAAATAGCGGTAAGGTGTTCGTCCAAAAAAGTCAATTAGGTGGCGGCAGCCCTATGATAAGAGGATTTGCTACTAATAGACTATTGCTTTCCGTAGATGGTGTGCGTATGAACAATGCAATATTTAGGGGTGGAAATGTCCAAAACGTTATTTCCATCGATCCTTTTACAGTAAAGAATACCGAAATTATTTTTGGTCCAGGATCTGTGATTTATGGGAGTGATGCCATTGGTGGTGTTATGAATTTTTATACGGAAAAACCTTCACTTTCACAGAATGACAGTCTTTTGGTGCAGGGTAATGCCAATTATAGGTTTGCCTCTGCTAACATGGAGAATACCATTCATGCAGATGTTAGTTTGGGTAAGAAAAAATGGGCTACCTTGACCAGCATCAGTTATAATCATTTTAATGATTTGCGAATGGGTTCACATGGCCCAAATTCTTATTTGAGAAATAATTATGTAAGAACTAGCAATGGCTCCGATGAATTGGTAAGCAATGAGAATCAACAAAAACAGCTACCCACCGGTTATGATCAGATTAACCTCATGCAGAAATTTTTATTCAAACCTAATTCTAAATGGGATTTGAATCTTGGAACCTATTATTCGGAAACCTCTAATTATTCTAGGTATGACCGCCTTATTCGTCCCACCAGGGACGGACAGGGATTACGTTCTGCAGAATGGTATTACGGCCCACAAAAGTGGTTCATGGGTAATGCACAGTTGCAAAGAAAGGGCAATGGTAAATTTTACGATGGACTAAAATTAGGAATGGCTTATCAATATTTTGAAGAAAGTAGGAACAATAGGGATTTTCAGGACCTTGTCTTGAATACTACAAAAGAGAAAGTAGATGCAGTAAATCTGAATGTAGATTTTGAAAACAAAAAAATCGGAAATTTCAAGTGGTATTATGGTGCGGAATTTATCTATAATAAGGTAGGTTCTGAGGGTATGGATACTAATATTGAAAGTGGTGAGAAAACGGACGCAGCTTCTAGATATCCCGATGGTGCCTCATGGCAAAGCTTAGCGGGCTATATGAACGCAGAATATAAATCCAAACCCAATTTCACCTTAATGTCGGGTTTGCGCTATAGCCACGTATGGGTAGATGCTGTTTTTGACCAACGATTTTATACATTTCCCTTTGAAACGGCTGATTTGAGTACAGGTGCTTTGACAGGTAGTTTAGGGTTTAGTTGGTTTCCAAAGGCGAATCTGCAAGTTACTGTAAATGGCTCCACCGGTTTTAGGGCGCCAAACGTTGATGATATAGGTAAAATATTTGATTCGGAACCTGGTTCTGTGGTAGTGCCTAATACTAATTTGGAACCGGAATATGCATATAACGCAGAAGTGGGTATTCAAAGAAATATAAGCGATAAAGTCATATTGAAAGGGACTGCTTATTATACCTATTTGGTAGATGCTTTAGTGAGACGTGATTTTAGTTTAAACGGCCAGACTGAAATTTTTTACGGAGGGGAATTAAGTAATGTGCAGGCAATTCAAAATGCTGCAAAGGCCTATGTCTATGGTTTTGAATTTGGTTTAGATGCTTATTTTACAGAGCATTGGTCCATTTCTTCAAATCTAACCTTAACGGAAGGCGTTGAAGAAGATGATAGTGGTGTAGAGACACCTGCCAGGCATGCCGCCCCCACGTTTGGTGATTTTCATGTGATATGGAAAAATCAAAGATTGAAAACGGATCTGTTCTTAAATTATAACGGCGAAATTGCTTTTGATGATTTGTCGCTATCAGAAATATCCAAAGAGTATATATATGCATCTGATAGTAATGGTAACCCTTTTTCACCTTCTTGGTATACGTTGAACTTTAGGTCTCGATATGAGCTTAACAATAAAGTAAACCTTTCTGCTAGCTTAGAGAATATGACCGATCAGCGGTATAGAACTTATTCTTCTGGAATTGTAGCGCCAGGTATGAATCTCATTTTAGGGCTAGGATATCATTTTTAAATAAAAAAGGTCCGGTTTACCGGACCTTTTAGAACTATAAAAAGCAGTTGAAATTAGTTTTTAACAGCCTTCTTTACTTCTTCGGCTTTTTTCTCCACTTTATCAGCAGCTTCTTGAGTTGCTTTTTTTACATCTTCACCAGCTTCTTTTGCGGCATCCATGGTTTCTTCACCAGCTTCCTTAACAGATTCAGCCGCATCTTCCGCTGCATCCATTGCATTTTCGCTCGCCTCTTTAGCGGCTTCCAATGCGTCTTCACTAGCATTTTCTAAATCTTTTCCTGCTTCTTTCAAATCTTCACCTGCTTGCTCTAAAGCTTCTCCAGCCTCTTCTGTAGCATTTTTTGCTTTGTCAGCAGTATCTCTGCAAGAGCTAATGGAAATACTTACTATTAAAATCGTTGCTGCACTTAAAATGAATTTTTTCATTGTGTTTCTATTTTGATTGTTCGGTTTATATACGTGTGATGGTAATTATTGGACGTTATTAGGGGCTTTCTTGTCACGTAACCGTTATTGTGTGTATTTCATATTGCGCAATCCCCTCTATTTAAATCTAAATTTTATAATTTTGCAGCCTTTAAAATCCAGAACCATAAGCATTTCGTATGAAGTTCGCAGAACATAAGGGATTGAATTTACCAAAGGTCTCAGAAGAAATTCTGGACTATTGGTCCAAGCATAACATTTTTGAAAAGAGTATTTCTACCCGTGAGGGTAAGGATAGTTATGTGTTTTATGAAGGTCCACCTTCGGCCAACGGCATGCCGGGCATTCATCACGTAATGGCGCGTACCATTAAGGATATTTTTCCTAGGTACAAGACCATGAAAGGATTTCAGGTAAAGCGAAAAGCAGGTTGGGATACCCATGGTTTACCTATTGAGTTGGGTGTGGAGAAGGAATTGGGTATTACTAAAGAGGATATTGGTGTTAAAATATCGGTGGAGGAATATAATGCGGCCTGTAAAAAAGCGGTCATGCGTTATACGGATGTTTGGAACTCGATGACGGAGCAAGTGGGCTATTGGGTAGATATGGAAGATCCATATATCACCTATAAGTCCAAATATATGGAAACGGTCTGGTGGTTGTTAAAACAAATCTACTCCAAAGGATTAATTTATAAAGGGTATACCATACAACCCTATTCGCCAAAAGCCGGAACAGGACTAAGCTCTCATGAGTTGAACCAACCCGGCACCTATCAAGACGTGACCGATACTACAGTAACGGCACAGTTTAAGGCGGTGGAGGAAACATTACCAGACTTTTTACAGAACGAGGGTACGATTTATTTCATAGCATGGACGACAACGCCATGGACATTGCCTTCCAATACGGCATTGACCGTAGGACCAAAAATCGACTATGTATTGGTGGAAACTTACAATCAATACACTTTTGAGCCAATGAACGTTATTCTTGCCAAGAATTTGGTAGGAAAACAGTTTGCAGGCAAGTTCAAACAGGTCGATGATAAATCAGCATTACTGGAATATACTTCTGGAGATAAAAAAATACCTTTTTACGTTGTAAAAGAGTTTAAAGGAAAAGATTTATTGGGTATTAAATATGAGCAATTATTGGATTATGTGTTGCCCTATGAAAATGCTGAAAATGCCTTTAGGATCATTGCAGGAGATTTTGTAACCACGGAAGATGGTACAGGTATCGTACATACGGCCCCCACGTTTGGTGCTGATGATGCTTTGGTAGCAAAACAAGCCGTTCCAGAAATTCCGCCTATGTTGGTGTTGGATGAAAACGGAAATTTGGTTCCATTGGTCGATTTACAAGGTAAGTTTAGACCGGAACTAAAGGAGTTGGCTGGCAAATATGTGAAGAACGAATATTATGAGGATGGCGAAGCCCCAGAACGTTCTGTTGATGTAGAGATTGCCATAAGACTAAAGGAAGAGAACAAGGCCTTTAAAGTAGAAAAATACGTGCACAGTTATCCTAATTGCTGGCGTACCGACAAACCGATTTTATATTATCCGTTAGATTCTTGGTTTATTAAGGTTACCGACATTAAGGATAAAATGTTCCAGTTGAACCAAACCATTAATTGGAAACCAAAGGCGACGGGAGAAGGTAGGTTCGGTAATTGGCTGGCCAATGCGAATGATTGGAATTTATCGAGATCTAGGTACTGGGGCATACCGTTACCTATTTGGAGAACGGAAGATGGTAAGGAAGAAATCATCATCGGTTCGGTTGCAGAATTGAAGTCTGAAATGAAAAAGGCAATGGATGCCGGAGTTTTGGAAAAGGATATTTTCGAAGATTTTGTAGTAGGTGACATGACCGATGCCAACTACGAGAAAATAGATTTACATAAAAACATAGTGGATCAAATCATCTTGGTTTCCGCATCTGGAAAACCTATGAAACGGGAAGCCGATTTAATAGATGTTTGGTTTGATAGTGGTTCCATGCCGTACGCCCAATGGCACTACCCTTTTGAAAACAAGGAGTTGATTGACGAAGGAAAGACCTTTCCGGCAGATTTTATTGCGGAAGGCGTGGATCAAACCCGTGGTTGGTTCTATACCTTACATGCCATTGCAACAATGGTTTTTGATTCGGTTGCCTATAAAAATGTAGTTTCAAACGGTTTGGTATTGGACAAGGAAGGAAAGAAAATGTCCAAACGTTTGGGCAATGCCGTTGATCCTTTTGAAACCATGAATGAGCACGGTGCAGATGCTACCCGTTGGTATATGATCAGCAATGCAAATCCTTGGGACAACCTAAAATTTGATACCGAAGGTATTGCAGAGGTCAAACGTAAGTTTTTTGGAACATTATATAATACGTATTCCTTCTTTGGACTTTACGCCAACATCGATGAATTTTCATATGCAGAAGATGATGTTGCCATAAAAGATAGACCAGAGATAGACCGGTGGATTTTATCAGAACTGAACTCCTTAATCAAAGTGGTAGATACTGCTTACGCGGAGTATGAACCCACCCGTGCTGCTAGGGCCATATCAGATTTTGTGCAGGAAAATTTAAGCAACTGGTACGTTCGTTTATGTAGAAGACGTTTTTGGAAAGGCGATTATCAGCAAGATAAGATTGCTGCGTATCAAACCTTATATACCTGTTTGGATACCGTTGCCAAATTATCGGCTCCTATCGCACCATTTTTTATGGACCGGTTGTATCTGGATTTGAATACAACTACGGGTAAAGAAACATTTGAAAGTGTGCATTTAGCGGATTTCCCCAAGGCGGATGAATCATTGATCGATAAAGGCTTGGAGGTAAAAATGCAAAAGGCACAAACGATATCCTCGTTGGTGCTTTCTATTCGTCAGAAGGAAAAAATAAAAGTGCGTCAGCCTTTACAGAAAATCATGATTCCTGTTTTAGATGAAAAAGACCGTGAGGATATTGAAGCTGTTTCAGATTTAATTAAGTCTGAAGTGAACGTTAAGGAAATTCAATTGTTAGATGATGCATCTGGTATTTTGGTAAAACGTATCAAGCCCAATTTCAAGACTTTAGGCCCTAAATTTGGTAAGGACATGAAGAAGATAGCCCAAACGGTAAGTGGCTTTTCTCAGAAGGATATCCAGAAAATTGAACAAGAGGGCGAATTATCCGTTGAAATAGAAAATAAAAGTATTATTTTACAGTTACAGGATGTAGAAATAACTTCCCAAGATATCGAAGGGTGGTTGGTAGCTACATCAGGTAAACTTACAGTGGCTTTGGATGTAACCATTAATGAGGATTTACGTCAAGAAGGTATTGCAAGGGAATTAGTCAATAGAATTCAGAACATCAGAAAGGATTCAGGCTTTGAGGTAACTGATAAAATAGATATTAAAATGTTGAAAGACGGTTTTGTTGAAGGAGCCGTAGCGAAAAACATAGAATATATAAAGGCAGAAACCTTAACGGCGGACTTGAGTTTTGAAGAAAAATTGGACAAGGGAATGGAAATTGCCTTTGACGAGGTGAACACTAAATTGTTTATTGAAAAACATTAAAAGATGGCAGAAGATTTAAAAGTGAGATATTCTGACAAGGATTTGGCAGAATTTAAAGTATTGATCGAAGAGAAAATTGAAAAGGCAAAAAGTCATTTGGATCTTTTGAAAAGTGCATATATGAATGATGGTAATAACGGTACCGATGATACCTCGCCTACATTCAAAGCATTTGAAGAAGGATCTGAGACGATGAGTAAAGAGGCCAATACCCAATTAGCGATCAGACAGGAAAAATTTATACGCGACCTTAAAAATGCCTTGCTACGTATCGAGAATAAGACCTTCGGTATTTGTAGGGTTACAGGTAAACTTATCAATAAGGAACGTTTAAAATTGGTTCCGCATGCAACGCTTAGCATTGAAGCTAAAAATATGCAATCATAACAAAGACGCCTCAAGGGGCGTTTTTTAATATACAGGATTTGAGGATAGGTTTTTTCATGTGTTTCTTTTGCAGCCTAATAGTGGTCAATGCTCAAAAAACGGTGCATAAACTTATTTTGGCAGACCATGTGGATGTCATTCAAATCAATACCGCTAATTGTTTTTCAGTTCGCATTCAAACATCTAAGGGTAAAGAGGTTACGGTAAACGCTGAAATTGAAGGTGAATACAGTAAGGATTTAGATTTAAAAATGGCAACGAACGGAAATACCTTGGATGTAGCCGCAGGATTTACCCCTAATTTCGAAAATCCTAACGATAAGCTGAGCGCGCATAAAGTGGTATCCATCGCCTTGACTATTTCCATACCCAATTGGAAAAAAGTTGATGTCTATGGAACCAATTCTAGAGTTTCTGTTACAGGTATGTATACTGAGTTGAATGTTTCACTTTCCGATGGGGATTGTAATTTGACCGGAGTTATAGGAGACATCCATGCCAAGACACAAAGTGGAACGATAAACCTTAACGCTGAGCAAGCGAATATTTTTGCCACTAGTAAATATGGACAAGTAAGTTCCAACCCGATACCTACCGGAAATTCAGAATTTATATTAGAATCCGTAACCGGAAATATTCAACTAAGTAAAACCGAATAATATTTATATTTTTGCCCCCGTTGATTTGAACCCATGAGCATTAAAAAATCAGTCCTGTTTATTATCGTAATATTGATTATCGATCAATTGAGTAAAATTTATGTCAAGACAAATTTTGTTTTGGGTGAATCGGTGGAGGTGTTTGATTGGTTTAAAATACTATTCATAGAAAATGAAGGTGCCGCATGGGGTGCTAAACTGAGTGATATACTGCCTATTAAAGATGCTACTGGTAAATTGATTTTAACCATTTTTAGATTGTTTGCCATTTTTGGTATTGGCTATTGGTTGTTTGATGTCATTAAGAAGAAAGCCTCCAACACACTGATTTTGGCAGTTTCTTTAATCTTTGCAGGAGCTTTAGGGAATATTTTAGATTCCGTTTTCTATGGGGTTATTTTTAATGGCAGCTATAATGAAGTGGCTACGCTTTTCTCTGACGAGCCTTATGGTAAACTATTTTACGGCAAGGTGGTAGATATGCTTTATTTTCCTATGATAGATACGACTTGGCCAAGCTGGGTTCCTGGTGTTGGCGGTTCTAATTTTCGTTTTTTCGAGCCCGTTTTTAATATTGCCGATACGGCTATTAGCACTGGAGTCGGAATTTTATTGGTGTTTAATAAAAAAGCTTTCGGTAAAAGTGAGGAGACTCCAGAAAATTCAGATCAAGAATTGAGAGCGGAATCGAACGAATAGGTTTTTGTTGGGGTGATACAATAGTCCAAAGGAATATCGTCAACTGAAATATCCTCAATTTTATCTTCGGCTTCAAAAAAAGAAAGGCCAATTTTAATTACATCTTCTCTACATTCTGAAAGAAAACGGTCATAATAACCTTTTCCATATCCAATTCTGTTTCCGTGTAAATCAAAAGCAAGTAACGGGATAAAGACCACATCAATATTTTTTGGTGCTATTAGAATACCGTCCTCTGGTTCTGGAACGCCCCAAGGGTTGGTTTTGAATTTGGTATTATCAGTCAGTAAATAATGGCTTAATTGAGTTTCGGAAATAACCTTTGGAACAATTAGATTTTTGTCTTTACCTAGAATAATTGAAATAAGACCTTCAGTATCTACTTCTCTTTTATTTTCTATAGGGAGAAAAATATGATAATTATGGAGTTGCCAAATAGGCAGTTGTAAGGAAGCATTAGCAATAGTCAGACTATTGTCTAAAATATTTTTGGGAGATAGTAAACTACGGAGTTGCGAATATTTAACACGTAAACCATTCTTCAGCATTGTGAAGTTGTTTTGAGTACGTTAAAAGGAAAATTAGTCTTTTCCGGCAACAGCAAAAAATACCTTAAAAAATAACATTAGAATAAGGTATGTTCCTAAAGTGATGATATAACTTTCCATAGCTTTTGATGTTCGTTCTGGGTTAAAAATAAGTAAAAAAAACATTAGTATTCTGTGAAATGCTATTTTTTATCGTTGAAAAGCACATTTTTTTGAAAAAATTAACTTAGTGGTAAATATTTATTAATCGCTAAATTTGTAAAACATTGAAAATCAATAAAATACATTTTATCTAGAAATTGGGCTATCAACCTGATAAAAAATGAGTTATTAAATTATGATTAATGAAATAGATGCATCAATTATTGAGAACTTCATATATCCACCATAAAGTCGTTAAAAACGATATTTTGTATTTTCTTTTTAGGAAAACCACGTAATTTGAATACTATTTAATAGACTTAGTCAGTAGTTTTATGCCGATGCCCGAAATACCAATACAAGTACAATTGAGTTCATTGCCTTCAGGTCCTGGAGTGTATCAGTTTTATGATGATAGTAATAAAATATTGTATGTAGGTAAGGCAAAGAATTTAAAGAAAAGGGTATCCTCGTATTTTAATAAAAATCATGAATACGGTAAGACTAGGGTAATGGTCAAAAAAATTAGGGCCATTAGACATATTGTGGTTCCAACGGAATCTGATGCCTTACTATTGGAGAACAACTTAATAAAGGAGCTCAAACCTAGGTATAATGTGCTTTTAAAGGACGATAAATCGTACCCATGGTTATGTTTAAAAAATGAGCGTTTCCCTAGACTATTTCCTACCCGAAGGGTAATTAAGGATGGGTCTGAATATTATGGTCCGTATACCAGTATGAAAACGGTGAGGACCTTATTGGACCTGATTAAAAGTGTTTACCCTTTACGGACTTGTAATTATGATTTATCTGCCTCAAAAATAGAATCAGGTAAATATAAGGTGTGTTTAGAGTATCATTTGGGGAATTGTAAGGGACCGTGTGAAGGAATGCAATCCTTAATGGAGTATGACCGACAAGTTGCCGACATACGGGAAATCGTTAAAGGCAATTTTAAATCATCTTTGACGTATTTTAAAGGGCAGATGAAAGCGTTAGCTGCGGAAATGAAATTTGAGGAAGCACAGCAAATAAAGGACAAGATTGATGTGTTGGAAAATTACCAAGTTAAATCGACCATCGTTAATCCAAATATCAGCAATGTGGATGTCTTCAGTATTATTTCTGATAACGCCTTTGCGTATGTTAATTTTCTTCAACTTTCGCATGGTTCCATCATTCGTTCACATACCATGGAAATCAAAAAGAAATTGGATGAGCAGGATGAGGAGCTGTTGCAATTAGCCATTGTTGAGATAAGAAATAGATTTCAGTCTCAATCCAAAGAGATTTATGTTCCTTTTAAAGTTGATGTTGCCGAAGATTTGAAAGTCACCGTTCCCAAATTAGGCGATAAAAAACGTATTGTAGAATTCTCTGAACGTAATGCCAAATTCTTTAGACAAGAACGTTTCAATCAAATAAAAATCATTGATCCTGATCGCCATACCAATAGGATTATGGCGCAAATGAAAAAGGACTTACGACTTTCATCGGAGCCAAGACATATAGAATGTTTTGACAATAGTAATATTCAGGGTAGTAATCCTGTTGCCGCCTGTGTGGTTTTTAAGGATGGAAAGCCTTCTAAAAAGGACTACCGCCATTATAATATTAAAACCGTAACGGGTCCAGATGATTTCGCTTCTATGGAAGAAGTGGTTTTTAGGAGATATAAAAGGTTACTTGATGAGATGGAACCTTTACCCCAGTTGATTGTAATAGATGGGGGTAAGGGGCAGCTGTCATCTGCCTTAAAAAGCCTTGATATTTTGGGATTGCGTGGAAAAATAGCCATTGTGGGTATTGCGAAAAGATTAGAAGAGATTTATTTTCCAGAAGACCCTATTCCGCTCTATTTGGATAAAAAATCTGAAAGCTTGAAAATTATTCAGTATTTAAGGAATGAGGCTCATAGATTCGGTATTACCTTTCATAGGAACAAACGAAGTAAGGGAGCCATTAATTCTGAACTTGAGGGAATAGAAGGTGTAGGTGAAAAAACGGCTCAACAATTATTGAAGAAATTTAAATCGGTCAAAAGAATAAAAGAAGCATCGGTAGCTAGTCTAAGCGATGTGGTAGGTGCCTCCAAAGCAAAAAAAATATATGAATCCTTTCATTAAAAATAGGCCAATCGATTTTGCATGTAAAGCAAGTCTGCTCTTCCTTTTCTGTGTTTTAAAGGTATATATGGTCGATGCCCAAGAAATAAAAGAAGAGAAACGACCAAAAATCGGGTTGGTGTTAAGTGGTGGTGGAGCTAAGGGTATGGCCCATATAGGGGCCTTAAAGGTTATTGAAGAGGCAGGTGTTAAAATAGACTACATAGGCGGTACAAGTATGGGCGCCATTGTGGGAGCGCTTTATGCATCGGGTTATTCTGCGACTCAATTGGATTCTTTGTTTCATGCTACCAATTTTGGCGATTTGATTAGTGATAACCTTCCTAGGAGTGCGAAGACTTTTTATGAGAAAGAGGATTCTGAACGTTATTCCATAACTTTGCCGTTCAATAATTTTAAAGTTTCTGTGCCACCGTCCTTTTCTGGGGGTCAAAACATCTATAATGAGTTGGTTAGGGTCTTATACCATGTAAAGGACGTTAAGGATTTTAATGAGCTGACCATACCTTTTGTCTGCATTGCAACAGATATTGAAACAGGAAGGCAAGTGGTCTTGAATTCAGGATATTTACCTGAGGCGATTATGGCATCCGGTACTTTGCCTTCGCTTTTTGAGCCTACCGAAATAGATCATAAAATTTTGATTGATGGCGGAGTGGTCAATAACTACCCAATTGATGAGGTTTTGGCTATGGGCGCAGATATTATTATCGGGGTCGATGTTCAGCATGGTCTATCTGATCGAGAGGCCTTATCCTCCGCTACTGAAATCCTTTTGCAAATCAACAACTACAGGACTGTGGCCGATATGAAGCAAAAATCGGCAAGAACGGATATCTATATAAAACCGGAAATTGAAGAATATTCCGTAATTGAGTTCAATAAATTAAACGACATTATTGAAACCGGCAAGGTAGCTGCGGAACTAAAATTGAGTGAGCTTCAAAAACTAGGTTCGGTCGATCAGACCTATTCCAAGAGAATTCCAATGATGAAGCCTAACGAGCTCATAGATATTGACAGATTGATGATCGATGGTAGTACAAGTCATACCAGGGGTTTTGTAAAAGGAAAATTAAGATTCACTTTAGACGAACCGGTTTCTTTTAAGAAATTACAACAGGGCATAGGAAATCTTGCTGCTACAGGCGATTTTAGGACGATTAGATATAAATTATTGACCAATGAAACAGGTGATCAAGATTTGGTCTTACCCTTGGATGAGACTCCTAATACCTCATTTTTAAGATTAGGTGCGCACTACGATGATTTATATAAGAGTGCAGCCCTTATGAATTTTACGAAAAGGAAATTGATTTCTCAAGATGATGTAATCTCATTCGACTTAATGCTAGGGGATAATTTAAGGTATAATTTTGAATATTATATGGATAAAGGTAGTTATTGGAGTTTTGGCGTAAATTCTAGGTACAATAATTTTGATCAAGAGATCAATTTTGATGTCATAAGTGAAAACTTCAATGTTACCCCATCTTTACGGCTAAAAACAATTGGTTTAGATGTGGTTGATTTTACCAATCAACTTTATCTTCAAACAGTGCTTCAAGAGGAATTTGCATTTACAATAGGTGCAGAACACAAGCATATTAGTTTTAGTACAAGGACTTTTGGTGATATTGACGATCCTGATGTCCTTCCTGCAGTTACTACTGAGAATAATAGGACTTATTTTGAAAAAAGTGATTATGTAAGTGTATTTGGCACCTTAAAATTGGATACGTACGATGATAAATATTTTCCAACTAGGGGTTTGTTTTTTGATGGGGATATGCATTATTATATATTGTCTTCAGATTTCAACAATAATTTCAAGGATTTCTCAGTCTCCAAGGCCAGAATGGGGATGGCGGTTCCAATTGTAGGAAACCTATCAATAAACATGGAGGTTGAGGGAGGCTTTAAGTTAGGTACATCTAACGTAACTACGTATGATTTTGTGCTTGGCGGATTTGGAACAGATTTGATCAATAATTTTAGGCCTTTTGTTGGGTATGATTTTTTAAGCCTGCCTGGAAATAGTTTTGTAAAGGCATACGCAAGATTGGATTATGAATTTGCACCAAAGCAGCATGCGCTTTTCATGGCCAATGTTTCCAATGTGGATGATGATCTTTTTAGGACAGGCGATTGGTTTACGGCACCTAATTATACGGGTTACGGAATAGGTTATGGATGGGAATCTTTTTTAGGCCCAATCAACCTATTATATTCATGGTCGCCAGAAACGGAGAGATCTCAATTCTTTGTAAGTGTAGGTTATTGGTTTTGACTCCAAAAAGGCCAAGAATTAACCCAATCAATACGTGGTCGAAGCCAATGTTCTTAATGATTTCCTAATTATTTTCTCGAAGTATTAAATACTGTTAAGTTTATCGTTAAAGTACGTTAAAGCATGGCTGGTAAACGAAAATGTAAACTAACTTTGACCTCGTAAGGGGTGGTTCCCTTACAACTTTAAGTAGTGGTTTTTCATAATTTAAAGTTTGGTTGGTTATTTAGGAAAAGCCCAGTTTTAGAACTGGGCTTTTTTTTGTACAATAGTTTGGAATAAATTTTGTTTAAGCTAATGTAAGGGGATGAGATTGAACCTTTACAAATGGTAGTTTTGCCAAAAAACCACAATGATGAAAAAAATAACACTATATATAATACTTCTTGTTTTTTGCAATGTACAGAGTCAGCATACCGAGTCGGCTTTCGAGCCAGGAGAGTGGTTAAAGTTTAGAATGCACTATGGTTTCTTAAATGCGAGCTATGCTACCCTTCAAGTGAAAACGGCGGATATTAATAATAAATCTGTTTATCACGTGGTAGGACACGGAGAAACTACTGGTGTTGCCAGTTGGTTTTTTAAGGTAGATGATACGTATGAAAGCTATTTTGATATGAATGACGGTAAACCATACCGTTTTGTTAGAAAAATAGATGAAGGAGGTTATACTAAAGATGTTGAAATAAATTTCGACCATAAAAAGTCTAAAGCAGAACTTAATGATAAGAAAAACAAGAAAAAGCTTAATTTTACGCTAGAGGATGGTATTCAAGACCTAATTTCTGCTTTTTATTTTCTAAGGAATAATTACGCACTAGAAGATTTAACGGTAGGCAAGGCTTTGACATTGAAAATGCTTTACGATGACGATGGTGTTTTTGATTTCAAACTAAAATATTTGGGTAAGGAAATAGTGAATACCAAATTTGGGAAGGTAGAATGTCTTAAGTTTAGACCTTTAGTGCAATCTGGTCGTGTTTTTAAGGAACAGGAAAGTTTGTCGCTTTGGGTTTCTAACGATGATAACAGGATACCTATTAGAATTAAGGCAGATTTGGCCGTTGGAGCGATAAAGGCAGATTTAGATGGTTACAATGGCCTTAAGCATCAGTTTAAAATAATAATGGATTAACCATACATGGAAGATAAAGAGCGGATCAAATCCCAAATTTCTAAACTTGAAGAAAAATATAAAGATTCAGGTCAAGATCTTAGCTCTTATTTAGATGGTTTGCTCTATCAGAGATACCTTACGTATTGGGATTATATCCATTTAGATACCCTATTAAGTCTTCAAGTTCCTAGAACACATTTCCCTGATGAAGAAATTTTCATCATGTACCATCAGATTACGGAACTGTATTTCAAATTAATTTTACACGAACAAAAGCAGATTGGTCGATGATAAATCGCAAAGTCTGGATTTTTTCATCGAAAAATTACGAAGGATAAATAGTTACTATCAAGCTTTGATATCCTCTTTTGGTATCATGATCAAGGGTATGGAGCGTGAACAATTTTTGCAGTACCGAATGGCATTGCTTCCGGCGAGTGGATTTCAATCGGCTCAATTTAGGATGATTGAAATTTACGCTACCCCTCTGGAAAATTTAATTCATTTATCCGAAAGGAATGAATTTTCATCGGACCATAAAATTGAAGAACTTTACGAACATATTTATTGGAAAAAAGGAGCTACGGATCTATCAACAGGAGATAAAACCCTTACTTTGAAACAGTTTGAGTATAGGTACACCCCTAGATTGATACGTATAGCGAAACAGGTGGAAGGTAATACCATTTATCATAAATATTTAAGTTTACCAAAAGAGCTAAGACAGAACATAGGGTTGATCGAGGCTTTAAAACAATTGGACCAGAATGCAAATATCAACTGGCAGTTGATGCACATGGGGTCCGCTCATAGATATCTACGAAAAGATTCCGGAGATATTGAGGCGACAGGTGGAACGAATTGGAAAGAATACTTGCCACCAAGTTTTCAGAAAATAGTATTTTTTCCTAATTTATATACAGAACAAGAATTAGATAATTGGGGCAAGCAGTGGGTAGACCATTTGTTTAATCCGGATAAATTAAAATAGAATAATGCAAAAATATTGGGGCATAATATTGGCATTGACCATTATGGCATCGTGTAAGGACGATACACAAAAGAAAGATGAAATTGCAGAGGAAATCCATATGCCGGAAGTACCTAAGGTAAACGAGCAATATGGTTTTAACTTGGATCAATTTCAAGTACAGTTGGATACCATAAAAAATGGGGATAGCTTTGGCGAATTAATGCTGAAGAACCATGTGGAATATCCTAAAATAGCAACTATTTCAGAAAATTTTAGAGATACGTTTGACGTACGTAGAATTCGTGTTGGAAAGCCCTACGTTATTTTAAAATCAAAGGATACATTAGAACAGGCCCAAGTGTTCATCTATGAGAATGACCCCATCAATTACACCGTTATTGATTTAAGGGATAGTGTACAGGTGTATACAAACAAAAAAAAGGTTAAATATGTCCAGAGAGAAGTTTCTGGAATTATAGAATCAAGTTTATCCGAAGCTATTCTAGATCAAGGTATCGATTATAATGTAACCCATAATTTGGCCAATGTCTATGCATGGACTATCGATTTTTCTAGATTACAGAAGAATGATAAATTCAAAGTTATCTATAATGAAAAGTATATTAACGATACTATTTATGCAGGAGCAGAGCCTATAGAGGCCGCTTTTTTTGAACATAACGGTAAACCTATATATGCCTTTGCTTATGAAAATGATTCGTTAAGAAGTATCGTAGATTATTTTGATGAGGATGCGAATAATTTGAGAAGAACCTTTTTAAGAATGCCGGTGGAATACGGGCGGTTATCCTCTCGCTATAATTTAAAAAGAAGAATAAAATATTACGGTTATAAATTGAGACCCCATAAAGGGACGGACTATGCCGCACCAATTGGCACTCCTATCATGGCCACTGCAGACGGTACTGTAGAAGAATCTACAAGGCGTGGGGGCAATGGTAAGTATGTTAAAATTAGGCACAATGGCACCTATTCGACCCAGTACCTTCATATGAAGGCACAAAAGGTTAAAAAAGGTCAGTTTGTTCGTCAGGGTGATGTAATTGGATGGATAGGGATGACCGGCAATACTGGGGGGCCGCATGTATGTTATCGCTTCTGGAAAAACGGAAAACAAGTGGATCCATTGCGAGAAGAATTACCACAAGCAGAACCTTTACATGATACCTTAAGACCTGCATATTTTACGTATATCTCTCCTTTAAAGGAAGAACTGGATTGTATTGTATATCCAGAAGTGAAAGAACAAGAAGATGAGGATTTACTAACACTTAACCAATAAGATGGCATTACACAAAATTAACCCAACGCAAACTGAAATTTGGAAAAAGCTTTCAGAGCATTATAAGGAAACCAAGGACGTTCACCTAAAGAGTCTTTTTTCTTCGGATGAAAATAGGGCGATGGATTTTAGTATCGAATGGAACGATTTTCTTTTCGATTATTCCAAAAATAGGATTACCGAAGAAACATTACAGCTTTTGCTTGAATTGGCAAAGGAGGTTAATTTGGATGATGCCGTTCAAAAATATTTCAATGGTGATTTGATCAACGAAACAGAAGGTAGGGCTGTATTGCATACCGCATTAAGAGCAAAGGAAGACGATACCGTTTTGGTTGATGGGGAAAATGTAATGCCCGAGGTGTACGAGGTAAAACAGCACATTAAAAAATTCACAGATGCGGTCATCAATGGGGAATTAAAAGGCTATACCGGTAAAACCTTTACAGATGTTGTCAATATTGGTATAGGGGGTTCAGATTTGGGCCCTGCAATGGTGACCGAGGCTTTAAAATTCTACAAGAATCACTTGTCCGTTCATTTCGTAAGTAATGTAGATGGTGATCACGTACATGAAATCTTAAAGACTTTAAACCCAGAAACCACCTTGTTCGTGGTAGTTTCCAAAACCTTTACCACGCAAGAAACGTTAAGCAATGCAACTACTATTAAAAAATGGTTTTTGCAGCACGGTTCGCAAAAAGATATCGCCAAGCATTTTGCAGCTGTTTCTACGAATACGGAGAAAATTGCGGAATTCGGGATTGATGCTGCCAACGTATTCCCTATGTGGGATTGGGTGGGTGGTCGTTTTTCACTTTGGAGTGCCGTAGGTTTAACTATTGCTTTGGCCGTAGGCTATGAAAATTTTGATGACCTTTTAAAAGGGGCCAATCAAGCGGATAATCATTTTAGGGATACTGATTTTTCTGAGAATATTCCGGTAATCATGGCGCTTATTAGTGTTTGGTACAATAATTTTTACGGAGCAGAAACAGAAGCCATCATTCCGTATACCCAATATTTGAGTCGGTTTTCAGCCTATCTGCAACAAGGTATTATGGAAAGTAATGGTAAAAGTGTAGATCGGGCAGGTAATACTGTGTCCTATGAAACGGGAACCATTATTTGGGGAGAACCAGGTACGAATTCCCAACATGCCTTCTTTCAACTGATTCATCAGGGTACAAAATTAATACCGACGGATTTTATTGGTTTCAAGCATTCGCTACATGGGGATCAAGACCATCATAATAAATTGATGGCCAATTATTTTGCTCAAACCGAAGCGTTGATGAATGGAAAAACCGAAGCTGAGGTAATCGATGAGTTGGAAGCGAAGAATGTATCAAAGGAAGAAATAGATGAATTGGCGCCTTTTAAAGTATTTGCTGGAAATAAACCAACCAACACTATACTTTCTAAAAAATTGACCCCAAAAAGTTTAGGGTCTTTAATAGCCCTTTATGAGCATAAGATATTTGTACAAGGTGTCATTTGGAACATATTCAGTTATGATCAATGGGGCGTTGAATTGGGCAAACAGTTGGCCGGAACCATATTAAAGGATATTGAAAGTGCAAATATTTCCGATCACGACAGCTCTACTTTGCGACTTTTACATTATTTTAAGAATTAATTTAGATATTTCCTAATTAACATCTTAAGGTTGTAACTAATTCATTTTCAGTTCATTTTTTACGTATTGTAGGTTATTTTTGCACTGCTGATTTAACGTTGTCTTAACGTTAAAGGTTTAAAAATAAAAGACTTTTGCAGCAAGTAAAAACTAACAAATACTTAAAAAATGAAAAAGATGTACTTTGCAATTGCGGCATTTTTAATGACCGTAACTGCGTTTTCACAAGGGGTTACCACCTCA
>CAWJFH010000016.1:0-65334 GCA_963842105.1 uncultured Flavobacteriaceae bacterium
TCCAATTACGCCGGGAATCCAAACGAATAATAGGCCTAATCCAAAGAAACACATAAGAAGATAGGAAGCTACTGTGATTCCTAGTAAGATCAACCCCTCTTTTTGATAACCCAAAATAAATTTATGTATGCCGAGTGAGCCTAAAATGATAGCTAAAATTCCTGCTATTAGTTTCTTGTTATCACCTCCGGCACCACTAAAGGCCTCTTTAGCTCCTGCCGTGAATTCATCGGCTGTTTTTTTAGCCCCTTCGCTGAATTCGTTAGCTGATTTTTTGGTTTCTTCTGAAAATTCTTTTGCAGATTCCTTGGCTTTGTCAAAAGCATCATCTGCCTGATCTCCTAAATCTTTGTTATTGTCTGACATGGTTTATGGTATTAGTTGTTTATAGTTTCTAAATGTATTGAATAATTCAATAGCAAAAAAATGCTTTGTCAGCAGGGCTCCCACAGTTCAATTTTGTTTCCATCCAAGTCTAAAATCCATCCGAATTTACCATAGTCATATTCTTCAATTTCACCTACCACGGTTACTCCTTCCTCTTTTAGGACAACTAGCAGTTCTTTTAAATTTTCGACCCTAAAGTTCATCATAAAGCTAGATGGGCTTGGGTCAAAATAGGGAGTGTCCTTGGCCATTGGACTCCATTGGGTTGAACCATCTTTACCTTCATTATCTTTCCATGGAAAAGAACAGCCATATTGGTCGGTGTTTAGACCTAAATGGGTTTTGTACCAATCCCTTGTTTTAGCTGGCTCCTTAGTCTTGAAAAAAATACCCCCTAATCCTGTAACTCTGTTTTTCATAAAACTTTGAAAAGATAAACTGATTTTGTTTTGTGGGCTATGAATTTTACACATGCTGATCAATTAGAATAGGATTACCGTCCGGATCTAATAGGGTAATATTAGCCGGTCCTGAAGTGTCTTCTTTTACGGCATTTATAATATTGATTCCTTGGTCCTGAATGGTTTGTTGAATTTCCCTGATGTCGGAAAAATTGTCCAATGGATTGGCATTGGAATCCCAGCCCGGGTTAAAGGTGAGAATGTTCTTTTCGAACATCCCTTGAAATAGACCTATTGTTGCTGTTTTGTTTTTCATGATTAACCACTTCTGATTGATATCGCCATGAAAAATAGAGAAGCCTATGGATTCGTAAAACGTTTTGGACGCCTCAATATCTTTGACATTTAAGCTTATTGAAAATGCTCCTAGCTCCATAACTGTTTGAATATTGGTTAATTAGGAGCATTAAACTACGAATTTATTTTTGATTTTATCCACTACGGTCTGTGCCAATTTAATTTTGCTTTCTACTGTCCACCCGGCTACGTGTGGCGATAATAGCACATTGTCCGCCTCTATTAGGTACTGAAAGGCATCAGGTAAATTCTTATCTGTAAACATATTTTCAAAGGAGGCTTTTTCGTATTCTAACACATCCAAACCAGCGCCTAGTACTTTACCTGATTTTAGGGCCTCCACTAAATCTGCTGTTTTAATGCATTTTCCTCTGGCCGTGTTAATGATCCAAATGGGATTGTGGAACGAATTCAGAAATTCGGTGTCGACCAGACCAATGGTTAATTCGGTTTGGGGCACATGTAGACTGATGGCATCCACTCTTTTCTTAAATTCCATAATGCCTACTTGCCGTGCATTATCGTCTTCTACACCACCTTGAATATCATAGCAAATAACTTCGTCCACATCAAAACCCTTTAATTTTTTAGCGAAGTCCTTGCCCATATTGCCATAGCCAATGATACCCACTACTTTGCCTTCCAATTCAAGGCCACGATTACCTTCGCGGTCCCATTTGCCGTTTCTTACTTCTCGATCTGCCTTGTTTAATTTATTAAAAAGTGATAATAACATACCCAATGCATGTTCCCCAACAGCATTACGATTACCTTCTGGTGCAGCGGCTAGGAATATTCCTAAGGATTTAGCACAACGGATATCAATATTCTCAAGTCCAGCTCCCAAACGACCTATGAATTTGAGATTTTTTGCTTTGTGTAAAAATGTTTCATCGATAGTGAATCGACTTCGAATGATTAATCCATCATATTCAGCAATCTTAGCTTCAATCTGTTCTTTGGATGAGGTATAGTCTTCATCATTTTGAAATCCAAATGCTGAAAATTGTTCAATGATGAGAGGGTGATTGATGTCTACGTGTAATACTTTCATTTGTGGGGGATTTAAATTTTTGGATAATGGGTTTGGGTCAATTTATCTTTAACATTGCCTGTATGCGCCGTACTTAGTTTTTCAAAGAGTAAGACATGAACTTCTTCACCATTTAGAGTGGAAGGACAGTGTTCCACACCTTTAGGCACGACAATGATTTCACCTTCTTTTACAATCTCCGTTCTGTCCCTAAACTTCATATGTAAGGTTCCTTTTAAAACTTGGAACAGTTCATCCTCTTGATCATGGGCGTGCCATACGAATTCATCCTTGATTTTCGCAAGTAACACCTGCATATCATCTACCACGGCTATTTGGTGCGGATGCCATTGTTTATGAAAAAGGGAATGCTTTTCTTTTAGGTTGATGGTTTTCATAAATTCGTTTTGTTATCAACCGATAGTATAACCGCTTGGTATGGTAATAGGTTAAGTTTCTTTTCAGTAATTTCCAATTCTTGAAAATTGTTGATAAGGGTTGACTTAACTTCAAAATCATTTGGTAAATCGAAACTTGAATTCGTTTCTGAAAAATTGAGCAATACCAATACTTTAGTATCTTTTAGTTCTCGCGTGTAAGCATAAACGGTTGGGTGTTCAGCTTCCACTAATCCATAATCCCCATAGATTAGAACATCGTTCTGCTTTCGTAAGGCAGTCATTTGCTTAAAATGGTTAAGAACGGAAAGCGGATTTTCTTGCTCTACAGCAACATTTACATCTAAATAATTTTCATTTATGGGAAGCCAAGGGTCACCGCTGGTGAAATCTGCATTTTTTGAAGTATCCCATTGCATAGGGGTACGGCCGTTGTCCCGTGAACCGAATTTTAAATCCTGGACGTATTTTTCAAGGTCGCCACCTTGATGTTGCACTTTTTTGTAACCATTAATGGCGGCAATATCTTGATATTGACTGATGGAGTCGAAACCTATATTGGTCATACCTAGCTCATCCCCATAATAACAGTAGGGTGTACCCCTCATACTTAGGATAAAGGTATTCAATAACTTGGCCGATGCCGCTCTGTGTTTTGGACTGTCATTGCCATACCTACTTACTAAACGAGCCTGATCATGATTAGCCAAGAAAATGGACAACCAACCTTTTTTTTCAAATTGTTTGTCCCATTGAGTAAATACTTCCTTTAAAGTAGCCAGTTCATAACCATCGGGTTTTGCAATATCAACTCCGTCAAACGCATAGGCCATGTTTAATTCGTTTCGGTCCGCGTCCACTAAATTATGGGCATCCTCAAAATTTCTTCCAGCGCCTTCGGAAACAGACATGACATCATATTTGCTTAAAACCTTCTCGTTCATTTCCTTAAGATAATCGTGCAGCCCCTCTTGCATCGCATAATATTGAATAAAGTTTTTTTCCAGGTCATCATCGATAGCGGGAAACGTAGTGTCTTTGGCTGCGAATTGAAATGCATCTAAACGAAAGCCATCGACCCCTTTATCAGCCCAAAAGGTCATGATGTCGTATACTTCTTGCCGTACTTTAGGATTTTCCCAGTTTAAATCGGGTTGCTTTACTGAAAAATAATGTAAGTAGTAGGCATCGGTAATGGAATCATATTTCCATGCATCGCCATTTTGATCAAAAAGGCTGTACCTATCATTTGGTTTCCCTTTTTCTGCAGGCCACCAGTGATAGTAATTCCGATAAGGGTTATCCCTAGAGCTTCTGGATTGTTTAAACCATTCATGTTCGTCACTGCTATGGTTGACCACTACATCCATTATCAATTTAATATCGCGTTCATGCATGCCTTTTAGCATCTGGTCAAAATCTGCCATTGACCCGAAGTCATCCATGATACCCCTATAGTCACTTACATCATAACCGTTGTCGTCATTTGGAGAGCTGTAAATGGGATTTAACCAAACGGCGGTCACACCCAATGATTTTATATAATCCAGTTTTTCTATTATCCCTTTTAAATCACCAACACCATCACCGTTGGTATCCTTAAAACTTCTAGGATATATTTGATATACAATGGCCTCTTTCCACCATTTATTGTCTGTTGGTGAATCAGTTTTCACTTTGTTCGATTTTTCAGAACACCCCATAGTTATTATAAGGATTAAGAGTAAAAAGCCTGTGGTTGATGAGGTTTTTAAACGCATGATGAAGGAATTAATATACTGATGTAAGATACGTAAAGCAGCAATATTCCAAAAGAAGTAAAACGGTTTTACTAAATGCCCAATATCAACTTGGCAATAGAGAAGTAAATTAATATCCCGAAAATATCATTACCGGTGGTTATAAATGGGCCCGTAGCTACGGCAGGGTCGATACCTCGTTTATCCAAAAACACAGGGATGAAGGTGCCGATCAAAGCCGCAATGATAATCACCGAGATAAGGGCCACACAAAGCGTCAACGAAATCAAATAACTAGTGTGAAAGAAAAAATGACTGATTACAAGAACAATGGCCGCAATGGCCACTCCGTTGATGAGTCCCAAGGTAAACTCCTTTAATAATCGGTTCAAGATTTCCCCTTTTACTGTATTGTTTGCTAGACCTTGTACCATAATTGCGGAAGATTGTACGCCAACATTACCAGCCGTTGCTTGGATTAACGGTACAAATATGAGCAATATGGGGAAGTTACTCATCACTTCTTGAAAACTACTGATGATACTTGCCGCTCCAATACCCCCAAACATGCCTATGATCAACCAAGGCAAGCGTGCTTTGGTGAGTTCCCAAATGCTATCGTCTGCCTCAACATCCCTAGAGATACCGGCCGCCATTTGATAATCACGCTCTGCTTCCTCTTTAATGACGTCTATAATATCATCAATGGTAATACGACCTACCAACCTTCCTATTTCGTCTACCACGGGAATAGCTTCCAAATCGTACTTACTCATGATTCTGGCCACTTCCTCTGGGTCTTCATTGACGTTTACATAATCTACCTTGGCGATAAAAACGTCTTTAATATGGGTTTTGGTCGAGGTGGTCAATAAATCTTTTAACGACAACCTACCTTTCAATTTATCTTCGTCATCGACCACATAAATGGAATGTACCCGGGTTACATTTTCCGCTTGCGCGCGCATTTCCTTAACACAAGTCAGTACGTTCCAATTTTCGTTGACTTTCACCAACTCCTTGGCCATAAGACCACCGGCGGAATTCTCTGCATAACGTAAAAGGTCAACGATGTCTTTGGCATGTTCCCTATCTTCAATTTCTGAGATGACCTGCTGTACCTGTTCCTTAGGGAGCTCACCAATAATATCGGCAGCATCATCCGTGTCCAGTTCGTCTAGCTCACTGGCAATTTCCTTGGCAGAAAGGTTACCCAGGATAGCCTCCCGAATGTCCTCGTTAAGCTCCGTTAGAATGTCAGAGGTTTTATCGCTATCTAGAAGTTTAATCAGATAGGTAGCCTCGTCATCATTTAACTCATTGATGATTTCTGCAATATCCGCATAATGCACCTCCTCAAATAATAAATTGAGTTCCGCGTCATTTTGATTCGCAATGAGCAGCTCTATTTCGGTAACAAGTTCTTCTGTAAGTTTAAACGGTATCATCTGCTATCTTCTTCGTCAATGCAATAAAATCTGCCACCGACAGCTGTTCCGGTCGCTGGTCAAATATAATCTCTTCTTTTAGAATATCTGATAGGTCCAAGGTTTTTAAACTGTTGCGTAAGGTCTTTCTACGTTGGTTGAAAGCGGTCTTAACGACCCTGTAGAAGAGTTGCTCGTCACAAGGTAATGTAAAGTCCGTTTTACGGGTTAATCGTAAAACTCCGGATTGTACTTTTGGCGGTGGGTCGAAAACCTGTGGGTGAACGGTGAACAAATATTCCGCATGGTAAAAGGCCTGGGTAAGTACCGATAGAATACCGTAAGTCTTACTGCCTTCCTGTGCACAAATACGTTGCGCCACTTCTTTTTGGAACATTCCCGAGAATTCCGGAATCTGATCCCGAAGTTCCAACATTTTAAAGACAATCTGGGTGGAAATATTATAAGGGAAGTTACCCGTGATGCCAAATTGTTCCTCACCAAATAATTGCTTAAGGTCATAGTTCAAGAAATCTGCCTCAATCACCCTAAAGGAACCTTTACCTTCCATTACTTTTGGATGTTCTAAAGGAAAGCTATGGTTGAGGTAGATTATGGAATCGGCATCCAAATCCATGGCCACTAAATTGATATCGCGCAATAACAGGTATTTGGTCAATACCCCAGTGCCAGGTCCAATTTCAATAATATTATTATAATCTTTTTGTACTAAGGTTTCCGCTATCTGTTTGGCGATATCCTCATCTTTGAGAAAGTGTTGGCCGAGGTATTTTTTGGCCTTTACCGGACTTTTATCCTCATTTTTTTTACGACCAGAGTAATCCCCCTTTTGTTTTTTCCTTTTCGTTCCCATAACCCTGTTCTATTAATCCCTTATTTCGCAATATAGGCCCAAGCCTTCTTGCCTGATGCTAATTCTACCTCAATACGTTCGTAGGCTTCCCCTTCATATGTATCCGCCTTTTGCAATTCTTGAGGAGTAAGCGTATAAACTTGTCCTTTTATTTTATGGTTTAAATCGTCTGTTTTTTCTAATGTTGGATATAGATTGGCCACTTTTTCAGCTGATATTCTATACCGATGAAGTTCATCTTCAAACCCCACTAGCGGTCTGGAAAAAACACCCAATTGTACATCTTTTTCTTGCAAGGTTCCATAAGTGAAAATATAATGCGTGGCCGATGCTCTTTGTACAAAAAACTCATCTACAACTTCCAATTCGGTCGTAAATGATACTAATTGACCGGCAAAATTTTGCTGTACCTCTTCCCTTAATTTGGGGGCATTCTCTTCATAATAGCGCTCTAAAGTGGCTTTGTCCTCAACCGTGTACTGTACGGAATATGTAACGCCACCCATATCTTCCTCTACCATTACTTTCGTAAATTTTGCACTTAAGAACTTGCCGGTAGACAGTACCGCAGGTATGTGATGCTCCTTCATCCATTTAAGCCATTTGAGATGTGCGGCTTCTTCAATATTGGTGGTAACGTTGTATATAAACATAAATAAGATTCAAGTTTGAAAAGTATTGCTCTATTAGAGCTCTCTACTTGTATATGGATTATTTAATTGATAGCATCTCCTCTAAGTATCCTAAAGTTCTTTCTGGCTTCGGGAAAATAGTAGCTATCCTGATAGTTGTAAATTATTTTCTCATAATTTTCTTTTGCCTTTTCTGGGGCATTGAACATTTTTCTATAGAGTTCTGCTAATGCGAAATAAGCATCATCGGCTAAAATACCGTTGGGATAAAAAGTGATGATTTTTTGATAGTTAAATTGGGCTTCCTCGTATTTTTTCTGTGATTCAAATAATTGTGCCTGTTTTAATAAAGCTTCGTCTTCAATCTTTTCGCCTTTATGGTTTTCAAGGATATCGTTTAAAACCGAAATCGCCTCCGTGGTTTTATTTTGATAGGCTAGGAAGTCCGCTCGAGCATAGGTGTTCAAAGCCGTTTGGGTGGAATCTTCCAAGGAATTGTCTGAAATCAACAAACTAAGTTGCATGGCATCGTTAGCAATGAGTTGTGAAGTGGAACTTCTCAATACTTTCAACTGGGTCAAAGCCCAATCAAAATCACCTTTATAAAAGCTGGTCTGTGCCACTTTAAACCGTGCTTCTTGGCCTAAAACATCATTTTTAAGTTTCTGCTGAATTTGAGAAAAATAAATAAGGGCTTCGTTAAACTTTTTATTGTAGACCAGAATATCACCCAAAGCTAATTTTATGTAAGCGGTACCCCTTGTGTTCAAAGGCAGGTCTAGGCTGTTCTTTAATAGTTTTTCAGCAGGTAATGGGTCGTCTTTTTTAAACGTTAGGAAATTGGCGTAGGCTACTTGCAATTGTAAGGTTTGGGTTTTGTACCCATGAATAGCGATTAGGTCTTCATATTTTTTTTGAATGGCATCCAGTTGGTTGGCAGAAGCTTCAATTAATTCAATATCAATGAGGTTGAGTTCTGCATCCAATCTAATAATCTCGTCGCTAGAATTATCGATGATGTATTTGAAGATTTCCGTTGCCGTTTCATTATCTTCTTCTTCCAATGCAATACCCCCTAAATTTTCCAAACGCAGGGTGGAACTACCGTCCATCCGCTTAAAAATGGCCTTTTCTTGTCGAAAGGCACTACCAAATTGTTTTTGTTGCACGAATAACCAACTCAGCATTTCGTTCCAGATAATTTCCGGATTTTTTTGTGCTCGTTCCAGTAGAATTTTTTTGAGGATAAGATTGTTGGTGTCTTCTGGATTTTCGGAAACAAAATCGTCGATACTTCTTAAAATGTTCGATTTTGAAGTTTTACCATTGCTGACCAAATTAAGATAGGAGCTATACATGGCCTCCACATCTCCTTTTTCTCCATAAATTTTAGCCAATTGATAGTTGAAATCCAAAGCGGGATTTAATTGCATCGCCTTTTCAAAAGCCTGAATAGCCCAATCCAATTCGCTGTATTTCTGGAATTGAAGTCCAATGGCGTAGCCGTAATTTGGGTTCTTATCAATGACGTCCAAGGCTTTATCATAGTACGTCACCATCATTTCCTCCTGCTCCTGTAACTTGTAGTTATAGCCAAGATCGATTAACAAGGAAGGATAGGGACTGCGTTCTTCTAGTTTTTTCCTTAAGAAATTACCAGCATCTTCGTATCGTTGTAATTGTTGGTAACAAGCCACTAAATCTTGAACATATTCTGTTCGTCTTGGATTTTGTTCCACCAGCTTTTCGTAGAAAACAACGGCCTTTTCAAAATCACCATCAGCAAAATATTGCTTAGCCAAAAAATCATCTTGACCCCAAGCAAATGTTGCTACGGATACAAACGAAATAAGAAAAAGAATAAAACGCATACTCAAAGATACGCAGAATGCAATAAGTTGATGTTAAGGAAATGGGAAGGCCCATCTAACTTCTATGGCATACCTGAATTAATCGATAGTATCAAACCCGCAATAAGGAATCAAAACTTCAGGGATTTTGATGCCCTCCGGAGTTTGATAATTCTCTAAAATACCGGCCAAAACACGTGGTAAGGCCAAAGAGCTACCGTTTAAAGTATGGGCCAATTGGTTTTTACCATTCTCGTCCTTATATCTTAATTTCAATCGGTTGGCTTGATAAGTTTCAAAGTTGGATACAGAACTAATTTCTAGCCAACGGTCCTGTGCGGTGGAGAATACCTCAAAATCAAAGGTTAGGGCAGAGGTGAATCCTAAATCCCCACCACAAAGACGAAGTACACGGTATGGAAGTTTCAATTCCCTTAAAATCGTTTTCACATGTTCTACCATACCATCCAAAGCTTCGTAGGATTTGGAAGGATGTTCTACGCGTACAATTTCAACTTTGTCAAATTGATGAAGTCGGTTTAATCCACGTACATGGGCACCATAACTTCCCGCTTCACGTCTAAAACATGGAGTGTAACCCGTATAGGTAATAGGAAAATCACTTTCGTCGACAATGACATCCCTAAAAATATTGGTCACGGGTACCTCTGCTGTCGGTATCAAATACAGGTCATCCGCCGTTACATGGTACATTTGACCTTCCTTGTCCGGTAATTGTCCGGTTCCATAACCGGAAAGCTCGTTTACCAAATGTGGAACCTGAATCTCCGTATATCCGGCAGCGGTATTTTTATCCAAGAAATAGGCTATCAAGGCACGTTGTAAACGGGCGCCTTTTCCTTTGTAGACTGGAAATCCCGCTCCTGCGATTTTCACCCCAAGTTCAAAGTCGATGATATCATATTTTTTTGCCAGTTCCCAATGGGGTAGAGCACCTTCGGCTAAAACAGGTATTTCTCCTTCCTTAAAAACCTCCTCGTTATCTACTTCTGAGGTACCTGCGGGTACAGAGGAATGAGGCGCATTAGGTATTTGATATAATAAGTGCTGAAGGTCTTCTGTAGTGCTATTCAAATCATCCCCCAACTGCTTGGATTCCTCTTTAAGCGTTACGGTTTGTTCCTTTAACAAGTTAGCCTCTTGAACCTTACCGGTTTTATAGAGCATTCCAATTTCCTTGGAAAGCTTGTTAGATTCTGCCAACACATTATCCAATTGGGTTTGGGTGGAACGTCTTTTTTCATCCAATAGAAGCACTTCTTCTAAAAGTCCGTTGGCATCGATATTCCTTTTTTTTAAGGCAACAACAAGTTCCTCTTTATGGTCCCTAATGGTTTGCAACTGTAACATGGTGGTTCTAATTTTGAAGGCAAATTTACATTAATCTTCCATTTAATTTGGATACTTTTAAGGTCTAAACACCGATTAATATGGTATTTGAACACTTTGCCCTTAATGTTGTCGATATTAAAGCCGTAGTTGATTGGTACTGTACCCATTTGGGACTGACCATTAAAAATCAACAACAGGAATCTCCTTTCATGACTTTTTTGGCCGATAGTTCCGGTAGGGTTATTATTGAGTTGTACAAAAGGGAAGATGAATTGGCGCAGGATTTTAAGGAGCGACACCCGCTTACTTTTCATGTGGCCTTTGTTTCTGAAAATGCCGAAGCCGATAAGCAACGTTTACTAAAGGTCGATGCAAGTTTTGTAGAGGATGTGTTTAAGGCAGATGGTAGCCATTTGGTCATGTTAAGAGACCCTTGGGGTATGCCGATACAATTATGTCAACGTGCCCAAAAATTCTAGTATTAGATTACTTCTCAACCTTTAAGTTTGAAGGAAGAATCCAATCGTGATGTTTCCAAGGATTCCATTTTTCAGCAGCCAAGTCCGTTTTATCATTGATAAATGGCACGTACGGTTTTCCGTTGATACTTATTCTTGAATTCTTTAAATAGACCGAGACCTGTTTACCTTCTTTTTCAAATTCCCTTTCTAAATACTGGGCAAATTGCCAAGTAAAATCTGGGTAGGTATATACTTTTCGTTTTTGGCTTTTGGTCAAATAATCATCCGTATTTATGGGGAACTTTTCTTTGGTGTTTTTGTCCACCACGGTGAATACTCCTTTTCCACTTCGACTTCTTAACATCATGCGCCAACTCAAACGATGCCCTTCTTCCGTCCAAAGAACATTGTCCGCAATTGCATAATGTCTTAAGGGTAGTAGTATCTGTAGAGTAAAATAAACAGCCCCAATGCTTAAAAGTAAATTTTTATAAGAGGGTTCATGGAATTCATTTTTAGAATAAGGCTCCTTTTTTTTGAAGAATATATTTCTAATGGTCTCTGGCTCAAAAAAGAATACACTGAACGCTAAGGATAGATATGGAAAAATTCCAATTTGGAATATGATGGAGTTGAAAAGATGAAAGAAGATGGAGAGGAAAAAAGCTATTTTTCTGGTAGGCTTCCATAACAAAGCAGGAACTATGAATAGGTCGAATAGAATGCCGGCAGTACCTATGATTTGATGTACCCAGGGCGCTTGCAAGAGACCGCCAACTATTGGATATTCTTTTTTAGTTTTCATAAGTACCTCGATCATGCTAAAATCTAACCAATCGCCATACATTTTTGCAATAGCTGCGTAGGTGTATACGATGAACAATTGAAGCACAATAATCCATTTGACGTAGCCGTACATGGCATTGGTCTTAAGAACAGGCCTCAATCTAACATCTAGAGAGTGACTTCTATTAGCAGGTAAAAAACACATCAGAAAGCAAATCAAGACCAATAAATAGTAATGATTGTTATAGGCGGTTTTTTGCATTAAATACACTCCTGTCCAAAGCAACGTGAAGCTGATGATACTTACACGGTACTTCCAACCCAATGCGATAAAAATGCCCAGCAGACCCATTGCGGCAAAATAGAAATACATTCCAGAACCCGGCAAAGGTTGTAACCATTCAAAATCAATAAAGGGGAAATGGTAGTTTGGTGCTACTAGGTTCCGCCTCACCCAACCCGTAGCTATGGCGCCAAAGCATTCCAAGGAAATAAGCATTCCGAAAAATATTCGAAAAATTATTAAAGGACTATTGTCCATCCGCTGAAACAATAACCTCCTTAACATGATTAATTGGATATATAAGCTAAGGATTTTTCTTTGTCCTTTGCTAATTGCGCTTTTAAGGCGTCGACCGAGTCAAATTTATACTCGTCACGTAATCTGGATAGAATATCAACTTGGATTTTTTCTTCATATAAATCCGAATCAAAATCGAAAAAGTTGATTTCAATTGACTTTTCAGTCCCATCTACCGTAGGATTAAATCCAATGTTCATCATACCGTAAACAAGCTGTTCTTTTATGGTGCTTTTGACGATGTAGGAACCCGTTTTTGGAATCAGTTTGTATTGCTCTACGATGGAAAGATTGGCCGTGGGATAACCTAATTGTTTTCCAAGACCTTTGCCACGAACTATGGTACCAGTCAACATATATTGATAACCTAAATAGGCATTTGCGGTTTCAATATCGCCTTCCTCCAAGGCTTTTCTAATTTTAGTGGAACTTACGGAAACCTCCTCAATTTCTTGAGCTTGAATTTCTTCTACCGTAAAATCATGGGTACCGCCAAAGGCAATCAAATCATTTATATTGGCAGTTCTATTACGGCCAAACCTATGGTCATAACCAATGATGACTTTTTTGGTATGCAAGGTGTTGACTAGGATATCTCGTACAAATTCTGTTGCCGTAAGCCTGGAAAATTTCATGGTGAACGGATGGATGATAAGAATATCTAAACCAAGATTTTTGAGAATCATCATTTTCTCATCAATCGTATTCAATAATTTGATATCGGCATCTTTCTGCAGCACCATTCTAGGATGCGGGAAAAAAGTAAGCACCGCAGAATTTAATGTGGATTCCTTGGCATGATTTATGATTTTATCCAATATTTTACGGTGACCAATGTGCACTCCGTCAAAGGTGCCAATGGTAATGGCAATAGGATGTTTTTCTTTGTATTTAGAAATTCCGCGAACTGTAATCACCTATGATAGATAATAAAAAGACTTATATTTGATTTTGAGATAAAAGCCCCTAATGGTTACAAAATTACGTCTACTTTTCGCAATTACAATAGCTTTTCTTTCCTTTTACGGGGCGGCTCAAGATACATACTGGAAAAATACTGAATTAAAAGGGGAAGGAAAACAGTTTTCCGAAAAACAGTTACAAGTTGACCACGGCAAAGCGTTTATCTTGAACGAGTCAAATTTTAAGGACGCATTGTTTTCAGGCAAAAACGGGAATATTGTTTATTTTCCAGATGAGCATGGAAAAAGGATTGCTTTCAAGGTAGAAGAAACGCCTCTTTTTTCAGCTGAACTGACCCAAAAATATCCGAATATTAAATCCTTCAAAGGTATTGCCCTAAGTGATGCCTCTAAACAAATTCGGTTTAGTATGTCCCACAAGGGAATTCAAAGTATGATCACTATAACCGGTGAAAATGGGGCGTTATTCATGCAAAAATCTGACAAGGATACGTATGTTTTGTACAGAAGGACCGAACAGACAGTGAAAGACATTGATTTTATTTGCCGTACAAAACCAACCCTTCAAGCGTATTCCCAAAACCGCTCCGCAAAATTAATTGATGACCAGAGTTTAAGGGTGTTTAGAGTAGCTATTGCTGCCTCTGGAGAATATACACAGTTCCACGGCGGAACCAAGGCCGATGCATTAGCGGCTATCAACGCAACACTGACAAGGGTTAATGGTATTTTTGAACGCGATTTGGCGGTAAGATTGGAGCTTATCGGAACTACAGATGCGGTAATTTACCTAGACCCTGAGACCGATCCTTATAGCGGTGGTTTAAGTACCCAGGCACAGAATATCTTCGCCTCGGTTATAGGAGAAGCAAATTATGATATCGGTCATTTGTTCAATCAAGAAGAAAATACGCTAGATGGAAACTCCGGTTTTATTGGTGCTGTTTGTCAGGATAATAAAAAGGGGAGTGCCTATACTACATTATCTACACCAATAGGCGATGTTTTTGATATTGATTTGGTAGCCCATGAAATGGGCCATCAGTTTGGGGCCAATCATTCCTTTTCACATATTTCTGAAGGTACCTTAGTACAAGTAGAACCGGCCAGTGGTTCTACGATTATGGGCTATGCGGGCATTACTGGTAATAATAATGTAGCTCAAAATAGTGATGATTATTTTCATTATGTGAGCATCAAACAAATAGGGGAATATTTGGCAACCATTTCTTGCGGACAAACCGTTTCCCTTAGCAATACCCCGCCTTCTTTGACGCCTTTGCCAGATTATACCATACCAAAAGGTACCGCTTTTGTATTGACCGGTAACGCCACCGATGTTGATGGAGATATCATTACTTATGCATGGGAACAAATAGACAATGGTATTGTTACCCAAGCCACCTTTGGGCCAAATAATCCGGCAGGGGCAAATTTTAGGTCGTTACCACCTACCACTTCTCCACAGCGTTTTTTCCCAAAATTGGAACGGATTCTTAATGGTCAGCTGACCCAATCTTCCCCAACGGTTGGTCAGGCTTGGGAAACAGTTTCGAATATAGGTAGGGACCTTAATTTTTCAGTGACTGCAAGAGATAATGCGATCGGTGGCGGACAATCAACTTCAGATGAGGTTAATGTTTCGGTGCGAAACGACGCAGGCCCGTTTTTGATTACTTCGCAAAATGAAACAGTTGCCTATGTAGCGGGAACGGTACAGACCATTACTTGGGATGTTGCCAATACAAATGTTGCTCCCATAGGAGCCAATACAGTCGATATTCTCCTATCAACGGATGGTGGATTGACCTATCCTAATGTTTTGTTGGCAAACACGGCCAATGATGGCACTCAGGAAATTATAGTACCTAGTATAGCTACAAGTACTGGTCGTATTATGGTGAGGCCTACCAATAATATTTTTTTCACCGTAAATACGGCCAATGTTTCCATTACCCCTTCAGAGGTTATCTTAAACTTTGACCAGGTGGTTTTTGATGTATGTAAACCAAATGACTTAAGCATTGATTTTGTATACGAAACCTATTTAGGATTTGCCGAAGAGTCAACGTTTAGTGTTACCTCTCTTCCCCCTGGATTAAATGTGCAATTCACCCCGGCTACAGCAACAGCTACCGACACTCCAGTTACTATGGACATTACGGGAATCAATAGTTTGGCGGAAGGGACTTATGCTATTCAAGTATTGGCTACCTCTACCACTATCACCAAATCCATTACCTTACAGTTAAGGGTCTTTGATGCTGCTTTTGATCCGGTGATACTCACTTCCCCGGCCAATGGTTTTCAAGATGCTTCGATAAATGTACTTTTAGAATGGGAGGACTCCATAGGCAACACTTCCTACGATGTTGAAATCGCTTCGGACAATACATTTACTACTATTGTAGAATCGGCCACCGTGTTGACCAATGCTTATGAACCGGCCTTGTTGGATAATAATTCCGAATATTTCTGGCGTGTTAAGCCTAAGAATAATTGTGGAGAAGGAGTTTTCAGTAGTGCCTTTAGTTTTAAGACTATTCAATTTAATTGTGATACCAAAGATGCAACGGGACTTCCGCTGACCATTTCCAGTAGTGGAACCCCTATGGTAACCAGCACCATTACTTTCTTTGAAGATCTTCCCTTAGCGGATATTAATGTGAATATGAATCTGGAGCATACTTTTTTGGGAGATTTGGTCATTAACTTGATATCTCCTTCCGGTACATCAGTCGCATTGGTTTCTAGTTCTTGCGGAGAGTTCGATGATATCGTTGCTACTTTTGATGACGATGCCAATGTATTTTCCTGTGGAAATGAGCCGGCAATAAATGGAAGGATTAGACCTTTAGGTGCTTTAAGTTCTTTTAATGGAGAATCCATATTAGGGGAGTGGACCTTAGAAATTAGGGATAATGCCACTTCTGATGGTGGACGTTTAAATTCATTTTCACTCGAAGTCTGTGTAGAAGGTGATTTTAGACCCGACGCTGATAATGATGGAGTTTTTGATGATGGCGATGATTTGTGTCCAGACACTCCCGATGGTCAGGAAGTGAATTCCAATGGTTGTCCTGTCTATAGATTCCCAAATCAGAATTTTAGTATAAGCTTGGAAAGTGAAACGTGTAGGGATAATGATGATGGTAAAATTTTAATTACGCCTAAAACAGCGTTGGATTATCAGGTGAATGTTTCCGGTAATGGATTGGAGCTTAATCAAGATTTCACCAATTCCTTCAATCTTACCGATCTTGCTTCGGGCACCTACACCATTTGTATTACAGGTACGGATGGACTCGTAACTTACGAGCCTTACTGTGTAGATGTGGAAATTTCTGAACCCGATGAATTAGTAGTTACATCTATTACCTCGATGGACGGTTCGCAAATTACTTTAAATTTACAGGGTTCCAATTCGTATAACATAGAATTGAACGGAACAATTACCCAGACCTCGGTATCTGAACTTGTATTGCCTTTGAAAAAAGGGCTGAACACCCTTAAAGTATATACGGATATCGCTTGCCAAGGCATTTATCAAGAACAATTCGGGAATTTTGAAAATCCGATTGTTTTTCCAAATCCGGTAATGGATGTGGCGGAAGTATATGTTGGTTTTGATGATGAAAAAGTGAATGTGCAAATTTTCACGGCAAATGGTAGATGGGTCAAAAACAGAATGGAAATACCTATTGATGGAAGAATAACTATAGATTTCAGTTCTTACGCTACGGGAATCTATTACCTAAAATTTTTAGGGGAAACGGTGAAAGGAACTTCAAAAGTTATTAAAAGATGAGGCGGAACCTATTAGTTTTATTTTGCTGCCTGTTGGCTATTTGGAGCTGTAAAAAGAAGAGAGCACCGGTTCCTCCAGAGGCTGTGCAATTAATTTTTCCTGAACAGAATTCAGAATGTACCACGGGTCAAAGTTTGGGTGTGGATACGAGTCAGGTGGAGTTTCGTTGGATAGCTGCGGACAACACCGATTCTTATGAGCTTAGGGTCACCAATATAAATACTGGTACAGTGCAGAACATTGGTACTGCAAATACATCGGCACGGCTACCATTGGCCAAAGGTGAACCATTTACCTGGTTGGTGCGTTCTAAAAATACAGAGGTGGATCAAACCGTTTCCAGTGAGCAATGGAGTTTTTACAATGCCGGATCCAGAACAACTTTTGCGCCTTTTCCAGCGTCGGTTATTAGCCCAGCATCTGCAGAGAATGTTTTCAAGGATATCAATAATGAAATTTCCCTTTCGTGGTCAGCATCAGATTTGGATAATGACATCAGCAGTTATGAAGTTTATTTTTCAGTGGAGACGACACCAACGACCTTATTGCGAAGTCTTTCGGCCGGTACCACAACGATTAAGACCAGTGTAAGTTCTGGTACGGTATACTATTGGAGTGTAGTGGTTATCGATGATGAGGGAAACCGATCAAACTCTGGGGTGTATAGTTTTAAGGTATTGTAAGTTAGGTGTTGTTGTATTGGTTCATGGTACGCGCTATGCCGGATAGTACAAACGCGGTGACCACTTCCGTTGATCTAGTAAGTCGTTCTTGAAGCGTTTCTTTTTCTTCCTCGTTCCATTCGCCTAAAACATATTCTACCTGTCTTCCCTTTCCAAAATCGGCGCCTACGCCAAACCTAAATCGGTTATAAATAATGCTTTGAAGAAATAGTTGAATATCTTTTAATCCATTATGACCACCATCACTACCTTTTGTCTTAATGCGGATGGTGCCAAAAGGAAGATTGATATCATCTGTAATGACCAAGATATTTCCCTGTGGAATATTTTCTTTGTCCATCCAATATTTAAGGGCCTTTCCGCTTCGGTTCATATAGGTGGAAGGTTTTAGGCATATCACCGTTCTACCTTTTACTTTAAAGGTGCCCACATCGCCTAGTTTTACGGTCTCAAAAGTAAATTCTTCTACTTCTGCAAGTTTATCCAATACCTTAAAGCCGATATTATGTCGGGTTTCAGTGTACTCATCTCCAATATTGCCTAGGCCAACAATCAAATATTTTTTCATGGGGTCTTTTTCTTCCGTGATACTCCGTTTGCTAGTAAATAGCGTTTTAAAAAATTCAAGCATTTTCAAATTGAATTTGCGCTAAAATACAAAAGCATCCCGATATGAAAATCGGAATGCTTTTTTGTATAAAAAAGTTTTGAAATCTACTCTTGAGCAGTTTCTTCAGCTGCATCTTCTCCTTCAGCAGAAGCTTCAGCACCTTCTTCTCCTTCTTCATCCTCATCGTCGATAACAACGGCTGCACGAGCAGTTTTAACCTGTACTACAACAGTATTATCTGGATGTAAAATTGAGAAATCGTCATTTAATAATGTAGCAACAGAAATATGTTGTCCAATTTTTAATTTGGAAATATCTATATCAAAGAAATCCGGTAATTTGTCCGGTAATGCTTTAATGGCCAATTTACGTTTTCTGAACAATAAACGACCACCATTACGAACACCTGGTGAATTTCCTTGTAATCTAACAGGAATGTCCATAGTAACTTCCTTGTCTGAAAATAACTGATAGAAATCTATATGCATGATAATATCCGTTACAGGATGAAACTGTATGTCCTGCATAACCGCCATAACTTCAGCTCCACCATCCAACTCAATTGCAACTGTGTGCGCATTTGGAGTGTAAACCAAATCTCTGAACGCTAATTCTTCTGCTGAAAAGTGTAATGGTTTTTCTCCTCCGTATACTACGCAAGGAACCAATCCAGCATTACGTAGGGCCTTCGTTGCCTTTTTGCCCACGCTTTCTCTTTCTGATCCTTTAATTGTAATTGACTTCATTATATGTATTAAAAATTAATATTCTACTGTAATTAAATTTGATGGCTACATTAAAAACTTGGAGGAAATGGAGTTGTTGTTGTGTACTTTTTCCATTACATCTGCAAATAGATTGGCACAACTCAAAACCCTCACTTTATCACTCTTTATCTCAATAGGGATGGAATCTGTTATGATTAATTCCGTAAGTTTTGATTTTTCGATTTTTTCGTAAGCGTTACCGGATAACAAACCATGTGTGGTAATTGCCCTAACGCTTTCCGCGCCACGCTCCATCATAAGGTCTGCAGCCTTGGTCAGGGTGCCTGCGGTATCGACCATATCATCTACCAAAACTACATTTTTACCTTTTACATCACCAATCAGTTCCATGTGGGATATGATGTTGGCTTTTTCCCTTTGTTTGTAACACACCACAACGTCACAGTCCAATGCTTTGGAGTAGGCATATGCTCTTTTAGAACCACCCATATCCGGAGAAGCAATGGTAAGGTTGTCCAGACCAAGGTTTCTTAAATAGGGTAAAAATAGGGTTGAGGCAAAAAGATGATCTACCGGTTTTTCAAAGAAGCCTTGTATTTGATCAGCATGAAGGTCCATTGTGATAATACGAGTGGCACCTGCGGTCTCTAACATTTTTGCCACTAGTTTTGCGGCAATAGGAACCCTAGGTTTGTCCTTCCGATCTTGTCTTGCCCAACCAAAATAGGGCATTACTGCCGTAATATGACGTGCCGAAGCTCTTTTGGCCGCATCAAGCATCAACAACATTTCCATTAAATTTTCTGGACCAGGGTGGGTAGAACCAATGATGAAGATTCGTGTTCCACGAATGGACTCTTCAAAAGAAGGTTGAAACTCCCCATCACTGTAGCGTGAAAAAGATATTTTACCCAGTTCAGCGCCATACGCTTTGGCAATCCTTTCTCCTAACGCCGTACTTTGTGTACATGCGAATATTTTTGGTTGTGGAACTTGATATGGCATACCTTTCTTTTTGTTTCCTTTATTAGAAGTTGCCGTAAGGCAGAACTACCTGTTTTTTAAGGAGGTGCAAATTTAAAAATTAAATTTGGTTGCTACTATATAAATGTTCGAATTTTTGGTTGTAAAAAGAAATTATTTATTTAATTTTGCAGTCCTATTTTAAAATGCTCGAGTGGCGGAACTGGTAGACGCGCTGGATTCAAAATCCAGTTCTTCGGAGTGCGGGTTCGATTCCCGCCTCGAGTACTAAAAAAGCTTAGATTTTCATCTAAGCTTTTTTTATGCTTTATATCCTGGGCTTAACTCCCCGTTTCATTGATTTCCGCAAACTCCTTACTTACTTCGTCGTTTGGTTTTAAGCTAGGATTAATGATCAGTCGTACCTTGTTCTGATAGTTGAAGTAGTTCATCATCCAGTTTAAAAAAGTCAGTAGGCGGTTACGTAATCCATTTAAATAGAATAGATGAACACCTGCCCAAAGTACCCATGCGATAAATCCTGAAAATTTTAATCCACCGGGTAAATCGGCCACAGCTTTATTTCGCCCGATAGTGGCCAAACTACCTTTATCGAAATATTCAAAGCCCTTTTCATTGGTTAAATCTGAAGTGTCCTTTTTTTGCTTTTCCAGCTTGGATAGTAATTTGGCCACAAATTTCCCTTGTTGAATGGCTGGTTGGGCCACTCCCGGTAAACCTTTTTCATATTCTGCATTCTGAAAAAATGCGATATCTCCAATGGCAAAAATACTATCATACCCTTTGATACGGCAATGAGAATCCAAAACGTATTTGCCTTTGGTAACCACCTCTTCTTTTAGACCTTCAATAATGGCCCCTGAGACACCTGCACCCCAAATCAACATTCCGCAAGTTTCCGTTTCCCCGTTTTTATAAGTGATGGTCGTACCGTCAAAGTCTTTTACTAAGGTGTCAAACTGAATTTCCACGCCCATCTTCTTCAAAGTAGCCAAGGCATTGGAGCTAGCTTTATCCGAAAAACCGACTAAAACCTGATTCATACCTTCCACTATTTTGATCTTCATTTTATTGAAGTCCAAATCCTTATAATCCAGTGGTAATACAAATTTGCGTAGTTCAGAAAGTGCACCAGCAACTTCTACACCAGTAGGCCCACCACCAACAATGACAAAATTTAGTAAACTTTCTTTTTCTTTAGCCGACTTAGTCAAGGTAGCACGTTCTAAATTCTGATAAATTTTTGTGCGCAATGCCGTGGCATGGGGAAGGCTTTTAAGTGGGAATGAATGTTTCATTAAGTTCTCGTTCCCAAAAAAATTGGGTACAGAACCCGTTGCAATAATTAAATAATCATAATGTAGGGATCCTATAAAAGTTTCGATTTCCTGTTTTTGTGGGTCGATACCCAACACCTTTACAGCTCTAAAGAACACATCATCGCGTTTGCCATAAATACGTCTGTGGGCATCGCAAATGGAGGGTGCCTCCAAAGCGCTTGTCGCTACTTGGTACAGTAAGGGTAAAAAAGTATGGTAATTGTGTTTGTCAAATAAGACGAGTTGAAATTTATCTTCTGGAGTGTTTTTTATAAAATTGAGTCCGCCAAAACCACCACCAATAATGACAATACGTTTTTTACTCGTTTTGGGAATTTGTAATGAGAATTCTGATAAATCTGTCTTTCTTTCCTTTTGCTCCATGGAAACCTACTTTATAAAGGGATAAGTAAAGTTAAGTTTTCGAAAGTGGATTACGTACCAGTATTTCAAAGAATATTTATTTTTAAAAAAAGGACATTTAAAGCATAGGCGAACTATTAATTATTTAAAGTCAACACCACATGTTTGACTTTTTCTCGATTATAGGTATATGTAATATGTATTTTTCCAGAATGATCTTGAATTATTGCCGGATAGCTAAACTCGCCCTCTTCTTCATCTTCGAGTTTTAAAATATCTTCCCAATGGCTTCCATCGGTACTATAGGCTAAATTTAATTTTTGCCGCCCATCTGACCAGTCCTTTCCACTAAGGGTTGGATTATAGACCAACAAATGTCCGTCATTCGCTAAAGTAAGGGCATCAATCCCGCTATTGGGATTTTTAACTGTACTGGTAACTGCTTTGGACCATGTGATGCCATCAGCTGTACTATTACTTTCCATAAGAACATTTTGGTCGCTACGTAACAATGCTTTTATGTTAGAATTAGGTAATTGAATTAACGTTGGTTGAATGATTTTCACATTTGAATTGGCAGGAATATCAGAACGTTTCCAAGAATAACCTCCATCGTCAGAGATTTCGATATGGGCTTTCCAAATATCTCCGTTTTGCGTTTCAATACTTGAGGGAGATAAAATTCGACCGCTCTCCAATTGGATAGGCTTATTCTTAATCGGCCCAAGAATACCATCAGGCAGCTTTTCTTCTTGACTCCAAGAAGTTCCGTTATCAGAAGAGGTTTTGTAAAGGCCCCACCACGTGGAAGGGGATGGACCAACTTTATAGAAAAGGAATAAGGTACCTTTATCGTTTTGGAACAGTACCGGATTCCAAGTGGGATAGCGAACGGAATCATTTACAACACCATCGGCAATTTTAACGGGCTTTGACCAATTGCCTGATGAGGTGTGACTTTCATAAATACTCACGTCTTCATGGCGTTCATGGGTGCCTCCAAACCAAGAGGCCATCAATTCCTTATTGTCCAAGGACACAATCGTAGAAGCATGACATTGTAAAAAAGGTGCGTCAGAAAAAACAAACTCACTTTTCAATAGGGTGGCTACAGGCATGACCATATTTTCACTTCCGTTGCGTTTTTCTGATTGGGCCGAAGTACGGACCGATGCAAAAAGCAAGAATCCCAAAAAACCAAAAGTAAAAACTTGGTGATGTGCGAATATCATAGTTTAGGATTTGAAGGATAATGCCAAGGCTGGCGTGTTTAAGTTTCGAATGCTTTTGGGAAGCGTTATGATCGCTTTACCGTCTTTTAATTTCCAATCTAATTTTTCGCCAGTTTCCAAAAGGATTACTTTACTTCCCGGTTTAGGGGTATTCATTTTCCAAGAAATTTCATTGGGTACTGCATTTCCATCTTCCAAAGGCAGTATGGCGAAAATAGTATCATCGGTAGCCGTAAAAAACGTGCTGCCATCGGTATAGGTGTCAATAGCATGTGTGCCGTAAATAGCGTCCCCATTTTTATCAAGCCATTTACCAATTTCCTCTAATCTTTTAACGGCTTCTAGGGGGATTATACCATCGGACTGTGGACCTACGCCCAAAAGTAAGTTTCCGCCTTTTGCTACTATCTCGGTTAAAAGTGCAATCACCTTGTTGGCAGATTTAAACGTATCGTTAGGAACATAGCCCCAAGCATTTCCTAAGGTGATACAGCTTTCCCAAGGATTGTCCAATTTGGTCTCCGGTATGGAACGTTCCGGGGTTTGATAATTTTCATAAGGTCCATGAACGGTACGGTCCGCAAAAATGATTCCGGGTTGCTCTTTTCTGGCCATTTCGGCAATTTTGGGCATGTTTACTTGTTGGTCCCAATCCGGTATAGGCGCACCCCATGCGCGAACTTCATCTGTGACGGTTTCACGAGGTCGCACCCATCCGCCATCCAGCCATAGAATATCAATCTGTCCATAACCGGTCATTAACTCTTGGATCTGGTTATAGGTGAAATCTTGAAAGCGTTCCCATCGTTCCGGATATTTACGAATATCATAGTTTGGATTTCGGTCTGGGGTGGCATATTTATCCCACCAAAAATCTTGCGAATGCCAGTCCGGTTTTGAGAAGTAGGCCCCGATCATAAAATCCTTTTTTCTGAAGGCTTCAAAAACATGTTTGGCAACATTGGCCTTGGGGTCGTTCTTGAAAGGCCCGGCCGTGATTTTATAATCGGTCTGTTGGGTATCGAACATATTAAAACCATCATGGTGTTTAGTAGTGAACACCACATATTTCATTCCAGCGCTTTCAGCGGCCTCTGCCCAACTATCCGGATCAAAATTCACGAGGTTAAAAACCGAACTCAAATTCCAATACCATTTTTTGTAGTCGTTATAGGACATCCCTTCTGGACGTTCTAACCAAGGCTCAGAACATAATTGCCAAGATTCAATAATACCAGGAACGGCATAAACGCCCCAATGGATAAGCATTCCGAATTTTTGATTTTCCCAGGTTTTCAGTTTTTCCTTCACCAAAGGGTCGGTAGGTGCTTCATATAATGTGGATCTTTGGTGAATGTTGTCTTCTTGAGAAAAGGAGTAAAGTGTAAATAATACGCTAAGCGTTAGAAGGTAATTTTTCATTGTCGTATAACGGGGTTTAGAAGTTTTGGCACCTCAATAAAGGCGACCTTAAAATCCAAAAATACTATATTTACCGCACACTGATCAGCACCGCTTCACAACTTTGAAGGTCAGAATTAAGGATGATATTCTCAGATTTACTTCCGTCTGAAATTTCAACGGAAACCGTATTTGGTGGTGAGTCGCCTAGATTATGTGCGTACAGAAAAAGCTCGTTCGACTTATTAGGATTCAACTTAACATCGAACTCTTTTTTATAGTAAGTAAGATAGTATTTTGAGACTACGGATATTCCGTTTAAAAAAATGGAAACGATATCACCATCCTGTCTGCCGTGATCCCAAATTTTAACCGTAATGTTCTCAGAATTAAACTCCATTTCTTGGATATAGGAAATCTTTCTACCTTCAAAAGTTTCACGCTTATTGGGTTCTGCTTGAGTTATTGAATTATCCGATACATGTTTTACTTGTGGATTTTGAGGCTGTTGTTTTTTTTGCGGATTGCTATTGGCCAATTGTTGCTTTTTCTTTCGCTCGTCCGATGCTTTATTGACTATAGAAAAAAATGGGGTCACTTTTTTAGCGATCTTGAACTTGTTATCTGGGAATAGTTCAATGGCTACTACTTGATAGCGGTCACCAGAACCAATGTTTTTGGCCAAATCTATCCCGTCTTCAAATCCGTCATTTTTAAAAGAACCTAATTCCTGCACCACCATTTCATTGCGTACCAAAAAAAACCGGATAGACTTGCTCGTGTCTATTGCGACGGTATTCCACGCTAAACTTATTTTTTCTGGAATACTCCAAACCGTACCTATGCCTGGTTCGGTAATATTGATGACCGAAGTATCGGTATTACCATTTTCCTGTGCAAAAGAAGTAGCAGCCATAAAAAGGAGAATGAATAAATGCAAAAACTGGCTTTTGTACATGCTAAAAGGTCTTGGCTCAAAGATAGTGTTAAAGTGCTAAAGGTTAAACAACTAAATAGGTTGCAATCATGGTGCCATTTACTTTAAGCATCTGTCTTTCTACAAATATTTATTTGATTAGATTTAACCTGGCAAATCTAAAATATATCGATTTGAAAATGATGCACAGTACCCATTCAAAAATCAAGAAGACACTAAGATTCCTGTTCCTACTTTATGGTGTGGGTATTATGATTTCCTGCAAGAACAAGATTGAAAAAACCAATGGAGAAACGGCTAGTGTACTTAAGGATTCCTTACTTGAGTATTCCCCCTATCAACATAATGATGGTGCGATGGAAATTTCACGAGCTGGATATAAAGACAAATTATATGGCTTTTGGTTAGGGCAGTGTATTGCCAATTGGACAGGTCTGATTACGGAAATGGATAAAATAGGAATACCGAACAGCGAAGGAAAAGGTGCAGGTTTTTATACTCGGGAAGATTGGGGAAAGCCAGATCAGCCCAACCTTTGGGGTTCCAATAATTATTCGGAGACTATAGATTTTTTAGCGGCCGATGTGGATAGTATTTGGGGCGCAGATGATGATACCGATATTGAATATATCTATCAAGAATTGCTCTATAAAAACAAGACCTCGATGTTAACGGGTGAGATGATCCGTGAGGGTTGGTTGAAACATATAAAACCGGAGGAAGAAAATTTTCTTTGGGTGTCCAATCAAGCGGCCTATGATTTAATGGAAGAAGGCATGGTTCCACCAGCAACGGGAGAGCCTGATAACAATCCACATTATGAAATGATCGATGCCCAGTTAACAACAGAGATCTTTGGTTTTTTTGCACCAGGCCGTCCTGATGTAGCCCTGAAAATGGCTCATTTGCCCATACAAAATGTGGCTAGGGAGAATGCGGAGTGGATATCTGAATTCAATGTGGTCCTATATTCCCTTGCGCCGTTGGCAGACCCTGAAAAATCGATCAAAGAGAATCTGGATGGAATGTTGGCTGAAGCCAGAAAGCAATTGCCCAACAATTCTTACTCCGCTAAAATGTATGATTTTGTAACCTCAAAGTATACATCTGGCGCTACATGGGAAGAAGCACGTGATGCACTTCATGAAAAGTATCAAATACGGCAAGAAGATGGTTATTTATGGGCCACAAAGGATACCGTTTGTAATGGTTGTTTTGCGGCCGGCATCAATTTTGGGGCGGGTATCGTTAGTTTGCTGTATGGCGAAGGCGATATAAAGGAAACGATAAAAATTGGAACACTTTGCGGGTGGGATTCCGATAATCCTACCGCTACTTGGGGTGGATTGTTAGGTTTTATGTTGGGTAAGGAAGGGGTTGAGGAATCTTTCGGTAGAAAGTTTGCTGATAAATTTAATATTCATCGAACACGAATAGGGTTTCCCAACAACGGTATTGATGATTTTGACCATATGGCCGAAAAAGGAATTTTTATCATTGACCGGGTGGTGCAAGAGCAACTTGGCGGTGGTGTGGATTTAGAGAAAGATGTGTGGTATATTCCTAAAATAAAGTAATACCGATTACTGCGATATTAAAAAATAAGCCCTCTCTCTTCGATAGCGGGAAAGGGCTCTTATTTGTTTTTTAGAAGTAATAGGCAAGCCCAAAGAGCAAGTCAGATGTGTTTAGGTTTAAATTGAAACTATTATTTTTAGTATAGTTTGCATTATCATATTTTCTTTCAAAGTAGGAATAGCCCAATGAACCGTAACTTACTTCCATAGCCAATTTTTTACTTAGAAAGTAAGTAATACCTGGGCGTATGCCAATAAATAGATTATTTCCGGTTGAGTCGTTATTTTCGCTTTGACCATTTTGCACGTTGGTGCCCCAAAACCGATTATATCCTACTTCTCCCTGTAAGTATAATGCTAATTGCTTTCCTACGCCTTTGTATCCACGGATATAAGGAGTTAAACCAATGGAATTGTTCGTAGCTTTGGAATTACTAGGATTACCAAACCCAATGCTGGATCCTTCAGTTTTCTGATTGATGTATTGCAAACCAACCCCAATCATTAAATTATCTTTAAGAGTATAACCGAAAGAGGGGGCTATTAAAAAAGAATTTGTAGAGTTTTCGGAAATAATTTCGGATTGATTTGAACTGTATTCGTTGTTTTGAAAACTTACTGAAGCGTTGCCCCTAATGTTCCAAGTTCCTTTTTCAATCACAAGTTTCTCTGTTGGTTCTTGTGCTGATGCAAATGATAGGACCAAAAATGCGATAATGGGTAATAATGTTTTCATGTGTAATTTTTTTAAGTTGATTTAATCTAGATCAATAGTTATTCCAATTCTCCTATGAATTATTTGCTTAACCATTATATAAAGCTGACATAATTATAACAACGTTAAAATTTGGAATAAATCCATAATATTGGAATAAATCCAATAAATTAGCTATCCCAATTTTTTAGGATAGTGATGAGCAAAACCATATTACATATTGATTTGGACACCTTCTATGTGTCCGTTGAGCGACGTAACAACCGTGAGTTGCAAAACAAACCTTTGCTGGTAGGCGGCACCGGTGATCGTGGTGTCGTGGCCGCTTGTAGCTATGAGACCCGTGGCTATGGCGTACATTCTGGCATGCCCATGAAAATGGCGCGGGAACTTTGTCCGGAAGCTTTTGTCATCCGCGGTAATGCAGGTGAATACAGTAAGCATTCTGATATGGTTACGGAAATTATTAAGGAACATGTGCCAGTCTTTGAGAAATCAAGTATCGATGAGTTTTATGCGGATCTCTCCGGCATGGACCGTTTCTTTGGCTGTTACCAATATGCCTCCGAGATGCGCAAGAAAATTATCCGGGAAACTGGACTCCCTATTTCCTTTGGACTGTCTGTGAACAAGGTGGTATCTAAAGTGGCTACCAATGAGGCCAAACCCAACAACCAGCTGAAAATCGACGAAGGACTGGAAAAGCCTTTTTTGGCACCACTTTCCATAAAGAAAATCCCCATGGTGGGCGATAAAACCTACCAGACTTTGCGCAATCTTGGTTTGCGACAAGTGCGCACTGTACAGGAAATGCCCATGGAAGTGATGCAGCGCGTGCTGGGTGCCAACGGTGGCGTTATTTGGAAAAGGGCCAATGGTATAGACAACACCCCTGTAATTCCGTTCTGTGAGCGAAAATCGATTTCTACGGAGCGGACTTTTGATAGGGACACCATTGATGTGAATATGCTGCAAGGCATTCTCATCGCCATGACCGAAAATTTGGCGTACCAACTCCGCCGCGGCGAAAAGTTGACGGCCTGTATTTCGGTAAAAATCAGGTATTCAGATTTTAATACCTATTCCAAACAATTACGTATTCCTTACACCAGTGCAGACCATATTCTCATCCCTAAAATCTTGGATCTCTTTAAGAACCTATACAACCGTAGGTTACTAGTACGGTTGATAGGCATACGTTTCAGTCATTTGGTGACCGGTAATTACCAAATCAATCTATTTGATGATACCGAAGAAATTCTAAGTCTTTATAATGCGATGGATACCATACGTAAACGTTACGGGGACAAGAGTGTTTTGCGTGCATCGGGTATGGGAGCAAAAACTATAGGGCGAATGCATAATCCGTTCAACGGACTCCCGCCGGTAGTATTGGCGCATCGGAAGATGTAGCTGATGGTTGCTCCTTGTTGGAAGTGCTTCTGTCAGGTCGAGCGGAGTCGAGACCTTTTTAGTGGATTAGTTAGTAAGTCAATAGAACCTTTAACTGGGCGTAATCGAAGTGAGAAATAAGAAAAGAGAGAATAGAAAATAGAGCGTAGCGTATTGCGTTCAGCGTGAAGCGCAAAAAACCATCAACTGTCAACTAAAAAATGTACCTGAACTGCCATACATATTACAGCCTTCGCTACGGAACCTTTTCGGAACTGGAGCTTTTGCAATTGGCAAAGGAGCATCAGGTAACGCAATTGGCCTTGACGGATATCAACAATACTTCGGCCTGTTTGAATTTTGTACGGAAGGCATCGGAATATGATATTCGGCCTATTTTGGGCATTGATTTTAGGAACGGGGTGGAACCTTGTTTTGTGGGGATTGCCCAGAACAATGAAGGGTTTCTGGAGCTGAATAATTTTTTATCGGAACATATCCATCAAGAAAAGAAGATTCCTGAAACGGCTCCAAAATTTGAGCATGTCTATGTTGTTTATCCCTTTGAAAAAGTACTTCAGAACGAAAAGAAAACCTTTGCGGAAAATGAGTTTATAGGGGTTTCCGTTAATGAATTGAAGCGACTCCGTTTTTCAAAATTATTGGAACAGCGTGATAAAATCGTACTGCTACAGCCGGTGACGTTTAGGAGCAAGCGTGATTTTAATGCACACCGATTACTGCGGGCCATTGATAATAATACCTTACTCAGTAAACTTTCTGTGACGGAGCAGGCGGACGAGGATGAGAAAATGTATTCCATTCCCAATTTGGCGGCGTATTTTTCAGAGCATAGTTTTATTCTAGAAAATACCCAACGTCTGATGGATTCCTGTGCTATCCATTTTGATTTTTCCGAAGGTCGAAAACCACAGAATTTAAGTACATATTTAGGGAATAAGGAGGAGGATGAGGCGTTGTTGGAAAAACTTTGTCAAGATGGATTGCCACATAGATATCCTGAAGTGGACCAACCTGTTTTGGACCGTTTGGAGAAAGAACTGGGACTCATTAAAACAATGGGTTTTGTATCCTATTTTCTCATCAATTGGGATATTATTTCCCATGCCCGTAAGCAAAACTTTTTTTATGTGGGGCGGGGTAGTGGTGCCAATAGTATTGTGGCCTATTTACTTTTTATTACCGATGTGGATCCCATGGAGCTCGACCTTTATTTTGAGCGTTTCATTAATCTGTACCGAGTAAATCCGCCCGATTTTGATATCGATTTTTCACATCGTGACCGACCTATAATGACCGAATATATTTTTAATCGTTTTCAGAATGTGGCATTATTAGGGACTTATGTAACGTTTCAATCCAAAGGGGTCATTCGCGAACTGGGTAAGGTGTTCGGCCTCCCAAAGGATGAAATCGATTTGCTGTGCGACGGTAATTTTGAGGCAAGCAGGTTGGATAACATATCGGCATTAGTGCTCAGATACACGCAATTGCTTCATGGAATGCCTAATTACCTGAGTATCCATGCTGGTGGAATCTTGATTACTGAAAAGCCCATTCATTGGTTTTCGGCCACCAATATGCCGCCCAAAGGATTCCCCACCACACAATTCGATATGATCATTGCCGAGGATGTAGGTCTCTACAAATTCGATATTCTTGCCCAGCGCGGATTGGCCAAAATAAAGGAAACCTTGGATATTCTGGAGCGGGATCGCCCGGAAGAATTTGCCAAATTCGATATTCATGATATTAAGGCTTTTAAAAAAGACCCCAAAATTAATAACATGGTGAAAACTGCGCAATGCATGGGCTGCTTTTATGTAGAATCACCTGCTATGCGAATGTTGCTGAAAAAATTGGAGGTGGATAATTACTTGGGGCTCGTGGCGGCAAGTTCCATTATTCGCCCCGGGGTTTCTAAAAGCGGGATGATGCGGGAATATATTTTGCGACATAGAAACAAGGGTAGGGCAGAGGAGTTGGCGCATCCGGTGATGTTACAGATTATGCCGGAAACTTACGGAGTTATGGTCTATCAAGAAGATGTGATCAAAGTGGCGCATCATTTTGCCGATTTGGATTTGGGCGAAGCCGATGTACTACGAAGGGGCATGAGCGGTAAATTCCGGTCCCGGGAAGAATTTCAGAAGGTGCAGGATAAATTTATCGATAACTGCCGCAAGAAGGGATATGCAGAAAGTTTGATCAAAGAAATTTGGGACCAAGTGGCCAGTTTTGCCGGTTATGCTTTTGCAAAAGGGCACTCGGCTTCCTACGCAGTGGAAAGTTACCAGAGTTTGTTTTTGAGAACCTATTATCCGTTGGAATATATGGTGGCGGTCCTCAATAATGGTGGCGGATTTTATAAGACCGAATTTTACGTGCACGAGGCCCGTATGCTAGGCGCTACCATTCATCCGCCGTGTATAAATAAAAGTAATGCCGGTAACCGTATTTACGGGAAGGAACTGTATCTGGGTCTGGGCTATTTGCGGGAATTGGAGCAGCGCGTTATGGAGCGTATCTTAAAGGAACGGTATGCTAATGGTGATTTTGATTCTTTGGAAGGTTTTTTAGATCGGGTGATCATTTCCATAGAACAGGTGAGTATTTTAATACGTATTGATGCGTTCCGGTTTACGGGCGTTAATCAATATGAGCTATTATGGAAAGCACATCTTTTTTTGAACAAGACCAAAAAAATAGACCATCCCAAGCTATTTGCACCTAAGCATCAGCATTTTGAAATCCCTAATTTATATAGTACAAATCTAGAAGTTGCTTTTACCCAATTGGAGCTATTTGGGTTTAGTCTATGCAGTCCGTTCGAGCTATTGGCGGAGCCCCCCAAAAACACCACGGGCAGTAAGGACTTTGAAAAATATTTGGATAGGCATATCGATATTTATGGATATCTGGTCACCGTAAAACGAACCAAAACCCACACCGGTAAACACATGTTCTTCGCCACGTTGATAGACCAACAAGGGCAGGTATTTGATACTGTTCTTTTTCCACCGGTGGCGGCCAAGTATGCATTTAGGGGTAGGGGCATCTACCGGTTTTATGGAAAAGTGGTGAGTGAGTTTGGGTTTTTGAGTATAGAAATCATTAAACTACAAAAACAGGATTTTGTACAAGACCCTAGGTATGCGGACATGAAGACCAGTACCAAGGTTTTTGAGCAAAAGAGCCACGGTCAGGAAGATGCTAGGTTAGGAAGTAGGTCTGGTTAAAATGCTTCTAACACATAACCGAATATCCAATACAGTAGTATGAACACAAAAACAGTCCCAATACAACCGCATTTTCCACCTCCGATTTTACGAGCACCATACCAAGCACCAAAAATTTGAATCAGTTTTTTCATGGGATGAATTTACAAGTTTCCCGGGATACTTTTAAACTAAGATTTAACCCAAAACAATTTAGGATAGTTTTTTTTGCGAGTACTTGCTGAACACTAGGAACAATACCCCACATAACAACCAAGCCGGTAAGGTGACGAAGGAAAGGAATACATCAAACTGTACCGATATAAAATAGAATAATCCAAAGCTGATACCCCAAGCCAATAATACCGATTTGTTGAATTTTATGTTCGCCAATTCCGCATAGTTTTGAACGATGCCCGCTTGCTTATGGAAAAAATGTTCAAAAACGATAACGGCACCAACGGGAGCTAGAATAAATCCATACAGCGCAACGAAATCCAATAATTTCATGGCAAAAGCAGGGAAAAGTCCGGCAACGGTCGCAATAGAACCCGCCAAAATCGTCACCCAAAATGTGGAGGTCTTTGGCATAATGGCCTGGAATGCGAGTCCGGCCCTATAGATGGTCGGGTTGGCTGTCGTCCATCCCGCCAGAACCACGGCAATGATACCAAAGACACCGATAGCGTTATAAGCTAAGGGTCCCGGTGCCACATTGGGCGCCTCGCCTTGCGCCAGTAGTGCTTGTGCTTCCGGGGATTGAACATATACGGCATACAACAAAGCGGCGGCAATCCAAGCCATATAATGGCCCACGTACATGCCCGCTGCGGTTGTCCATCCAGAGCTTGCTTTTTTTGCGAAACGGAATACGGAAAGGTCAGACATACCAATATGCATCGCGGCATTGGCGAACCATGACCAAAAGAAAACATGCCAAAACGTGTATTTTATTTGTCCCGGAAAAGGCTCTCCGCCTTCACCCCAAATATTCCAAAAGTCTTTCAAACTACCAACGCCCAATTGTTGCAAGGCCACAATGCCACAGGCTACAAAGGCCAGGACAATTACGGGGGACATCCAGTTGGCCGCTTTCGAGACCGTATCATAACCTTTCGAGGCAATCAAAGAAATGACCGCACCGATCACTAAAACGATAATGATCCAAGTAGCCCCGTTAGGCATGGTGTCCGTTAGTTTGGGCATTTCCATATCAAACGGTATTCCCACGGCTGTAGCGGAAACGGTAATCATCGCCCCGGCCAAGAAGCAAAACAGGATTCCGTTGGCGAGATTATACCCGATCACTAGCTTTTTCCCGCAGATTTTCTCCAATTGATAGTATAGGGTCAATCTTCTCTTGACCGCAATTTCGGAAGTCAAGAAGCGCCAACTAATAACCGCCATCAGGTTCCCTAAAAGTAGGCCGATGATCAAATCAAAGGCACTTACCCCTGTCGTTAAAAACAAGGGACCTATCACAAATTCGGTTCCAGCGGCATGTTCCCCAGCATACATCCCGAGAAAGCTTTTCCAACTTTTTAATTTGGATGCTGGAACTGGTTGTCTTTCAAATTCGCCACCGGCCAATTCTTCGATATATTCTTCTTCGTGATGATTCTGACTCATGGTTGGGTTTGTTTTAGTTGGTGATCAAATGCTTGGGCAAATCTTCCACGCGTTCACAACAGAGTTGGTCCATCACTTGTTTAAACTGTGTTTTTAGCATGCCAATGGTGTGATCTCCTCCCTTATTGCCTAAAGCTCCGGTACCATACACGAACGAACGCCCCATAAAGGTGAATTTGGCGCCACTGGCCATGGCTCGGGCTATATCTGGACCTGATCGTAGACCACTGTCCATCATAATTTCTATCTGGTCGCTATATTTTGCAGCAATTTGTTGTAAAGAGTTTATGGTGGATTGTGCGGCATCCAATTGTCTGCCCCCATGGTTGGAAACAATGATACCATCAAAGCCCATACGTATGGCATCTTGAGTATCCTGTTCAGAGGCCACCCCTTTCAAGACCAATTTTCCCTTCCATCGATCACGAATCGGTTTTATCTTTTCCTCGTTCAATCGGCCTGAAAAGGTTTTGTCCATAAAAGCGCCCAGTTGTTTTAGATTCAATCCTTCCGGAGTATATGGCTTTAGCGTTTCAAAAGTAGGTTGCCCGTATTTTAGGGTGTTGTATGCCCAAGTCGGTTTGCCTAATATCTGAAGGATATTGGCAACGGTCATTTTCGGGGGTAATGCGAGTCCGTTCCTGAAATCCCGAGGTCTATAACCAAAGGTGGGTACATCACAAAGCAGCACAAGAACTGGGCATCCCGCTGCTTCAGCACGGTCGATGATGCTATCGCGAATAACGTCATCCACTGGATTGTATAATTGAAACCAAGCATTACCTTCCGTCAATTCACTGGCCTTTTCAATATCCATCGTAGTTACAGTACTTAGGATAAATGGGATATTATGATCGTAAGCTGCCTCGGCCAAAATCGCCGGAGTATTCGGCCACATGAGTCCTTGAAGACCCACCGGGGCAATACCGAAAGGAGCGTCGAACTCCATTCCCATGATCTTTGTCTTTATGGAGCTGGTGCCGTAATTTCGTAAATACCGGGGCTGTAATTGTACTTTACGTATTTCAGACGTATTTCTAGCAAGACTTACATCTTCATTGCAACCGCCATCTAAATATTCAAATGCGAACTTGGGAATCCTTGACTTTGCCTTGGTCCTTAAATCGTCGACCGAAGGATAATCTGAATCAAAACTCATCGCCATAACTGTTGTCTATTTTAAAATGAACGGAATGTGTTTTTTTAAACTATAATTTTTCTTCAGGAACTTGGAATTCAATTTACTGTCCGATATCGCAATGGCCGCTCCCAATGCCGAACCTAAGGAAGAATCCGTTGTACGTAGTTCCATATTTCGAAGATAGTGTGAAACCAATTTTATATACACATCGTTATCGCTAAAACCACCGTCGATATACAGTTTTTCTATTTTGTCATTCCCAGCCGCTATTTTAATACGTTCCACCTGTAGCATGACCAACTCTATCATTAAGTGGTGGTATGCGTGTTGAAAAGAGTCATAGGTTATTTTAGTGACCTCGGGCATATTTTTGGTTTGGATTCCCACCCATCTGAACATGGGTTCCATATCCTTGATGATTTCGAAATAGGTTTCGTAGTCGAATTTTACGGACTTATGAAGATTGGGGTCCACCTGAAAATGCTTGGTCAATTGCTTGACTTGTTCTGAATATTCATTGCCTAAGAATAGTCGTGAAGATTTTACGGGTTTCCCGTTGATGCGCATGTAGTTGATACAGTCATTGGCAACATCTTCTTTGGTCAATAATTTTTCTGAGAACGGATTCAAAGCAATGCTCCAAGTACCGGTAGAGACCAAGATAAACTTCTTTTTGATGCTTCTGACATAGGGTAATAATGCAGCCGAACTGTCATGGATGCCTACCCCAATTTTAATGCGTTTCCCATTGTAGTTCATATTGATACTGGTCTCCGTAGAAACAATGGGGGGCAGAATTTTATGAAAACCTTCCGCATAGATCCAATCGTGGTAATCCTTTTTCGCAAAATCCCACATGGCCGTGTGGCAACCGATGCTGGTATATTCGCTGATGGGAATACCTGTAAATATATAACTGATGTATTGGGGAAGGTGTAGGGAGGTTTTTATTTTTTCAAAAGTTTCCGGTTTTGAATGTTTTAGCCAATATAATTGCATTCCAGAATTGAGCATCCCATCAATGGAGGATCCCGTTTCTACGGCAAATTTTTCTTCAGGTCCGTATTTTTGAAAAAAGGAATCTACTATTTTGGAAGCTAAGGGTTTGGTATAATTGTACAGGGGAGTGACTACTTCCCCGTTAACGTCCAGATGCACCAAACTGGCTCCGTAGGTTGAAAAATTAATGGCTGTAATATCGTACTTGTCCGATTTTAATATTCTGTCAAAAACGTTTTTCAACCAGTCTTGCAAAGCATGCAAATCCTCTGTGGAATCACCATCTTCGTCATGGATAGTATCAAAAGTGATATACTCTCGATACACTTCTTGATAATCCGTATCAAAAAGGAAAAACTTCTTATTGGTTTTTCCAATGTCGAATATGGCGGTTACTTTTTTCATGAGGTAGTTTACAATCCGGTAGCTACAGAATTCATACCTCTTTCTTTAATCAAGCCTGCACGTACACGAAGGTTGCGATAAGATGTTAACGGGTCTATAGCTCCACCGCTTAAAGCACGGGCCTGTGCCAATAAAGGTCTAACATCGGTTCTATAGGCGTTCTGTAAAATCTCTTGGCATAGGGTAACATCGTTTCTTGACTGTGCCATTTGTAATTCTTCTTGGTCTACCAATAGTGCTTTTGCATACGCTTCTTGTATGGCTTCCAAAGATTGTAATAGGTCTTCCAAAGGATCCTTGATATTGTGGCTAGCATCGATCATCCAAGCCAGATCAGGATTTTGTGGATTGTTCTCCATCCCATAGACCAATTCATTAAAAATCAGGAAAAGTGCATAGGGTTTTACACTACCTACGGTACTGTCATCATCACCGTACTTACTATCGTTAAAATGGAAACCGCCCAGTTTGCCTTTCAGCATAAGCGTAGAAACAATCTGTTCAATATTGGTGTTGGGTAAATGGTGTCCCAAATCGACCAAGGTATAGGCTTTTTCCCCACAGGCATTGGCCAACATGAAAGAGGTACCCCAATCTTGAATTACGGTACTATAGAAATTGGGTTCATAGGGCTTGTACTCGATGAACATTTTCCAATCTTCGGGCAGTTCGGAATAGATACTTTTTAAACTGTTTTCTGTATGGGTCAAGGCAGATTGAAAATTACGCTGCCCTGCAAAATTGGAACCATCGGCCAACCAAACCGTAAGACTTTTGGAGCCTAATTTTTCACCAATTTTAATGACATCAATATTGTGCTTAATGGCTTGATTACGAGCGGAGGCGTTCAAATTCGACAAAGAACCGAAACGGTAACTCTCATTCGCATCTTTTTGATCCTGAAACGTATTTGAGTTTACCGCGTCAAAAACGAGTCCGTTGGCCTTTGCCAGTTCTTTAATGGCGTTATAATCTTGTGGAATATCCCAAGGAATATGTAAGGAAACAGCGCCTGCTGTTTTGGTGAGGGCATGCAGTATACCCACATCTTCTATTTTTTGTTCCAGCGATGCTGGTTCCCCAAAATAAGAAAAACGACCAAAACGGGTACCACCCGCACCTAAGGCCCAACTTGGAATCGCTACCTGAAAATTAGCTAATTTTCTTAGGATCGTTTGTACGTCCTTATCCTGTCGGTCCAATTGGTTGGATAAAAAATCGAACTGGTCTTGGTGATTTTCCTGTAGCCTATTATTTTCGGTCAGGATATGGTCTTTATCTAATTGCATATTCGGTTCTTTAAAATAGACCTGCTGGCCCTAAAGTCAGCAGGTCTTCACTCACTCAATTAACTATCTTACAAAAGCGTTGGCCATACCGCCGTCCACATTAATGATGTTTCCGGTAGATTTATCCAGGACGCCTACTAGGGCGAATACGCCATTGGCAATATCGGCCGGATAAATGATTTCGTTCAAAAGGTTTCTTTTCGCATAGTGCGCCGGAAGTTCCTCAACGGTAATTCCGTAGGCTTTGGCACGCCCTTCTGCCCAATCACCTTCCCATATTTTACTGCCCACTATAACTCCGTCTGGGTTTACCGTATTCACGCGGATATGGTCTGCGCCCAGTTCTGCCGCCAATAAACGGGTCATGTGCTGCTGTGCCGCTTTTGCGGTACCGTAAGCCACATTATTAGGTCCTGAGACCAATCCGTTCTTGCTGGCGATATGGATGATATCACCACCCAGATCTTGTTTACGCATAATTTCTACGGCTTGTTTGGCCAATTCAAATTGACCTTTTACCAATACGTCCTGCAGAATGTCCCAGTCCTTTTCGGTGGTTTCTTCCAAGGGTTTTGAAATGGCCAAGCCGGCGCTGTGCACTATGATATCGACCCCGCCAAAATCCAGACATGCTTTTTTATAGGCCGATGCGATGGATTCACTTTTAGTAACGTCACAAATGGCATAACTGGCGGTATCTCCTGGAAAGGTGGCAAGGGCTTCTTGCAAACGATTCTCCGCAATATCCGTTAGCACTACATTGGCGCCTTCTGCCGCTAATTTATCAGCAATGGCTTTTCCAATTCCGCCACCTGCTCCTGTGACCAGTGCCACTTTTCTGGACAAAGGTTTTTCTTTGGGCATGCGTTGTAGTTTTGCCTCTTCCAAAAGCCAATATTCAATATCAAAGGCTTCCTGTCTTGGTAAGGAAGTATATTCGGTCATGGCCTCCGCACCACGCATAACATTAATGGCGTTTACATAGAACTCATTGGCTACCCTTGTGGTCTGCTTATTTTTTGCAAAGCTGAACATGCCCACACCTGGATATATTATAATTACCGGGTTAGGGTCACGCATGGCTGGGCTATTGGCCTTTTTGCAGGTTTCGTAATAGTCCTTATATTCTTGGCGGTATTGTTCAAATGAAGGCTTTAATTTTTTTAGAATGGCCTTGGTATCACCTGTATCTGCATCCGTACCCAAATCTAACACCAAAGGCTGGATCTTGGTACGTAAAAAATGATCGGGACACGATGTACCCATAGGTGCCAGTCGCTCCAAATCGTTACTGTTAATGTACTCTAGAACTACATCACTGTCGTTGAAGTGACCAATCATTCTATCCTCTGAAGAACAAAGACCTCTAAGCATCGGCATTAGTTGCGAAGCCTTTTCCAATCGCTTTTCCTTTGGAAGAGATTGTATTTTTTGACCTCCAAAAACACTACCGTTCGCCTTTATTTTTTTCTCGATATATTCCGAAGCCATTTCGATGACCTCTAAACTATTGATATAGGATTCGTAGGACGTATCTCCCCAAGTAAATAGACCATGACTACCCAATACGATACCCCGAATACCGGGATTATCGTTCAAACATTTTTCCAACTGAAGGCCTAAATCAAAACCTGGTCGTTGCCAAGGCACCCAGCCCATGGTATCTCCCCAAATTTCTTTGGTGACTTTTTCACTGTCTTTTGCTGCTGCAACGGCAATCAAGGCATCTGGATGCAAGTGGTCGATATGTTTAAAGGGAAGTAAACCGTGTAATGGCGTATCGATGGATGGCGCCTTACTGTCCAGATCATAGATGCAATGGTTGAAAAGCCCCACCATGCGGTCCTCATCTTCCAATCCGCCATAAACATTCTTAAGATTTCGTAAACGTTCCGTATAAAGACCCGCAATCCCGGACTTGGTCAAGGTGCCTATGTCACCACCTGAACCTTTGATCCACATTACTTCCACCTCTTCATTGGTCAATGGGTCCTTTTCTGTAGTCTTACAACTGGTATTTCCACCACCATAATTGGTGATTCTTAAATCCGCTCCAAGGATGTTGGACCGGTACAAAAACAGAGCTACTTGGTCATCTCCCAATTCGGCAGCTTTCTTTTCATCCCACAGGTAATCTACATGTTTAAACGTCTTTTGCATTTTTGGTCTACTTAGATATATTTTTATGTTTCCAAAGATAGGAAGCGAAGCTATCATAGCTATCCTGTACTGTTCTGTACTTCATACTTTAGAATTTCAGAACTAAAAATATTTTATTCCCTACAATGATTTTCTGACAATAGTGTAAAACGGATTTTCAATATGCTTTTTTTCGTTCTTTAGGATAAGTTTAGCGGCATGTTTCCCCAACTGCTCAAAGTCTGTTGAAATTACTGTTATTCCATCCAATAGTATTTCTTTGATAGCCGTTTCATTGTAAGAAATTATTCCCACATCATTGCCTAATTGAAATTTTGTTGATTTTATTTTCTTTATCAATAAAATAAGATCATTCTCCATTAAGTTTATGTAAGCTGTATTTTTTTCAATGTATTCCGATTCTACGGTATCAATAATTTCAAAATCGTAGGCATATTCTAAGCAGAATTTTAAAAATCCCTGTTTTATTTCAATAGGGTGGTATGTCTTTTCACGAAACAATAATTTAATTTTTTTATATTTTTTCAATAAGTGATTTAATTCAACAAGTGCAGTGTATATATTCCGTTCAAAATCTTGGTATACACTTGCTATATTTTTATTCAAAGCCAAATACTGCTTATCAAGTATTAAAAGTTTTTCTAAAGGAATATTATTCTTAATAAAATTCTCCAAATCATCACCCCCTTCTTCAAAATGGCATATAATAACATAGTGGGTATAGTCTCTTTCTTTTGTGGATTGGATTAAACTCTTGAATTGCCTATAGTTGTTTTCATAAATAAAAAAATCTATGGTCGCATTATTCCCTAATTCTTTTGAAAATGCATCATAGATCAACTTTTTATGGGCGCTTAATTTGTTGAATAATAGAAATACTTTGGCTTGCAATTCCTCATTGTCTTTTTTTATGTAATATCCTTTGCCGGGTATGGATTGTATGATATTTAATTTTTTTAAATGGTCATAGGCCCGAACCACAGTGTCTCTAGAAATATCAAACTCAATTAAAAGTTCATTTACAGAGGGCAATTTATCGTTCAGTTTTACATCACCCTTCTCCAAGGCGGTACGTATAGAATTAACAATTTGTCTATACTTGGGAATAATTGAACTTTCGTTTATCTCTATAAATTTCAACATGAACTCATTTTTAGGGAAAGATACTTTTTAGTGTAATAATTTAACTAAGATTAATGAATAGCTATCCATAACAGTACGGAATAGCCTTTATTTAGAATATAGGTACATTTGAGAGATACCTAAAGTTCACGAGTTATTTCGTTATAAATTCAAATACTAAAGTAGCCTTTACTATGAAAATAAAAGCTTTTTATGTTTTTCTTTCCTTATTCTCCATTATTAGTGTTAGGACACAGACTCCACTTCAAGGATTAACTACAGAATATCTGGAAACGCCATTGGGAATCGATATTAAGACTCCTCGATTTAGCTGGCAAATGGAGACTAATCCAAGTAAGATTGGGCAATTTCAGACGGCATTTCAAATTTTGGTTTTTGATGAGGCCAAGATCCAGGTTTGGGATTCGGGTAAAATCGAAACTGGGAACTCTTTGGCCATTACCTATGATGGTCAGGAATTGGAACCTCAAACCCGCTATACTTGGGAGGTTAAAGTTTGGGATGAGGAAGGAAAGTTAAGTGCCAAAAGGTCTTGGTTCGAAACAGGATTATTAGATGCGGACCCCAATTCCAAACAATGGAACGGTGCTCAATGGATTGGTGGAGGCGATGCCGATATGGTGTTGTACTCCCAATATTTGTCAGTTTTCAAATTGGAGTATACGCTTCAACTGAACAAGAAATCTAAAAGCACCAGTGCCTCTTTTGTTTTTGGAGCCAATGATGTTCGCTTAATGGACAAGAATAAGAATATTCAAGGTGTAGCCACTGGGCGAGATGAAAACTATGTTCGTTTTGAATTGGATATCGCTGAGGTTGATGGCTCTGTAAACGGTTTGGCACAGTTTAATGTATTTCGAGTGGGCTATGGTCCGGAAGACAGTAATGCTGTTCCCTTTCGGTCTTATATGGTGCCATTGGAACTCATCAATAACCAAAACAAGTATGATGAGCATACCTTTTATACGGATTGTAACTTTGGTCTTTTTGAAGTGTTCCTAAACGGAACTGCACCGGAACAAAAGATTTCAGGTAACGATGATACGATGCCGCCCCCCAGGGGTAAAATGGGTTTTAATTTAAACCCGGTAGGCAAAGGGAACGATTATATCAGTTTTCCTATGGTGGCGGATATTGGGTTTTATGTGGATAAGGGTCAGAAAGCCATTTTTTCCGATGTCAAAATCAAGAATTTCAGGAAACCTTCCAATGTGCTTTTTCAAGAAGACTTGCAGAGTGATGTGTACGATGGAATTTTTCAATATAAAACAACATCCATTTCAAATTTCAATATAACCAATAATGGATATGAAATATCGGCCGAGAAAGAGCCAATCTTTGTGGTAGCCGACCCTAGTAGAAATGCAGCTCCTATGCTACGTACAGAATTTTCATCCGAAGAAAAAAAGATTGTGAAAGCACGTATTTATGTAACCGCTCGGGGTATTTATGAACTGTATTTAAATGGTAAACGGGTAGGTGAAGACTATTTTAATCCGGGACTCACGCAGTATAATAAAACGCATATGTACCAGACCTATGATGTCACGAATGAAATTGCATCAGGTGGCGAAAATGCTTTTGGGGCCATCTTGAGTGAAGGTTGGTGGAGTGGAAATATCACCTACAGTGGTGAAAACTGGAATTATTTTGGAGACCGCCAATCCCTATTGGCCCAACTGATGATTACCTATGATAATGGTACAGAACAAGTGGTTACTACCAATGACAAAGAGTGGAAACTGTTTGCTGACGGCCCTATTCGTTACGGTAGCTTCTTTCAAGGAGAAGTATATGATGCCCAGAAAGAAGCTGAAATCACGGGATGGTCAAGCATTGGTTTTGATTATGGAAATTGGAAATCTGCCGTTTCTGTTCCCTTGGAGGGAACCACCTATCAAACCAAAGATTTCAATTATGAGGAATTACAATTAATCGGACAGATTGGAGAAAATCCCAGTATTGTGAAGGAGTTGACACCCGTAAATGTGGAAGAGGTGCGCCCAGGTGTTTTTGTATATGATATGAACCAGAACATGGTTGGTTTTCCTGAAATACAATTGCCTCCGGGTCAAGCGGGCGATACGATTACCCTGCGTTATGCGGAGGTAAAATATCCGGATTTATCGGAATACGAAAAAAATACAGGGATGGTCATGCTCGAGAATATACGAGCGGCCTTGACTCAAGATATGTATATAAGAAAGGGCGGAGAAGAAACTATACGGCCTAGATTTACCTTTCACGGCTATCGCTATTTGGAAATCACAGGAATCGATAAAGCACTTCCCCTAGAAAGTATAAAAGGTTTGGTCGTCAGTTCCATCAAGGAATTGGCCTCATCGTACGAGACTAGCAATGAACTGGTCAATAAACTTTGGGAGAACATTACCTGGTCATTACGCGGTAATTTTTTATCCATCCCAACGGATACTCCCGCACGTAATGAACGTATGGGGTGGAGTGGGGATATCAATGTATTTTCTGAAGCTGCAACGTATTTGGCGCATGTGGAGCCCTTTTTGGACCGACATTTATTAGCGATGCGCGATATTCAACGACAAGATGGTCGGTTTACGGACGTGGCTCCTGTTGGCGGCGGTTTTGGAGGGACACTTTGGGGAAGTGCTGGAATTGTGATCGCTTGGGAAGTCTATCAACAATATGGAGATTTGGCTTTGCTAGACCAACATTATGAGGCCATGAAACGGTATGTAGAATTTTTAAATTCAAATATTAATTCAGAAACCGGTGTTCTATATGAAGGTCCGCTAGGGGATTGGCTGAGTCCGGAAGGTTTTAAGAATGAGGATACGATGTTGTGGACGGTTTACCACTTACGGGATTTGGAAATTCTGGCCCAAACCGCTGAACTATTGAACAAATCGGCTGATGCGGAATCCTTTAAGAAACAATATGAAGAACGCAAGGCATTTTTAAACAGTACCTATATCGATGCAGGCACAGGTAAAACCTTGCATTTAGGTAATCAAAGCACCCGTTTTGGACCTCCTTTACCTGAGGATATGATTAAACAAGCGGGGGATTTTGTGGACACCCAGGCTTCCTATGCCATTCCTTTGAATTTTAATGTGCTTGATGAAAATAACAAACAAAAAGTAGTCAACAATCTAGTGGCTACCGTTCAACGCACCAATATGGATGAGCTTGGCGTAGAACGCCCTGCCTATTCCTTAATGACGGGCTTTATAGGAACGGCTTCCTTGAACAATGCCTTGTCAGAAAACGGAAAGGATGAAGTGGCATATCAATTGTTACAACAAACCACCTATCCGTCCTGGTTATACTCTTTTAAAAATGGCGCTACGACCATTTGGGAGCGCCTGAATTCCTATACCGTTGAAGATGGTTTTGGAGGAAATAATAGTATGAACTCTTTTAACCACTACTCTTTTGGAGCAGTTGCAGCTTGGATGTATAATCATTCCTTGGGTATTCAACGTGACTCCGAGCATCCGGGATTTAAGCATTTTGTATTGGAACCCACACCAGACCCCACTAAGGAAATGAAATTTGCGAAAGGATATTATGATAGTATGTATGGTCGAATAGCCAGTGAGTGGAATTGGGTCGAAGATGGTTGGTCGTACTCGGTAACCGTTCCGGCAAATACTACGGCTACTTTAAAACTGAAGACAGAAAATATTTCCAGTATCAAAATTGGAAACAAGAAAGTTAAAAAAGCAAAAGGAGTAATTCTAAAAGGTGAAGAAAGAGAAGATATCATTTTGGAACTCCTTTCGGGTCATTATTACTTTACAATAAGGGAGTAGGGAACAAGGCTTTTAGGTAGAGTTAATAATTTTTTAATAATCATCATGAATATATTGAAACGAAATTTAATAGATTTTTCACTAATTGTATTGGCGGTCATTAGCACCAATGCACAAAGCAAGGCACACGACATGTCTAATTTTGCCGTTATAGACCCAGCATATAATGGAAAAAAGGTTTATCCTGAGGTTTTGACCGAAGAAGAAAAAACTAAATGGATATACGGATCTGCAGAATTAGAATCGTACCGATTACAATTATTGATGGCCCGTAAGGATTCAGCAAAACTAAATGTTGGTTACCCAGGGATTTACCATAAACCCTATATGAATGGTAGTTTTCAGTTGGCTCTAAGTACACCTCAGAAAGTAAAGGCTGTAAAATATAAAACCACAGGTAGCGGTAGAGTTTTCATAAATGATATACTTGAAAAAGAATTTAAAAAATCTGAGGATTTTCATACCCTGAATCGACTTAATGAAACGGAGGTTACTATCATTAGATTCGAGATAGCTGAAACTAAAGGAATTCCCGCGCTTTTAATTGAAGAGGGACCTTTACAAACGGGTAACAATAAATGGGAATGGAAAGCAAATGATTCTATTTGGACCTATACCACTAACTTTCCGCAGAACAAATTGAACATACCCCCACATCAATTGGAAGAGCCTACCCTTTTGCTGGCACCAAAGGAAAAACAGAATTCTTTGTACGATTTTGGAAAGGAACTTTATGGATATGTCAATATTCAAAGTCGGGAAAAGCCAATGATGGTAATTGGAGAGTCCGAAACGGAAGCTTTGGACATTGACAACGTGGTGATTGAACAGACACAAGAGGTTATTAAAGTTGGAGAAGATTTATGGAGAAGTAAAGTTCCTTTAGCCTTTAGGTACGTCAACATCCATAATATCAATCCCATTAAAGTAAGCAGTGAGGCCATTATAAATCCTGCACAATACAAAGGTGCATTTGCATGTTCAGATTCATTGTTGACCAAAATATGGATGAATAGTGCCTATACGTTACGGCTTAATATGCACGATTTTCTTTTGGATGGTATGAAACGGGATCGATTGCCGTGGACAGGGGATATGGCCATGAGCATGCTCGTGAATTCATATACTTTTAATGATGTTGAATTGGTTAGACGGTCTTTGGTAGCTTTGGGAAGAGCAGGAATTAAAGAAAAAGACATAAACGGCATCTTGGATTATTCAGTATGGTGGATTATAGCCCAAAACCAGTTTCAACTTTATTATAATGATATGAATCATTTGCAAAAGGAATGGAAACGTATTCAAGAGGCACTTGCCGTTTTACAGACCAGAGCTGACAAAAATGGCTTCTTAAATAGTAGTGAAGATGATTGGGTATTTATAGATTGGGTGAATCAGGAAAAGTGGACCGCACTTCAAATTTTGTGGTGGTGGGCACAAAAAAGTGCTGTACAACTTGCGGAAAGAATGGGAGATAATGATAGGGCTAATTATTGGGAAAATAAATCCGGAATACTAAAAGAGAACCTTTATAAAAAGGTATGGGATCCTGAAAAGGAAGCATGGTTTTCCGGTAGAAGTACAGTAGGTGATTACACAAGACATCCTAACTTTTTGGCGATTGTCTCCGGTATCACTCCAATAGATAAATCAAAGGGAATCATGGCGCTATTAGGAGATAAGAGCATAAAGCCGGTCGGTACTCCCTACATGGCTGGTTTTGAAATGATGGCCCTTGCACAAATGGGAAATATAGACTACGCCTTAAACAGCATTTCTGATTATTGGGGTGGTATGATGAAAAAGGGTGCGACCTCGTTCTGGGAAGCTTATGATGAAAACCAACAAGATGCATCACAATATGCTTTTTATGGAAGACCCTACGCTAAAAGCTTGAATCATGCCTGGAGCTCAGGACCGGCTGCTATTTTACCTTCTCAAATTTTTGGATTGGAACCACTTGAAGATGGTTGGAAAAAGTTTGCAATTAGACCCAATTTAGGCTACTTAAAGTGGGCAAGTGCTAATGTACCTACTCCTTATGGCTCTATTACTATTGATATTGAGGGAGAGGTTATGAAGGTATCGGTCCCTCAAGGAACTAAACTGTTATGGAAGGATAAAACCTATAATGGTCCGTTAACCCTTAGTGAAAAATATTGAATTTGCCCTAAAAAATTTGTAAATCAATTTGCACATACCTTTCTTTTGATCATTATTCTTTCTTTTTGATAGTATTCTTTTAATAGGTATTTGAAAAAGTCACTATTGCTGGTAATGAATATCCAATGTAATAATTACATAGGACAAATTATCAGCTGGTCAATACCTTAGTAAAGCGGGAGGATAATCTCTTTGCAAACATCATTGATACCTAAACACTTTTTCTTTCCGTTAGGGAAGGAAATTAGTAAAATGAAAATTATTGCTGGGGGTTCTCCGAAACTATCTAAGTAAAGTTTATTTTTAAATTATTATTTAAAAGAATAAAGACAAGATTAAAATATACGAATCATAATTACATTCATTTGAAAAACTACACCCATTTTTTAGGAACCATTTTAATTACAGTGCTGGGGTTGCACCAAGGCTTCTCCCAGCAATTAGATGCCATATCGGAATTGGAGGCCATGGTAAAACCCCGTATGCGGGTAATCATCGATAATGACCTGGGTGGTGATCCAGACGGTTTGTTTCAGCTTGCCCATCATTTATTATCGCCTTCTGTTGAAATTAGGGGCATTGTGGCATCGCACATGTACGAACAAGGTTTTGGGGGTCCGGGTACTTCTGAATATGCCAAGGAGCAGGCGATGAAAATCCTAAAACTCCTAAAACTGGAAGATTCGATTCCCGTCTACACCGATAAAAATAAAAGCCTCGAAGCTATAGAAACCGCGATTGATGGGGATGGGGTACAGGCCATTATTAAAGAGGCCATGCGTACCGATACTGATTTACCCCTATTTGTGGTTTGTGGCGGTAACCTTACCAACATAGCGAGTGCATATCTTTTAGAACCTAAGATTGCCGAAAAATTGACGGTAGTTTGGATTGGGGGTCCGGAATATGAAGGCCTTGCTTTACCACCCCCCGGATATACTGCCTTGGAGTACAATCTAGGGATGGATATCAAAGCAGCGCAAGTGGTATTCAACGAATCAAATCTAAAATTATGGCAGGTGCCTAGAAATGTCTACCGGCAACCCATTATGACCGATGCAGAACTGCTGACCCATGTTAAGGGCAAAGGTGAGCTTGGTAATCATTTGTATAGCGTTATGAAAGATGCTTTAGGTAAATTGGGTAAATGGAACGTGCCTATTGGAGAGGTTTATATTTATGGGGATAATCCCTTGGTGTTGTTAACGGCCCTGCAATCCTCATTTGAGATGGATCCATCGTCGAGCACCTATGTCATAAAACAAGCGCCTAAAATAAACGATGACGGGGTTTATGAAATCAACCTTTCCAGCAGGAATATTAGGGTCTACCAGCAGTTGGATAATCGGTTGTTGTTTGGTGATTTTTTTGCCAAGTTAGCCTTGTTGGCAGGGGAGAAGCACTAACTTTTTCGGCCACTTAGTCTTTCAAGGGAATCCATCACCAAAAGTCCGTCGGCTGCGGAGCATGGGTTTTCACCCTTTCCTAAAAAGTAATCAACGGTTGCAGCAATCATGGGTTGCTGTATGTGCTTGGGGTTGGTGAACGTAAACACCTCCAAACTATTTTTGTTTTCCAGCCGTACCTTGTCCCCAAAAAAGGAAAATTCGATGCTCCCTTGGGTACCGTAAATGGTACACACTTCTTTTTTGTTCAAGTCCGAAGCATTGAAATTCCAAAGGCCTCTAAATTGAATTCCATTTTCAAAATGGATGATACCATTGACGGTATCTTCCACCAAAGGATTATCGTGAGACGAATGTGAGAACCCACGAACCTTTTTAATCGGGCCAAAATAAGAATATAGCAAATCGATTTGATGAGGGGCCAAATCATAGAAATACCCACCCCCGGAAATCTCGGGATTTAAGCGCCAATTTTCTTCGGTAGCTGCAACGATGTCGGAATTTCTGGGTTGTAGGATTTGGATATCGGCATGGGTGATACTTCCAATGGCCGTATTTTCCAGAAGTTCCTGTACTTTCAAAAATGCCGGTAGTTTTCTTCGGTAGTGGGCGACCGTTAATTTGGCTTTGCTTTTTGCGGCCTCATCACAAATTTGTTGCGCTTCGTTTGTATCTAAAGCCATTGGTTTTTCCAAATAGACATGTTTGCCGGCTGCCAGCGCAGCAAGGGCATATTTTAAGTGCGTGGAGGGTGGTGTAGCAATATACACTGCATTGATGTCCTTGTTTTCAAGAATATCATTAGCGTTATCGGTCCAGTGGGGCACTTGATGCCGTTCTGCAAAATCCTTGGCTTTAGGGCCATTCCTACGCATAACGCTGATTAGGGATGAATTTTCTACACCTTGAAAAGCAGGTCCGCTTTTCACTTCGGCCACATCACCACAACCTATAATTCCCCAATGTACTCCTGTCATCTGAAATTTTTAAAAGAGTGAACCACTAAAGTATCTTAAAAATTAGTTTTCCTTAAGTCAGGACTGGATAAATTACTATTGGGTGGATATTTTAGGATTTATCCCTTAAAAAGAAAAAGCCTTTTAAATCATCGATTAACAAGGATTTTTATTTGCTCTCTGCAGTCTGTATGGGCATTCCTTCGATTTCGCTCAGGATAGACTTCATACCCCTGTTTTTCACTAAATATTTTAATTATTATACACAAAAAAAGCCTTCAATTTCTTGAAGGCTTTTTGCGGTCTGGACGGGACTTACTGAATTTTGATTTTATTTTACTCTATTTTATTGTATTATAGTGTGTTAGGTACTGTATTTGCTATGTTTGTGAACAAGCCTAAAATAACCGAAATAAGAGCAAATTAAAATTATTCGTCCCCTCATTCGTCCCCTAGGATAGCTTTTTTTATATATTTGACCCATGTCAAAAGCTAAATTTATCCTTAAAGAACCTAGTTCAAAAACTGATTCTTTAATCTACATGGTTTACAATTACCAGTACAAAAGGTTTAAGTTTTCTACTGGGGAAAAAATCAATCCTAAGTTTTGGAATCTGAAAACTCAACGAGCAAAAGAATCCAAACAATTTCCTGAATATCCAGAATTCAATACAAGATTGAATATTATTGAAAATGGAATCAATAATGTGTTTAGGCGTTTGCTAAATGACGGAATTCTACCCAATAATGTGCTATTGAAGAAGCATCTTATCGCTGAATTATCGGGGAATATTTTACAGGCAAAGCAAAAAACGCTGTTTGAGTTCATAGATGAATACATTGAAGAAAGTAAACTGAATAAACAAAAATCAACTATTACCGTTTACAACACAGTTTTTAAGTACTTAAAAGAATACGCTAGTTCTAAAAACAAGAATATTGATTTTGAATCTATAACCTTAGAATTTTATAACGCTTACATGGCGTATTTGACTTTTGATTTGAATCTTTCCTCAAACACAGTTGGTAAGCATATCAAAACCTTGAAAACATTTTTGAATGAAGCTACGGAGCGGGGGCATAATACGAATATGGAATTCAAAAAGAGAAAATTCAAAGTAACAAAAGAAGAATCAGATACTATCTATTTAAGTATTTCAGAGCTTAAGGAAATTGAAAAAATTGATTTTGAAGAAAACCCAAGACTTGATAGAATAAGAGACCTTTTTTTAATTGGGTGTTATACTGGTTTACGTTTTTCCGATTTTATCCAAATTAAACCCGAGAACATAATAATTGAAAAATCAATACTCCAAATTAGAACGCAGAAAACAGGTCAAAGGGTATCTATTCCTTTGCACTCTACGGTTATTAAAATTTTAGAAAAATATAATTATCAAATACCAAAACCAAAGACCAATCAGGTTATGAATTCTTATATAAAGGAGGTTGCTTCAGAAGCTAAATTAAATACCAAGGTAGAAACAACAATTACAAAAGGTGGCGTTATTAAAAAAGAGAGTGTTAAAAAATGTGACCTTGTAACTACTCACACCGCTAGAAGAAGTTTTGCCACAAATCTATTTTTAGCGGATGTACCCACAGTTTCAATAATGAAAATCACTGGACATAAAACAGAGAAGTCTTTTTTAAGATATATCAGGGTTACCCAAGAACAAAATGCAGACAAATTATTAAATCATCCATTTTTTAAATAATGAATATTTTAATATTTCAAAGTGCTTATTATTAGGTTATTAAATTCGGAAAATAAGTAATCCTTAGCAATCCTTAGCGTTTCTAACCAATCCTTAACGTTTCAAACCAATCCTTAGCATTTCTTACCGATACTAACCAAGCTAAATTTCATTCTTTTCTTCTTTGTCCCATTATTAATTAAATCGAATAAAATAATGGAAACATTTATGTTTAGAAATTTAGAGCTTTCCGACATTAAAAAAGTGGTCGAAGAAGTTCTTGAAAACAAATTGAAAAATCTGAACCCACCTGAAAAGGAAGGTTTAAAACTTCTATCCAGAAAAGATACCGCAAAACTGCTGTGTATCTCCTTACCCACACTTCACGACTGGACAAAAACGGGCATTGTCAAAGCACACCGCATTGGCAATAGAATCCTGTACAAACTTGATGAAGTGAACGAAGCCCTTAAAGCAATACAAACCACTAAAACAGGAGGGGGGCTAGCATGTTAAAAAAGAAAAATGATTACTCGGTCATCGTGTTCTTTGAAGAAGGGACAAAACCTAAAAAATGGCAATACGTCCATAAGCTTAACGGGTTTTCTATGTTCCTCAAAAAGCAACATCCTACGTGGCAGTATATGAACGTTTACAATCGTCGAGCGGGCACGTTCATGCGAAGATTCCAACGTGATAGTTTCATACCGCCATTCATCACAGAATAGCAGTCTTTTTTTTTAACCTTCAGAATCTTTGCGCTTCTTTTTTTTTAACCTTCAAAAAACACCTTTTAATGGTTTTAATAAATGTGCAACAATTCGGATTCTGAAATCAACATCCAAAAACAAAAATTTTAAAATGATAGTAAAAAATACATACGGCATAAGTGTCGCTTTTTCAACGAGAATGTTCGGGGTAGTTCCCAATCGTGAGTTTACAGGCTCCGCACTTCAACGCAAGAAGAAAGACCCTGAAGCCAAAGAAGAAACTGCCAAGGCTAAGCCCAAGCAGACCAAAAAGAAATCAGATACCCCAAAACCGCGTACGCTTTCCAGACGCTCCAAACAGAAAATCAGGAAGAAGATTACCTGTTTTGCACGCTGTTATAAACGTCTAAGCTTTGTTACCCTCACATTCCTGAACAAGGTAGAGGATGAACAAGCAATCGTGATTCTTAGAAAGTTCTTGGATAATGCCAAGAAACGAAGTAAGGATTTTCAATATGTGTGGGTTGCGGAACGGCAGACCAAAAATGACCAGTTCAAGGGTAATGTTCATTTTCACATCATCACCAACAAGTATTGGAAATTGGAGAAGTGGTGGAACTACTGGATTGATTTGCAGATAAAGAACGGTGTCAAACCAAGGGACGAAAAATTCAGACCGTCAAGTGCCTTTGATGTAAAACAGCTTAATTCAAGCAACATCAAATCGATTGCTTCCTATGTGACCAAATATGTGACCAAGAACAACGCAAGGTTTCAATGTCAGGTCTGGAACTGTTCCAAGCGTGTTTCAGAACTCTACACGGACTTTTACACCACCCTTGAATTCGTAGAGCAGTTTGAACGGTTAAAAGCGATTAGGGGCGAGTTTAAGGTCAAGGACACTATGGAACGAACTTTTTTAGAGGTGAAAAGTATAGACCTTAACCGTAGGACACTACCTCTTTACAAACGATTAGACGATAAAAACAAAGCAATAAAATAAGAATTATGATAAATGCAAATTATAAATATGACCATCAAATAAACGAAACAATATTATTAACCCTGAATAAAGCCAGTATATATCAGAACATTAAATTGCCAGAATCACGTTGCGAAGATGTTACAGAATTTCTTTATAATCGTTATAGTATTGTGACATTTTATATTAATAATTATCCTATGTATATTTTAACTACATATGGAGGAATACCTTGTTGTCAATTTTTAATCCTTAATAGTGAAATCTATTTGGCAGATTATAGAGAAGCTTTATACAAATACGTAAAAAAACCAATCGCAAATCTACTAATTGACTATCTAAGTGATTAATTAATAAAAGAGCCTGTAGGTGTTTATGGGCTCTTTTAATCCTAACTTTATTTAAAGCTGTACGTGAATCAAATATAAAGTTGTCAAATGTCTTCTAAAATTTATTTAAATAGCAAGTAAGTATTTATATTTTGATTGAATTATTCATTGAAATTAATATGTTTTATTAAGTATAATTCTCTGTGTTAATACTTAATCAGCTATTTTATTTAATTCAATTGCATGCGATTTTGCTTTTGTTATTATAAACTTAGACCATTGTAAAATGTAACCAGCATAAATAATTTTTGAACTTTCGGTCAAACTGGATTCAAAAATATTAGGAATAGATTCTAGTAAAGTTCGGGAGCTAACATTTGCTTTTTGACTGGTAATAAGGTCCGTGGATATTTTGATTTTTGGAATCTTATATGCTTGTTTTAAAAACTCAACTTCATAATTGTCGCTATTAACCTTTTTTCCTGATTCTGTCAGGAAAAATTGATTCTCCTTAAGTGATACAAATTCAAGCAATGCTAAGTCACGCAAAATAGTAGAATCTAATTCGTTTAAATCCAAATTATCATCAAAGGTTTTGATAACCTGAATTATTTTTTTAATAGATGTTCTTGGTGTGATAGTTGAAATGTTTGAATCAAGATTTTTGTAAAACGATGTTTTCAAACCTCCACCTTTTCGAGGTAGTTCAACTTTACTTTTTATTTTATGGTCGCTAAATGAAATCCAATTAAGCAAGTAATTAGCATAGACTCTCCAAGTATTGTCCTGAAATGAATATCCTTTGAAGTTATTTTTAAAAATTTTTATGATAATCTCAGATGTTATAGGGGGATTTATTTCTAATAATTGATTGATAATTGTATAATTATTAAATTTTTGAGTAATATAATTTTTGAAAAAAGTTTCTGTAACTTTTATTTCTGAATTACCTAATGAGTATTTTTCCTCATTTTCAACTTTTTTTACTAACCCTAGATTTCTTAAATCTATAAGACTATTTTCAATAGCTTGTTTGGTAATCTTCTTGCCCCTTTTATCATTTATTTCCTTAGTAGTAATACTTTTTCCAATTTCAAATGTTGTGAAAATTTCTAGACAGGTATTGACACTTGATCTAATAATATAATTTTCACCAATTTTAGGCACTTCGCCGGTTACTAAATAATCTCTAAATATATCCCAGTAAATATTATAATTTAAACCTGATCTGATTATTAGTCTTTTGTCTCTTAAGGAATTAATTACTTTTTCGGAAATTGTATCGTTTACATCTGATGCTTCAAAAAATTTACCATTATGCGCAGATTGAGCAATATGTTCTATACCTTGTATTTCATATTTATCTAACTTTTCTAAATCATTTTTGAAGAGCTTCTTCAATATTTAAATTTTCGTCAATAAGAGTGGATTTTTCCTTACCCTCTTTTATTTGGTCATAAATATGAATGCATAACTTTTTGGTTAACCAAGGAAAATTTTGAGAACTCTCAACAATTCTACGTTTAATATCTAAGTCTAATTTTCCGATACTTTTTTCTAATTGAGATATTATCCCCGTCGTTTCTTTTGAGCCAAATTCTGATACTGAAAAAGGAATTGCTTGTTCTTTCGCTTGTTGCCACAAATGATATGCTTCATTTTCGCTAGGTATTAAAATTTCCGTTTTCCATGAAAACCCAACAATTAGATTTTCCCCTAAATCTGTAACATCAACCAAGAATTTATAAAAAGTTTTGAATAGGTCTTCTTTTCTGAAAATATCTTCAAACTGGTCAAAAATTAAAATCAATAATTTATTATTCGATTTAAGATATTTAAGAATCTCTTTTACTGAATCAGAGCTTAATAAATCAAAAGTTGAAGTGAACGAAATTTCATTTTGAAATAAATCAGATTGTAAGAAACCATCTTTCATTGCGTTTTTTAATAGTCTTTCGAATGCGAGTGCCACAAAATTAGATGAAAGAGCACTTCTTGAATCTATAGCTAATGAATAGAATTTATTTTTATAATACTTATTTCTGCATCTTCCTTTAATATCTACAACCAGTGAACTTTTTCCCCAACCGGATTTTCCTGTTAAATAGAAAACCCTTCTAGAAGACTCATTCATTAATGCTTTGGAAAAGAAATTAAATACATCTGATCTTATTTGGTCTCTGCCAACAATATGTTTGGTTGATGCAGGTAAATAATCATACCAGTTTTCGCTTTCTTGAACTTCAGATATGGTTTGAATTTCAGTTTTGTCTTTTTTAATAGTCGGTTGAACAGATGCGTTGTTAAGCTCGACATTAATTGACTTTATAGCAGGAATTTTATCAATTAACTTTAAGATTACATCTTTATTATCAATTGATTTTCCCGTATCAGCCTCTATTAGATAATAAGATTTAGGCACCGCTCCTAAAGAATCTTTAATAATGCCAATGTAGTAATCACCAAAATAAGTAATTGCTAATATTAGTTTCGTTATTTCTTTTGATAAATCAGGTAATCTAATAATTTTATTAGCTTCCTGTAGTAAGCTAATCACTTTTGGAGGTTCAAAAAATATTAGATGATTATATCTATCATCAATTTTCATTTCATCAACTAAACCTTTCGCTTGATGTTCTAATTCTTTGGTTCTTATGAAATACCCAAAATTCGCTTTTTTTAAACGGACTTTAGCTTCAAAAGTTAAAATTTCGGAAGAAGTAACTTTTTCTTTTGCCTTACATTCAACATATAGTGTTTCATTAGGTCTGTCTTTATGTTTGCCGATTAAATCTAATTCCATTCCTGTGTAGTTTACATTGGAACTCAATTCATATCGATGTGATTCAATAATATCTTTTACAACTCTCTCGAAACAATTACCCTGTTTATAAGGATTTTGATTTTCTAATATTATTTGTATTTCAGAGTTCATTCAAACTTTTTTTTGTTACTCAGTGCTTTGCTTATTATAATATTAAAGCAAACTATTAATAGCTTACCGCTTCCTACGAAAAGAAATATTGTTATTTAGTATTGGTTGTACTACCATTTTTTTTGAAAAATTTTATTTCTCCTGAATGAGCATCTTTTAATATTGCTTTTGCTGATTTCGCTCCGTCAATAGTTAATGTTTTTGGTTTTCTTGCAATAACATCGTATAAATATTCAATACTATTAATTTTAATTTTTCCAGTATCATTGTGTAAATAACCTTGTTCAAACTCTTCTATATGTTTAAGTTTGGATTCGTTTTTTCCCTTATGAGGAAGACTATTTTGAAGTTTTTCTAAATTCGTAATTTTCTCTCCGTTTTCATCAAATACCCATAATTGGTTAGTCATTCCTCTAATTTCAAAAGAAAAATCTTCATCGGTATTTGGCATGATGATATTTTTTTTGACCCATTCGTTATCCAAATTAAAACTAGTCTCCTTAACGTCTATTTCAATAAATCCTATATTAAATTCAATTGATTTTATTCTTCCTTTCCAATCTTCATCATTTGGTTCTCTTAATTCCATTAAATTAATGCCGTAGTGCTCGGCAAATTTTTTTCCGCCTTTTTGGAAACCTTTTTTAGAAACCATTATTCCATTGGTGTTACCAACATCTGCTAATACACCATAGAAGTCTCTGACCTTTGCAACTGAAACATTTGAGTTATAGTTTTTGCATTCAATAGCAACTTTATGAGTAACTCCTGCAATCTTATACTCCCAATAAACATCAATTTGGTGGCTAAATGCTTTGCCTTTTATTACAACGTTATGTTGAACATCTACAGTCACTCCCTCTTCTTCTAGAAGTGTTTTATAAATTTCCATTGTTAATAGTTCGTATTCAATGTTTAAATTCATTTACGGAAATTGAGTGCAGATGTCTTATGTAAATATTGATAGATTGTAACTTACAATAACTAAGGTAATGAATACTTGTAAGAAATATTTTGTGGAGTTGTAGTAAATAATTAGGAACTTTATTATAGGGGAAACACTTATAGAGTGTTTCCGAATGATTTTAAATTTATTCGTCCCCTCATTCAGCCCCTAAAAAGAAAAAAGCCTCATAAATCATTGATTTACAAGGCTTTCTATATGCTCTCTGCGGTCTGGACGGGACTCGAACCCGCGACCCCCTGCGTGACAGGCAGGTATTCTAACCAACTGAACTACCAGACCGTGGCGTTAAGCGAGTGCAAATATATGTTGTTTATTGAATTGCACAAACATTTTTCTTTTATTTTTTTAAGCTTACAGAAATTTATGGCGTTCGACCAGAAAAGTGTTCAGTACTGTCGAGAAATCACTTTGAATATCAATGTCCACATACTTGATTTTATACTGCGCACATTTTAGCTTAATTTCGGAAATATACTCGCCCACTCGCTTTTGATAGGCTTCCTTAATATTTTCTGAATACAGGTCTATGTATTCCCCGGTCTCCACATCTACATAGCGTTTGGGGGTGTTCTCAAAATTAAATAAAAGTTCATGTTGCTGGTCCATCGGATGAAAAAGCACGACATCGTGTTTGTTATACTTTAAATGACGTAAGGCTTCAAAGAGTTCGGCATCATTTTTCTCCGTCTGGAACATATCCGTAAATAGAAAAATAAGACTTCTTCTTTTAATATTCTCGGCAATTTGATGAAGATAGGTATAGGTGTTGGTCTCTTTTGGTGCATTGGTAGCATTCCCAATTTGGTTCAATTGCGCCAAAAGCATTTGAAAATGACGCTCACTTCCTTTTTCCGGGGCGTAATAATTATAGGTGTCAGAATATACACTTAGACCCACTGCATCGCGCTGTCGCTTTAATATGTTCATAAGTGCTGCAATGGCCAGTACACTGAATCCAATTTTATTCAGGTTTCCAATTTCTAAAGTATCTACTTGGGGATAATACATGGAGGCCGAATTGTCCAAGATCATATGGCACCTTAGATTGGTTTCCTCCTCGTATCTTTTGGTATAAAGTTTATCTGTCTTAGCGAAAAGTTTCCAATCGATATGCTTGGTGCTCTCCCCATTGTTGTAAATTTTATGTTCTGCAAATTCTGCAGAGAATCCATGGAACGGACTTCGATGAATACCACTAATAAAACCTTCCACTACTTGATTGGCCAATAGTTCAAGGTTGGAAAATAAGGTCGTTTTATTAATTTGGGTATTAATGTCCATAGCACTAAGATAAAATAAAAAAGGCCCGACAAATGCCGGACCCTATGATTTATGTTTTCAAAAGTGAACTACAAAGCTGCGTCTATCGCATCTGTATAAACTTTCTTAGGAGAAACCCCTACTTGTCTACTTACAATTTCACCGTCTTTAAATACCAAAACGGTTGGGATATTACGTACACCGTATTTAGCTGCAAATTCTTGGTTAGCGTCTACGTCGACTTTACCTACTACCGCTTTGCCATCATATTCAGTACTTACTTCATCAATGATAGGACCTACCATTCTACAAGGACCACACCATGCTGCCCAAAAATCCACTACTACTGGTTTATCGCTTTTTAAAACTACCTCGTCAAAAGTAGCATCTGTTATTTCTAATGCCATCTTATTTACTTTTATTGATTATGCAAATTTAGTCAATTATTCTTCTGTTTTCTTACCTCAAAAGAATTCGTTTTGGCTATAATCGTATCAGTTAACTTTATCTTTAAACGGTGAAGGTTCACATTTAGTTCAATTTATAGTGCACTTCTTGAGAGTCTAATTGATGTAAAAGTTCTGTGGAAATCTGAACTTTTTGTTTTCTGCTTGATAAATTCACCTTGATTTTTTCTCCCATTTCATAGACAATAAAGTTAATCGGATGGTCGCCTTTATGGGAAACTAGGGTGTCTTTTAATTGATGTACGCTTTCTTCCTTCAGTTTATCGATATCCAATTTAATGGTCAATTTACGGGCATAGGTTTCCATGACATCCTGCAACAACATAAAGCTATTGAACTGCATACGTGGATCTCCCTTTTTTCCGGTATCCCTATTCATCCAACCTTCACGCACATATAATTTTACATAGGCAAAGGAATTGATCATCAAAAAATGCCGGAACTTAAGGTACTCCTCGCTAAAAATCCGGAATTCAAAGGAATCTGTATAATCTTCCATCGTAAATGCTGCCCAGCCTTTTCCATTTTTGGAGGTTCTGTGCTGCACATCTGTAATGACGCCGGCAAACGTTAATTCCCGATTCACATAACTGGGCAAATCACTGGCGCAGGAAACATTTGCATTACAAAACGCATTGATTTCCGTCTTAAAATCATCTAAGGGGTGTCCTGAAATATAAATGCCTACCACTTCTTTCTCTCTTCGGAGTTTTTCCATCGTTCCCCATTCCTCGCATGGCGGTACCACAGGTTCGGGAATCTGTACCTCGCTGGCATCGCCAAAAAGGCTTACTTGGGCAGAGTTTTCATTCTCCTGAAATTTAGCGCCATATTTAATCACTTTTTCCAAGAAGGTGATGCCGTCACCATCATCATGGAAATATTGTGCCCTGTGGGTAGTGCCAAAAGAGTCGAATCCACCGGCTACGGCCAAATTCTCAAACGCTTTTTTATTGGCTGCGCGAAGGTCTATGCGTTTTGCCAAATCAAAAACCGATTTAAAACTACCGTCCGTTTTTCGGTTTTCCACTATGGTTTCTACGGCAGAACGGCCTACGCCTTTTACGGCACCCATACCAAAACGTACAGCACCTTGTTGGTTTACGGCGAACTTATAATAGGATTCGTTGACATCTGGACCTAATACATCTAGACCCATACGTTTACATTCCTCCATGAAGAAGGTCACCTGCTTAATGTCGTTCATGTTGTTACTCAATACCGCCGCCATATATTCAGCAGGGTAGTGGGCCTTTAGATAGGCGGTTTGGTAGGCAATATACGCGTAACAGGTAGAGTGACTTTTGTTAAAGGCATAGGCGGCAAAAGCTTCCCAATCCTTCCAAATTTTTTCCAAAACTTCCCTTGGGTGTCCGTTTTTCTCCCCGCCATCTAAAAATTGCGGTTTCAATTTTTGCAGTAGGGCGAATATCTTTTTACCCATGGCCTTACGCAGCACATCCGCATCACCTTTCGAGAAACCGGCCAGTTTTTGCGAGAGGAGCATCACTTGCTCTTGATAAACCGTGATACCATAGGTTTCCTTTAGGTATTCCTCCATGTCCGGAAGGTCATAGGCAATTTCTTCACTACCATGTTTACGGGCAATGAAACTGGGAATGTATTCCATGGGCCCAGGTCTATACAGGGCATTCATGGCAATAAGGTCATCAAAAACGGTAGGCTTCAGATCCTTCATGTGTTTTTGCATCCCAGGGGATTCGTATTGGAACACCCCAACCGTTTCCCCACGCTGAAAGAGTTCGTAGGTCTTTTCATCGTCTAACGGAAAATCATCGGGCACCAAATCGATACCATGCTTGGCTTTTACAATTTTGACGGTATCCTTAATTAAGGTCAGTGTCTTTAAGCCCAAGAAATCCATTTTCAACAATCCGGCACTTTCTACGACGGAGTTATCGAACTGGGTTACGTACAAATCAGAATCCTTAGCGGTGGCTACAGGCACAAAATCGGTAATATCGCTGGGTGTGATAATCACTCCACAAGCATGGATTCCCGTATTACGTACCGAACCTTCTAAAGTTCTCGCCATTTTTAGGGTCTGACCTTCTAGGTCATCACCGTCGTGGATATTTAAAAGCTGATAGATTTTTTCTAAATCGTCAGCCCTGAATTTCTTTTTTAAATCGGCATCTGAGACCCCAAATATTTTGCCCAGTTTGGACATGGTGGGGATTAACTTGGCAATACGGTCTGCATCGCCCAAGGGTAAATCCAACACCCGAGCGGTATCACGTATCGAGGATTTTGCCGCCATGGTACCGTAGGTAATGATCTGTGCTACCTGGTTGGCGCCATATTTTTTAATGACATAATCCATTACGCGGCTACGACCTTCGTCATCAAAATCGATATCGATATCAGGCATCGATACACGATCCGGATTCAGGAACCGCTCAAAAAGTAAATCGTACTTTAAGGGGTCAATATTGGTAATGGTCAAACAATAGGCGACTACGGATCCCGCGGCAGAACCACGACCTGGACCTACGGAAACATCCATGTTTCGGGCCTCTCGTATAAAATCTTCCGTAATCAAGAAATACCCTGGATATCCGGAATTCTTAATAGTGTCCAATTCAAAATCGATACGTTCCCGTATTTCTTGGGTAATTTCTGGATACCGTTTTTTGGCACCTTCGTAAGTGATGTGCCTTAAATATGCATTTTCGCCTCGGTTTCCACCATCAATAGCATCTTCAGGGTCTTTGTATTCTTCCGGGATGTCAAAAACAGGTAACAGTACGTCACGTGCCAATTCATAGGTCTCAATCTTGTCAAGAATTTCAGAAATGTTCAAAATGGCATCTGGAGCATCCTTAAAGAGTTCCTTCATCTCGTCTTGAGACTTGAAATAGTACTCTTGATTGGGCAGACCGTATCTGTACCCTCGACCACGACCTATTGGTGTAGCTTGTTTTTCCCCATCTTTTACACACAGTAAAATGTCATGGGCATCGGCATCTTCCTTAGCGCAATAATAGGTGTTATTGGTGGCCACCAATTTTACGTCATGCTTTTTGGCGAACTCCAAAAGGACTTTATTGACACGATCCTCGTCTTCTTGACCATGACGCATCAACTCCATATATAGGTCGTCCCCAAATTCCTGTTTCCACCAAATCAAAGCCTCTTCCGCTTGGTGTTCCCCTACATTTAAAACTTTTCCAGGTACTTCTCCGTAAAGGTTTCCGGTAAGGACAATGATATCTTCCTTGTATTTCTGAATGACTTTTTTGTCGATTCGGGGTACGTAGTAGAAACCGTCCGTATAGGCAATAGAAGACATTTTGGCCAGATTGTGGTAGCCTTTTTTGTTCTTGGCCAACAATACGATTTGGTAACCATAATCCTTAACACTTTTATTGGTGTGGTCTTCGCAGACAAAGAATTCGCAACCAATGATGGGAGTGATTTCCTGTAAGGTAGCTTCCTCGCCTTTTTCAACAGCCTCTGCATTTCTGGCTTGAACATTTTTATTATGAGCCCCAATTTCTTTTACGAAATGAAAGGCACCCATCATGTTGGCGTGGTCTGTTATGGCCACGGCCGGCATTTGAGCATCGGCAGCTGCCTGAACCAAATCCTTAATGGCGATAGTAGATTGTAATACCGAAAATTGGGAATGGTTGTGAAGGTGCGCAAAGGTGGCATCTTCAAGCGTTTTTATATTTTCCTTGAGCTCTTCCTGTGAAACGCCACCGGTGTCTTTGGCCCAAAGGGTATCGGCAATTTTTTTTGACGCCTTCTTAAGGTTGATGTGTTTTAGCCCGATGAGCTGAATTTCCTGCGGATTGGCTTCAGAGAAATTCTGGAAATAATCTGGCTGAACATCTAATTGTTCGCGGGTAAATTCTTTACGGCGTACTAGTTCTAAAAAGCAACGTGTGGTTGCCTCAACATCTGCCGTTGCATTATGCGCTTCCCCAAAAGGCTCCCCAAATAAATACTGATGCAATTCTGTTAGGGTTGGGAGTTTGAATTTTCCTCCACGACCACCAGGTATTTGACAAAGTAGGGCGGTATGTTCTGTACAGGTATCTAAAACCGGAAGTTCCTGTAACGGATTTTCAACATTCAAACGATGAAATTCAGCACCCATAATGTTAAGGTCGAATCCCACGTTCTGACCCACAATGAACTTTGTTTTGGACATGGCAATATTGAACTTCTCCAAAACCTCTGCCAAGGTAACGCCTTGTTGTTCTGCCAGTTCGGTAGAAATACCGTGAATTTGTTCCGCATCAAAAGGAATGGTAAAACCATCGGGTTTCACCAAATAATCCTGATGCTCCAACAAATTACCCATGCTGTCATGCAATTGCCAGGCGATTTGAATACAGCGAGGCCAGTTATCCGTGTCGGTGAAAGGTGCATCCCAGCGTTTGGGAAGTCCAGTAGTTTCGGTGTCAAATATAAGATACATAGTCTGTTTTCTGAATGGTAAATCGCAACCAGCGGTCGCTGAAAAAGGGCCTATAAAATTACAGAAAAGGGATGGTTTGCAAAAGGGGAGTTGCTAGGAGTTATTAACGAAAAAAAAGCTTAGCACATACTTGCTAAGCTTTTTAAACTTGATTATTTAATCTGATTTAGGATACTGCTTCTTCGAAAATACTTGCGTTTTTCAAAGCATGTTCAATTTCATCACGTTGTTTTTTCAACAAGTTTTCTGTGGATGGTGCTAAGGTCATTTCACTATCATTTAAGATATCATTATATTCCTCAATGCTCGCTTTTTCACCACGTTCTACTTCTTCTAAAATTCGTTCGGTTTCATTTCCAGTTAAACTACTGGTTAAATTCATCCAAGTTCGGTGTAAGTCACCTTTAATACTTCCACCTTTTTCTGGGAGCTCTCCAAAGTTTTTAATCTCTTCTTTTAGCTCATGTCCAAAATTATAACGTTGTTGTACTTTATCGGATAAAAATTTCTTTACCTTAATATTGTCTACTTTATCCTGGGCTAACTTATACCCTTTTTCGGCATCGTATGTTCTGGTTAATAATTCGTTTAATTTATTTGATATTTTTTCTGAATACTTCATATTATCGCTCTTCATTTAAATTCATAAAGTATATTGTCTCTCAATAACTTCATATTTAATATAAAGGAATAAAGCCGTGAACCCAAGTATTTACAGGGGTTTAGCAAGGGTTTAACGGTTTAGTATGGCGTATGTTAAACATTTTAACGGCAACATGTTTAAATATGCTGAATTCTTGGTTGTACATTATTTAAATTGAACTATATTTGCACCCGCTTTCGGGTAAAGCAAAAATGAATTAATAACCAAGGGTCGGGCACCCAACAAATTAATGTGATATGCCAGTAAAAATTAGATTACAAAGACACGGTAAAAAAGGAAAACCATTCTATTGGGTAGTTGCAGCAGATGCAAGAGCTACTAGAGATGGTAAATTCTTAGAGAAATTAGGTATCTACAATCCTAATACAAATCCTGCAACCATTGAACTTAATGTCGATAGTTCAGTTAAATGGTTACAAAATGGAGCTCAGCCAACGGATACAGCCAAAAGAATTCTTTCTTATAGAGGTGTGCTTCTGAAGCATCACTTATTAGGTGGTGTTCGTAAAGGTGCTTTGACGGAAGAGCAAGCTGAGGAAAAATTCAATGCTTGGGTTTCAGAAAAAGAACAAGCCATTGCTGATAAAGTAGGTGGTTTGGATAAAGTAAAGGCCGATGCAAGAGCTGCTGCCTTAAAAGCTGAAAAAGAAGTAAATGAAAAGCGTGCCGCTGAGGCTGCTGGTGCAGAACTTCCAGAAACTCCAGAAGGAGAAAGTGCAGCTGAAGAAGTAGAAGCTGTGGAAGCTGCTGGTGAGCCAGAGCAAGTTGTAGAAACTGCGGATACACCAACTGCCGATACTGATAATGCGGATACAACTCCGGTTGCTCCCGTTAAGGAAGAAGAAGTTATCGCTGCCAATGAAGATATGGCCGAAGCACCATCTGTTAAAGAGGTGATAGAAAACAGTGATGAGGAAGTTAAGCCAGCCGATACAGGAGATAAGGCATAATTATAAGAAACGATGCGAAAGGAAGATTGTTTCTACCTAGGTAATGTCGTTTCAAAATATAGTTTTAAGGGAGAGGTATTGGTTAAATTAGATACTGATGAACCCGATTTATACGAAAACATGGAATCAGTATTCGTTTCTTTAGGAAACAATCTGGTTCCATTTTTTATTAAAAGATGCCGACTTCATAAATCCGATTTACTACGTATCGATTTTGAAGAAGTGAAATCGGAATCTGATGCGGACCGTATTATGAAATGCGGACTTTATTTGCCGCTCACCCAATTACCCAAACTAACGGGTAATAAGTTCTACTACCACGAAATTATTGGATTTACCTTGATGGATGATGTGCATGGCGACATTGGCATCGTACAAAGTGTGAATGATACCACAGCACAAGCTTTGTTCGAGGTCCAGAAAGGAGATAAGCAATTGCTAATCCCCATCAATGATGATATCATTAAAAAGGTAGATCGAGAGCTTAAAGTGATTGAGGTGACTACGCCGGCTGGATTGGTGGATTTGTATCTTTCCTAACTCTCCAACGACCATTTTTCTTGCATATTCAAAACATTTTCTAACTTCTTGTACTGCTTCTGAACCTTCTGTATTATCATATTCCAGTTCTATGGTTGCAGGAAAGGAA
>CAWJFH010000017.1:0-29989 GCA_963842105.1 uncultured Flavobacteriaceae bacterium
GGGTTTTTTTATGTTTTGTTGCCAACGGAGTGTTTTTGGAGTAATTCATTACTTTAGAAGAAGTAATGAAAAGGGATGTACTCAAAAACCGGTCTTATTGCTTTTTTATGGATGTTTCTAATCTGTCATTCCTGTTGGGTTTTTGGTCAGAATTTGGTTCAAAATCCCAGTTTTGAATCCTATTTGAATTGCCCGGTAACCTTAGGGAATTTAGAAAAGGATATTATCGATTGGCGATGCCCAACATTGGGGTCCACCGATTATTTTAATGCCTGTAGTGAGGCCATGGGAACGCCTAAAAATTTTAATGGTGAGCAAAATGCCGATTTTGGTGTGGGTTACGTTGGTTTTTATATGTATGCTCCAGATGATTATCGAGAGTATGTTCAGGCAAAATTAACGTCTACATTGATAAAAGGGGAAACCTATACCGTTTCTTTTTATGTAAGTCTGGCAGAACGGTCAGATTTTGCGGTAAAGGAATTCGGGATTCGATTTTCAGAATTTCCGGTATCCGTAGATACTAGAAAAGTACTTTCTAATCTGCATTGGTCGCGATTAGAAGGAGATACTTCAACGGCTCTGGAAATAAGCTATTCTAAATTTTATGATGATGAAAAAGATTGGATTTTAATTACGGATGAATTTGTAGCCAACGGTACCGAAAATTATATGGTCATCGGTAATTTTAAGGATAATAGAAGAACTCAAAAATTTCAGACCAAACGAAATATTACAAAAGGGTCTTACTATTATTTGGATATGGTGTCCGTTCATAAGCAAAAGGATGCGTTGGACTATGTTTCCAAAGAAAAAGGAAAGGATTACGAATTGGAAGCGGTGCATGTGTTTAAGGATTTCTTGTTTCACTTCAATAAAGCGACCTTAAAAAAAACAGTCCAACAAGAACTTGATGAAGTTTTCTCTTATCTAACCGCAAATCCATCGGTTCAAATTAAGATAATTGGACATACAGATGACATTGGTTCAGAAGTCTTTAATCAAAAACTGTCCTTAAACAGGGCGAAATCTGTCGCCACATTTTTATCAACAAAAGGAGTATCTGAAGACCGGATTCGTTATGAAGGTTTTGGAAGTGCAAAACCGGTAAGTACCAATAAAACAAAAGCCGGAAGATTGCTCAACCGGCGTGTAGAATTTATTTTGATACGATAAATTAGTAATCGGAATATTCCGTAGGATACAATAAATCAATATCTGCGTGACTCACGGTATTTTTATAAATATCCATACCGGAAATTTCTTTCCATTTTGGAGCATTTCCAAAATCTTTCCATAGTGCATCACGTTTCTCCATGTTAGGAAAAGTAGTCATGTACATTAAATTGGGCATTTTATCGCCAACAATTACATCAGCATAAAAGACAGCGTTAAATCCTAAACTTTCAAACAATTCCACTTCGCCACCTTCATTGAACATGTTAACCTTTCGTTGGTACATGGCTTCGGTGGGGCCTTCATAGCTGCGCAATTCATAAACGCGATCGGTTCTTGGGCCTTCTACATCCGTTGGTTCCATTTTAGGCATATCTGGAAAAGCACGCATTAGAACGCTACTAATACGTTCAAAGGTAGTATTATCGTGAGTTGCGTTGATGTAATCCGCACCTGCGCTCATATAGCTTTTATCTACAGCGAGCATATTTTTAAGGTTTTCAAATGCTTCTAAGGAAGCAAAAGGAGTTAAGACATAAATTTTATTACTTAGTTTATAAGCGTCAGGCCTTACTTTAAAGACGCCAACCTCATTAATCCCCATTCTTTTAAGTGCCGGTAAATAGGCATTCTTCAGATAGGCATCTACACGTTTTTCTTGATTTTCATTTTTTAAGGTGTAGGTTTTCAATTCATAATATTCTCTTTCTTGAGCAAAGCTGGTAAAGCTCAGGAAAATCGTAAATAGAAGTAGACCTAATGAATGTAAAGATGTTGTTTTCATAAATTTCAGTTGATTTTTTTGAGTCTAGTAAGTTACTTATAAAATATGGTCGATTTAGTAGTTCTTCCAAAATTCGCTTTCATTGAACTAAGGTTGCGCTCAAAGGAATAATGCTGAGTATCAAATGCGGCTATCTAACTTAGCTTTTTATTTCTGCTGTAAATTCGAGGAGTCTAATGGGGTCGCATCAAAACTTATTTCTATTGCTGATAAGATTAAGATTAATCCTCTTATGTCAGAAAATAGGCTGTGAATCTTTAAAGTCTGGAAATTCCTTTTTATAATTACATAGGGTTAATTTTTTCTGACTATAAACGATCGGCTACCTTTGTCATTAGCACGATGTTTATGTCCTCTATATTCAATAAACCACTGATTGATCCCGCTAAAAGTCCCATTTTTTATGGTTATGTTATTCTGGTTATAGGTACTATTGGTATCTATTGCAGTATACCAGGGCAAACTATTGGGGTATCCGTATTTACTGATCCGGTAAAAGATGCCTTGGGACTTTCCCGAAATCAATTCAGTAATGCCTATATGATCGGTACGATTGTAAGCTCTTTGGTCATTGGTAGGGCGGGGGTTTGGTTCGACACCTATGGGGCTAGATACGTTGCTTTTTTTGCGGCACTGACTTTAGGTGTTACTCTTTTTCTTTGCTCATGGTCCGCTCATATGAGTGCGTTTATTAAAGACGCATTATCCGTGGATACTTGGCTGGTGCCTTTTCTGCTAATGACCGTGCTGTTCTTTTTATTGCGTTTTGCAGGTCAGGGTGTGTTGACCATGGCCTCTAGAAATGTAATTATGATTTGGTTCGATAAGAACCGGGGAAAAGTAAATTCGTTCAGTAGCGTGGCTTTGTCTTTTGGTTTTTCATCTTCTCCTTTATGGGTAAATGCTTTGATAGAAGGGTACGGATGGGAAAGTACCTGGCGAGTTTTGGCCGTTGCATTGTTGGTGTTCAGTGTGTTCATTTATGTGTTCTATAAAATTTCTCCAGAGAAACATGGGCTATTGCCTGATGGTGCCAAACAACCCTCAAAAGAAGAGGAGGAAAAGAAAATAGCACCTCTGCAGTTTACCTTACCCCAAGCCAAAAGGAAACGGGCGTTTTGGATGTATGGCCTTACATTGGCTTTTAATAGTTTTTTCATCACGGGTCTAACCTTTCACGTGGTGTCTATTTTTGCGAATCAAGGTTTTGCCAAGGAAGATGCCATTGCTATTTTTTTACCCGGTTCCGTGGTTGCGGTAACGGTTTCCACACTTTTCAATTTCTTAAGTGATTACCTTCCTTTAAAATTATACCTATACTTAATGCTTCTGGGTGGTTTCCTGGCTTCATTGGGTTTTTTGTTTTTATCCACGCCTGCAGGTGTTCCCATGTTGATTGCCGGGTTCGGTATTTTGGGTGGATTTTTTGCCGTCCTGAACGCTGTGGCGTGGCCACGTTTTTTTGGCAGGGAACATTTGGGAAGTATTACCGGTAAGATTATGAGCTTTTTGATTTTGGGAAGTGCTTTGGCACCCAGTATTTTTAGCCTGTGCTTGTCCACTTTCGGTTCTTATGAATTGGTGGGGTATTTGGGTTTGGTGTTTTTAGTCTTCCTGTCCATCGGTTCCATAAAAGCCAATAATCCGCAATAATTTTTAAAATGAAATCAGCTTGAAGCGTTTAAGTATGAACAACTTGCACTTAGAATCAAAAAGCACTTACCTTTACACAAACAACTTACCGTACACATGGATTTAAATTTAGCAGTTTTGATAGATGGGGATAACATACCATCAGCTTATGTAAAGGAAATGATGGAAGAAATTGCCAAATACGGCAACCCGACCATTAAAAGAATTTACGGGGATTGGACCAATCCTAGATTGGGAAAATGGAAGAACGTGCTATTGGAAAATGCCATTACGCCTATTCAACAATATGGTTATACCCAAGGGAAGAACGCGACAGATTCTGCCATGATTATTGATGCCATGGATATTCTATATACAGGTAAGGTTAACGGTTTTTGTATTGTGAGTAGTGATAGTGATTTTACACGTTTAGCTACCCGATTACGTGAAGCCGGCATGCAGGTTTTTGGTATTGGGGAACGCAAAACACCAAATCCGTTTATCGTGGCCTGCGATAAATTTATTTACATAGAAATTTTAAAAGGCAGATCAGAGGAAGAGGAAACTTCTGGTATCGTTGAAAATAGCGACAAGGATAAAGGTGCTGTAGATAAAATAACGCCTAAGGCACTTCGGTTTATTGCGACTACTATTGATGATGTTGCAGATGATGACGGATGGGCATTTTTAGGGGATGTAGGCAGTTTGTTGCAGAAAAAGCAGCCTAATTTTGATTCACGTAACTACGGCTATCAAAAATTAACACCATTAATTAATTCCATTCCGCACTTCGAAATAGAAAGACGGGAAGATTCCAAAGGAAGAAAGAAATTGATTTACGTGAAAATCAAGGAAAAGGCTAATGCTAAATCTAAAAAATAAATACTCCGGCCATTTTTAAAGGCGCTCCTGCTACTATTGTTTGGCTAGTTTCGTAATTTCCGCTCAAATTAAAAAAGTATGGGTCGGTCAGTTTGTTTTTTGCTAGTACTACTGTTGTCAATTTCTTGTAAGGAAACAACACCAGAAAAGAAAATTGTTCCTTCCAAACCGGTATCGGAATTGTTCACGGAATTCTATGAGTTCAAAAAAGGGATTAATCCTATTGAAGCCAGCAAGGCCGGGTATTCAAAATACAACGATACGATTACAGATTATATATCCGACGACTATTTACTCCACTTAAAGGATAGGTATACTTATTTTTTGGAGGAAATGAACCAATACGATTCTACTGCAGTTGCTCCAGCAGATTGGATGAGTTTACGGGTGATGCAGTGGGATTGTAATATCAAATTGGAAGGGCTTATGAATCCTTTGGTAACGGTAGCTTCGCCCATTTACGATCTGCCTAGTTTTGAACTTATGCCCTTGTTTCAGATCCAATCCTTGCATTTATACGTGGCACAATTGGCGGGTGGTACAAGTATACAGCCCTTCAATACGTCAAGAGATTATAAGAATTGGCTGAAACGTCTGGATGATTATTTGGTATTCCTAGATACGGCCATGGAGAAAATGGAATTAGGAGCACAGAAAGACGTAGTACTCCCAAAAGTGCTTATTGAAAAAATGATTCCCCAGATTCAATCTTTTATAGGAGTGCCATTGGAAGACAATCTATTTTATCAGCCTATTAAAAACATCCCCAATTCAATTCCTGAGGGGGATAGGGAGAATTTGAAATCGAAGTATGCGGATATGATTTCCAAAAAGTTGGTTCCTAAGTATGAGGAGTTAAATAAGTTCCTTAAAGAAACCTATTTACCTAAAGGTCGAGATACAGATGGTTTAGGTGCATTGCCTAATGGTTCGGAAACGTATAAGTATCTCATTAAATTACACACCACAACCAACATGACTGCAGAAGAGATTCATGAGTTGGGGCTGTCTGAGGTTAATCGTATATCTGCCGAAATGGAAACCATCAAAAAGGAGTTAGGTTATGAAGGAGATTTGAGGTCCTTTTTTAGTTCATTACGTTCAAAAAAGGAATTGATTCCTTTTTCCAAACCCGATGAGGTTATTGAAAATTTCAACCAAATTAAAGAGCGGGTCGATTTAAAAATTGATTCCCTGTTCCAATTAACGCCTAAAGGTGGTTTTAATGTGCGAAGAACGGAAGCATTTAGAGAAGCATCGGCAAGTGCGGAATATACCCCGGGTTCAAAGGATGCCTCCAGACCCGGAATTTTCTATGTGCCTATTCCAGATGTAGCGGCGTATAATACGTTACATGACGAAGCATTATTTCTTCATGAAGCTATTCCTGGGCATCACTTTCAATTATCCTTACAACAAGAAAATAATAATCTGCCGGAATTTTTACACCCAGAAAGTATGGGAGTTTTTGTCGAAGGCTGGGCGCTTTATGCGGAATCTTTGGGTAAGGAATTAGGTATGTATGAAGATCCGTATCAATATTTTGGAATGCTAAGTATGGAAATGCATAGGGCTATCCGGTTGGTTGTGGACACAGGCCTGCACGCTAAAGGTTGGTCAAGGGAACAAGCCATTCAATATTCCCTAGAAAATGAGGCGGAATCTGAGGAAAGTATTATTGCTGAAGTGGAACGCTATATGGCAACTCCGGGGCAGGCATTATCCTATAAAATCGGACAGTTAAAAATTAGGGAATTACGAACCTTAGCTGAAAATGAGCTAGGTGATAGATTTGATATCAGGGAATTTCATAGTCAAGTTTTGAATTCAGGGAGTTTGCCATTGGTATTGCTAGAAGAGAAAATTAGGGGTTGGATTAAAAACCAATAGGCCAAACGTGATTATTTTAACCGCTATAGTTGAAATAAAGTGCTAGCACCAAGCGTTATTACCGAATAGTTCAATTTCATTAGGAACTAGTAATCAGCTTATGATAAAATTTATTAGTGTTCTTCAGTTTTTTGCAGCTTCGTTATTTCTCAATTCGTCATTACATCAAGAGGTGAACCCTAATGTTTCTTGCGAAACTATAGATTTGGCAATTGAAGGTGTTTGGCAGTTTGAAGTCTTTGGTACACAATCCATGTACCAAGAAGGACTACTTTTTATAGAAAAAGAAAATGAAAAGTATACGGTTGATCTGAAATTTGATAACGGTATACTTTCCGGTTACGACGTGCAGGTACGTGATAACCAATTAAATTTCAACGCCAATATCAGTGGTGTAGAACGAATTTCTTTTGTTCTTTTATTCCACGATGGTAAACTTGAAGGAGAGAGTTATTCAATAAATAACAGAAGTCAAGTTAAGGGTGCCCGAAAAGTCCCGGTCGATTAAATAAAAATATATTTCCCGAAAAATTCTTAGTTCCTCGTAAATATTTGGATTGCTTTAATCTATTAGGAGCATCCTCAAGAATGCTACTAAACTAATACTTCCAGTTGTATCGCTTCCTGCGTCCAAGGATGCCAATATTCATGGATTATTTTCCAATTTAGAAGTGATGAATTCCCTAGGAAACACGTGGTATTGGTAAATGTTAAACTGGGAAGGAAATTTTAAAACCCAAATACCAAACGAAAATCTTTGAAATAAAAAAACCTCGGTCAAAGCCGAGGTTTTTCTTTATATAATTGTTTTTTTACATCATAATAGGAACGGCAACACGAGTTTTGTCCCATCCCATAACCATATGAGCTCCGCCTTCAACATCTTTAAAGGCAATAGAGAATTCTTCTAAGGAAGCAGTGTCAGAACCATTAGGTACTGTAATTCTAGCAACATCTGCAGATTCATCATAAAAGTAAGAACCCCATTGGTTTAAGTTTTTATTTAAAATAACCGTCCATTCCTCTTCGCCAGGTATGGTAAATAAAGAATAAGTACCGGCTTTAATATCTTTTCCACCAAAATTAACGTCTTTGTAAAACGTAATTTCAGGAGCTTCATTTGCGCCTGTTCTCCAAACTTTTCCAGTTGGCGCCAATTCCTCTAAGGTACGTCCTTTCAATTGAGGTCTACCGTAAGAGATGCGCATCATTTTGTCTGAAACCTTATAATCTGTTGGGTAAGCTGCCATATCCATTGGACTTTTATCTATGCCAGAGAAATCTTGGGCAGTAGCAGCGGTTGTAAAAACTAAGGCAAACATAAGTGTACTAAGTGTCAATATTTTTTTCATAATTGTAGTTTGTGTTAATGTGCTATAAAATTAAGGTCTTTACACTATTCCCATTGGTAAAATGGCGTTAAATTTTTGCTCATTACATAATTCAAGATTGTGGGATGTATTTTAATAAGTATGCTTCTTTTTTTAATGATTTATTTAATTTATGGTTACATTATGTAATCATATGGGTTAATAGTGTTTGGTATATGAAAGTATAAATCAATATTTGTATTCGAATTGATATAATAATTAGATTATGTGTGGAATTGTATGTGCATTTGATGTTAAGGAAAGTACAGAAGTACTAAGGCCTCAACTTTTAGAAATGTCAAAGAAAATAAGACATAGAGGTCCGGATTGGAGTGGTATCTATGCAGATGATAAGGCTATTATGGCGCATGAGCGTTTAGCAATCGTAGATCCTGCTTCTGGGAAACAACCATTGTTGAGTCCAAATGGAAAATTGGTACTGGCGGCTAATGGTGAAATTTACAACCATAGGGAATTACGTAAGCAGTTCGAAGGAAAATATGATTTCCAAACCGAGTCTGATTGTGAGGTAATATTAGCCCTCTATCAAGAAAAAGGAGTTGACTTCTTGGATGAGATGAACGGTATTTTTGGTTTTACCATTTATGATGCTGAAAAGGATGAATATTTTGTGGCCCGTGATCATATGGGGATTATTCCATTGTATATGGGTTGGGATAAAAACGGAACCTTTTATGTGGCTTCCGAATTAAAAGCGTTGGAAGGTACATGTACAAAAATTCAACTTTTCCCTCCGGGACATTATTTGCATAGCTCTGATGGTGAATTGAAAAGATGGTATTCTAGGGATTGGATGGAGTACGATGCGGTAAAAGACAATGAAACCAGCATTGCTGAAATTAAAAAAGCATTGGAAGCTGCAGTCCACCGTCAGTTAATGTCTGATGTGCCTTATGGAGTCCTTTTATCTGGAGGTTTGGATTCATCGGTAACGTCGGCCATTGCGAAAAAATATGCCCAGAAACGTATTGAAAGTGGAGATACCGCCGATGCTTGGTGGCCACAATTGCACTCTTTTTCAGTAGGCCTTGAAGGTTCTCCGGATTTGGCAGCGGCCCAAAAGGTAGCGGACCATATTGGAACCGTTCATCATGAAATTAAATTTACAATTCAGGAAGGGCTTGATGCTATTAAGGATGTGGTTTACAACTTGGAAACCTATGATATAACTACGATTAGAGCTTCTACCCCAATGTACTTAATGGCGCGTGTTATTAAATCCATGGGTATAAAAATGGTATTGTCCGGTGAGGGTGCAGATGAATTGTTCGGGGGCTATTTGTATTTCCACAAAGCTCCGAATGCCAAAGAGTTTCATGAGGAAACCGTTCGTAAACTGAGCAAATTGCATATGTATGATTGTCTTAGGGCCAATAAGTCCTTGGCTTCTTGGGGTATTGAGGGCAGGGTTCCTTTCTTGGATAAAGAATTTATGGATGTTGCCATGCGTATCAACCCTCAGGATAAAATGATCAATGGTGAGCGTATGGAGAAATGGGTGGTAAGAAAAGCCTTTGAAGATATGTTGCCTGCAAGTGTAGCATGGAGGCAGAAAGAGCAGTTTTCTGACGGAGTTGGTTATAGTTGGATAGATACCTTAAAAGAAGTGGTGAATACTGAAGTAAGTGACGAGCAATTGGCTAACGCCAAGTTCAGGTTCCCATTGCAAACACCAACTTCCAAAGAGGAGTTTTACTATCGTTCCATCTTCGAAGAGCATTTTCCATCAGATGCAGCGGCATTATGTGTGCCACAGGAAGCGTCTGTGGCCTGTAGTACTCAAATCGCATTAGAATGGGATGAGGCGTTCAAAAATATGAACGATCCTTCAGGTAGGGCAGTGGCTAACGTGCACAGTGACTCTTATGTAAAGTCTTAGGTTAAAATAGATTTAAAATAAAAAAGCCCTTTCCAAAAGAAAGGGCTTTTTGTTTATTCAGATGAGACTACATATCATCAATCATCTTTTTCAATTTTTCTTTGGACTCGCCAGTTTTTTCTTGGATTCTTCCTAAAAGCTCATCAGATTTACCTTCGGCATATTCTAAATCATCATCGGTAAGTTTACCATATTTTTGCTTCAATTTTCCTTTGGCGATATTCCACTTTCCTTTAAATTGTTCTTCGTTCATGACTTTATATTTTAATGTTATTACTATTTCAAAGTTAAATTCCTAGTATCAAGGAAATCTTAATTTTAGGGCATTTGGACGGATTCGGTTATTAATTTCAAGAATACAGCACAAACCCTAAATTGATATTTGACTTGAATTTAAAGAGGGAAGGGGAATTTATTTTTTCTAGTACTACCCTATGTGCTGATATAACCTAGAAAGTGCTATTTTCCACAATTTTTGTTGATAACTTACCACGCCCCAAAAGGTAAGAACCTCATATTCCATGGGGTATTCCGTATATTTGTAGGATTGCAAAATTTGAAGTAAAACAACCTTAATTTTATGAGCGAAGAAGCAAATAAGAAGAATTATTCCGCCGACAGTATTCAGGCACTAGAGGGAATGGAGCATGTGCGCATGCGTCCGTCCATGTATATAGGAGATGTTGGTGTTCGTGGACTTCACCATTTGGTCTATGAAGTTGTGGATAACTCTATTGATGAGGCTATGGGTGGTCATTGTGATACCATTAGCGTCATCATTAACGAAGATAATTCCATTACCACAAAGGATAATGGTAGGGGTATTCCTGTAGATTTACATAAAAAGGAAGGTGTCTCCGCACTTCAGGTTGTTATGACCAAGATTGGTGCCGGAGGTAAATTTGATAAGGATTCTTATAAAGTGTCCGGTGGTCTTCACGGGGTTGGTGTTTCTTGTGTAAATGCCCTTTCTGACCATTTAACAGCAACAGTCTATCGTGAAGGTGTTGTCTGGCAACAGGAATACGAAAGAGGTAAGGCACTGTACCCGGTAAAACGAGTAGGTGAGACTGATGAGAGAGGTACGGTAGTAACCTTTCATCCAGATGAAACTATTTTTACCCAAACTATTGAGTATAGTTATGAGACCCTTGCCAATAGAATGCGTGAGCTTTCATTCTTGAATAAGGGAGTTTCTATCAGTATAACGGATAAGCGTCAAAAAGACGATAAAGGCGAGTATGTAGGCGAAACTTTTTTCTCGAACGAAGGACTTAAGGAATTCGTCAAATTTTTGGATGGTAATCGTGAATCCCTGATTCAAAATGTTATTTCCATGGAAGGGGAGAAAAACGATATTCCCGTGGAAGTAGCCATGATTTATAATACGAGCTACACAGAGAATTTACATTCCTATGTAAACAATATCAATACCCACGAAGGTGGAACGCATTTATCTGGTTTTCGAAGAGGTCTTACCACTACTTTGAAAAAATATGCCGATGCTTCCGGTATGTTGGATAAATTGAAATTCGAGATTCAAGGAGATGATTTCCGAGAGGGATTGACAGCTATTGTTTCCGTAAAGGTTCAAGAACCACAGTTCGAAGGCCAGACCAAAACTAAATTAGGTAACCGAGAGGTTTCTGCAGCGGTAAGTCAAGCCGTATCAGAAATGTTGACGGATTATTTAGAGGAACATCCAGATGATGCTAAAATTATTGTTCAGAAAGTAATTCTTGCCGCTCAGGCCAGACACGCCGCTTCTAAAGCCCGTGAAATGGTACAGCGTAAGAACGTGATGAGCGGAGGTGGTTTACCTGGTAAACTTTCAGATTGTTCTGAGCAAGATCCGCAAAAGTGTGAGATATTCCTTGTCGAGGGTGATTCTGCGGGTGGTACGGCCAAAATGGGTCGGGATCGTAACTTTCAGGCGATTTTGCCGCTAAGGGGTAAAATCCTGAATGTAGAAAAGGCCATGCAGCACAAGGTTTTTGAAAATGAGGAAATCAAGAATATGTATACCGCGTTGGGTGTAACTATTGGAACGGAAGAGGATAGTAAGGCGCTGAACCTTGATAAATTAAGATATCATAAGGTAGTCATCATGTGTGATGCCGATGTCGATGGTAGTCATATTGAAACCCTTATTTTAACCTTTTTCTTCCGTTATATGAGGGAGTTAATAGAAAGTGGACACGTATATATTGCGACTCCTCCTTTGTATCTAGTGAAAAAAGGACAGAAAAAACAGTATGCTTGGTCTGATAAAGAACGAGATTCTATAGCGGATAGCTATAGCGGTGGTGTTAGTATCCAACGTTATAAAGGTCTTGGGGAGATGAATGCAGAGCAACTTTGGGATACGACGATGAATCCAGAATTTAGGACATTACGTCAAATTCAAATTGACAATGCAACGGAAACAGATCGTGTATTTTCAATGTTGATGGGTGATGAGGTACCACCGCGAAGGGAATTTATCGAGAAGAATGCCGTTTATGCGAACATTGACACCTAGAAATCAGTACTTATACAACAAAAACCTGCATGTAAAATGCAGGTTTTTTAGTTTTAGGGAAAATTCAAATAATGAGGAAATTACTTACAATCATTTTAATAGGTGGTTCTTTTGGAGTATCGGCCCAAGCTGACTTCAATAATGTTTTGGCTGCAGGTTTAGAAGATGCCGAAAAATTCACGACGGATTATTTAAGTCCACTTTCAGAGGGTGCTGTTTATAACATGGCTTCTGGTTGGTACAATACTGCAGATTCGAAACCATTGGGAGGTTTTGAGATTTCTTTAGTGGGTAATATCAGCGGATTTAAAAATAAGCAGAACAAGAAAACATTTATTCTTGATCCAAATGAATATCAAAATATTGATTTTACAGATAATCCTGGTGTGGCTAGGGAAGTTTCTTCCGCATTAGGTGATATCAATGGTGTTGAGGTATTCGTTGAAGGTGAGGCAGTAGGTGTAACCGTGCGTGAAACTTTTGAGTTACCATCTGGTCTTTCTGGTGAAGGTGTCGATTTTTTGCCCTCCGGCTATCTTCAGGCCAGTGTAGGCCTTATCAAAGGAACAGAAATTAAAGCTAGGTTTCTTCCAAAAGTAAACTATGAGGATGCTTCCATAGGTTTGATAGGTTTTGGACTTCAACAGGACTTCACTAAATTATTACCTGCGGATAAAATATTGCCAGTTGCTATTTCTGCAGTTATAGGCTATACCAATATCTCAGGCGATTATGACTTGGCCAACGCTAATTTAATAGAAGGTGAAAACCAACGGATAGAGGCAAGTATAGATACTTGGGCATTTAGTGGCGTAGTTTCTACCAAACTACCTATTATCAACTTTTATGGAGGCTTAGGCTATATAGTTGGGAAGTCGGTTACAGATGTTCTGGGTACTTACAGGGTTCAAGAGGGTCCATTTGCTTCAGAAACTTATGTTGATCCTTTTTCCATTACCAAAAAGGTCAATGGTGTAACAGGAGCATTAGGTACAAAATTGAAATTAGGTTTCTTTAGACTCAATGCAGAATATACCTTAGGTGAATTTAATACCGCAACTGTTGGTATCAATTTTGGATTTAGGTAAAAGGCAATAAATAAAGCTCAGTCATAGAATATAAAAACCCGAAATAACAGCTATTTGTTTCGGGTTTTTATTTTGGTTTATTATAGTTATTCAATTTGAATAAAATAAATTCCAACTATCCAACTATCCAACTATCCAACTATCAACTATCCAACTATCCAACTATCCAACTATCCAACTATCCAACTATCCAACTATCCAACTATCCAACTATCCAACTATCCAACTATCCATAAATAAAAAAGCCTGCCCAGATTTCTCCGGACAGACCTTTTCCCATGGCCCTGTTAAAATCGTTATTCCCGTATGGCCACCGTACTACCATCGGTACTCTCCAAAAACTTGGAATCGTCCACACTTTCTATGGTAAATACGTGATTGGGTTTATTTTCGAGACCTCTATATTCAATCGTATAGCTGTCATCTTGTTTAGACCATTTAAAATCGGTCTTTAGGGTAATGGTATTTCCGTTAATTTCATGATATCTACCTAAGTAAACATCATTGAATATCCATTCTTTACGAATGTTTTGTTTAGCGGAATTGTCCGTCTCAGAAATTTTAGACTGTGACCATATTCCGATTATGGGATCATTATTTTGTTCTATTCGTGAACAGTTGGCAAGTGCAACGATTGCGCACAAAGCCACCATTGAAAGTAACTTTTTAATCATAAGTAGGTATTTATGGTAGGATTTGGGATCCAATACTAATAACGCCTCGAACTTGGGCTTATTACTAAAATTCGATGTACGGTCGTTTTTTGAAGATTTCTTCGTTGAATGGTTTATTTTTTTAACGAACACTGCGGTTCATCGATAGTTTCTAAACGGATTCTTGGTCAATTTCGCACCGTATTTCATCAATAAATACCTATTTTTGAAGTCCGAATACATAAGATAAGGATGGGATAGGCCTGTCCTTTTAATAACAATATAAAACAGTAAACATGAAAGTTACAGTAGTTGGTGCTGGTGCCGTTGGCGCAAGTTGCGCAGAATACATCGCCATAAAGGATTTTGCCTCAGAAGTGGTCATTTTGGATATAAAGGAAGGTTATGCAGAAGGAAAAGCAATGGACCTTATGCAAACTGCTTCCTTAAATGGATTTGACACAAAAATTACCGGTAGTACCAACGATTACAGTAAAACAGCAGATAGTCATATCGCTGTGATTACTTCAGGTATTCCAAGAAAACCAGGAATGACCCGTGAAGAATTGATCGGCATAAATGCAGGAATCGTGAAAACGGTGTCCAGTAATTTAATTGAGCATTCTCCTAACGTAATCATTATTGTGGTAAGTAACCCAATGGATACGATGACCTACTTGGTACACAAAACCACAGGTATACCTAAAAATAGAATTATTGGTATGGGTGGTGCTTTGGATAGTGCCCGATTCAAATACCGTTTGGCAGAAGCTTTGGAATCTCCAATTTCTGACGTTGATGGTATGGTCATCGGTGGTCACAGTGATACTGGTATGGTCCCGTTGACTTCGCATGCTACGAGAAACAGTATTAAGGTATCTGAATTTTTATCCGAAGAAAGATTGGAGCAAGTTTCAGAAGATACTAAAGTAGGAGGTGCAACCTTGACTAAATTATTAGGAACTAGCGCTTGGTACGCTCCAGGGGCTGCTGTTTCTGCCTTGGTACAGGCAATTGCTTGTGACCAGAAGAAAATGTTCCCATGTTCTACTTTCTTAGAAGGTGAATATGGTCTGAACGATATTTGTATAGGTGTTCCTGTAATCTTAGGTAAAAATGGAATTGAGAAAATTATTGATATTCCTTTAAGTGATGCCGAAAAGAATAAGATGCAGGAAAGTGCCGAAGGTGTTTCAAAAACAAACGGACTTTTAGAGCTGTAATTTTTATACTCTTAATCATAGTGGAAAACCTTTGCAGTTCAACTGCAAAGGTTTTCTTTATGTAAGGCAATAGGCATCAGCTATATATTGTAGAAAATAAACTACCTAGTATAATCTTTCTTTTTATATTTGCCGCATGAATGCAAAATGGTGCATAAGTACTTTAATTATTATTCTTACCCTATTAGGGCTAAGTCAAGAGCAAAAAAAAGCTTCTAATCAGCAAATTTTATTACAATTTACTGATGTAGAATTAGCTTCAAATACTGCTCATGATGAAGTTTTAGTGGCAATTACCAAAAAATTACAGATTTTGGGGATTGATGCCATTGAAATAATAGAAAATGATGCCAAACAAGTAAGTATCCGTTATTATAGTGATGTTGATGCACTTAGTGTGAAACAGTTTTTAACTCAAGATAATCAACATTCATTCACGTATGAGGACGAACTTCCTTTAGAACTTCCAAAAGAACAACTTCCTGAAAAATATAATATAGTAGTATCAGACCTACAACAGCAAGCTGATCACGGATTGAATTTAAGTGGAAATCTAGTTTTGGTCCAAAAACAGGATTTTCATAGATTTTTTAATCCTATAATTCTACATTTTAATAATGCAATAGTTCTTAAACAAGATAGTATTGTAGATGTATCTTTTAAGATTAATAGAGACATTGCGATTGCAATAGATAATACTTCACAAAATATTCCAGAAGTAAGGGCTGGGCCTTATGTTTATGGGAATAGCTAATTTTCAATAAGAATATTTCTAAGGAACGTAATTACTTTGGGTAAAAGTAATTTGACCTAGATTTTTGAATTACACATAATCTTAATCAACATAAATTAAATAATCACTAAAATGCAAAACAAAGGACTTATAAAGCTTTTTGCTTTATTATTCGGGTTAGTTAGTATCTACCAACTATCCTATACTTTCATTACCAGCAAAGTAGAAAAGGAAGCTGCGGTATTCGCAGCCAACAAAGTTTCAGAAGCTGAAGAAAATTATGTAGCCAAAAGGGAAGAAGTAGCGGCTAGCTACCTGGATTCCATAGGAAGTAATTCCATTTTAGGTTTTACAGATTATAACGAAGCTAAAAAGAAAGAGCTTAACAAAGGTCTTGACCTTAAAGGTGGTATCAATGTAACCCTACAGATATCCGTTAAGGATATCCTTAAAGGATTGGCGAATAATACCAAAAATCCAATTTTCAACAAGGCTTTAGCCGATGCCGATGCGGCCAGTAAGAATAGTGACGATACCTATCTGGAATTGTTCTTTGAAGCTTTTGATAATATCAAAGGGGATACAAAATTAGCTTCTCCAGATATCTTCGCTAATAAAGGTTTGAGCGATCAGGTCAATTTTCAAATGTCCGATGATGAAGTTAAACCAATTATAAGAACAAAAATTGATGAATCTATTGTGTCTGCCTTTGAAGTCTTGCGAGAGCGTATCGATGGTTTTGGTGTTACTCAACCTAATATTCAGAGAGAAGGAAATTCCGGACGTATTTTGGTCGAATTACCTGGTGCTAGAGACATCGCGCGTGCACAGGATCTTTTATCCAGTACCGCTCAATTGGAGTTTTGGGAAACTTACAAGCAAAGTAATACGAGCTTTAGTACTTTTCTAATTCAGGCGAATGAAAAATTAAAAGGAATTGTTGAGGTAAATGCACCGGCACCGGTTAAGGAAGAATCTGAATTGGATTCTTTATTATCAGATGTTTCTGCAGATTCTTTGGATTTGGCCTCACAAGTAAATCCTTTGTATGAATTGTTAATTCCAGCCAACCCTGGAACAAATGCAATGTTTCGTGCTGCTATTAAGGACACGGCCACCATTGGTTCCTATCTGAGAATGCCCGAGATTAGAAGATTATTACCTGCGGATATTCAGTTTACTAAATTTGTTTGGGAAAGACCATCTACAGAGGAGACAGAGGTTATTGATTTATATGCCTTAAAGTCAAATAGAGAGGGTACACCTAGAATAAGTGGAGATGTTGTTAGCGATGCAAGAGCTGATTTTGATCAGTTCAGTAAGCCTGCGGTTTCGATGACGATGAACACAAAGGGAGCAAAGGAATGGGAAAAGCTAACAGGTGATGCGTATACCAATCAAACAGGTATTGCCATTGTCTTGGATAATAAAGTGTATACTGCCCCAGGTGTGTCATCAGGTCCAATATCAGGTGGCCGTTCAGAAATTACGGGTAATTTCACGGTAAATGAAACTAAGGATATATCAAACGTATTACGTGCAGGTAAACTTCCTGCTTCTGCAGAGATTATTCAGTCAGAGATTGTTGGTCCTTCACTAGGGCAAGAAGCTATCGATAGTGGTTTTATGTCTTTCTTGATTGCTATGGCGATTGTTTTATTATGGATGATCGGTTATTATGGTAAAGCAGGTGCTTTTGCAGATATTGCTTTATTGTTGAACATTTTATTGATTTTTGGTGTTCTTACCAGTTTAAATGCGGTATTGACTTTACCTGGTATTGCGGGTATCGTATTGACCATTGGTATGTCCGTTGATGCGAACGTGTTGATATTTGAACGTATTAAGGAGGAGTTGGCCAAAGGTAAAGGCAAGAGTCAGGCTGTTGCTGACGGTTTTGGTAATGCATTATCTTCTATTTTAGATGCGAACATTACTACGGGTTTAACAGCGGTAATTCTTTTCATATTCGGTTCAGGTCCTATTAAAGGATTTGCGACTACCTTATTAATAGGTATTGTAACTTCTCTGTTTACTGCAATTTTCATCACAAGATTATTGGTGGATTGGTATATCAGTGGTAAAGGAAGAAGCTTAGATTTCTATACAGGTCTTACCAAGAATTTCTTCAAGAGTGTCAATATCGATTTTTTGATAAAAAGAAAGATAGCGTACATTATATCCTCTATTTTGGTTGCCATAGGCTTGTTTTCCTTGTTCTTTGGACCAGGTTTGCAACAAGGTGTTGATTTTGTTGGTGGTCGTTCGTATACCGTTCGTTTTGAACAACCGGTCAATCCTTCAGAAATAGCTTCTGAATTGAATACGGAGTTTGGAAGTGGAACGAACGTGAAGACTTACGGTGACGCTAATCAAATCAAAATTACAACACCTTATAAAGTGGATGTTGAAGGTATAGAAGTGGATACTGAGATTCAGGATAAATTATATACAACCCTTCAAAAATATTTACCAGATGGTTTAAGCAAAGAGGCATTCACCCTTGGTGGGGCTGATGAAGAGGCTATTGGGATTTTACAATCTGTTAAGGTTGGACCAACCATTGCCGATGATATTAAGAATAATGCTTTCTTAGCTATATTAGGTTCTTTGGCGGTGGTTTTCCTTTATATCTTATTCAGGTTTAGAAGGTGGCAGTTCTCCTTAGGAGCGGTTGTAGCTGTATTCCATGATGTATTGATCGTATTAGGAGTATTCTCCATCTTTGGAAAATTGATGCCTTTTAACATGGAAATAGATCAAGCATTTATCGCTGCGATACTTACTGTAATCGGTTACTCTCTGAACGATACGGTAGTCGTATTCGACCGTATTCGTGAAACCTTAGCGGAGCGCGGCTGGAAAGCTGGTGAAAACGTTAATTTTGCTATCAACAGTACCTTAGGAAGAACTTTGAATACGTCTTTAACTACGTTGATCGTATTATTGGCCATCTTTATTTTCGGTGGCGAATCCTTAAGAGGATTTATGTTTGCGATGATTGTAGGGGTAGTAGTAGGTACTTATTCTTCTGTTTTCATAGCAACACCAGTAATGTTCGATGCCTTGAGCAAGAAAATTACAGGGGGTAATAAAAAGTAAGAATTAAAATAACTCCATGAAAAAACGCTATCTCTAACGGGATAGCGTTTTTTTTATGCAATAGTTTCACTTCCTATCGATCCAGTTGCTGTCTTTTGTAAACGGTAAATATGTTTAGGTTCTAGTCCTGGTTCTTTTCTGTGGGATACAAAAATAATCGCGGTCTGAGTATCTGTTGCTATTTTATTTACTAAGGAAACTAAAAGGCCGGCAGAGGTATCATCCATACCTGCGGTAGGTTCGTCCAATATCAATAATGGAGGATGTTTTACCATGGCCCTAGCGGTCATCACCAGTCGCTGTTGCCCAACGGAAAGTTTATTGAAATGGGTATTTTTGAGTTTTTCTAATCCAAGAAGTTGTAGCCAGTTTTTGATGACACGTTTCTGTACTTCTGTAGGTAATGTATAAAGGCCAACCGAATCTGTAAGGCCTGAAATTAGCATATGTTCAACCGAATGTCTTCCGTTAAATTTATTAGTTAGCGCTGGGGAATAGTAACCCATGTTCTTTTTAATTTCCCAAACGCTTTCTCCACTTCCTTTTCTTTTTCCGAACAAGAAAATATCTTGTCCAAAAGCTTTGGGATTGTCTCCGATAATCATCGAAAGTATCGTGCTCTTCCCGCTTCCGTTGGGACCTATAAGCTGCCAAAAATCGGATTTACGAACGGTCCAATTGATTTGGCTAAGTATATTTTTTTCTCCGTAGGAAATGGAAACATTTTTAAATTGCAATAATGGATTTTGTAGACTTGGTGTTTTTTCCGGGGGAGGAGGAATTGTCCGGTTTTTAAAATAGGAGGAATCACTACTATCAGTTTGAGCTATCGATGAAATTTCAATTAGTTGGTCTCCATCAAGTTTTCCAAAATTTTCAATAAAAGATAAGGTATCTCCTTTTCTACTTGTAAACTGTATAAAGGTGATGGTAGAGGAATGTTCCTTTAAAATGCTTTTTAGTTCGGCTACGAAGCCTAGGTCTAAATTGTCAAACGGATTATCTAGGATGATATAATCGGGCTTAGCATCGAGTAAATGATATAACAAAGCTTTTTTTTGTTCGCCGCTTGACATGGTTTCCAACCGCTGAAGGTCTGTGCTTAAGATAGTATGGTCACGTTTGTCCTCCTCTTCAATGATTTTATCAATAGTTAGAGAGGAAAATAGCAAGCCATTTTTATCTTTAAAATTTTCTAAAACTTCGGGGCAGTTTCCTTTCAACAGGGCTTGGATAAATTCTTTTTTGGAAGAGTTATTGTCGATTAGAATGGTGTAATGGTTCATTTGTAAATTCTGTAGATACATACTGGATTGCTAAAATAGGAGGTCATAAAATCAACCGACATTCCTAATTTAAGCGCTGTTTTTTGGGAAGGGATATTTTGGTGATGTATGATGCATATTAACGATTTTGCCCAATCCTTTTCGAAAGCTATTTTCTTACAAAGATTGGCGGCCTCGAAGGCATACCCTTGTCTCCAAAATTTCGGTAGTATGGAATAGCCGATTTCTAATTCCCGTTGACCTTCAATTTCTTGAACTAAAAGTCCGCAAAGGCCAATAAGCTGATGGTCTTTTTTATGAATTAAAGCATTCAATCCTCCGGAACCCTCATTGTAGCGTTGCAAGGTTTTATCCAGTTGCTGTTGGCAAGCTATCGTAGGGTCTAATGGTAATCCAGTCCAGTATTGGTTGCTTAACGGATTTCCATGAAAGGGAAGCCAGTCTTTAAAATCATCAGTGGTGACTTTTCTAAAAAGCAAACGTTCCGTTTCTTCGTTTGTTAAAAGATAGTCTACCATACGGTGTGATACTAAAATTGGTCCGTTGTAAAAAGATACTAGTTCCTTTTGATACTTATACTATCCCCAACACCAACCCCTAAATTTTGAGCCTGCCCGCCGTTGATCTCCAGAACATATTTTACTGGTACTTTAGAAGAAAGTCCGGCTTCATTATAGGGCTCTGCATTTTCTTGCATGCTGACGATTTTTAGGTCTTCATCGATATACAGAATATCTAAGGCGAACTGGGTATTTTTCATGTAAAATGAGTGCATAGCCTCTTCTGGGAATATGAAAAGCATGGCTTGTGAATCTTCCATACCCTTCCTGTACATCAGTCCGGTTTGGGTTTCATATTCAGATTCCGCAAATTCAATATCGAAATCCGTTTTAAGCGAATCCGTGCCTTTTTCATAAATAGCCAAGGAGCCTTCATTCGTAAATTCAATATTTTGAACACTGATATTTTTCTGTTGTTCCTCTTTACAGGAAATGAATAGCATCAGAAGGAAAGAAAATGTGGTTATCTTATGGAAACGAAACGTATACATTTAAGCAGTTTTTGTTGGTCTGAACATAAAGTAAAGGCCGATGATTATAAAGGGTATACTTAGCCATTGCCCAGTAGATAAAAGGCCTAATGATTCTTCGAAACCTCCTTGGCTTTTCTTAACAAATTCGACGAAGAAACGAACTGTCCAGAGCAGCACAAAAAATAGTCCGAAAAGGTAACCGGGCTTATTCTTTTTATCAGTTTTCCAATAGAGAAAGTAAAGTAATATAAATATTAAAATGTAGCATACTCCTTCATACAATTGGGCGGGATGTCTGTATGGTATTTCCGCTAAATATTGAGAAAATTTAGGATTGTTTTCAAGAGCGTGATAAGCGGCATTCAGCGTTTTTTCTTGAGTTATTCCTAATGCTTTTGACGGGTGTAGGTCATCAGAATCACGAATGAATTTTGTCGCAAAGATGAATTTTTCGTCTACGACTTTTCCATTGATTTCAGAATTGAAGAAATTACCCAAACGTACGCAAAAGCAACCAATGGAAACAGGAAGCACCATTCTATCGAATATCCATAGCATCGTGAATTCGGGATATTTTCTGGTATATAGGTAAGTACCTACAATAATACCAAGTGTTGCTCCATGGCTGGCAAGTCCGGTAAATCCGGTAAACTCATAGCCATCAATCAATCCAAAAAGTAGACTTCCGCCTGCACTTTCTCGTATAGGGAGGAGTATTTCTAAAAGGTGGTTGGAATAGTAGGGCCAATCATAGAAAAAGACGTGACCCAAACGGGCGCCAAGCATGGTGCCTAAAACCGTATAAATGAATAAGGAATCCAATTGCTCAACCGATTTCTTTTCATTGGTGAAAATCTTTTTCATGATGAACCAACCTATAGCAAAAGCGGTGATCCAAAGTAAATTGTAATATTTAATCTGTATGAAACCAATATTGAATAGGGTTTCGTTGGGATTCCAGGTAATTCCTAAGAAATGCATGTGTTATTTTTAGATGGGCTAAGATAATAAAATTGAAAGCCTCCTCACTTCCAATCAGGAAATCAATGTTATTTAAACTTCATTTTTTAATTCCGATAGGATGGATGTTCGAATTAATCAAAAAAATGTAGTAGGCTAGAAAACGGTATTTTCTATTAAATGGAAGAGATCAATTCAAGGCTTGAACTTAAATTGGGCTTTAATTTTGATAGTTGAGTTTGAACTTACATTTTTAGGGTACGGGGTCATATCCTTTTCCGCCCCATGGGTTACAACTAAAAATACGTTTGGTAGCCAACCATCCGCCTTTAAAAAGGCCGTGTTTTTTTAAAGCTTCCAAAGTATATTGCGAACACGTTGGGGAGTACCTGCATGTGGCAGGGGTATACGGGGAAATAGCCAACTGATAAAAGCGTACTAGTAGTACAAACGGACTAATGAGTATTTTCTTGATGGAGATTTTCAAGGTCTTTATTGCTTTTTACAAATTTAAGATAATTAAGTCACTGGCTTAAAAAGAAAAAGTCCGTACGTTAATCGTACGGACTTTAAATTTAAGTTTGAAAACCATTAAGCTCCTTTCCGGGTGGGTTCCATGTTTTCGGCTTCTTCAGGAGTATATAACCTTGACCGAATCAAAAACCGAATACCCATTGGAATTTCTAAAGAGAAACTGGAACCTCTACCTGGAGTGACATCAATCGTCAACTGCGTGTGTTTCCAATATTCAAATTGGTCTTGGGACATATGAAAGTCACAACCTTCAATAGTACCCAGATACACATCATTGTCATCTAACATCAAGTCACCTTTGGTAAAACACATGGGTGAAGAACCATCGCAGCAACCTCCGCTTTGATGGAACATTAATTCCCCATGAGTTTCCTTAAGTTTCGCAATTACTTTTGCAGCTTCCTCAGTGGCTAGCACTCTTTTAGTTTTCATTGTCGAACTCATATTAAAAGAATCCCATTGCTTTCTTATCGTAAGAGATAAGCATGTTCTTAGTTTGACGGTAGTGAGACAACATCATTTTATGGTTCTCTCTACCAATCCCAGATTTTTTATACCCACCAAATGGGGCATGTGCTGGATACAAGTGGTAACAGTTCACCCAAACACGACCCGCTTTAATCGCTCTTGATATTTGATACGCTTGGTGTGTATCTCTTGTCCAAACCCCTGCACCTAAACCATATAAAGTGTCATTAGCGATTTCGATAGCCTCAGCTTCATCTTTAAAGGTGGTTACACATAATACCGGTCCAAAAATTTCTTCTTGGAATACACGCATCTTGTTATTTCCCTTTAAAATAGTAGGTTGAATATAATAACCGCCTTCCAAACCTTCATTATACGCTTGTTCTCCACCGGTCAATACTTCACAACCTTCTTCCTTACCAATTTTAATGTAACTCAATATTTTTTCGAATTGGTCATTGGAGGCCTGAGCACCCATCATAGTACTTGGGTCTAATGGATGTCCCATTTTTATCGCTTTCGTACGCTCAATTACCCTTTCGATAAAGGCATCGTAAATACTTTCTTGAACTAACATTCGAGAAGGACAGGTACACACCTCACCTTGGTTCAAGGCGAACATATTAGCGCCTTCAATACACTTGTCAAAGAAGTCATCATCCGCATCCATAATACTCTCAAAGAAAACGTTCGGTGATTTACCACCTAGCTCCAAAGTCACAGGAGTAATATTCTTGGATGCATATTGCATGATTAATTGTCCGGTAGTCGTTTCTCCCGTAAAGGCTACTTTGTCGATTCTTGGACTGGATGCCAATGGCTTACCAGCTTCAGCTCCAAAACCGTTAACGATGTTCAGTACTCCTGCTGGTAAAATATCCTGTATCATTTCCATTAGGATGAGAATGCCTACTGGAGTTTGCTCCGCTGGTTTTATAATTACACAATTACCAGCTGCCAATGCAGGTGCTAATTTCCAAGTTGCCATTAATAAAGGAAAGTTCCAAGGAATAATTTGAGCAACCACGCCTAGAGGTTCAGTTACATTCAATGCTACTGTATTTGAATCCAGCTCACTTACCGAACCTTCTTCCGCACGAATTACACCTGCAAAATATCTAAAATGGTCAACCGCTAGTGGTAAATCTGCTGCTCTTGTTTCTCTAATGGCCTTACCATTGTCCCATGTTTCAGCTCTTGCCAAGGTTTCTAGATTCTTTTCGATAACGTCAGCAATCTTTAATAACATATTACTTCTTTCTGTGGCAGAAGAATTGTTCCAAGACGGAGCTGCTTCCCAAGCTGCATCGATAGCTTTTTCGATATCTTCAGAAGTTGATCGTGGTATTTTTGTAAATGATTTACCGTCCACTGGAGATATATTTTCAAAATATTCTCCTTTAACGGGTGCTACCCATTTTCCACCAATATAGTTTTCATATTGGTTCTTGAATTTTGGTTTTTGTAGCATTTCTTTTTCTACGGTCGCAGTATTGCTCATCTATTTTATTTTTTAAAGGTTAATAATTCGTTGCAGCTGATGAATTTGATATCAGATTATTATCTAAAGTTACTTAACTACTTCTCAATTTGTCTGACGGATTCTATGAATAATGTGAACAATCCTATCATTTATTGATATTATGATTTTTTTAACTATAAAATTTTGTAAATTCCTTAATCCAAAGAAAAATCAAATTGATAGAACTATCCCATAATTTTTTAAAGGAAAGGAGATTGGAAACTTTGGTTGAAAACCAGACCTCCTATACGATGAACAATGCCGCTATGCATGTTTTCGAAACCCATCAACAAGCGGAGAAAGTTCTTTTGAAATTTGACCAACCAGTTTTGGCAAGCATGATTCAGGGAAAAAAAATCATGCATCTTCGTGATTATGAATCCTTTGATTTTTTGCCGGGAGAATCTTTGGTGTTGCCGGCTAATGAAAAAATGAGTATTGATTTTCCTGAAGCAATGGCTAAGAATCCTACCCGATGTTTAGCGATGGCCATATCAGAGGATAAAATCAATAAGATACTTCAGTTTATGAACGAAAATATGCCCAAGGATACCAAAGAAGAGTGGGGGCTTATGGATTATAATTTTCATTTTGTAAATGACAGAGGTATTTTTCAAATTTTACAACGTCTTTTATTCCTGTTTTCAGAAGACCATCCTTCCAAAGATTTTTTTGTGGACAATATGTTACGGGAATTGGTGATTCGAATTTTACAGACTAACGAGCGTAAAATTTATAGCAATGCCACGCTTTCACTGCAAAAGGATAGTAGGTTAACCGAGGTGATTCGATACATAAGGGAGAATTTACATACTTCTTTACATGTAGACCATCTAAGTAAGCTGGCCTGTATGAGCCCGTCACATTTTTACAGAACTTTTAAAACGCAATTAGGTATTTCTCCTGTGGAGTTTATCAATAACGAACGTATAAAATTAGCTGTAGGCTTATTGCAAGATCCTAAGCGAAGCATTAAGGATGTGTATTTGGATTGCGGATTTGAAAGTAGATCTTACTTTAACAGAGTATTTAAAAGCCATCAAAATTTGGCTCCGGGTGAATACCAATCCAAAATTAAAAAATCTAGATTTTTAGGCTAAAGACTATAGGTTGTGCCGTCCTTACCATCTTTCAATTGTATGCCTAAAGCTAATAATTGGTCACGTATCTTATCAGATGTAGCAAAATCCTTATTTTCCCGAGCTTCTTTTCTAAGGTTGATTAGCATTTCTACTACACCACCCAACTTTTCCATATCGGCATCAGAACTGTTTTTATTTTCTAGGCCTAATACATCAAAAACAAAACTGTGTAATGTGTTTTCTAAATCGGTTCTATCGGCTTCAGTTATGGTTTCAGTACCTTCTTTGATTAAATTGATATGTTTAACGGCATCGAACAATTTAGCGATAAGAATTGGTGTATTGAAATCATCGTTCATAGCATCATAGCAGGATGCTTTCCATGTAGAAACATCAAAATCCGTTGATTTTCCCGTCAATAATGTTTTTGCGGAAGTAATCGCTTCCATAAGTTTATTGAAACCTTTTTCCGATGCCAATAAGGCGTCATTACTCATATCCAAAATACTGGTGTAATGGGCTTGCATCATGAAAAACCGCACCATTGAAGGTGAAAAGGGTTTGGATAGAATATCATTCTCTCCAGAAAATATTTCTCCAGGCAAAATGCTATTACCTGTTGATTTCGCCATTTTTCTGCCGTTTAAAGTCAGCATATTTGCATGCAGCCAATAATTAACTGGGGATTTTCCGTTACTGGCTTCCGCTTGTGCAATTTCACATTCGTGGTGCGGAAATTTTAAATCCATCCCACCTCCGTGAATGTCAAAAGTTTCCCCTAAATACTTAGTGCTCATCGCAGTACATTCCAAATGCCAGCCCGGGAAACCATCACCCCATGGGGATGGCCATCTCATAATGTGTTGTGGTTCTGCATTTTTCCAAAGTGCAAAATCCTGCGGATTATGTTTATCATCTTGAGCTGCTAAATCCCTAGTATTGGCAATCATATCCTCAAGTTTACGACCACTTAGTTTTCCGTATTCGTATTCCTTGTTGAATTTGGCCACGTCAAAGTATACAGATCCATTGATTTCATAGGCAAATCCTTTTTTAAGAATTTCCTTGATGATTTCAATTTGTTCGATGATATGTCCAGTGGCCGTTGGCTCTATACTAGGTGGAAGAAAATTGAATTTTTCTAATATATTATGGAAATCCACAGTGTAGCGTTGCACTACCTCCATAGGTTCCAATTGTTCCAGTCTCGCTTTTTTTGCAATTTTGTCTTCACCATCTTCCGCATCGTCAACTAAATGACCTGCATCCGTAATGTTTCGAACATACCTTACCTTATAGCCCAAGTGTCTGAAATAGCGAAAAATCATGTCGAAAGACATGAAGGTCCTACAGTTTCCCAAATGCACATTGCTGTATACGGTTGGTCCGCAAACATACATACCAATGTGACCTGGGTTAATGGGTTTAAAAATTTCTTTTTTACCGGTTAAGGAATTGTAGACTTTTATTTCTTGTTGTTCGAACAATTGCATGAAGCGAAGGGCGATTAAAAGTTGGTGTCTAGGTTAAGGTAGTCCAAGAATTCACTTCGTGTGGATTCTTCTTTGAATTTACCACCGTATTCAGCGGTTACCGTACTACTATCCACATCACGTATTCCCCTTGAATTTACACAAAGGTGTTTGGCGTCAATAACACAAGCTACATCTTCAGTACCTAAAACTTCTTGTAGTTCTCTAACAATCTGGATATTTAAACGCTCTTGTACTTGTGGTCTTTTTGCGTAATAATCCACAATACGGTTCATCTTTGAAAGTCCAACAACCGTTCCGTTAGAGATGTAAGCCACATGCGCACGGCCTACTATAGGCAATAAATGATGTTCGCACGTGGAGTAGAGGGTGATGTTCTTTTCTACCAACATTTCCCCATACTTGTATTTATTATCAAATGTGGATGATTTAGGTCTACGGTCTGGATGTAAACCGCCAAATATTTCATTGACATACATTTTGGCAACCCTGTTAGGGGTTCCCTTTAAACTGTCATCGTCAAGGTCCAAGCCAAGTGTCAACATAATATCACGAACGTTTTCGCGAATACGTTCAATTTTGGAGGCATCATCAAGAACAAATGCATCTTTACGTAAAGGGGTTTCCTCAGACGCTGAAATATGGTCGTCACCTAACTCCTCAAATTGATTTTCCAATCTTTCCTCAATTTTCATTTCAAACAAACTTTTTGAAGCTTCAAAGATATACAATATGTGCCACTTTATATCCTTTAGGGTGCATTACACAACATAAATTAGTCAAACGGTAATGCCCTCGATTAATTTTAAAATACCAAATCCATTGACCTCTATGAATAAGTATGGTTTAGCCATTCTTTGTTTATTATTTTTAGGCCTTTCGCAATCAAATGCACAAGTAGCGGCAGATTGTGTAAATGCTGTCCCTATTTGTAACAATACCCCGATTAATGGGGGTACGATGGGTTATGGAATCGATGATTTTAATGGGGCCACTGTTTCTGGCTGTATTGCACAGGCCACAGGAACCATAGAAACAAATTCTGCTTGGTATCGCTTTAGGACCGGGGAAAGTGGTCAGTTAGGTTTCAATATTGGTTTTAACCCAAACGAAGATTGGGATTTTGCATTGTATAGAACGGATGATTGTACGAATTTAGGGGAACCTGTACGATGTAATTATTTTGACAATTCAGACAATAGTAGCTACATAGGGGTAGGGCAAGATCGTTCAGGTATTGATAATATTCAATATGATGATTGGTTGAATGTGGGGCCAAATGAAGATTATTATCTTCTAATCAACAATTTCAGTAATAACAACTCTGGTTTTTCCATACAATTTTCAGGTAATATATTTATAGAATTTCCAAACACAGCTCTGGACTGTAGTATCATTAATAATTTGTTAGGACCTCCAGTTATTGCTTGCGACGACGTAGATGTAATTTTGGATGCTAGTACTATGGGGCTATCGATTATGAGTGGTATATTAATTTAGGAACAGGTTCTCACACGAATACGCCGCTGAGACGGTTCTACCCTTTCCGTAGCGGTTCTGCCATGTATCGCGTTTTGGTAATCTTACCGTCTGGTAAGGTACTATTATTAGTAGACGCCAAGTTGCTTTGTGCCCGAGCACCAGTTATCTTATCGACTTAAGATGTAAACCTCTGTTTGGATGGTGCTGCTCTTGATTTTTACGTCAAAAGGATAGTGAGCCTTAGGTATCTTAAGAGCGCGGATGAGTTAGGGTTACCTATCACCAGGACTTGGATGATGCTTTAATGGGACCGATGCATTAAGAAAGTATTTTATCTTGAATGTGAAAGACAAAACTCTTTTATGCTTAAGAACAACTTGATAGAGAATAATATTCTTGTTTGGTTGCTCTTATTTTTTCAGTGAATGGTGTTTAGTACCTGAATTTGTAATCTCGATACAGTAGTGTATGTGTGGCCACACACCTTGGTTACTCATTGGCGAGGAAGCCCTAATCTAAATGTCACCCTATCTTCATGGGGATACTTTGGAAAATGTCGCCTGAAATTTCGGTAAAAATGCAACAGGTGTTTATAGACGATTGGTTACTTAATACATTAGTAATCTTCAGTGTGTTTCTCTTTCCATTTGGTAAATGTTTTTTCAGCTTCCCTGTGATTGATGATATCTATATTTATTATGAAACTTATTAACAAATGTGGTCACTATTATTCTGAAATAGAAGGGAAATTTCTGAATATCAGCAGCATGAGGAAAAAAACTCTCAGGGATCGGCCATTTTGAAAAATATTTTCTGGCGGGGTACACACACTATTACGGTAAGGGATGTAAACGGTCGTGGGTTCCATGGTGGAAGATAATTGTAGTTATTGCATCTTCCTTATATTTTAGTTTCGAATGGTGATATGGTTAGCGACATGTGGATGGTCGAGGGACTTTCCATTCTCAGAAAATCCAATCTCACTCATTGATCGTTATGGGGTAAAATTCTTACATCAGTTAAATCAAAACTCTCAAAATGGGGTGGGATGGAACATTAAATGGTTCTCCTCTACCAGAAACGGATTATTGGTTTAAACTTTCCTATACGGATAGTTTTGGACAGATTAAAAATGCCAAATACATTAATAATCATTTCTCCTTAAAGCGTTAAAA
>CAWJFH010000018.1:0-88541 GCA_963842105.1 uncultured Flavobacteriaceae bacterium
GCCAACTCTATTTTAGGCAGTAAGTTTGAAGCGAAGAATAGAACCGGTTCTGCCTATTATATTTCACCTCAAGAAATAAAAAAGTTCAATTATACCGATATCAACGGACATTAAGAAGTGTTCCGGGTGTAAATGTATACGAGGAGGACGGATTTGGCTTACGACCGAACATTAGCCTTAGGGGAACTTCTCCAGAACGTAGTTCCAAAATTACATTAATGGAAGATGGAGTATTAATCGCACCAGCCCCTTATAGTGCGCCCTCTGCCTACTACTTTCCCACCATCGGAAGAATGCAGGCAGTAGAAATTTTAAAGGGAAGCAGTCAAGTACAATATGGACCGTACACCACTGGCGGAGCCTTAAATATGATTTCTACTGAAGTCCCGGATAATTTCGGAATTTTTCTTAATTCCAGCTACGGTAGTTTCAATAGTGGACGTTTACATACACAATTGGGAGACAGTAAAAAGAATTTTGGGTATTCGGTTGAATATTTGAATTACAATTCCAACGGATTTAAAAACTTGGATAATGGTGAAAATACAGGTTTTGACAAAAATGATTTGGTTGCCAAATTTAGGGTGAACACTAATCCAGAGGCAAAAATTGGTCAATCCTTTGAATTAAAGTTCCAGTATTCTGATGAGGACTCCAACGAAACTTACTTAGGTCTTACTGAAAACGATTTTGCCGCAAGTCCTTTTAGGCGCTATGCAGGATCCCAGCAAGACGAAATGAATACGGAACATCTACAATTTATGGGAACCCATATCCTTAATTTAAGTCCCAATTTAGCAATTACAACCACTGCTTATTTAAACGATTTTAGCCGTAATTGGTATAAGGTGGATAATTTGACGGTAAACGGAGAGCGAGAAAGTATTGCGAACATTATTCAAAATCCTGATGAACTTTCAACCTATTATAATATCATAAACGGTAGCGTTAATACAGGTACTAATGATGTCATTGCGGTTAAGGCCAACAATCGAAATTACCTTGCAACGGGTATACAGTCAAAATTGAATTATAGGTGGGGTACGGATACTTCGATACATGATATGGAAGTAGGGCTTCGATATCACTATGATGAGGAGGACCGTTTTCAGTGGGTTGACGATTACAGTATTAGTAATGGAACCATGAACTTGGTCAATGGTAGACTACCGGGAACAGATGCCAATAGAATAAGTGACGCAAAAGCCTTCTCTTCTTATGTTCTTTACAAACTAAAATACAAGAACCTTACCCTTACGCCAGGTTTACGATATGAGAATATTAATCTAGGAAGAACAGATTATGGCAGCAATGATACCGAACGTACAGGTATCAATATCTCTGAACGTGAGAACAAGGTAGATGTATTGATTCCCGGAATAGGTTTTAACTATAATTTTTCGAACATTTCCCTTTTTGGAGGTGTACACAAAGGGTTCTCACCGCCAAGTAATCAAGTAGGAGAAAAACCAGAAGAGAGCGTCAATTATGAGTTGGGAACCCGATTCTCATACGCAGGATTTTCCGGAGAATTGGTAGGTTTTTATAACGACTACAGCAATCTACTAGGAAGCGATTTAGCGGCTACGGGAGGCACAGGCTCTTTAGACCAGTTCAATGCTGGCGAAGTTAAGGTACAGGGAATTGAGGTTTTGGTAAACTACAACCTAGTACAAAACTCGCAAACTTTTCAATTGCCCATTACCTTAAGTTATACCTTGACGGATACTGAATTCTTGAACAGTTTTGGTAGTGAAAATGATATTTGGGGTGCCGTAACCCGAGGAGATGAACTACCTTATCTTTCAAAGCACCAATTCAATGCATCCGTAAGTCTTGAACATAAAAAGTTTGAAGTGAACTTTAGTGGCCGTTATAATGGGGCATTTAGAACCAAAGCAGGAGCAGGAACAATTCCAGCAAATGAACGGGTAGACTCAAACATCGTTTTAGACTTAGGAGCTAAATTCAGATACAACCAGCATATTACCTTAACAACCAATGCAATGAACCTTTTGGACGAAACTTATGCCGTAGCCCGTGTTCCTGCGGGATTAAGACCCGGCATGCCTTTTGGTATATTTGGCGGAATAGAATTACGATACTAAAATCGTATTATAATTATGAAAGGGCCATATTAGAAATATGGCCCTTTTTTAGTTTATCCCTGGTTAAAATAACTTAATGATATGCGGAAAATAGTTCCGTCGCTTTATTGTAAGCTGCCTCAAAAACCATCCAATTCACACCTGTATTAGCTTTCTCAGCGGTAAAATAGGACAGCATCTTTTCCGTAGGCATATTTCCGGTTAACTCATCCTTGGCCATAGGACAACCACCAAAACCTTGAACGGCACCGTCAAATCTAGTGCAGCCAGCTTGGTAGGCTGCATGAACCTTTTCATGCCATTGGGTAGGTGTTGTATGCAGGTGGGCTCCAAATTCTATATGAGGATATTTTGGAATAAGGTTGGAAAATAAATAGTGTATGGTTTCTGGGTCCGATGTTCCTACAGTATCGGAAAGTGATAAAATCTTAGCCCCCATTTTGGCAAGTTTTTCGGTCCATTCTCCAACGATTTCTACATTCCATGGGTCACCATAAGGATTTCCAAATCCCATCGATATATAGGTCACTACTTCTTTATTAGAGGCATCGGCGATATTAAAAATTTCTTGTAAAGTTCCTACGGATTCTTCAATCGTCTTATGGGTATTCCGCATTTGAAAATTCTCCGATATCGAAAAGGGAAATCCCAAATAATCAATCTCCGAATGTTCGGCAGCGTCCTGCGCCCCTCTCACATTGGCAACAATAGCCAACAATTTCGTATCGGTTTTTGAAAGGTCCAAACTTGAAAGTACCGCTGCGGTATCTACCATTTGCGGAATAGCTTTGGGCGAAACAAAACTTCCAAAATCAATCGTATCAAAACCACATCCTAATAAAGACTGAATATATCTTACCTTTTGTTCAGTAGGTATAAAGTTTTTGATGCCTTGCATGGCATCTCTTGGACATTCGATGATTTTGGTTTTTGTCGTAGACATCAGGTAAAAATACAAACTTCGAGAAGTTGTTTAAAAATTAAAGTAGTAAATAAACTAACCCAAAAGCAAATAGACCGCAATCCCTACAAAGACAATTATCTGTAACCATTTTAGAATGAAGCCGGTTCTTTTGTTATTGTTCAGATAATTGGATATGTTTCCTGAAAGTATTGCTATCCCTCCAAAAACTACAGCTGAAACCAACATGAAAAGCAAACCAAGGATATAAAACTGAATAACAGTATTGAGGGAATCAGAAAAAAGAAATCCCGGAAAAAAAGCCAAGAAAAATATGGTAACCTTAGGATTCAGGACATTCATAATAAATCCCTTTCTAAACAAACCCCATAGCGACCGTTTGGAGGTATCATCAGATATTAAGGAGATAGCATCAGAACTACGATACACGGAGAAAGCTAAAAACAAAAGGTATAGTGCACCAAAGATTTTAATGGCATTGAAAATATCCGGATTATTCTTAATAACCGCAGACACCCCAAAAGCTAAAAGCGAAGTATGCACAAGGCAACCGGTCATTAAACCGGCCATAGTAGCTAGTCCATATTTCTTACCGTTGGTAATACTTTGTATCAGTACGAAAATATTATCCGGACCGGGAGAAATAGCCAAAGCGAACGTAGCCGATGAAAACGCCAATAAAGTTTCGTAATTCAAAAATCAAACTATTTTAATCGGTGTAAATTACGAATAAACCATAGTTACTTCAATTTTTAATACCTTGTTGCAAAATATAAAAACATGAAATTAAAATTTGCAGTAGTAGCCTTCTTATTTATGAGTGCTTCAAGCATATGCCTGGCCACTGAAACTTCATCAATGAACCCAATACACATGATACAATCCGATAGTCTTTTAAGACACGTAGTTCTTTTTAAATTCAAGGATGGAACTACTAAAGCACAGATGAAAGAGGTAGAAGATGCATTTAGTGCACTTCCTTCAAAAATAGAGCAAATAAAAGGGTACGAGTGGGGTTTGAACAATAGCCCTGAAGGTTTGGATAAAGGTTTTACCCATGCTTTCTTTCTAACTTTTGAAAGTGAAGAAGACCGTGCTGTTTATCTACCTCATCCAGATCACAAAGCTTTTGGCGCCGTATTGACGCCTTATTTAGAAGATGTATTGGTGATTGATTACTGGACAAAAGGGTAATTGACAGTTGACAGTTGACATTAAAATAAAAAACCTCGTCTTTATCAAGGCGAGGTTTTTTTATTTTATTCGTTGTACTTAATTCAATTGGAAGCATTCAAAATAGCCTTATTAATTCGTTTCACTAATCCAGGTCCCTCATAAACAAAACCCGTCCACAATTGAATTAAATCGGCTCCTGCTTCTAACTTTTCCAATGCATCTTCCGCAGAATGTATGCCCCCTACCCCAATAATCGGGAAGGCCTTATTGCTTTTTTCCGAAAGGAAACGAATGACCTCTGTGCTTCTATCCTTTAAAGGTTTACCGCTTAAACCTCCGGCTTCCTCTAATAATAGCTGATGCGATTTTAAATTTTCTCTACTAATGGTCGTATTAGTTGCAATGACGCCATCTATTTTAGTCACAGCGACGATATCAATAATATCCATCAATTGATCATCTGTCAAATCTGGTGCAATTTTCAATAATATAGGTTTCCTGCCGACTTCTAGCTTTGAACTGAACTTAGTATTCTCCAATTGCAATTCATTCAATAAAGCAGTCAATGGCTCTTTATCCTGCAACTCACGAAGACCTGGCGTATTTGGCGAACTCACATTAACTACAAAGTAATCCACATGATTGAACAAGGCATCAAAACAGATGAGATAATCTTTTATAGCCTCGCTATTAGGTGTTACCTTATTTTTACCAATGTTGCCCCCAATTAGCACTTTATGTTGCTTTTTTAAATGCTCAACGGCATCAAAAACCCCTTTATTATTAAAACCCATACGGTTAATAATCGCCTGATCTTCTTTTAGACGGAACAAGCGTTTTTTAGGGTTGCCCTCTTGTGGTTTAGGAGTCAACGTTCCTATTTCAACAAAACCAAACCCAAAATTGGATAATTCATTATAGAGTACTGCGTTTTTATCGAAGCCAGCGGCCAAACCTACAGGGTTTTTAAATTTCAATCCGAAAAGTTCCCTTTCCAATCGTTTGTCTTCAATTAAAAACAAGGATTTAAAAAGACCGGACAAACCTAAACTCGAAAATAATTTAATGCTGGAAAAACTCCAATAATGCACTCGTTCCGGGTCAAATAAAAACAGAAATGGTCTTATTAAATATCTATACATGAGCGGTAGTTAACGAGCGGCAAAAATACAAACCGAGATTGATTAAAATAAGGCTTTGGAAGTGAAATTAGCGATTCTGGGTATTCAAACTATCTGGATATACTTTTGGTTCTACAAAATATGGTGAGCGAGAGGCATCCCTACAAAGGGAACGATAAAGTTCGTATTGGTTGGAATTAAATAGCCCCAACATGCGTTTATCGATCATCGCCTGAACCAACTGCATACTGTCCATTACCCCCTTATACTTTTCGGCCAATTGGGTCAATTCGGTTACAGTGCTCTGCGGATGTCTTTTTTGAAGGTTATCCAATTCATTGTTCAAAACACCATTTCGATATTTCAACTCCGCTGAAAAGTTAACAAGTTGCTCCCTCTGATCAGTATTCAATTGAAAGATATCAGAAATTATACTGTCTTCAGTGACACCTACTCCTAAAATACAATCCGCTTGAGCCAGAACGGACTGAGTAGAAACGATAAGGCCTAAAAAAACAAAAACTATTAATTTCTTCATGAATTCAATTCGCATTTTTTAAAGCAACAATATTACGATTTATAAGGTTATTTTTGAGGAAAACCATTGCGCCATGAAAGATATTATCAATCGTTTTATTAGTTATGTCACCATTGATACACAAAGCGACCCAGAATCCAAGACCACACCAAGTACAGAAAAACAATGGAATCTGGCCAATAAATTGGTTTCAGAATTAAAAACCATTGGTCTTGTAGACGTAAGTATTGATGATAAGGCATATATTATGGCGACCCTCCCCTCAAATATAGATAGAGAGGTGCCCACTATCGGATTCATTTCCCATTTTGATACTTCGCCTGATTTTTCAGGAACCGATATAAAGCCTAGAATCATCGAAAATTATGACGGAAAGGACATTGTCTTGAACGAGAAGCAAAATATCATTCTATCTTCTACTTATTTCGATGATTTGTTACAATATATTGGGCAGACGCTTATCGTAACTGATGGTACTACCCTATTGGGTGCAGATGACAAAGCGGGAATTACGGAAATAGTAACGGCCATGGAGTATTTGGTCAAGCATCCAGAAATCGAACATGGGGAAATCAAAATCGGCTTTACCCCAGATGAAGAAATTGGTAGGGGTGCACATCATTTTGATGTCGAAAAATTTGGTGCGCAATGGGCTTATACTATGGATGGAAGCCAAATTGGTGAACTAGAATATGAAAATTTCAATGCGGCCAGCGCTAAAATAAACATTCAAGGAAAAAGCGTACATCCAGGATATGCTAAAGGCAAAATGATCAATTCGCTACTTATTGCCAATAAGATTATCTCAGAATTACCAAAACATGAAATTCCACAAGAGACCACTGGTAGAGAGGGCTTCTTTCATGTGAATGATATTTCTGGAGAAATTGAAAAAACAACTTTTAGCTTGATTATTCGGGACCATGATAAGGCCCATTTTGAGCAGCGGAAGGAGCTATTGAAATCTTTGGTGAACAAATACAATGGAAAATATAACAACTGCATAGATCTAGAAATCAAAGACCAGTATTTTAACATGAAAGAAAAGGTGGAACCAGTTTACCACATTGTTGAAATTGCCCAAAAGGCGATGGAGGAAGTTGGAATAAAACCTATTATAAAACCCATTAGAGGAGGAACCGATGGTTCTCAGCTAAGTTTTATGGGATTACCATGCCCTAATATATTTGCCGGCGGACATAATTTCCATGGAAAATATGAATATGTACCGGTAGAAAGTATGCAAAAAGCAGTTGAGGTAATTGTGAAAATTTGTGAGCTTACCGCTAAAAACAAATAAAGTAAAAATTCGGTATTAGTAAATCGTAGTCCCAACTGGAGCTTTCTTCAACGAATACCAATACCGAGTCTTACCTATTTACATATTGGGTAATTTCCATCCATTATGGTAATCCGCTTTTAAAAGTCCGTTGGCGGATTCATCCGTAAATTTTCCTTTTTCTTTATCCCAGTACATTCTATTTCCGGTCTTAAAGGCCACGTTACCCATGTGGGAAACAACAGCTGCATCATAACCTACTTTAATAGGAGCGGTCAAGATAGAATTATCTCTACTTTTAACGGCCTCAATAAAGTTTTTGGTGTGTAGGTCTAAGCCGCTGATTCCTTCATTACCATACGACAAGGCCTCCATTTTAGGAATACCTTCCTTGCCCCAACCTTGGAATTCCGTTTCCGGTATAACTTCCCAACCATTTCTATCCAACACCAAAGTCCCATTATTTCCAATAAAAGCGATACCATGGTTTCTACCATAGTTTCCCCCGTCAATACCTGTAGCATGCTCCCAAAGAATGGAGAATCCATCATATTCGTAAACGGTCTGTAATGTATCTGGAGTTTCAGAGGCATCGTCCGGGTAAGCAAATTTCCCCCCTAAAGCCATCACCGACTTTGGATACCCTGCTTTCATACCATACAAAGCATAATCCATTAAATGCACACCCCAATCCGTCATCAATCCACCTGCATAATCCCAAAACCATCTAAAGTTAAAATGAAACCTATTGGCATTAAACGCTCTATCTGGCGCTGGCCCTAACCACATTTTATAATCTACACCATTTGGTGCTTCAGAATCTGCAACTACGGGCACAGGTTTCATCCAACCTTGATAGGCCCACGCTTTTGCAAGTCGAATTTCACCCAACGCTCCTGAATGGACATATTTAATGGCATCAACGAAATGAGGCTGGCTACGTTGCCATTGCCCGATCTGCACCATACGATCACTATTTTGCACTCCATCAAGCATGAGATTGGCTTCCTCAATAGAATTCGCAATAGGTTTTTCACAATATACATCCTTGCCGGCCTGCATCGCATCTGTTAGTTGAAGGCAGTGCCAGTGATCCGGTGTACCAATAATGACGACATCAATATCTTTATTTTCTAAAAGTTTTCGATAATCATTATACCATTTGGGCTTTTTGAGTCCTGCTTTTTCCAGATCAGCTGTTCTTGACTTTAAAACATTTTCATCTACGTCGCATAAGGCGATAACGTTAATTTCACTCATTTTTAGAAAAGAGCTAAGGTCTGAGAATCCCATACCGTTACATCCAACAAGCCCAACATTTATGGTGTCGTTGGGACCTACTTTCTTCCTAATCATCGACAGTAATTCCATTGGAAACATAAATGAAGCTCCTGTCATCAATAAGCCAGCTGTTCCTTTTCTGATAAAATTTCTTCTATTGTGCATTATGTTGATTTTTGAGTACTCTAAATGTAGCATTTTTGAGCATAAAAAAACACCAACGTTACCGTTGGTGTTTTTTGAAAATTTCAAAGTATGAATTTATTTCTTCTCTATTTCGGGAGTATTCAACTTTTTACTCATCTCCATGGATATGGCAGATCTATCATATTTTAATTTCCCTGCCATTGTTTCTAAGATACAAGAAAAGTCCTTATCATTTAAATCCACTACCTTTCCGTGCAGTCCACTTTTGGTAATCACTCGATCACCTCTTTTCAACTCTGCCGAAAATTTCTTTTCATCCTTTTGTCTTTTCATCTGAGGTCTGATCATAAAAAAATATGCGACCACAAAGATTAAGATCATTGGAAGAAACTGCCCTATATCACCCATTATTTGGTATTTGTTTGATTAAATTATTTTACTGGTCCTAATGGAGCTGCTCCTTTAGGATTAACAAAGGCTTTGATTCTTAAAATCTCTGAACCTTTTTCAGTGTTTGCGGTAACGGTAATCGTTTTGGTAACTTGGTTTTGACCTGAACCATTGAATTTAACCATTAATTCACCTGTTTCTCCTGGAGCAATTGGGTCCTTAGGTGGATTAGGAACTGTACAACCACAGCTACTTTTAGCGTCGGTAATAATCAAAGGTGCGTTACCCGTATTTGTGAATTTGAAAGCTGTTTCTTGAGGTGTTCCCTGCTCGATGGTTCCAAAATCATGCTCCGCTTTTTCAAAAGACATTACTGGTACAGCCTTTGAAGCTTCATCTCGTACAGCTGCTTCTGCAACGTTATCAGATTTAATCTTACTTGAAGCATTTTCTTTACATGAAGTAAAGGCCACCATGGATATAAGACCAACAATTAAAACTACTTTTTTCATATTAATTTAATTTATTAATTCTGTGTAAAATTAGAAAATATTTTTATAATAGCCCTCTTCCCATTTTGTTAAGCTTGCCTTCAGCTTTATATTCTTTGGTAAGCTTGTCTAAAATACCATTAATAAAGATGCTACTCTTTGGCGTTGAGTACTCTTTTGCAATTTCTAAATATTCGTTTATAGTTACCCTTTCTGGTATGGATGGGAAATGTAAAAGTTCGCAAATGGCCATTTTCAATAGAATACTATCAATATCCGCTATACGGTCTTTATCCCAATTAGGCGTTTTACCTTCTATTTCCTTTTCAAGCGCTTCGTTATTCAACAAAGTCTTGGATAATAAGCGTTTCGCAAAAGTCATGTCCTCGTCATCCTTTAACAATTCAGGCAGAAAGTAAGATTCCGCATGAGAAGGCTTTGCTTTTTTTAAACGTTTTAATAAAAATGTATTTACAATAGGAAGGTCATCGACCCAAGTAAGTTTATCATCTTCAAAATAATCATAAATCTTTTCATTAGGAGCTATGATAGTTTTAAACAACTCTGCTATCAAATCCTTATCCGTGGCGTAATCACTTTCAGGAGTTGACATGTAATTTTTATACGCATCACTTTCCAAAATCTCTTTGTAAATCAGCTTTATGTATTCCTCGTTCAAATACCAGTTTTCCAATTTCCGATTAGAAAGTTCCTCTAAAATCTGTTCGTTCTCCGCTATTTGAAGTAACAATCGGTTTTGAATGAACTTCTTAGGATTAGGAAATTCAGTTTTGACATTTTTAATGTAGTTGTTTGCGGACAAACTAATTTGTTCAGCCGCTCGCTTGTGCAACTCCACAAATAGGGATAGCCACAGTAAATAGAGTGTATAGGTATTCTCTATGCTTACTTTTAAAAATTTCTCTTGTTTTTGAAGAGAATCATCCTTCGATTGGATCAGGGCATAAATACCTTGCATAACCTTGACCCTAATGTGCCTTCTTGTAAGCATTTTAAAGAACTTTATTGATGTGATAATTAATAAAGGCGCAAAGGTAAGTATCTATTTAAAGGGCCACAACAGCAATCTCATTTTCTTGGGTAAATTATAACATCCTGTTTTAGGTCAAAAAACTATCTTTGACAAAGAAAAATAATCCTTCTTTTACGAATACCTATGAAAGAGCTTAGGCACTTAAATAAATACTTCAAAAAATATGCGCTTAAACTTTTTGTGGGCATCATCATTACCGTTGTGGCCAGGCTTTTTCAATTGGTTATGCCAACTTACGTTAATAAGTCCATCACTTCTGTCGAGGGATTCCTTAATGGTGAGGTTGCCAAAGTTGAGGCTAAGGAACTATTAATGGAATATATCCTGATTATAATTGGTGCCGCACTCTTGTCTGGCTTCTTTACTTTTCTAATGCGGCAGACCATAATTAATGTTTCTCGATATATTGAATACGACCTTAAAAATGAGATTTTTGACCACTATCAAATTTTAAGTCTCAATTTTTACAAAAAAAATAGGACTGGAGATTTAATGAACCGTATTAGTGAAGACGTAAACCAGGTACGTATGTACGCTGGTCCTGCAATCATGTATGGTATACAGACACTAACTTTATTTGCCTGTTTGATTCCCTTAATGTTCATCAAAGCACCAACCTTGGCCGCCTATACGCTTTTGCCACTACCCATATTATCGGTTCTCATATATCAAATTAGTAAGGTGATACACAAACGGAGTACTATCGTACAGCAATATCTCTCTACATTATCCACATTTACACAAGAAGTTTTCTCAGGAGTATCCGTTATTAAAGCCTATGCCATTGAGCCACAGACCAATGAAGAATTAACAAACCTTGCTAATGAAGGAAAGGATAAAAGCGTGAGCCTGGCTAAGGTTAATGCTTGGTTTTTTCCATTGATGACTTTATTAATAGGCATAAGTAACACCTTGGTTATTTACATTGGCGGAAAACAATATTTAGCAGGTGAAATTAGTGTTGGACTTATTGCGGAATTCATCATTTATGTAAATATGCTTACCTGGCCAGTGGCCATTGTAGGTTGGCTAACATCCATCGTACAAAGAGCGGCGGCAAGTCAGGAACGTATCAACGAATTTTTGAACGAAAAGCCAGAACTTAGAAATACGGATACCCATCAACATGAGGTGCAAGGCAAAATAGAATTCAAAAATGTTGGTTTTACCTATGACGATACAGAAATCACTGCACTTACCGATTTGTCCTTTACAATTCAAAAAGGGGAAACAACGGCAATCATCGGTAAAACAGGATCCGGTAAATCGACAATTTTAGATTTAGTGGCGCGTCTTTATGATACATCTTCCGGGGAAATATTAATTGATGGAGAACCTATCAAGAAAATAGATTTAACCAACTTAAGGGAATCTATAGGTGCAGTGCCACAGGATGCCTTCTTGTTTTCTGATACTATAAAAAACAATATAAAATTCGGCAAACAGGATGCCACTGATGCGGAAATTGAACAAATTGCCAAAGATGCGGTCGTCCATGAAAATATAATGGGCTTTTCAAAAAAATACGATACCGTTCTTGGAGAAAGAGGTATTACCCTTAGCGGTGGTCAAAAACAACGGGTTTCCATTGCCAGGGCTTTAATTAAAAATCCAAAAATTTATTTATTCGATGATTGCCTATCGGCGGTGGATACTGAAACAGAGGAAGAAATTCTGAACAATTTAAAAAAAGCCTCAGAAAACAGAACTACACTTATTGTTAGCCATAGGGTTTCCTCTGCAAAGAATGCGGATAAAATTTTGGTTTTAGAAGATGGCAAATTAATTCAAGAAGGTACCCACGAGGAATTATATGGAAAGGAAGGGTACTACCAAGAGCTTTACATGAACCAACTAGCTGAGAAAGAAAATTAGAAAATTGTTGGCTGATAGCGTTTTTTTTTCCATTTTTGACAGAATTAAGACACTAAACATAAGAAATGAGCGATAGAGATTTAACAGATCAGGAAGAGATTCACTCTAAAGTTTTACGTGCTGGCAGAAGAACTTATTTTTTTGATGTAAGGAGCACGAAAGCTGGAGATTATTACCTTACCATTACGGAAAGCAAAAAATTCACCCATGACGATGGTTCATTCCATTATAAAAAACACAAAATTTATCTGTACAAAGAAGATTTTGAGGCATTTAGGGAGAATGTTGAGGAAATGATGGATTTTATCATCAACGAAAAAGGTTCTGAAGTAATTTCAGAAAGACACCAAAAAGACTTCAAAAAAGAGGATGAAGAATCAGAGATAGAACCAACTTCAACAGGGACTAATAGTTTCACTGATGTAAGTTTTGAGGATATCTAAAACTTCATACCTTATTTTAAAACTTTAAAACGACCCTTAATAAGGGTCGTTTTTTATTTTGATATATACTAAGTTGAAAGTGATGAATCCCAAAATAATAAATACAACAATGCTAGGGTTTATAAATACCGATACTAAAATAAAAAGAAGTAACCAGTAAACAGGAAAACAAATTAGTCCGAAGGCAAATCTAAACGTGCCTATAAATTCAGCCTTCCTGTATTTTAGGTAAAACCAGATTACGCCAAAAGAAAAAAACCGGCATATTGATCATCCTAAAAAATCGATGCCATAAATTTGAATTATTAAACACCTTATGTTTTGGGTTCTTTTGAATATCATCGATTGAGGTCTCTGCTATTATTCTATTAACTTCTTCAGGCTTAAGAAAATCGACACGCAATGCTTCAAGACGATTAGCAATTTGATCATAATTTTCAATATCCTCAATATGCGTAGTCAGCCTTTCTAGCTGCTCAGCAACCTTCTCTTTTAATACTTCTACAATAACTTTATCATCATCAATTTCATTATAAATCTCCTTTACTGAAATAGCTTTTCCATAATAAACTGCCACCTCATCTGGAAAGCGTTTAGGGTGTTGATAATTGAGACCCACGGGCACTATTTGGATATCCAAATCTGGATACTTTTTCAAGCTCCTTTCAATAACGCGAGTAAATCCTTTACTAAGAGGACGCACGCGTCTTTTAAGATTATGATTGGCTTCGGGGAACATGACTATAGCTTTATTTCTGCCTAAAATAGCGGCACAGGCATCAAAAATAGCATTGTTCTTTGCCAAAGTGTTTCGCCCATCTCTAATTCGATAAATGGGTAACATTCTAAAATAGGTGAAAATCCTGTTCAAGAAAGAGTTCGAAAAAACATCGGAACGGGTCAAAAAAAAGGGCTTTCGTTTACAATCTGTGGCAATGAGCAATACGTCAAGCAATGCACTTTGATGGTTTGGCAAAAAGAGTACTGGCTTATTTTTGGGAATATGCTCCTTTCCCACAATAACTATTCGTTTATAATAGCATTGAAGGGCTGTCCATACCGTATATTTTACAAGATTGTAAAGAATAATTTTAAATTTTAAGGCGTTTCTCTAAAGTTGAAAAATTCCAGCATGTCGCCAAAAGCAATCCGGATACCATATGCCAAATTCCCCAAAAGGCCGCCAGGAGTGCCATACCTCCAAGACCCTTAAAAAAGGTAAATATCAGTAATAGCCCTAATCCAGAATTTTGTATTCCCGTCTCAATGGTAATAGCTCTGGTATTCTCTTTAGAAAGTCCGAAAACTTTTGAAACACTAAAACCTGTGGCAAAGGCCAGAAAATTATGAATGAGAACAATCCAAAAAACATAAAAAATATAATTCTTGAAAATATCAAGATTCTTATACAAGGCGATAAAAACGAGACTTATGAAAAAAAACAAGGAAACGGTTTTAAGAATCCGCGATAATTTCATGGCCAACTTGGGTGCTATATGATGCACATAAAGACCCGCAATCAAAGGTAGTCCTAATATAAGGGAAACTAGTTCAACCATTTCCAAGGAATTAATCGATATTTCACGAATCAAAGGAATACTGGGTGGGTACAACATACTCCAAAAATGAAAATTCAAAGGGGTCATCACTATGGCCATTAAGGTAGCTACAGCCGTTAAACTAACAGAAAGTGCCGTATTCGCCTTTGCTAAATAAGAAATGAAATTCGAAATATTTCCTCCAGGGCAGGCAGCCACCATAAACATGCCCAAGGCAATACTTGGTATCGGTTTTAAAATATAGACTAGAATAAATGTAACAAGAGGTAATAAAAGAAATTGACTTAAGACCCCAACTAGTAATGGTTTAGGATATTTCCAGATTTTTTTTAAATCTGGTACGGCAATTTCCAACGCAACACCAAACATAACCAAACCCAAAATAATATTCATCAGCCATAAGGAACTGGCATCGAAATTTATTTGAACTGTATCTAATACGTTTTTGGTCAATTCTTTAAGAAATTTTTAATCCGTTAGGAACCTTTATTTGTGGCTGAACGAGAATAACACTGTCATCCTCAACCGCCCCCAAGATAAGGCATTCACTCATGAAATTTGCTATTTGCTTTTTTGGAAAGTTGACAACGGCAATTACCTGTTTACCTAACAACTCCTCTATAGTATACTTTTTGGTTATTTGGGCGGATGTTTTCTTAATGCCGATTGTGGTACCAAAATCAATATGAATCTGAAATGCTGGTTTTCGGGCTTCTGGAAAATCCAATACTTCAACTATTGTACCTGTTCGGATATCTATTTTAGCGAAATCATCCCATGAAACGGTTGGACTCATCGTACTAATTTCAATTTTTGTATCATCTCCCGCGAAACATTACCCGCATATGCACCATAGGCATCCACCAACAAACCTTTATGACCGGTATTGGTTTCAATGACATATAGAATGGTATTATCTTCAGGATTACTGTCACCTTCAAATCGGTAAAATTTTATGACATCCAATTCTTCCGCAGTATGAATTAGCTTTCTAGTTTTATTCTCTACCCCGGCATCACAGAGATTATAATCCTCAGTAAAACCATGGTCTTGTAGGTCTTTAATAGCTACAGAAAGTGATGTATATGAATTTTTCATTTTTAAAATATTTGATTATAATCAATGTAGGTAATGTTTCTTCAAAATACAAGACGGTTTTATTTCTTTTAACTTAGCATAAAAATCAAAAAGGACTATGGCTAGAACTGAAAGTAACATGCTGGAATTAGGGACGATTGCTCCTGAATTCAGTTTAATGGACACGGTAACCGATAAAACCCTGAATCTTCAATCTTTAAAAGGAGAGAATGGAACCGTAATCATGTTCATTTGTAATCACTGTCCTTTTGTGATTCATGTAAATCCAGAAATCACCAGATTGGCTAAAGATTACCAAAAAGAGGGAATTGCATTTATTGCCATATCAAGTAACGACGTGGAAAACTACCCTCAAGATGCACCCCATTTAATGAAGATAAAAGCCAAGGAAGAAAAATACTCCTTTCCCTATCTCTATGACGAAACACAGGAAGTTGCAAAAGAATATAATGCTGCCTGCACTCCAGACTTTTATCTTTTCGATACCAATTTAAAACTGGTGTATAGAGGACAACTGGATGATTCAAGGCCTGGAAATGGACTCCCATTGACCGGTAAAGACTTGCGAAATGCAATTACCGCACTTATTACACAAAAGGAAATCGATAGCTTACAAAAACCAAGTATTGGTTGTAATATTAAATGGAAAAAGACCAATTAATGAAATCTATAAACGTCACTTAATCAAGTAGAATCGTTTACTCTATGACCACAAACATTTTCTACCAACCACTTACCGCTGCAACTTATGACCAATATATAGCGGTAGGTACGCTTGCATACAACCAACACTATAGGCATTTATGGGTAAATGGAGACTCTACCCCCTACATTCAACATAGTTTTACAAAAGACGTACTTAACCTAGAGGAAGCGGATAGCAACACTGCCTTGTATTTAATAAAGACCGAAAATAAAACTGCCGGAATCTTGAAAATAACTTTGAATAAAGCTGTTGACAAGTACAGTGAAGGATGAAGCACTTTATGTAGACAAGATTTATATTCAAAAAGAATTCACAGGAATGGGAATTGGCAAAATAACCCTAGATTTTGTAACGGATAAGGCGAAAAATTTGGAAAAAAGGTTGATTTTTTTGGAAGCGATGCAAAAAGGACCAGCACTCCCTTTCTATCTTAAAAATGATTTTAAAATAGTAGGAAGAACGCAGATTCCGTTTAAAGGCGCTATCGAGGAAGAAAAGCCAATGTATATCCTAATCAAAGAATTAAACTAATAAGCTAGCAAATACTAAGTCACCAACCATTCCTTTTGGCCAAATTCTCAATATGCGCAAAATGATGGCGACCATGCCAAGCATATTTTCCTATATTTTCAGCCAAAGTGACATTTACATTCCCATCTGGATGAATATAAATATTCTCTAAATCAGCGGGAGAAAGCCCCTTTAATAAATAGACCAATTTCGCATGTAAGCGCATAAGGTAACTTAACGATAATTCAATAGGAGCATTTTTAGCATCCATTAAATTGCTCCATCTCTTTTTCATCATATGCCTTAATCAAAGGGCTATTTTCCGTCAATGCCCATTTGAATCGGGTATAACTATGGTGATGGCTATCGGCTAAATGATGCACAACCTGCCTTACCGTCCAACCACCTTCTCTATAAGGCGTATCCAATTGTTCATCAGAAAAACCAGACACAAGATTTGACAGTCTACTAGGAAGATTTTCTAAAACAGCAATCCACTCTTCAATTTGTGTTCCGGCAATCTCTTCAGGACATTCAAAATGACCAATTGGGTACTTTAGTTTTTCTATATTATCCATCTTATAAAAATATAAAGTTTAATAGACTTTTAACCTTAAAAATTCATACATCTTACCATAACCTAGTAAATTTATAGGGAAATAAAAACAAACTTAAAATATACAATTATGGCAACAATACGATTAGGAGATACAGCACCCAATTTCACTGCAGATAGTTCTATGGGAACTATTAATCTTTACGATTATTTAGGGGATAGTTGGGGAATATTATTTTCGCATCCAGCAGATTTTACGCCCGTATGTACTACGGAATTAGGTACAGCAGCCAAATTCAAAGACGAATTTGATAAACGAAATGTAAAAATGTTGGCCCTTAGTGTTGATGGTGCTGCGTCTCATCAAGAATGGATAAAGGACATCAATGAAGTTCAACACACTACGGTTAACTTTCCAATTATTGCAGATGAGGATAAAAAAGTATCTGGATTATACGATATGATTCATCCAAATGCGGATAACAATCTTACAGTACGTTCTGTATTCATTATAGCTCCAGATAAAACGGTTAAACTTACGTTGACGTATCCTGCCTCTACAGGTAGAAACTTTTACGAATTGTTAAGAGTAATAGATTCATTACAATTAACCGCATACCATAAAGTAGCTACACCAGCAAACTGGGAAAAGGGAAAAGATGTGGTAGTAAGTCCTGCAATCTCCACTAAAGATGCAAAAGAGATGTTCTCAAAAGGAGTTACAGAAGTAAAACCTTATTTAAGAATGACACCGGACCCAGTATCCTAGAGCTTAAACAACTTCAATTTCAATAGGTTAGTGCTATATTCGTAACATTAAGATAACAATATAAATATTGATTTATTTAAATATTAAATACTATATTTGCACTTTAATTAATATTTAATTTTTCTATTATGAGTAAAGGAACAGTAAAATTCTTCAATGATTCCAAAGGTTATGGTTTTATCACTGAAGATGGTTCAAACGAAGATCATTTTGTGCACATTTCTGGCTTAATCGATGAAGTTCGAGAAGGTGATGTTGTAGAATTTGAACTACAACAAGGTAAAAAAGGATTAAACGCCGTTAATGTGAAAGTAATTGACTAGGTAACGATTTAACTTTTTTATAGTATGAAGCCCGAACCAATGGTTCGGGCTTTTTTTATGCCCGAAAATTAAATCAATTTTTGACGCAACCAATTTGGCCTTACGCCATCTAGTTATAAACAATCTATTAAGTTCCCCCAAAACTTAACCCAATTTATATGACCACATTCCTATCTGTTCTCTTTATTCTTTTGATTATCAATCTGGCGCTGTTGGTAGCAAGCTTTATCTCCTCCAAAAAATAATCATAGTAAAGAGATATTTTTAATTCTTTTCGTAGTGAGTTTTAATTTGACGATTCCTTAGTAAGTCGGATATAAACAAAAACACCCCAACTTTAAAAGTTGAGGTGTCCTTAAAATTTGCGCTTTTCAGCTTATTACTATCCTACCTTCATCAATTCAACATCAAAAATCAATGTTGCATCTGGTGGAATAACTCCTCCAGCTCCTGCACTTCCATACGCTAAATCTGACGGAATTACAAAACGGGCCTTATCTCCAACTTGCAATAAGGAAATACCTTCATCCCAACCCGGAATAACTTGACCTATACCTAATTCAAAATCGATTGGGGAGTTTCTTTTATAAGAAGAATCGAATACTTTTCCATTCAACAAAGAACCCTCGTAATGTACAGAAACCAATTTGCCCTTTTGAGCCTTTGGTCCGTCACCTTTTTGAATCATTTTATAACGTAAACCTGAGTCTGTTTTTTCAAATCCTGCCGCTACCTTTTGTAGTTCCTCTTCCTGTTTCGCTTTTTCAGCAGCCAAACGAGCCTCACCGGAAGAATTAAAATCTTTGAATGCCTGTAAAGCATCCCAATTTTTTGCCTCTTCCCCTACTCTTACAATTTCCAAACTTTCTACAACATCTCCTTGGGCAATGGCATCCACTATTTCTTGACCGGCTTCTACATGTCCAAATACGGTATGCTTGTTATCTAACCACGGTGTTGGTACATGAGTGATAAAAAATTGACTTCCATTAGTTCCAGGGCCGGAATTGGCCATGGAAAGAACTCCAGGAGCGTCATGCTTTAAATCAGGATGAAATTCATCATCAAATTTATAACCGGCATCTCCGGTCCCTCTACCTTGTGGACATCCTCCTTGAATCATAAAATCAGGAATTACCCTATGAAATTTTAATCCATCATAATAAGGCTCCCCCTTTTTCTTTGCTGAGTTCTCCATATTACCTTCTGCCAAGGCAACAAAATTACCAACTGTGCCCGGAGTTTTATCGTGGGTAAGTTTTACTACTATTTCGCCTTTGCTCGTATTGAACTTAGCGTAGATTCCATTATCCATTTTGATATTTTTTTATGATTTGCAAAGGTAAAGAATTATGGCGATTTGTCTATTTCCCCTACTTTTTTATGAAGGTTGTTAATAAAAGACACAATTAACTATTATTTATATACTTCTGTCGAGTAGAATAAATTGTGATAGAGAATATTCCGTTGTTTGTCAATCATTGTTATTGTTTATAACCCAGTGAATGCTTAAGAAACAGAGAATATACCAAATAGACTTATTACGATTTATCGCAGCAATAGGCATTATGCTGGGTCATTATCTGTTTAGAGGTTATAAAGCGGATAATCTCACTAACCTTAGTTTCTTAGAACTAGGCGGAGAATGGATAAAATATTGTTTTGTATTTATTGACCTCTTCTTCATTATTAGTGGTTTTGTGATAACCCTATCTGTACGGAACAAATCTTTAAGTTACTTTTTCAAATCAAGGGTAATGCGAATCTTTTCAGTGTATTGGTTATGTGTTTTCATCACCTACATTGTTACTATTCTATTTGGAGCACCAAGATTTACCGTTACCTTTGGGCAATTTCTATTCAATTTAACACTACTTCAAGATTTTTTTGATGTCCAAAGGTTGGACGGAGCTTATTGGACAATGTCCGTTGAGCTACGATTTTATGCCCTAGCTATGGTATATTTATTCGTGTACAAATTCAGAAAAATTAAAATAGAGACCATTGCCTATATTTGGTTGGCATTGAGTATTGTTTTTGTTTTTTTTCAAAACACATTTTTCGCAAAAGTGTTAGACCTATTTCTAATGTTCGAGTGGTCTCCTGCATTTATTTCAGGAATTATGATGGCGCAGATTTATACCTCCAAAAAATTTAGGTTTAGCCAGGGTATCACTATATTCCTATGTTTCCTTTTATCCGCATATCACAGATACTTGTATCTATTAATCTCAATGGAATATTATCAAGTACAGATATCAGAAACCATTGCTTTTCTGGCCATTCTAGCCATTTATCTTCTGATGCTGGCCGTCACCTTGGGTAAGTTAAGTTGGCTTAATAAACCGTATTACCTGTCCCTAGGTATAATGACATATCCGCTTTATCTTTTACATCAAAGAATTGGATACATCATTTTCAATAATCTTATGGGCCATGTTAATAAATATGTAATCCTAACTGGAACCATACTTTTGATGATAAGCTTATCTTATATTATAGTAAAATGGGTAGCTGGGCCACTCTCCAATTTTTTGGATAAAGTGTTAATTAAGTTCATTAACGGAATATTGAAAATTAAATGGATATCTAATCCGCTGATCAATAAAAAGCTAAGAGAACTTTAGTCAAATAAATCACATTTTCTCTCTAACAAACATGCTAAAATTAATAAGAGTAGGAATTTACTATAACCCGTAGTTATCTACGAGGTATACCAAACTTGCCATAGTAGCGGCTCCAAGTTCAAGCTCTCGTTTATTTACATGTTCAAAAACATCGTTATCTGAATGGTGATGGTCAAAATAACGTTGTGAATCTGGTCGTAAACCGGACAAAACGATTCCCTCCTTTTTCAACGGGCCTATGTCAGCACCACTTCCGCCTTGTTGAAACAGATGCACCAAGTAAGGTTCAAATAAACTTTTCCAGCCTTCAATTTTCTTGAATTTTTCATCAGGACTATCAAAAGTAAAACCTCTGGGAGTAAAGCCTCCAGAGTCACTCTCTAGAGCGAAAATATGGTTCTCTTTTTTCTCTTTTGAAACCTCTGCATATTTAGTGCCACCACGTAATCCATTCTCTTCATTCATGAATAGCACAACCCTTATTGTACGTTTAGGCTTATAGCCAATTCTCTTGAAAAGGTTCAAAACTTCCATACTCTGTACACAACCAGCACCATCATCATGCGATCCATCTCCAAGATCCCAAGAATCCAAATGTCCACCAACCACTATAATTTCTTCAGGATAGGCACTTCCCTTTATTTCCCCAATTACATTATACGACTCTACATCATCAAATTGCTTGCAATTCTGCTTAAAGTAAAATAAGATTTCAGGATTTAATTTTAAGGAACTACTCAGTAATTCGGCTGCGTTTGTACTAATCGCTGCTGCAGGTATTCTTTGTGCCAACGGTTGATCGCCATATCCCATAGAACCCGTGTGTGGAAAATCATCCAATCTTAAATTCATGGAACGAACAATCACACCAAGAGCTCCAAATTTTGATGCCTCCATAGCACCAGCATAGCGTTGATCAACGCAATTGGAATACGATTGAAATGTATTGATATTCGTTGGGTCCATTGGCCGATTGTAGAAAACAATTTTACCTTCTATCTTCTCTTTTCCTAAAGCCGACAAATCTTCAATTCCGTTTACCTCAATAATATTTGCTTTGATACCTTTTTGTGGAGTAGGGACAGAACCGCCCAAGGCAGTGATAGGAACATTTGTAGTGGCACCAGGTGAGGTTTCAAAATAAGCGAATTCTGGCGTTCCCCGTACCCATTTTGGAACCATTACTGGTTGAAGCCATACCTTGTCCAATCCTAAGGAATCTAACTGGTCTTTAGCATAATTAACAGCTTGTTGTGCTTGTATGGAACCTGACAGTCTACCCCCAATTTGGTTAGATAAATGGTTTAACCAATCATAACCTTTACCTTGAGTTAGCGCCGCAGTATAAATTTTAACGATTTGTTGTTGATCTGTTTCCTGTGCCGTTGCAAACCCAACAGTAATCAGCAAACACATAAAAAATAATTTATTTTTCACCTTCCAATTCTTCTTTGTAGGTATCTAAATTAGCCATAATTTTATCGCTTAAGCTAGGCTCCACTATATCTTTGTAATTTTTTAACGATTCTAACAGTATATTGGCAACGATAACTCTCGCCGCTTTTTTATTATCCGCAGGAATAACAAACCAGGGAGCGTGATTTTTAGAAGTACGGATTATGGCCTCTTCGTAACATTCTTGATATTGGCTCCAGATTTTTCGCTCTTTCAAATCACCCGGAGAAAATTTCCAATGCTTTTCCTTAACCTCAAGACGCCTCAACAAACGTTGTCGCTGCTCTTCTTTAGAAAGGTTCAAGAAAAATTTGAAGATTATTGTACCGTTTGCTGCCAAATGTCTTTCAAAATCATTGATTTGATCAAACCGTTTATCCCAAAATTTTTGATCAATATCTTCCACAGTATGAATACCCGGAATATGTTCTGAAAGAATGTACTCTGGGTGCACCCTAGTTACCAGCACATTCTCATAATGTGTTCTATTAAACACTCCAAATTTGCCCTTTGCCGGTAACACCAAATAATGACGCCAAAGGTAATTATGGCTTAATTCCAATTCCGTTGGCACTTTAAAACTATGCACTTCAACCCCACTCACATTGAAATCTTTGAATACTTCACGGATAAGGCTATCCTTGCCGGCCGTATCCATTCCCTGAAGGCAAATTAATACACTGTACTTGCCATGAGCATATACAATGTCCTGAAATTCACCCAAAGCTCGTCGTACTTTACTCAGTTCTTTTTTGAGTTCCTTTTCAGATTTACCAAAATCTTCATACGTCTGCGTTTTGGCCAATTCGAATTTCTCGCTGGCTCTATATTTATCTATTGCTATCTTATTCATTCTGAAATATAATCATAATCCTTATTATTTATAATCCGTTTATTTAGGCCCACAGAAATTTATTTAATTCAATATTTTCCGATAAACGAATTTGAAGTGTATTCTAACGAGTATACATAGACCGATTTTTACAAAACTGTACATTTACTTTCGTAAAACCCCAAATTTTACATAAAAATCTACCACATGAAAAAGTTTAGCTATTCATTCTGTGTGCTTTCTCTTTTTATTTTCAGTTCTTTTAAATCTAATACAGAGTGTGAATATTCAAGTTCCAACCTTGATTCTGCAAAAAAACAAATACAGAAAGCTTTAGAAAAAGAAGATATCAACTACGCAAAGTATTACACCTACAAAGCAATCAATACCTTAGAAAAAACAAAAAAGTCTTTTGAGAGCTGCGACTGTGAAAAAGCAAAAATTGGTTTCGATGAAAGTCTTGCGTTTTTAAAATTAGCTTCTAAATCAGATGCGTTATCTGGTGTACAAACCTATTTGGACAATACCTTAGATCTTTTGGAAGCATCCTTATTCCAGCTGGATACACATAATGCTCACAAGGATAAATATCCTAATGATGTTTTGGCAATGAACACCAAAAATGGGTCTGAAGTAGCTACTCCGAATTCGAAAAAATCACTTGAAGAGAAAATTGATGCTTCCTTAGAAAAATATCGACAATCCTTAGATAAAGTGGTTAACACCGTTAATTGCAAAGAAGCTAAGGCCTTTGCCCAAGGAGTTTTTGATGAATGTGAAGAACAGTTATTGAAACCTAATTTATCTGAAGGTAAAAAATATTATAATCTACGCACCAAACAAATAACCCTTGACGCCTTGAATAAGCTAGGTGATTGTTCAACTAACGCACGATAAATACTAATCCATTATTTACTGGCAAAAAGTTTGACATCATCCTCAGATACTTCTTGACCTCCTAAAATTATCAACCTCTCCACCACATTACGGAGTTCCCTGATATTCCCTGTCCAGTCGTAGGCCTTTAATAATTTCACTGCCTTTTCTGAAAAGGTTTTTGCAGCCACTCCCTGTTCCTCTGTTATTTTACTCGAAAAGTGCTCAATTAATAATGGTATATCATCGCGTCTATCGTTCAAGCTAGGAACTTGAATAAGAATAACGGCAAGTCTGTGATATAAATCTTCCCTGAAACGTCCTTCTTCAATTTCCTTTTTCAAATCTTTATTGGTCGCAGCAACAACCCTTACATCTACCTTAATATCCTTATCCGTTCCTACTCTGGATATTTTACTCTCTTGCAATGCCCTTAATACCTTTGCTTGAGCCGAAAGACTCATATCTCCGATCTCATCTAAGAATATAGTGCCTTTGTTCGCAGCTTCAAATTTTCCTGCCCTATCCTTAACGGCGGACGTAAAAGCACCTTTTACATGTCCGAACAATTCACTTTCAATAAGTTCTGAAGGAATAGCGGCGCAGTTCACCTCAATAAAAGGCTCTGCGCTTCTGGCACTTTTTTCATGCACCCAATGGGCCACTAATTCTTTACCTGTTCCATTAGATCCTGTAATAAGCACTCGAGCATCCGTTGGCGCTACTTTTTCTATCATTTCCTTAATGATACCTATTTCACTGCTCTCCCCTATCATTTCATAGTTCTTGCCTACCTTCTTTTTCAAGATTTTGTTTTCTACCACCAATACTTTGCGATCCAACGCATTTCTAACAGTAGTTAAAAGTCGGTTCAAATCTGGTGGTTTAGAAATGTAATCGAAGGCGCCCAAACGCATTGTGTTAACTGCTGTGTCCAAATCCCCATGGCCAGATATCATAATAAAAGGAATTTCCGGTTTTATTTTTCTAGCGGCCTCCAATACTTCAACCCCATCCATCTTTGGCATTTTAATATCACAGAGCACTAAGTCATAGTCATTGTTTTTAATGGTTTCCAAACCCTTAAGACCATCTTCTGCCTCTTCCACGGTATATGAATCGCTTTCCTCTGAGAGAATTTTGACCAATACTCTTCTAATTGCGGCTTCATCTTCAATCACCAAAATCTTTGACATACTTATTATTTTAAATTCCTATTCTAAATCCAGTTCTGAAATATAAACCGGCTTCATCGTTCAATGTGAAAATATCATTTCTATCCGCATCACGCAATACCCCATTTTGGAAGAGCGAATGACCTCCTATTAAATAAACGGACATATCCTTTGTTATCTTATACTGGTAACCTAAAGTCAATAATAATGCCGTAGAGGAAACATCTGTAGACAAATTATTTCCAGGCAATAAAATATTGTTCTGAATATTAACGTAATATCCATCTAGAAATAATTCCGTTTGAAAGAAGTGACCTTTTTTAGTAAAGTATTTCATGCCAGATTTTGGCGCACCTAAAATATAGGACCAATTTGGGTGAAATCGCTTTTCATAAAATAAAAAAGGAAGAGGAATATCTATAGGAGAACTTGCATTATATGAAATACCAACTACCAAAATATAGGGTTTTTCTACGTCCTTTATATTCTTATAGGCCCCGGCAGTAACATTTACGTTAAAATCTTCTTGCTGTATTTCTTCCACGAAATTGGAAGACCATCGTGGTGTTACCACGCCTACCAAACGCCATTGTTCCGTAAGTTTATACATGTATGCCAAATTAACATCGACCACGTGAAACTTACTAATATCATTGGAATTAGGAAAAAGATTATCAGGAACTTCAAAATTATAACGATTATATTCTGCACCCAAAATGACATAGTCCTTCTTTTGACGTATAGCCAAAGGAACATTCAATACTAGCTTAATACGTGATGTTTCTACATCAGCACTATTATCTGGCATCAGCATATATTCCAACCTAAAAACATCTGGTGTTTGAGCATAGGAAAGATTTAAGAACATCATTATAATAAATGTCCATATGATAGTAGCGCTATGGTTTTTCATTATCGCTTGAATTTGCTACTGTACTATGCTGAAAAGGGGATTGCTGAAATAAATGAACATCCCTTTGTGGAAAAGGAATCGTAACCTTATTGGTCCTGAACTCGGCATCTATTTTATACCTAAGCTCACTTTTAACACGAAGAACTGAAAAACTGTCATTCACATAAAAGTTCAAAGAAAACATTAGGGCCGAATCTCCAAAATCATCAAATAGGACAAAGGGCTTTGGACTCTTTAAAACGTTTCTATGGGTCTTTACAATATCCATTAGAATTTTAGTGACCAACTGAACATCACTACCGTATGCCACGCCTATATTGACCGTTTCCCTGGTCGTTTTATGATTTTGGGTATAATTGTAAACGATGTCGCTAATAAATTTATGATTAGGGATAATCACGACCTTATCGTCCCTTGTAATAGCTCTGGTAGTTCTTAATTTAATTTCAAAAACTTTACCCACTCTACTGTCTATTTCAACAATATCTCCTACACGGAGCGATTTATCCACTATAATAAAAATACCTCCAATTATATCCTGAAAGATTTCCTGCAAGGCAAGACCAAGACCAACAAATAGTGCCGCCGATGCGGTAATCAAAATGGTGATGTCTATACCCGCAGAACTCATCGTGAAAAGAATCACTACTACATACACCAAATACTTGATAAACTTGAAGATACTTACAAACTTCAATTTATCCTCCGCCTCCATTTTTCGGGTAAAAAATCTACGTATACCCTGAAGAAGCGTACTGGTAATCAGAAATGCTACGGTAAGCAGCAGTAAAAGGCCTATGGTAATATCAATGCGCTTATCGCCTTCACCAAAATGGAAACCTAATTCAAGAAAATCTTTGATGGTTCCCCAGATATCATCTTCAATAATTTCCTTAATTTTTTCGGTACCCTCCTGAATCATCATGAATATTTGAGCCACTTAAACAATTCTTTATAACTGGGTTTTTTACCATACATCAAAATACCAACACGATATATTTTTGCAGCCACCCAAACGATACCAATAAAAGTAGCTATTAATATTAAAATGGAAGTCACCAATTGCCAAACGGGAACCCCACCGTCACCAATACCCCAAGGCAAACGCATCAACATAACAATGGGAGACGTTAGTGGGAATAAAGAAAACGCAACTGCAATAGGTCCATTAGGGTTACTAAACACCGAAAAGAAACCCACGTAAATGGCTAGCATTAATGGTAATATTACGGGAAAAATAAACTGCTGTGTATCCGTCTCATTATCCACTGCTGCGCCAATAGCGGCATAAATTGAACTATAAATCAAATAACCCAGTACAAAGTACACTATGAAGAAAAATAACATGGCGAAAATAGGTATCTCAAAAATTTCTTGCGCGTACATTTGAATGTCCTGGCTTAACGCATCCACATCCATATTTGAGGAAGTTCCCATTCCTTGTGGCATTCCTCCTTTTGTTAATGTTGCAGGGTCAATATCAAAAATGGCAAGACCAACAAATAATAAAATAGCTCCAGAAATAATCCAAATTGCGAATTGGGTAATACCCGCTAGTGAGGTTCCTATGATTTTACCCATCATTAAATAAAATGGTTTAACCGAAGAAATAATGACCTCAATAATCCTACTTGTCTTTTCTTCAATAACACTACGCATGACAAAGCCTCCATATATGATAATGAACATCATGATTAGATAACCAAATGCACCCCCTATAACCGCTTTTATTTCATTGATCCCTTTTATATTTTGAAGCCCATCAAAGGTTGCAATATTAATAGTATAGGAGCGATCCATATCCGAGAATTCTTTGGCGGTTAAGCCATATTCCCGCAATCGTTCCTGTCGTAATCTACCTGTAATCACCGTTTCCAACTTATTCAAAAGGGTTGAACTTGGGGCATCCTCGCTATAAAAAAAAGCACGCTGGGCTACAGCCTCCACATCATCTTCTTTAGGAAGATATACCAACCCATAATAACCCATGTTCAATGTAGAGTCTTTGGCTTGCTTAAGTGAGAGGTCTCTAAAATTTACGTAAGCAGTAGCCTTCGAAGTCACGAACTCATTTGAAAAATAATCGCTTTCATTCAATACGGCAATCACTCTTTTCTCATCACCGTTCAATTGGGTCAAATAAGCAATCAACAATATCATACCCACCATTAAAATAGGACTCAGAAACGTCATGATCACAAAAGATTTGTTTCTCACTTTTGCTAGATATTCCCTTTTTATAATCAATGAAAGTTTATTCATTTGCCACCCCTTTGTTTTGAACCGTTCTTATAAATATTTCATTGGCAGAGGGAACTGTCTCCACAAATTTATTGACAATTGCCCTATTCCCTAAAAATAGCAGAAGTGCTCGAGAATCACTTGAAGGCAACTTTATGGTACAGTCCAATTGATGTTCCTTTTCATCGCAATGCAAATCCAAAACTTCAAAATTCTCTTTTATTTCACCTACAATTTGGATTGGATCTGCCGTTTCAAGACCAATTTTAAAAACATTATTCTTGTAAGCTTTTTTGATGTCGGACAATTTACCGTCGAGTATTTTTTCAGAACGATGAATTAAAGCAATATACTCGCACAGTTCTTCAACAGATTCCATTCGATGTGTCGAGAAAATAATAGACGTGCCGTTCTCTTTTAGACTTAAGATTTGCTCCTTAATCAGATTGGCATTTATAGGATCAAAACCACTGAAAGGCTCATCAAAAATAAGCAACTTAGGTTCGTGTAAAACCGTAACTATAAATTGAATTTTTTGTGCCATCCCTTTAGATAGCTCCTGGATTTTCTTATTCCACCAGTCTCCAATTTCCAATTTCTCGAACCAATATTTTAATCGTTGTTTGGCATCGGCCTTGGTCAGCCCTTTCAACTGTGCCAAATACAGCGCCTGCTCACCTACTTTCATGCTTTTATAAAGACCACGCTCTTCTGGCAGGTAACCAATTTGGGTAATATGTTCCGGCTTTAATAATTGGCCATCAAAATATACTTTACCTTGATCAGGATAAGTGATTTGATTTATAATGCGTATGAGGGTGGTTTTACCGGCACCATTTGGACCTAAAAGCCCATATATACTGTTTTTGGGTATTTCTAGGGAAACATTTTTTAAAGCAGTATGGTCACCAAATTGTTTGGTAACCTCATTAGTAACCAAAATAGGGTTCATGAAGGCAATTTATCCAAAGATATTGAAATGTTTTGACTAGATAGCTTCTTTAAGTAGCCTTTAAGATTTTGCTCTTTTTTCACCAATCGAATTTTGAATTAGCGATAGCCTTAAAAGCAAAACCCACCCTCAATAAATTAAGGATGGGAAAAAAATTGCTATGAAAAAGAAAATTAATATTGGTTTCCCAATATTAAACCAAATATACGTTTTTTATTTAAATAGGAAAGATTTTAGCACTAAGAGAACATATCTTTAACTTTTTCAAAGAAAGACTTATCAGATTTCTCAGGTTTAGGTTCAAAATTATCATTACCCTGCATTCTCTCAAAAAAATCTTTTTGTTCCTTATTTAATTCTTTCGGAGTCCAGACATTAACATGAACCAAAAGGTCCCCTGCTCCATATCCATTAAGACTGGAAATTCCCTTACCCCTTAATCTTAATATTTTCCCGGACTGGATTCCAGATTCCAATTTTATACGGACTTTACCACCAACTGCATCTATCTCCTTTGAGGTACCCAGAACCGCATCAGAAATACTTATATATAAATCATAATGCAAATTATCGCCTTCGCGTTTTAGGGTCTCATGCTCTTGAGTTTCTATGGCCACTAACAAATCACCAGGCACTCCGTTGCCAGGAGCATCATTACCTTTATTGGGTACTTTAAGCTGCATTCCCTCTTCAACACCTGCAGGAATATTTATTGATACGGTTTCTTCTGTAACCTTCAATCCTTGAGCATCGGCATCACCCGGCTTTCCATCTAAGATCTGACCGCTACCACCACAGGTACTACAGACCGCTGCTGTTTGCATTCTCCCTAATATGGTATTCTGAATTTTGGTTACTTGGCCCCTACCATCACATGTGGTACAGGTTTTATAAGTAACCCCTTCTGCCTGAATTTTTCTACGAACCTTTACTTTTTTCTCTACACCATTGGCCACCTCCTCCAAGGTCAACTTAACTCGTATACGAAGGTTACTGCCTTTGACCCTTCGCTGACCACCGCCACTAAAACCGCCAAAACCACTAAATCCACCTCCACCACCAAAAGCTCCTCCAAAAATATCGCCAAACTGGCTGAAGATATCATCCATATTCATACCGCCGCCGCCAAAACCGCTGCCGCCGCCTTCAAAAGCTGCATGACCAAATTGATCATACCTCGCTTTTTTATCTGGGTCACTTAAAACTTCGTAAGCTTCCGCCGACTTTTTAAACATATCTTCTGCAGTACTATCTCCAGGATTTTTATCCGGGTGATATTGTAACGCTTTCTTCCGATATGCCTTTTTTATCTCTGCTGCAGTAGCGCCTTTACTTACGCCTAATATTTCGTAATAATCTTCCTTCATTCCCAAATTTTATTTTCCTACTACTACTTTTGGATGTCTTATAATCTTATCCCCAAGGGTAAATCCTTTTTCAATGACATCTATAATCTTGCCCTGCATTTTCTTGTCAGGTGCTGGAATTTGTGTTATGGCTTCATGAATATCAGCATCAAATGCATCACCTGCACTAACTTCAAGCTCTGTCAAACCTTTGGCTTTTAGGGTTTCTCTCAACTTCACATTGATCAATTCAATTCCCTTAAAAACTTCTTTATCTGCAGACTTGGCCAATTCCCTTATCGCTCTTTCAAAATCATCCAAAACAGGAAGCAAAGAAACAATGACCTCTTGACCAGCGGTCTTGAATAAATCCATTCGCTCTTTTGAAGTCCTCTTTTTATAATTCTCGAACTCAGCAAAAAGTCTTAAAAATTTATCTTTTTCCTTGGCTAAATCATTTCTAAGAACCTCTTCCTCTGTTAATTCCTCTTCATCAATCACCTTATCCTCCATTTCTTGAGCTTCGTTTTCAGAAAAATCCTCCATGAATTCATCCTCTACGGTTTTCTCTTTATTAGTATCACTCATAACTTATGTAATTTATTGACTCGCTTAAAGCAGGCAAAAGTACTGCCATTTGTTTAAAAATGTCAAAATGTCATTAAACTTTACTAAAAAATCCGCCCATTGGCGGATTTGAATATTGTAAAATTAAAGCTTCGATATTAAACGTGCGAACTATATTGTTTTGACATCGTTGCAGAAGGGGTATCGCACCGAGGGTCTTCTTCATAAATATCAGCCAAAGCTTGACATATGTTAGAATAGTCAAAAACATAACCATGCTCTTCTATTTTTTTACTACTCACTCTCTGACTTGCAAATAAAATATAAGCCATATCCCCTAGTAAAGTGTGCATGACAATTTTGGGAATATTAGGTAAAAATAAGGGCTTTTGTAAGGTATGTGCAATTTCCTTAATTAACCTATTATTCGTTACGGGATTAGGCGCCACCCCATTAAACACGCCTTCTAATTCATTTTTGGCTATATGTAGAAAAATGCCGGCTAAATCTGAAATATGAATCCAAGATTGCCATTGCTCACCACTCCCAAAAGCTGCACCTACATAAAATTTAACAGGTTTCGCCATTTGTGGTAGCGCACCGCCATCGTTGGACAATACCAAACCTATACGAACTTTAGCTACCATATCAACCAAACCCTTTAACTCATCTACCTTGTTCTCCCAGGCTTCCACCACTTCCCCCAAAAAACTATCATCCACCTTTTGAAAATCCTCTGAATAATAATCCCCAATAGAATCTGGATATATACCGATTGCGGAGGCGGATATTATTGAAGTAACTGTATTTGATTCGCTTTCTTCAAGCAACTTCTTTATAACGTTCAAAGAATCCAATCTACTGTTCAGCACTACCTTTTTATAGGCTGAAGTCCATCTTTCTGAAATACTGGCTCCGGCCAAATTAATAATGACAGATACTCCCTGTAAACAGGAACTATCTACAGCGCCCTTTTTAGGATTCCAGTAAAAACCCTGATAATCACTTCTGTTCTCAATTTTTTCTTTACTTGTCGTAAGATAATTAACTGAATATCCCTGGTCATGACACTGTTTGACGAGTTCACTACCTACCAATCCCGTTGCACCTGTAATCAATACTTTCATACCTTAAAGATATTGCATTCAAAGAGCTTAGGCATGGTATTTAATTCCGATTTAACACTATAACTAAAGGAAATAGACAAAGGATTTTAAAAAGACGCTGAATTGAACCGCAATAAAGTTCCTAAGGTTTTTTAGCTCTTAACATCTCCCTCTTACCTGGCGGACCAGGTAATCTTTCTACTAGGAAACCAACTTCCAACATGGCTCGCCTGACACTGCCTTTTGCTGCATAGGTAACCAAGTATCCATCCTTTTTCAATGAATTATACATGATTTCAAAAATAGGAACAGTCCATAATTCCGGTTGTACCCGCGCTCCAAAAGCATCAAAATAAATTAAGTTAAAATTGTTGATGTCCGCTATCTGTGTAAAGTCCTTTTTTTGTTTGATGAGTTTGAATTGGGGAGTAATGGAAATTTTTTCTTCCCAAGCGGAAGAATGCATCAAATGGAATTCCTTTTCCCTAGTTAGCGCATTTAATTCTTGAAGATAGTTTAGTTGAGCCAATTCATCTGGAGAAATGGGATAAGCTTCAACTCCGGTGTAGTCAATATCCAATTTTTGCTTTTCGCTTTCCAAAATGGTAATCATTGCATTTAGTCCAGTTCCAAAACCAATTTCTAAAATAGATACGCTTCCATTTTGGAAATAACTGAAGTCCAGAATGTATAAATACGTGATACGCCTCCTGTATAGCTCCATGTTTGGAATGGTATTGTTCACCCCACTCCTTAATCTGTATGGTTTTTGAACCATCTGCGGTCGTAATAATTTCTCTTTCCAAATTAATTAGGAACTAAGACTCCGTTAGCAACAAAACTATACGTTCTTTTAGCCGCGGTTATTTTTGCCACGTCTTCCTTTTTCTGTCCGGCATCCTCTGCATAATGTTGCTGGTCAGCAACACTCATTTCCTCAACAAATGCCACTCCATTTAAAATTACCTCTTTGTTGGGTATATCCGTGGGCATGAAAAATCCGTAATCCTTAAAGCGCACCATTGCCTGTTCCTGATTAGGCAATTCTACAATCATCCAACATCCCTTTACCTTACAAACTTCCTTAACCTTAGTTTTAAAACTTACATTAAGACTATCGGATACACCCAATGATGAATATTTCTCCCAAACGTCTGCCAGGGTTTGAACCTTATCGGTTTTAAATTGAGTACCATAAAAGGTTCCAGAAGCTGCATCCACATTAGGTTGAGCAGTAGTATTTGACTGAGAATACCCTGAAAATATCCCAAACAAAAAGACAAGTAAAATGTTAAAATGCTTCATATATCTTAAAAATGATGATTCTAATGCAAAACTGGTTAATTTTCAGTGAAAAAACAGCGCCAGTAGCGATATTTGTTTAATTTTAATCTTCTAAAGTTACATATTTAATGAGCATTGAAACTAAAAATATCGCTATAGAGAAGGTAAAGACTTCTAAACTAAATCAAGTAGATTTTGACAATTTAACTTTTGGTTCCGTTTTCGCAGACCATATGTTAGAATGTACCTATAAAAACGGAAAGTGGGAAGCTCCTAAAATTGTTCCCTACCAACCTATTACGCTTGACCCATCATCGAAAATATTTCATTACGGTCAGTCCATTTTCGAAGGAATGAAAGCGTATAAAGATGATAACAATGACATCTATTTGTTTCGCCCATTAGAAAACTTCAAAAGATTCAACATATCTGCGGAACGTATGTGCATTCCTCAATTACCTGAGGAATATTTCATGGACGGACTTACCACCCTTTTACAATTAGATAAAGCGTTCATTCCAACTAAAGATGGAAGTTCCTTATATATTAGACCTTTTATGTTCGCTTCCGGAAATGGTTTTCATGCATCACCAGCCAATGAATATAAATTCATTATTGCCTGTGCACCTTCTGGAGCTTATTTTTCTGGAAAGGTAAAAGTATTGATTGAAGAGAAATACTCAAGATCCGCAAATGGTGGCGTTGGTTTTGCTAAAGCTGGAGGTAATTATGCCGGTCAATTCTATCCTACGCAATTAGCCATAGAAAAAGGCTACAATCAAGTAATTTGGACGGATGATACCAGTCATGAATTTATTGAGGAAGCTGGTGCTATGAATATTTTCGTGCGTATCAATGATACATTACTTACGGCCCCTACCAGTGATCGTATTCTAGATGGAATTACTCGTAAAAGCATATTGGATATCGCCAAAAGTGAAGGAATAAAAACAGAGGTTCGAAAAATAAGTGTTCATGAAGTCGTAGAAGCGGCTAAAAATGGAAGTTTGAAAGAAATGTTCGGGGCAGGAACTGCTGCAGTAATTTCTCCAATTTCAGGTTTTGGCTTTAGGGATGTTGATTATGACCTTCCAGAATTAGAAAATAGCTACGCAACAAAACTTAAAAAAATAATTACGGACATTCAGTACAATAAATCTGAAGATAAATTTGGTTGGCGATTTAAAGTCACTGAGTAATAAAAAAGGGGCGATTGCCCCTTTTTTTATTTACTTTTTAATATCGACTCAATATCCGGTCTAAAATAATTAGGTCCTTTAAGCACCTTACCATCCTCCCTATAGATAGGTTTTCCGTCAGCTCCTAACTTGCTCATATTACTTCGCTGTATTTCATTGAAAACTTCTTCAATTTTATATTGCATACCGTGCTCTAAAATGGTGCCACACAGAATATAGAGCATATCACCCAAGGCGTCTGCAACTTCAACCAAATCGTTATTTTTCGCAGCCTCCAAATACTCCTTGTTTTCTTCATCCATTAAATTAAATCGCAACAAATTTTTTGATTCTCCAAGGTCTGCCTTCATTTCTTCTGAAATCCCTAGACCAAAGGATTCATGAAAATCCTTAACCGCATTGATCTTATTTTTCATACTATTTTAGTTGTTTTAGATTAATTTTGCATAAAAATAAGAAATATGTTCAGCCAAGGACAAATCATATTTGCCATACTATTTGCGGTCGTATTTGCCGTTGTAATCATCATTTCTTATAAAAAAGATAAGAGAACACATCAAAAAAACTACAAAGGTGTTCTATGGATTGGTATTTTCTTTGCCGTTTTCTTAGCCCTGCTGTTTGGTATTAAGTTTTTCCTTAAATAAATCATAATTTTTTACTTACACCACAAAAATCAATACTTACACAACAAAATAGGCTTTTTGAGCGTATAATATACCAAATAACCTAATTTTGCGTTATTCATCTATAAGGGGCAATTAATTATGATGACATTTCTTACAATATTTATAGTCTTAGTTGGTATTAACGTCGCAATGGTTGCGGTAAGTTTGTGGAGCGCATCTCGTAAAACGAAAGCTACTTCACAAAAACTATCTACAAAACCTTCGTCTGTAATCTATCCATTAGATTTACTTACTTCCAGTTACAAGAAAGCAGTTTAGTTTTTTACCTTTATAAGGTATGAAACCATTTTTACTTGTATTTATTGGAGGTGGTGTTGGTAGTGCTTTTAGATATTTAATATCTAAAACCTTAAATCCCCTTTTCCCAAATTTCTATTTAGGCACATTCTTAGTTAACATCATAGGTTGTTTACTAATAGGCTTGATTATTGGCCTTTCCTTGAAAAATAATTACATCAATCAAAGCCAAACCTTATTATTGGCCACTGGCTTTTGTGGTGGTTTTACGACATTTTCTACTTTCGCACTTGAAAGCCATCTTTTACTTAAAGAGTTTTCGATATTCCAAATGAGCCTTTACGCAGGTATTAGCGTAGTTTCCGGTATTCTTGCCATCTCTTTTGCCCTTTGGCTTTGCAAAATGTTATAATCCTAACATTCAACATCCTCTTTCTTACTTTTTAAAAAATAAGCAGGTATTTTATTTTTTTTTAAACAATATGCAAGGAAATATGTCTTTTCCTGAGTATTACATGGTTAATCATAAAAATCATTAACCACTTTTAATTCAATTTCCTAAAAAATATAAATTATAATAATCATACCTATAAAATATAGGGGTATAAATTATCATACTCATAAAAATGGCCATATGCCCCCTCCAAAATATAGGGTCTGAATCTTTTTAACATATATTTGGCATTATCAAAAAATCAACAAAATGAAAAAAATCGAGGCAATTATCAGAAAATCAAAATTTGACGCGGTCAAAGAGGCGCTACATCAAATCGAGGTTAACTTCTTTAGTTACTGGGATGTAACTGGAGTTGGAAATGAAAAAAAGGGACACGTTTACCGTGGTATTTCGTACAGTACTACAGATATACAGCGTAGACATTTATCCATTGTCGTATCTGACAGCTTTGCAGAAAAGGCTGTAGAAGCTATACTAAAATCAGCATACTCCGGTAATGTTGGAGATGGAAAAATTTTCGTTTCTGAAGTTATTGAAGCTTACCGTATCAGAACCAAGGAAAGCGGCCAAGCCGGAATAGACTAAATCTAACTAACCAAATAATTAAAAAAAGTTCGAATTATGAATGAAGTAACACAAGAATCAATAGATAAAGCCCTTGAAGCCGTTACCGGTGATATGGGTGCATTGTGGATTACGCTTGCCGCTATTCTAGTTTTCTTTATGCAAGCAGGATTCACCTTAGTAGAAGTTGGTTTTACTAGAAGTAAAAACTCAGGAAATATAATCATGAAGAATATCATGGACCTTGCAGTAGGTTCCATTATGTTCTGGGCTGTTGGATATGGCATCATGTATGGTAGTGATTTGGTTTTGGGCGGATTTTTCAGATCCAGTCCTGCAGATCAAGGCTATTTCTTTTTTAGTGCCACAGATTGGTACAATTTGTTTTTCCAAACCGTATTCTGTGCAACAGCTGCTACCATTGTATCTGGAGCAGTAGCGGAAAGAACAAAATTCTCAACCTATTTAATTCTTTCAGCTGTTTTGACCACATTAATCTACCCTATTTCAGGTAGTTGGTACTGGCCATTTGATGATGATGCTTGGTTGAATACTGCTGGTTTCATCGATTTTGCTGGATCTTCCGTAGTACATGCCGTAGGTGGTGGTGCTGCTTTGGTAGCCGCTATAATGGTAGGACCTAGAATTGGAAAATATGTTAATGGGGAAGCAAAAGTTATCCCTGGACACAACATGATGTATGGCTCTTTGGGTGTATTTATCCTTTGGTTAGGCTGGTTCGGTTTTAACGGAGGTTCTCAATTAGCATGGGGTGGTGATGACACTATTGCCGCTGGCAGTGTAATCATAAACACCAATTTAGCTGCTGCAATTGGAGCTATTGCCGCATTATTCTTAACCTGGTTGCGCTATGGCAAACCAGATTTATCAATGACATTAAACGGTGCCTTAGCAGGATTAGTAGGTATCACTGCAGGATGTGGCGCAGTAAATGCCTGGGGTGCAGTCGCAATAGGTCTAATATGTGGTCTTGTAGTAGTTCTATCTATAGAATTTATTGATAAGAAATTAAAAATCGATGATCCAGTTGGTGCAATATCTGTTCATGGTACTTGTGGTTTCTTAGGAACTGTATTGGTTGGAATCTTCGCTTTAGATGGCGGTCTTCTTTATGGCGGTGGTGCTAGCTTATTATGGGTACAAACTTACGGTTCATTAGCTTACATTCTTTGGGCTGCATTTGGAACATTCGTAGTCTTGATTATCCTTAAGAAAACAATAGGTCTTCGAGTTTCTGAAGAATGATGAGATTGAAGGATTGGATATTACAGAGCACGGTACAGAATCCTATCCAGAACACATTTCTAACGATAAATAATCAAATAAAAATACGGAGCGTTTTGCAGAACGCTCCGTTACATAACCTTTTCAACTTTATTTAAATTCTCAAACTAAACAATCCATAACGGATTTAAAATTTAAACTTATGAAAACGATTATCAATACAAAATACGTAAAAAATATCTTCGCGTCGGGTCTTATGCTATTTGCTGCGGCAGGTATGGTTGCTCAAGAAGAGGAAGACACAACTCCAAAATTTTCATTGAGCGGTTCTATTGATGCTTATTACAGAGCAAACTTAAATGGTGATAATTCTGCGCCAGGCGGGGTACCTAATGCAGCACCAGGATCATCCTTTGCTAATCTTCCAGGATTTGCTTTGGGTATGGCCAATGTTATTGCAGGTTATGAAGGTGAAAAAGTAGGTTTCGTAGCTGATTTGGTTTTTGGACCAAGAGGTACTGATGCCATTTTTGCATCTCCTTTATATTCAGCAACGGGTAATATCGTAAACCAATTATATGCTTACTGGAATGTTAGTGATGCGGTTACCTTAACCATGGGTAACTTCAACACCTTTTTAGGATATGAAGTAATTTCTCCAACAGCAAACTTCAACTACAGTACTTCTTATTTATTTTCATACGGACCTTTCTCTCATACTGGAATTAAAGCGGATTTTGCTTTAAATGATGATTGGAGCTTAATGTTGGCGGTAATGAATCCTACTGATATTACGGAGTTGAACTTAAATGGTAAATATGCTTATGGTGCACAATTAGGTTACAGTGGTCAGTATCTTAACTTTATTAACAAGTGAAGGAACTTATGAAATCGATTATACCGGTGGTTTTGATGTATCCGATTCCTTTTTCTTAGGATTGAACGCCGCTTATTTTGATGGTGATGGTGCTGGTAGTTTTGCTGGTGTTGCCCTTTACCCTCAAATAGCAACTTCTGAAGATTTCACCATTGGATTAAGAGGTGAGTATTTTGCTGAAACAGATTTCTTTGGCGCTATTGGTGCATCTGATGCAGAAGGTGATGCTAGTGTTTTCGCAGTTACACTTACAGGAAGTTATTCAATTGACAATCTAACTATTAAACCAGAACTTCGTTTGGATACTGCTTCCGACGAATCTGGAAATTTTTTGGATAACGATTTAGTGGCACAAAAGAGTCTTTCTTCTTTCGTTCTAGCAGCTATCTACTCTTTCTAATTGGATAAGGATTTAATTATTAGTTGATTTTTATAGTTTTAAACTTGAAAAACCCGGCATTATATGTCGGGTTTTTTATTTAGCTAATGCTCAAAAGCCTTAACTCCTGCCTTAACCAAAGCGGATATATTGTTCACTGGCGGAACCAAAGGGCAAGAATATTTTTTATTATAGGCACAATAGGGATTATAGGCTTTATTGAAATCCAAAATAATTCTATTTCCTTTAGGAATGGTAAGATCAAGGTAACGCCCTCCTTCATAAGTATCCTTTCCGTTGGTTTCATCCGTAAAAGGCAAGAATAGATATTCCCTATATTTTTCCTGCTCTATTAATTCTGGAGATTGGTAAATTTCCAGCTCAACAGCTTTTCCGTTCAGATTAAATTTTGCTATACCGTAAACGACTTCCGTTGATTCTCTTTCAGTGGTTGTGGGCATCGAAAAAGGCAAGGCATCCGGCGTTCGAATAAATTCTGCGGTAATCACATAATTAGTATCCGGAGGGAAAAAATCCAAGGTTTCAAAATCCTTGCGGTATCTATCAGGCAATGGTGAAGTCTCCGGGTCTTTATACTCTTCATTAAGTTCTTTTTGAAATGCTAAAATATCAGCCAGTTTATCGGATTTTATCGTTTCCAATTTTGTACTATTGACATCATGATAACGTTTTTCCTCTTTACAAGCCAATATCAATCCCAAGATAAAAAGCACTATTAATTTATTCATATGCAGTATTTAAATATCAAAAATACAATTATTTCAATTCGTCATTTTCTGAACGATAGTGATCCATATTTCAAGATCTGGCCATTGAACTACCTATCTGTAATATTTCTGTTTTTAATTACTGTTACAGGTTGTCAAGAAGTAAAAACTGAACAAAGTATCCTAAAACAGACTTCACCGTTGAAAGAAGGAAATTACAATGTTGCTTTTCTTATTATGGACGGTACTTTTAACACCGAATTTACCGCACCTTACGACATATTTCAACATACCAAGTTCAGAAAAAATATCAAGGCTATGAATACGTTTACCGTAGCCAATACATTAGAGCCAATTACCACATTTGAGGGTCTTCGCATACTTCCTGATTTTGATTATACGAAAGAAGGGGTTACCACGAATAGATATTTTAGTAGTTCCAAGCGCAGAACATCATTTGGATACTGACTTGAAAGATACCGTCCTCATCAATTTTATTAGAACTACGGATAAGAATGCACTATATATGACCAGCCATTGTGATGGTGCTTTTCCTCTGGCACAATCTGGAATTCTTGACTCCGTTGTCTCCACTACTTTCCCAACCGATATAGAAAAGTATCGAAATATGTTCCCAAATTTAAATGTAAAAGATAGCGTTTGGTTTGTTCACGATGGAAAATATATCACCTCATCAGGCGGGGCAAAAAGCTTTGAAGCGGCTCTTTATCTATGTGAAATGCTCTATGGTAAAGAAATAACAAAGTCTTTAGCTAAGGGATTAGTCATTGATTGGGATTTGGAAAATGTTCCGCACCTTACTGTTCAATAACCTCATAACGGGCTTCTTTCAAATATTTTTCTACCAATAAATTGAACTCAGGGGTAATTCTGAACAATGCGGTATTAGGAAGGTCGTAAAGTTCCTTTTTATTGGTATATCCATTTTTTAAAAGTTCCTCTAAATAAAATAGAGCGGTACCATAGTCCTCTATCCGTGCACTATTGGAAATGATTTTAAGGTAGTTATCATACTCCTTTGGCTCTGTTATGGTTTTGAGCATGTAGAGAAAATTAAGCGCTTCTACGTCTACTGCTTTATCTGCAGCAATAAAATCCATATTATCCTCTATCAAAGCATTTACATAACCCCTTAACCTGCCGGCCATTTGTCTTTCATAAAGGACATTACTTTTATCAAGTTTATCCAATTCTTCCATTTGATATTTCCACCAGCCCAAATTTGGATAATTGTAGGTTAAAATATCCTCTTCCAAATAATATGCATAATCCTCTTTGGTAAAATCTTCCTTTAAAAAATAGCCATTCTGACTGCGATTAGCTTGTTTGTAAGTAGAACTTCTACGTAATGATTTCTCTGTTTTTTTAAGGGAATCTAAATCAAATAAAGGGTTGAAAATACGTTTCATGTCTGACAACAGATATTCAGCCAAAACTGGTGTACCATTGGATAAAAAAGAATTTGATTTGGCCAAAAATACATCGAACGACTCTTGTATGAATTGCTGGTCAGCCAAGACTTCATTCTTAGCCATACCACTAAGGGTAAATATGCGCATGGCGGAAGCAATGGTATTCTGATCCGGCAACTGTTGTTCTCCATCAAATACTAATAATTGATTGGGAAATTTTAATCGGTCCAAAATTTCACGTGTCATTTTCATCTCCCTAAAATCATAATCGTTTCTGTTGACGATACCAATAAATTGAAATGGGCTTTTAGAATTAAGGATTTCCGTATTACCTATTGGGGCTCCAATCGAAATAACACCTTTTAAATCCTTTATGAAAGTGGGCAAAATAGAGGCAAATTTAGCCCCAGCATCAAATCCTGCAGCGTAACTCCTGTTTTTGGCTATGGGCACTAAACTAACAACACTATTAAACATTCGACTAGATATCAAAACATTTTGAGTAATGGAAAGTGAATCATTGGTATTATCAGAGCTTGCCAAAATATAGCCCTCCTTTTCAGCGGCATTACTCAATATGGAAAGCGCGCTTTTGCCCTTTCCCTCTAAATCAAAAACAAATAATACCGGCCAAGGTTTTGACAGATCGAAGGAGGTTGGCAAATACAACGAATACGTTTCATCTAAAGAATCATTAACCACTAAATTCTCTGTAATGGCACCCTTCAACAAACGAATATCTTGAGAATAAGCAAGTGCACTTAGAAGCACGACGGTAAAGAATAGCATTTTTTTCATCAGAAGTATCACATCAAAAATCCAGCCAAAATAATTGGCAACTCTATTTGGATAAAATTAATTGAACATATCATTATAATTATCCTAAAACCTAAATTAACCTTATTATAGATTCAATCCTTTTTTATTTTGTGCATAGGTGCGTTCGAAATAATCTGGGACAATACAATATTTGTTCTTGTTTCTCCATATTGAATTAGTTGATCGATAAATCGTTCCAAATGAAATTGATCCTTCAGCACCACTTCCATCACGATATTCTCATTACCCGTAATCCGATAACAATTGATGACTTCTTCAAAATTACCCACCATAGACAAAAAGGGTTTTAATTTCCCCATAAAGGCTCTTAAAGTAATTATTGCTTTTAATTGATGCCCTGTTAATGCGTGCGATACGCCAGCTTTATATCCTAATATAATACCGGCATCCTCCATTTTTTTAACTCTTTCAGCTACTGCCGGAGCTGTAAGACCAATTGACCTTCCAATGTTTGCAAATGATTCCCTTGCATTTTTTTGTAATTGATCAAGTATTTTCCAATTAATCTCATCTATCTTAATATCCAATAGAAATAGTGTTTAAAATATTATGTTTCTAAAGTAAAATTACAAATAACATTTAGAATCGATAGAAATTTATACTTAAACTAACGTAATTTTATAAAAGGTTTAACCGTCACCCCACAACATGGCATACCGTAATTTAAAAAATATTCCTATTTATAGAAAGGCTTTGGAACTTTGTTCCATGAGCAGGGAAATTGCGTCCTATGTTTCCTTTAATAAAGACCTTTTGCGTCTTTATGAATCCAAAAGTTTACGGGACATAATGGCCAATTCCATATTGACAGATTCCATTTTAATTCCGCAGAAAATTGCCCAAGCAGAATTTACAACCTGTAGTTCTGAACGCATGGCTAACGTTTCCTTCATTAATATTATGATACGAAATATCAATTCGTATTGTATGGGCCTGGAAAAGGATGGTGTTAAGGAAACGGAATACATCAACTTACTTCGTTCAGAAGTGAAGACTTTTAGAAAATACTACAAGAAATGGAAAGCTGGTCTTAAATAGATTACAGTTTATCTAATATAAATTATTTAAAGAATTTTAGAAGTATTTTTGGTAGCTTAATTATCATTACAATGAAAGCTACCATTTTAGTTCATTGCCCCGATAAAGTGGGTATTATAAGTTCCGTTACTGGGTTTATCCTTACCAATCATGGAAATATCGTCTACTTAGATCAACATGTGGACAAACCTGCCGATGTTTTCTTCATGCGGATTGTAACGGAATTCGAAGAAAGTTTATCAGGGATTGAAAAATTCAAAAAGTCTTTTCAAGATGAATTGGCCACTAAATACAGTATGAAGTGGAGCCTTCACCTAGACGATACTAAACCAAAAATGGCCATTTTTGTATCCAAATACAACCACTGTCTTTATGATATTTTAAGCAGGTATAATTCAGGGGAATTGGATGTAGAAATTCCTTTCATTTTAAGTAATCACGACGACTTAAAATACATTGCAGACCAATTTAAGCTCCCTTTTTTCCATGTCCCGTTTACTAAAGAAAATAGAGCCGAAGCAGAACAACAACAACTACAACTTTTAGAAAAATTCAAAGTAGATTTTATTGTTTTAGCTAGGTATATGCAAATTGTAAGTGGCCGCCTTATCAATAAGTTCCCCAATAAAATCATAAATATTCACCATTCCTTTTTACCGGCTTTTGCAGGCGCAAAACCTTATCATGCCGCTTTTAAAAGAGGAGTAAAGATTATTGGAGCTACCTGCCACTATGTAACGGAGGAGCTAGATGCCGGACCTATTATAGAACAAGATGTTACGGCGGTATCGCATGCACACAGCATTTCAGATTTTATTGCAAAAGGTCGGGATTTAGAAAAAATTGTACTTTCCAGAGGAGTTAAGCTACATATTGCCCGTAAAACTATGGTCTACAACAATAAAACGGTTATTTTTTCGTAACCCTAATAAATATTAAATTCATGATAAAAAAAGTAACCGCACTCGCCTGTATATTTTTATTCGTATCCTGTGCAGAATTGCAACAAGTTGTAAATCAACTTCCAGGTTCTGGAACGGGATTAAGCAACGAAGTTATTGCCAATGGCCTTAAACAAGCATTGGATAAAGGCATAGAACAACAAGTAAGCAAACTGACCAAAACAGATGGTTTCTTCAAAAATGAATTGGTCAAGATTCTTTTGCCTGAAGAATTGAGAAAAGTAGATAAAACACTAAGAGATATCGGACTCGGTAATTTAGCGGATGAAGGCCTAAAAGTCCTGAACCGTGCTGCGGAAGATGCCGTGGCAGAGGCCACTCCTATATTCGTTAATGCCGTTAAAGAGATGTCTTTTGCTGATGCTAAAACCATTCTTTTAGGAGATAAAAATGCCGCTACGGCTTACTTGGAGAACAAAACCAATACAGCACTTTATGACAAATTCAACCCTGTTATCAAAAATTCATTTGAAAAAGTAGGTGCGGATAAAGTCTGGAGCTCCATCATCACCCGTTACAATGCAATTCCTTTAACCAATAATGTGAATCCCGATTTAACGGATTACACCACCCAGCAAGCGCTTGACGGCGTTTTTAAAATGATTGCTATTGAGGAAGAACAGATTAGAACCAACTTAGCATCTAGGACTACAGATGTACTGAGAAAAGTATTTGCGTTACAGGATTAATATTTTTTTCACACTTCCCACAATAACTTAAAAATAATCACGTTAAAATTTAAAGAGAACAAGAATTAAAATCTTCATTTTCAATTTTTTGAGTTAGTTATTTTTTGAGTTAGTTAGTTAAAAACCGGTGGGAGCACCGGTTTTTTTGTTTCCTTAGAAATTTTTATCGAGTTATTATTTTAATGTAAAAAAGCACTGTAGGAATTTAATTACTTGGTTATTGTGAGTAAAAAATTTGCTCATGAAAAAGTTAATGGTAATTTTTACCTTTTGCTTAATTCCTTGCTATGGAATTATTGGTCAGGAATTGGAAAAAATTCAACTGGACTGTAGTCAAATTAATGAAGTTTTTGACATCAGTGTTAACTCAGGTCTTTCTGCCGAAGATTATTTCAAAAAAGGAATTTGCGATTTAAGGAATAATCTATTTGAGGCTGCAACATCTAATCTCACCAAAGCCAAATCTCTTGGTTATTCCAATACGATTCTTCTAGATAAGGCGCTAGATATTTGTAATGAAGCTACCGTTGAGCTCAAAATGGAATCCAAATCCGCCCCAGAACAAAAGAAGGAAATAACCACATTGATTTCTCACAATTACGAGTATAGCCTTCAACGCAATCTTTTTAACATTACATTTTCGATTATTGCGTTAATCGGTTTACTGACTTCAATTTATCTTTTTTACTATCATAAAAAAGGCAAAGGAATGATTTATTTGGCGCTTTTGGTGACTGGAATTTCGCTAGCACTTTTTGAACTAGTATTACACTGGCAAAATAATTTTATTTATAATCCCATAGTTTCATTTTACCGAGTTCTATTTTTTATTTGGGCACCCTCACTCTATTTTTATTTAAAATCTAAATTCATTGAGAATTCAATATCTAAAAAAGAGTTAATTGCTCACTACGGTATTTTTCTTTTAGTAGTAGCATCCCATTTTATATATGTAAATATTATTTCTTTTACCAATCCAGAGAATATTGGTTTAAAAGTTTTAGACCTCCTGATAAATGATAATTCCTTCAAGGCTTTACAACTCACTATTTACTTAGGTTTATTAGTAAAACTGTATATTTTGAATAAAAATTTATTTTCTAAAAATTTCAAAAAATGGTTTAAAACAGTTTTTACCTTCATGTTTATTCTAACACTATTTTTAATAGCTAGGGTCCAATATCAAGATGATTTTTCTTTCGATTTTACTTCCAAATATTTTATCGCTATTTATTTATCCTTGTCAATTTTAGTACTGGATACCTTATTGGTCATACAACCCAAACTGATTAATAATTTCATCCAACTAAAAAAGATTGAAGAGGAAAAATATAAAAATTCTGGTCTTACCGAGAAAATGAAATCTCAATTAAAAACGGATCTACTTTACTTATTAGACACTGAGAAAGTTTATTTAGACAATTCTTTGACACTATCCAAATTGGCCAATAAATTAAATGTTGACCGCTATAGTATTTCACAGGTTATCAATCAAGAATTCAAAAAGAGTTTTTATGAATTAATAAATGATTATAGAATTAAAGAAACCCTTGAAATTATTTCAGATAAGCAAGAGTCCATTATCTTGGTTGTGGATTTAATTTATGAATCTGGTTTTAATAACAAGGTTTCATTTTATAAAGAATTCAAGAAAAGAACCAAAATGACGCCGCTACAGTTCATCAAAACAAACTATCAACATACCGCAATTGCCTAAGAATTCTTAAAATTCCTAATTTTAACCCAAACTATCCCATTTCCAATAATTCGTTAATATTCAGTTACTTAAACTATAAGTAAAAGTAAATTTTAGTCGGGATATGGTCAATCTTGGTCGGGATCAACCATTTTAACATTACCTCAAACGTATTTTCGTGCAGGTTTAAAAGAGCCGGTATAAATTTCAAAATATTATACGTTTTGATTTCATTTTTTATTGAATTAGCTGTCACTTTAAAATTAGCCGGCTCTTCTCTACCTCTCAAACTAATTTATTAACTAACACTCAAACATTTTATGAGAACAAATGCGAGAAGATTAATTACGCTTTTACTTGCCTTTGTCGTGCACATTGGCTTTGCGCAAGAAAAGGAGATTACGGGAACGGTAAGTGATCAGAACGGTCTACCCTTACCAGGTGTATCAGTTTTAATTGTAGGAACTACAGATGGTACGCAGACAGATTTTGACGGTAACTATAGTATTAACGCTAGCGTAGGCCAACGATTAAGGTATAGCTATATTGGTCAAAAGACCATTACACGCGAAGTTGGAACTTCGAGTGTTATTAATGTTACCATGGAAGAGGATGCTCAAGCTTTGGAAGAAGTTGTAGTTACAGCTGCTTTAGGTATAACCAGAGAGAAAAAATCGCTAGGTTACGCCACCCAAGAAGTTTCAGGTGACCAATTATCTGAAACCAGAAACAATAATGCACTTAACGCTCTTAGCGGTAAAGTTGCTGGTGTTCAAGTTTCAAACGCTACCGGAAGTTTAGGAGGTTCATCTCGTATTTTAATACGTGGTGCAGGTTCCATTACACAGGAAAACCGACCATTGATTGTAGTTGACGGTATTCCACTAGATAATTCAAACTACAACAGTACAAGCACCCAAAATGGTGGGGGCGGTAGAGATTATGGTGATGCTGGATTTGACATTAACCCAGACGACATTGCCTCTATGAACGTATTGAAAGGTGGAGCCGCTTCCGCACTATATGGTTCAAGGGCAAGTAATGGTGTTATCCTTATTACCACAAAATCTGGAAAGAAAGGTAAAGCTGAAGTAGTTTTCAATTCCGGTATTACCTTTGATCAGGTGAACATACTTCCTAAAGTTCAAAAATTATATGGTGGTGGTGCTGGCGATGCAACAACTATTGGACAATCTGGTTTTGGACAGGCTACGATAAACGGTACTACTTATGATGTTGTAGACTACGGAACTGATGAGTCTTGGGGTCCTAGATACGATTCTAATAGATTGGTATTACATTGGGACGCTTTTGATCCAGAATTTGCTGATGACTATCTTCAACCTAGAGCTTGGATTTATCCAAAAAATGACAAGAATGATTTTTTCAATACGGGTATTACTTACAATAACGGTATAGCTTTTTCGCAAGGAACTGAAAAGTCGACTATGAGGATGTCCTTGAACAACACGCAAACTACGGGTATTGTACCAAATTCAGAATTAAGTAAAACCACAGTAAATTTTAACGGTACTTCACAGTTGACCGATAAATTAAAAATAGATGCTTCGGTAAACCTAACCATTACAGATGGTTTTAATAGACCAGCAGTCGGTTATACCGGTGAAAGTGTAATTCTGCAGTTCTATCAATTTGGACAAACACAATTGGATTACGAAAGGCTTAAAAACTATAAGTTGGCCGATGGTTCACAACGTACTTGGAACAGGGTATCTGCCACAGATGGTACTCCACGGTATACAGATAATCCTTATTGGGTGACCAACGAAAATACTGCAGAGGACAAAAGGACTAGATGGTACGGTAATGTAGGTCTCCAATATAACCTAACGGATAACCTTTATGTTATTGGTAAAATCTATGGAGACACCTATGATTTTAGAATTAATTCTCATATAGCTGTGGGCTCACAAGCTCAGCCGTTTTACACCGAAATTGATAGGGATTTCCAAGAAATAAACTATGAAGGTCGTTTGCATTTTGACAAAAACCTATTTGACGATAAGTTAAGTTTAAATTCTTTTGTTGGTTTGAATCGTCGTGATAATGAATTACATAGAATCACAGGAGAAACCTCCGGTGGTTTAGTAGTTCCAGAACTTTATAATTTGAGTAATTCTGCTGACCCTGCACAAGTAACTGAATTTGATTCTAGGAAAAGAGTGAATAGTCTTTACGGTTCGCTTTCTTTAGGCTATGACAATTTCGCTTATTTGACGGTAACGGGAAGGAACGACTGGTCCTCTACATTGCCTGCAGATAGCAACTCTTATTTCTACCCTTCTGTAAGTGGTAGTATTGTTTTCTCATCCCTGATAGATGCAAATTGGTTATCCTTTGGTAAAATAAGGGGAGGCTATGCGGAAGTGGGTAGTGATACTGACCCGTATCAATTGGCAAATACCTTTAGAGGGGAAATTCCTTTTTTAGGCACAGTACCTTTTGATTTAGGAAATACAAATAGAAATCCGGCCTTATTACCTGAGCAAAAGCAAACTTGGGAAGTTGGTTTGGAAATGGCTTTCTTTAAAAGTCGTTTGAGTTTTGACTTTACCTACTATAATGAAGAAACCAGTGACTTGATTACTCCGGTTCAGATAGATCCAGCAACTGGATTTACCGCCACTTTCACGAATGCGGGTAAGCTTCAGAATAAAGGCATTGAAGCCTTAGTAACAATTACACCTATACAATCCGAAGATTTTTCATGGGACGTAATTGGTAATTTTGCGAAAAACAATAACAAATTGTTAGAATTGATTGATGGGGTAGAAACGTTGCAAATTGCTTCATTCCCTTTCAATTCAGTAACGGTTAACGCAGTTGTTGGAGAACCTTATGGAATAATTCGTGGTACCAATTATGTTTTTGATGACCAGGGTAATAAAGTTGTTAATTCAAACGGAAGCTATGCGGAAACCCAAAATGTAGAAAACCTAGGATCTATATTACCCGATTATACCATGGGTATTCGAAATAATTTTAAATATAAAAATTTATCCTTTGGTTTTCTAGTGGATATTCAAAAAGGAGGAAAGTACAGGTCTTTGACGAATATTTGGGGTAACTACTCTGGAATACTAGAGCAGACCGCTGCTAACAATATTAGAGAAGAAGGCATAGTATTACCAGGAGTTACAGGAACTATCACATATGATGACAATGGAAACTATACGGTAAGTGATACTGCAACTAACACTCAAGTAATTCCTGCCCAACAATTTGGTACAGATTACTTTTTTGGTAACGATGCACAAAATGTTTTCGATGCAGACTTTGTCAAATTAAGAGAGGTATCCTTGGCGTACACTTTACCATCGGATTGGTTAGAGGCCTTTTCTTCTGTAACCGTTTCTGCTTTTGGTAGAAACCTTGGAGTATGGGGATTAGATAATGAAAACTTTGACCCAGAAGTGGCTACATCAGGTAGTGGTAACATTCAAGGTTCCGAGGGAGGTTCATTACCATCCACTAAAAGCTACGGCTTAAACGTTCAATTAAAATTTTAGAAAAATGAAAAATAAAATAATTTTAGTATTTATATCATTGTTCGCAGCTGGATTCTATTCTTGCGATGATGGTCTGGAGGATTTAAATATTAATCCTAATGAACCAGAAGTTGTTCCTACTAGCAATATCTTTGCATATTCCACCAAAAGGTATACTGACACAAACAGAGACGCATTTAGTTCAGGTAGGTTAACACTACCATGGATGCAGTATTGGGGTCAAACTGCATATGCAGATGAAGATCGCTATTTGTATAGGGAAGGAACCGCAGAAGACATCTATGAAAATACGTATTTAATCGCAACGGATTTAAAGGCGATTTTAGATCAAAACAGTAATGAGGAAACTCGAGATATTGCTGCGGCTTATGGAAACAACGATAACCAAATCGCTGCATCACGAATTATGCTTTCCTATATGTTTTATGAATTGACTAATTTATTCGGAGATGTACCTTATTATTCTTATGGTTCAGAAAACGACACATTTCAGGCACTATCCGTAAACAACAGTTCTCAACCTGTTTTTGCGGCTCAAGAGGATATTTATACAGATGTACTGAACGAACTTCGGGAAGCCTCTGATATGATAGTAACCTCGGAACCTGTATTCACAAGTGGGGATAATATCTTCAATGGAGATGCTGTGAAATGGAAACGTTTCGCAAATTCATTAAGAATGAGAGTCGCCAACAATCTTAGAGGTGTCGATGCCGCTACTGCAAACGCAGAGATTGATGATGCTATTGCTGATGGAGTCATGCAATCAAACGATGACAATGCGGCACAAGCTTATGCAACCGCAGATGACAATGCCTCTCCTTTTTGGCAAGCATTTATTACAAGAACAGACCATGCCGTTGCCGCTCCTTTTGTTGAATTGCTAAAAGGGGAAAGAGGAAATTTTGGTCCAGACCCAAGACTTTTTGAAATGGCTGCGCCGATTACAGTATCGATAGAAGATGTAAAGGCCAATACCTATACGAGAAGTGAGAATTATGATGATTATTTGGGAATACCTTACGCTTTTAGAAATACAAATTTCTTAGACAGAAACACGTATTCATTTATGAGTAGTAAAATACTGAAGCCTGATTATGAAGAAGTACTTATGGAATATGCCGAAGTTCAGTTTATCATCTCTGAACGCAATGGATTTTCTCAAGAAAATTATGAAAACGGTGTAAGGGCATCAATGACAAAATGGGAAGTAGCTCAAGCGGATATAGATACCTTTATAGGGTCTTTACCTGCGGCCACTCAAGAGAGTGTTTTAAATCAGAAATATGTAGCATTATATATGCAACCCAATCAAGCGTATGCTGATTACAGAAGGACCGGTTTTCCTAATACTATTGTTCTACCGGGTGAAACTATACAATTACCTGCAGAACAAATTGCAGGTTTAGCACCAGATAACAGGGTAGATTCTTATGTATTCCAACCAGGTCCAGTTAATCCGTCAGTTACTGAAATCCCTTTTAGACTAAGATATCCACAAATATTACAAACTTTAAATGGGACCAATAGAAGTGCTGCTGCTGCCAAATTACCGAACGGGGATTTAATTACCAGTAAACTTTTTTGGGACGTAAATTAATTTTAGTTGAATTGAGCTATATTAAAGAAGGCCGATAAAAATATCGGCCTTTTTCTTTGCTAAAATATATACCGGTCTTGTATTTACCATTTAAAATTAGAAGTAATCCTAAACTATTATCCTTGTTTTTGGAAAGTCATTTAAATAGGAAAGTACATATTCATTAAAAAACTTTGGTTGCTCCACATTGACTACATGTCCGCAGTCCTTGACCACTGTAAGTTCAGAAAACTGATGATTTTTCGCAATGATACGGATACTAGGCAAGAACAAGTAATCCTCTTCCCCCATAATATAAAGAGTCGGAATTTTAATATCAGCAGTTCTGAAAAACCGAAGTAGCGGATTTATTTCAGAAGTAAGTTTGAACCATCTAATAAATTCTTTCTGATACAATTTCTTGGCCTCCCTAACGAATAATAATCTTGATTCCTTATGATTCTTATTTGGCATGATAACAAATGCAAAGAACTTATAAAGCCATATATAAGGAACTACAGATTTGAACACCACGCCCAATTTCATAAGAATTTGAGACCTTAGGTTCAATTTCATGATGGCACCACCTAACACCATACTCTCCACCCTATGAGGGTATTTTTCTGCTAAATTTCTTATTAAAATTGTCCCTAATGAAATTCCGATAAAATGGGACTTTTCAATTTTTTCATAATCAATGACCTCAACAATATCCTGGGTGATAGAATCAAAAGTGTATTGCTCATTGAATACATTCTTTAACTTGGGCTTAGAGTCTCCGTGCCCCCTTAAATCTAAAAGCAAAACATTAAAATGTTTTTTAAACTGGCGTACTTGCTTGAACCATATAGAAGAACTACCCCCAGCACCGTGAACAAAAGTCACCCAACTTTCTGAGGTTTTATGTTTGTATGTAGTGTAGTTAAGCAACTTTTTTTAGGTAAAAATAAAAATAAGAGTACAATGTATCGAATCTTTGGTTAATGTAATACTCAATTTAAATAAAAGCAGAGAACAAACTCATTTTCTTATGTATTCAAGGAACTTATGTTAATAAAAAGACAAAATACCTGATAATTAGTTATATGGATATGTAGCTCACATCCAAAATTACAATCTGCTCGTATATTTGTAAGAACTAATATATAGCCTTATGGAAAAGCAATATTGTAAAGTAGGAACCGTAAAACCAATCTCTGCAAATGCAGATATAATTACACTTTTGGAGTATCAATATCAGAACTTTTTGGATAAAGCCTCTAACATGCAATCCAATACGCATCTAGGCGAATTTTTTGAGAACAAGGCCAGGAAAATTCAAAAGATGCTTGAAAATTTAGTTTAGTTTTTCAAGCTCTTCTTTCATCTGACTTTGTAATTCCATAGCTTTTGCCCTAGCAGACAATTGCAAAATCTGCTTGGTTTGAAGCATAGATGATACCCCGGGAAGAATTGACCAAGAGACCTATATCTTTTGTGATTCCATACTTACAGACCTCGGATAAGCTTCCGCCTTGCGCACCAACACCTGGTACTAATAGGAAACTATGAGGAATAATTTCCCGTATTTCTTTTAGATATTCTGCTTTCGTGGCTCCAACCACATACATTAGATTATCAGATCCTTTATAGGTTGTAGATACTTGTAGCACTTCTTTATACAATTCTCTTCCTTCTATTTTTTTAGTTTGGAAGTCAAATGCACCTTCATTAGAGGTAAGCGCCAATAAAATGGTATGCTTATCTTTAAATTCCAAAAAGGGCTCCACTGAATCCCTTCCCATATAAGGAGCAATCGTAATGGAATCAAAATTCATATCCTCAAAAAATGCTTTGGCATATCTAGTAGAAGTATTTCCAATATCTCCTCGTTTAGCATCGGCAATTGTAAATATTTCGGGATAATTCTGGTTTAGATAATCAATGGTCTTTTTTAAAGCCACCCAACCCTTAATCCCATATGCCTCATAAAAAGCAATATTAGGCTTATAGGAAACACAAAACTCGTGTGTGGCATCTATAATCGCCTTGTTGAATGAAAAAATAGGGTCTTCCTCTTCCAAAAGAAATGCTGGAATCTTTTCCAAATCCGTATCCAAACCAATACAAAGAAAAGATTGTTTTTTATGAATTTGAGCAATTAATTCTTGGGTAGTCATACCTTAAAATATCTCAGAAGCTTCTTTCAATTTTTCCGTATTATCCACCAAACTCAATTCATCTATAATTCTTTGAATATCGCCGTCAATAATATTCGAAAGGTCATAAAGCGTTAAACCGATACGGTGATCCGTAACACGGCCTTGGGGATAATTATACGTACGGATTTTCGCCGAACGGTCACCACTACTTACTTGTGAATTTCGTTTGGCGGCATCCTCTTCCTGTTTTTTCGCCAATTCCATATCATACAATCTTGAACGTAAAACCCTAAAGGCCTTATCCTTGTTCTTATGCTGAGATTTCTGATCTTGACACTGCGCCACTAAACCCGTAGGTAAATGCGTTAAGCGCACCGCGGAATACGTGGTGTTGACCGATTGACCTCCTGGTCCAGACGAACAGAAAAAGTCGATACGTACATCCTTAGGGTCTATTTGAACATCAAATTCTTCCGCTTCAGGCAAAACCATTACTGTCGCCGCACTGGTATGTACCCTACCCTGGGTTTCCGTTTGTGGAACTCGTTGCACACGGTGCACACCTGCTTCAAACTTCAAAGTTCCATATACCTCAGCTCCGGTTACTTCAAACTGGACTTCTTTAAAGCCTCCACTTGTACCTTCGCTCAAGTCGATTACATTGGTTTTCCAACCTCTAGATTCACAATATTTGGTGTACATCCTAAACAGGTCGCCCGCAAATATACTGGCCTCGTCACCTCCGGTTCCTGCGCGTATTTCCATCACCACATCCTTACCATCTTCGGGATCTTTAGGAATTAGCATGAATTTTATCTGATCTTCAAGCTTTGGTAAAGCGGTTTTAGCTTCCTCGTATTGCATTTTTGCCATTTCAAGCATTTCCGCATCACTGCCGTCAGCGATTATTTCTTGAGCTTCTTCAATATTATTGGTGAGTTGTATGTACTCCTCACGCTTTTCCATCAAATCTTTAAGATCCTTATATTCCTTGGTCAGCTTCACATATCTTTCCTGATCAGAAATAATATCTGGCTGAATGATCAGGTCAGAAACCTCATCAAAACGTTGTTTTACTATATTTAACTTATCTATCATTGCCTTACATCACTTGTACTGCGAATTTACGATAAAAATATCTTGACTTAAAGGGAATATTGTAAGGTGTATCTCGAAAAGTACGTTCAACCCGACAACAATTTAGCACATTATGGATTCTCGTTAAAATTGATGCCCGAACTTTTAAACATCTCGTTTTTATCATCTACAATAATTACCTCTGTATCCCCCAGTTGATTGATTAAATCTAAGCCGGCGTTCGTTCCCATAACAAAAATTGCAGTGGCCATGGCATCGGAAAATTCAGCACTTTGCGCAAAAACTGACACGCTATGAATACCGGTTGTTGGATATCCCGTTCTTGGGTCGAGCACATGGGTATATTTTTTTTCATTTACGGTCATATATTCAGAATCAGCTCCTGAAGTAGCGACAGAAGATTCCAAAATTGGAATCCATGAAAATAATTGACCTTTCTTGTTAGGGTTGACAACACCTATTAACCATTTTTCACCAGTAGCCTTTTTTCCCCATGTGGTTATATCTCCATCGGCATTGATAATACCTGCCTTTACTTGTTTAGAAACCATTAAGGCTTTTGTTTTATCCGCTGCATACCCTTTACCTACTGCCCCAAACGAAATTCGCATTCCCTTTTTACGTAAATAAACGGTTTGCTCTGCCCTATTAAGCTCAATATGCTGATAGCCAACCCTTTTTAAAACCTCATCGATTTTACTTTGACTAGGCATAACGGTCATGGTTCCATCAAACTTCCAAATATCCCGTAAAGGAGTGTAGGTAATATCAAATGCACCATCGGTAATTCGTGAAATCTGAATGGCTTTTTCGATAAGACTATAAAGTTCCGGACTCACTTTAACCGGCCTTATTCCGGCATTTCTATTGATTTGAGATGTTTCTGACTCCTCGTCCCAAGAAGAAATGAGCTTTTCGATTCTTCTAATCTCTGCAATTGCTTCTTGAATATATACATACCCCAAATCCTCATCCAACGAAATTACGGTAATCTCAAACGGACTACCCATGAGGTTGACAGATTTTTTAACGGTAACATACCTTTCCTCCTGTGACTGGGCAAAGCCTATCCACAAAAGGAATAATAAGATGGAGATATGTTTCACGAAATGATTTTTAAAAATAATCTTTAAAATCTACTCTGTAAAAGGTTAGGTAATAGGATGTTGAGCTAGGAATCACCTTATTCGAAGACTCGTAATGTAGAACCGTCTAAACTGGTATTGTACACTTTAAGGCTACGGGAAGTAACATTGTTCAGTGGAGCTCCTGTCTGGGAAAATCTTGATCCATGCACATCGCAATAAAAAATACCTCCATCTTGGTTCACGAAACGAACCTGATCGTATTGCTCATGACTACATATTTGTGTAGCGGCTACAAATTCACCCTGCAAATTTTTAACGACAACGACTAAGTTTTTCAAAATAAAGCCTCCGTTAGTTTGCAAATTGGCAGCTTCAGTAGCATTTAAATCAATGGTAAAGTCCACATTTGTGGGTTGCGCCGTAATCTCGCCATTGACACTATCCTTTGAGCAACCGCCTAGACAAGGGAAGGTTATAGCAAAGGCAGCACCTGCCCCTAAAGTTCTTAAAAATTGTTTCCGTTCCATAGCAAAATAGGTATATGGTATAAAACGGAATTTTAGATCTATTCGTATGTATTAATACACAAAGGTTCCAAAAGAACTTGAAATAGTAAGTTTTTTAGAATCCGACGCTTCAACCCTTCCAATGATTTTGGCATCTACACCAAAACTTTTTGAAATTTCAATAAGTTCAAAGGCGATTTCTTTTGGAACATATAGCTCCATTCTATGACCACAATTAAAAACCTTGTACATCTCTTTCCAATCTGTTTTTGATTGTTCCTGAATCAATTTAAATAAAGGCGGAATTGGAAATAAGTCATCTTTTACGATATGCAGGTTTTCAATAAAATGCAAGATTTTAGTTTGCGCCCCTCCACTGCAATGAATCATGCCATGAATATGTTCTGCATTATATTTTGAAAGAATTTTTTTTATGATAGGAGCATAAGTTCGGGTTGGAGAAAGAACCAATTTACCGGCATCGATTGGTGAGTTGGCAACATCATCGGTCAATTTAACTGTACCGGAATACACCAAATTCTTAGGCACTTCGGCATCGAAACTTTCTGGAAATTTATCGGCCAAATAATGATCGAATACATCATGACGGGCAGAGGTAAGACCGTTACTACCCATGCCGCCATTATACTGGGTTTCGTAAGTGGCCTGGCCAAAAGAAGCAAACCCAACAATGACATCACCCTCTTTTATATTTGCATTATCAATAACTTCTGAACGTTTCATTCTAGCGGTAACCGTAGAATCAACAATGATAGTCCTCACCAAATCTCCTACATCAGCTGTTTCGCCTCCCGTGGAGTGAATTGTAATTCCGAATTCAGCTAAATCCTGAATCAATTCTTCCGTTCCGTTAATTATTGCGGATAATACTTCCCCAGGAATTTTATTCTTATTTCTTCCGATGGTGGACGAAAGCATGATATGATCTGTAGCGCCCACACAGATCAAATCATCTATGTTCATGATCAGTGCATCCTGGGCAATCCCTTTCCATACCGAAATATCTCCGGTTTCCTTCCAGTACATATACGCCAAAGAAGATTTTGTTCCAGCACCATCTGCGTGCATTACTAAACAATACTCTTCATCTCCCGTCAAATAATCAGGCACTATTTTACAGAATGCCTTTGGGAAAAGTCCTTTATCGATATTCTTTATAGCATTGTGAACATCTTCCTTTGAAGCGGAAACCCCACGTTGCTGATATCTTTCATTACTGGTAGTGGACATAACTTTAATTTACGGCAAAAATAAGAGAATACTTAAAACAGGCACCCCTGCAATACCATTAATTACCGGATTTTTAAAAGTCAATTTTTAATTTTACTTAATGAACAACAATTCCCTGTATTTGGTCAATGGCCAAAGTTGATTATCGATAAGTTTTTCCAATTTATCACTATGCTGCCTAATTTCATCAAAATAAGGTTTTACATTATTGCAATAGGCTGTCGCTTTTTTCTTGATATCCTTCTGACCATTCGCTTTTTTACGGGCATCTGTCATGGCATCCGTCATTTTCTTTAGACCTACCAAATGTTGCGCAATCTCTTCGATCATCGACAATTGACCTTCGGAGAAATTCTGATGTGCGGCACCGTAAATTTCCTTCAATCCGGAGACATTTTTAATCAATGTATTTTGATAAGCCACCGCGGCCGGGATGATAAAGCCATATACCAATTCATTATAAACCCTGCCTTCTATTTGTAAGTGCATGATGTAATTTTCCAAATCGATTTCCTGTCTCGCCCTTACTTCAGTTTCACTCATCACTTTCATATTCCTGAAAAGCGAAAGACTTTCGTCTGTGGTGAGCACAGCAATGGCATCTGGCGTGTTACTATTATTACTTAACTTCCTTCTTTTGGCCTCATTTTCCCATTCTTTACTATAACCATCACCATCGAAACGTATCCTTTTGGAAGTTTTTATATATTCCCGTAATACATTAAAAACCGCCTCGTCTTTCTTGAGGCTTTTCTTATCGATCAAGACATCGACTTCCTTTTTAAAATCCCTGAGTTGTTTAGCTACAATCGTATTCAAAACGGTCATAGGCTTAGCACAATTCGCTTTAGAACCCACTCCGCGCATTTCGAATTTATTACCCGTAAAAGCAAAAGGAGAGGTACTGTTACGATCCGTATTGTCCAAAAGAATTTCAGGAATTTTACCTACCACATTCAATTTTAATTCCGTTTTTTCCTCGGGTGAAAGTTTACCTTGAGAAACGCCTTCCAACTCATCTAAAACACTACTTAATTGTTTCCCTACAAATATGGAGAATATGGCGGGTGGGGCCTCATTGGCACCTAATCTGTGGTCATTACTTGCGGATGCTATCGAAGACCTCAACAATTCTTCATAGGAATCCACCGCTTTAATCGTATTGATGAAAAAGGTCAAAAATTGAAGATTTTTCATGGGTGTTGAACCCGGACTCAAAAGATTCACTCCCGTATCTGTAGCCAATGACCAGTTATTATGTTTTCCCGATCCATTGATACCCGCAAATGGTTTTTCATGGAACAACACCGTAAAATGATGTTTGTCCGCAATCTTATCCATGACATCCATCAACAACAAATTATGGTCATTGGCTAGATTGGCCTCCTCAAAAACCGGTGCCAATTCAAATTGATTGGGCGCCACTTCATTGTGCCTTGTCTTAACTGGAATCCCTAGTTTAGTGCACTCCTGTTCCAATTCGCTCATAAAACTAAGCACACGACCCGGAATAACACCAAAATAATGATCATCGAGTTGTTGGCCTTTTGCCGGGGTCTCCCCCACCAAGGTGCGGCCAGTCAATAAAATATCCGGTCTGGAATGGGCCAAGGCCTTGTCCAACAAAAAATACTCCTGCTCCCAACCCAAAGTCGCATTCACCTTACTTACATTCTTATCGAAATATTTCGCAACCGCTGTAGCGGCTTCATCCACCGCGCTTAAAGCCCTAAGCAATGGCGTTTTATTATCCAACGCCTCACCGGTATAGGAAACAAAAATGGTGGGTATACAAAGTGTGGTTTCATAAATGAATGCCGGAGAAGTAGGATCCCAAGCAGTATAACCTCTGGCCTCAAAGGTATTACGAATTCCTCCACTTGGAAAACTGGAAGCATCCGGCTCTTGTTGCACTAACTGACCACCACCAAATTTTTCCAATGCGGTACCATCTAGTAAAAGGTCAAAAAAAGCATCATGCTTTTCTGCCGTGGCCCCAGTCAACGGCTGAAACCAATGCGTGTAATGGGTCGCCCCCATAGAAATTGCCCAACCCTTTATTGCCTCCGCTACTTGATCCGCGATTTTACGGTCAATTTTAGATCCGGAAACCATAGCTCCCTTTAGGCTATCATAAGCATCTTTGGTCAAATATTGCAACATTTTACGCTCATTGAATACGTTCTGACCAAAAATTTCTGAACGTCTTCCTTTTTCATTTATGGCGATACTTTTTCTCTCTTGACTTATGGTAATAGCTTTAAATCTAACTGTTGACATATGCGTTGTAATTATTAATTTAACAAAATTACGTTCAATAAATATAAATTTGACAAAATACCCGATAAATTACGGGGGTAACTTTTATTTATATGAATTATTGAAGATTTACCCCCTTAAAAATTCATAGAATATCATAAAAAACTTATTTTTACTCGTCTTATTAACTAAAAATAAACTAGCTATTATGAGCAAAACAAAATTAGAATACATCTGGTTAGATGGATATTTCCCAACCCAAAATATGAGAAGTAAGACCAAAGTGGTCAACGACTTTGGTGGAAAATTAGAGGACTGTGACATGTGGTCTTTTGATGGTAGTTCCACAAGACAAGCGGAAGGTGGTTCTTCTGACTGTTTATTAAAGCCTGTAGCTATTTTTCCGGATCCAGCAAGAAAGGATGCCTATTTAGTAATGACAGAAGTTCTTAATGCTGACGGTACTCCGCACGAGTCTAACGGTAGGGCTACTATTGAAGATGAGGATAATGATTTCTGGTTCGGTTTCGAACAAGAATATTTCATCATGGACACAGCTACGGACCTTCCTTTAGGTTTCCCAAGAGGTGGATATCCTGCACCACAAGGAATGTACTACTGTTCTGTTGGTGGAAAAAATACACACGGAAGACATATTGTTGAAGAGCACGCGGATCTTTGTATCGCTGCTGGACTTAACTTTGAAGGTATAAACCAAGAAGTTGCCTGTGGACAGTGGGAATTCCAATTGTTCGCAAAAGGCGCTAAATTGGCCGGGGACGAGTTGTGGGTAGCCCGTTATTTATTGGATAGACTTACTGAGTCTTACGGATACTACATTGAATACCACCCAAAACCATTAGGTAAAGATATGGACTGGAATGGATCGGGTATGCATGCCAACTTCTCTAACAGTACTTTAAGAACCGCAGGTTCAAAAGAAGTTTACGAGAAAATATGTGAAGCATTTAGACCTGTAGTAAAAGAACACATAGCCGTTTACGGTGAGTTCAACGACCAACGTTTGACTGGTTTACACGAAACAGCTTCCATTCACGATTTCTCTTACGGAATATCTGACCGTGGAGCATCCATACGTATTCCTATTGCCACTGTTGAAAGTGGTTGGAAAGGTTGGTTGGAAGATAGAAGACCAGCTTCTAACGGTGATCCTTATAAAATCGCTGGAAGAATCGTTAAAACAGTTAAATCCGCTAAGATTTAATTCCAAATTAATTAGTGATTATACTAAAAACGCCCAAAAAAATTTTTGGGCGTTTTTTATTTTTAAATATTATAATTTATTACGAAATGGTAATGTAAATGAAAAATACATAGGATGTAATCAATATAACACCATCTCTCCAACCCAAGCGTAATCCTTTTGGAATAAAAACCAAAGGAAGAATTAAAAATGAAATTCCCAACATCCAAAAAATATCATTACTTAAAAGGCCTTGGTCTACAACGGTAACCGGAGTAATTATCGAGGTAATTCCTAAGACGGCCAAAATATTGAAAATATTGGAGCCAATAAGGTTTCCCAAAGAAATCGCCTTTTCCTTTTTTAATATTGCAATAACCGATGCTGCCAATTCTGGAATACTCGTTCCAACCGATACGATGGTTATGGCAATTATACGTTCGCTCACTCCAAAAACAGTTGCCAACCCCACAGCACCCGTAATGAGCAATTCTGACCCACCCCATAGCGCAACTCCTCCTAGTCCTAAAAACAATACGGTCTTGTACGAAGGCAATGATAAAACTAGGTCCTCCACTTCTTCAACAACGGCCTTTTTCTGAAACCTTAATAAATAGACCAAAAATAAAAACAGACAAACCACCATAATGATTCCTTCATATTGCTGAATCTCTCCATCAAAATAAATAAAGAAGAAAAATAAAAGTGAGGCTAACATCATCACCGGCCAGTCTGTTATGTAGAAATTACGATTAACATCTATAGGACTCAAAAGAACGGTGATGGCCAGAACCAGACCTAAGTTTGCAATATTGGAACCTACGACATTACCCAAAGCCAAATCAGGAAAACCATCCAAAGCCGCATTGATGCTCACTATCAATTCTGGCGCCGAAGTTGCGAATGAAACGACCGTCATCCCTATGACGATTTTTGGAATATTGAGTTTTAGGGAGAGATCAACGGCAGCTTTCAACAGCCAATTTCCACCAGCTATAAGCATCAATAATCCTATGATAACAAATAATAAATTCAGCATGTGGTGGTTTTAGACAAATATATAGGAAAACAGTTTCCTGATGTCCAAACTATGGTATGAAACTAAAATAATAGTTAAAAAACTGGAAATATAGTTTCATAACTACAAAAATAGTTTTAAGTTTGAATCAAGAAATTTACTTATGGAAAAACTAACTAATAAGGAAGAAGAAATCATGAAAATCCTTTGGCGATTGCAAAAGGCTTTTGTAAAGGATATCATGCAAGAAATAATAGATGCCAAACCACACTATAACACATTATCCACCATTGTAAGAAATCTTGAAGAAAAAAAATATGTGGGATTCGAAGCATTTGGAAAAACCCACAGATATTATCCCATAGTAAGTAAAAAAGCGTATTACAAAAAATTCATCAAAAGTGATATGGTAGGCTATTTTGATAATTCGTATAAAAACATGGTTTCCTTTTTTGCTAAAGAAGAAAAGATAACCGTAGAAGAGCTTAAGGAGATTATTAACCTGATTGAAAATAAAAAATAGATGGAAACACTTCTCTACTACTTATTAAAATCTAGTGTTTTACTGATCTCATTTTATCTTTGCTATAAGTTCCTTTTACGAAAAGAAACGTTGTTCCAATTTAATAGGTTCTTTTTGCTTTCAGGCATTGTATTTTCCACAGCGCTTCCCCTAATATATTTTAACAAAGAGGTGTTATTAATCAATCTTCCCATATTAAATACTACCGAATCCCTATCTGAAACTAAAATACTATCCACACCGGAAACCCATTGGTTCCTTGATGTTTTAGGAACATTTTACCTCATAGGAACCCTTTTCCTATTTTTCAAATTAATCCTTCAACTTAAACGATTAAAGCAATTTTTGAATCAGAAAAATAATCCATCGCCTTTAAAAATAAATCATATCATCAGTGATGAAAACATACAACCATTTTCTTTTTTCCAATGGATAATTTACAACCCCAAACTCCATACTAAACCGGCATTGGAGGCTATCCTAGCACATGAACAAGTACACGCAAGCCAAATACACTCCTTGGATATCCTACTTACAGAACTCTTTTGCATCCTTCAGTGGTTCAACCCAGTCGTTTGGTTCTACCGTACCTCTATAAAGCAAAATCTAGAATTTTTGGCCGATGCACACAACAACCATATTAAAACAAATAAAAAAGGATATCAATATGTCCTTTTAAATCAATCCATTACCAATCATCAATTAGCCCTAGTAAATCCATTTTTTAATTCATTAATCAAAAAACGAATCGTCATGATCAATCAAAATCCATCACATAAATTAAACGCCTTAAAAAGTCTCCTTATTTTACCCGCATTGGCAATTTTTCTAATGAGCTTCAACGTAAAAAAGAATTATATTTTCAACGATACAGCTATTGAAGGCAATGTATCTAACCGGTTGGAGTTTGTAATTGACAAAGCCACAACTGATACCGAATTACTTAAGATGAAATCTGATCTAGCGAAAGCGCAATATGATTTCTCATATACAACGGTTAGAAATAAGGATGGAGAAATTGAAAACCTTTCCATCGAAATAAGCGGTGGGAATAAGGCAAAAGGTGAAGTAAGTAGTAGGTACAATTCGGCATCGGATAATGACACCATATCCCCTACCTATATTTTTGTGGATACAGCATTCAATAAAATCAGTATTGGAAATGGCACTGCAGAAACTTCAAAAAAACAGGTTAATGTGGTTAACATTGATTATGATGAACCCAATTCCACTAAAGAACTAATTATCAAAGAAAGTAATGGCGAAAAAAAGGTTACTGTAAACGGAAGTATCGTTTCTGAGAATCAAGTAGAGAATTCCGAAACAAAAAACTCCTTCATAATCATTAAACAACAAGAGGAAGAAAATAACGATGATGGTAAGTCAAAATCCAATTCCAAAAAACACGTGGTTATTCGTTCTGGTGGGGACAAAGACGCTGATGTAACCATTATTGAAGAAGAAGGTGGCGGCTTTTTATCTACGGATACCGATAACAATAAAGAACCTCTATTTTATATTGACGGCAAAAAGACCGATTCAGAAGCAATCAAAAACCTGAATCCAAACGAAATAAAATCTATGAATGTTTTAAAGGGCGTTTCCGCAGTAGAAAAGTATGGTAAAAAAGCTAAAAATGGCGTGATAGAAATCACGACCAAAAAATAATACTTTAATTGGCATAATATATAAGAATGGATATCGCAAGCCAATCTGTCCTTTATATGTTTTAGGATGGATTTGTCATACTATTGCCATTTTGATTTAAAATTTGCCTTACTACTTTAGATTCTTTCAAAATTATCACTACAATTATAACGTTTTTTAACTTTAATGGTAGGTTTACTTAAAATATGAAATACTCATCTAGACCAAGTATTTCAATTTATAATACATTTTATTAATTCACTTATAATTATGAATCTAAAAACAATAAATTAAAGCTAAAATTTTGGAGGGGATCACTTACTATTATACCTTTCGTAAGCAATCAATTAGAAACCAAAAAAAACCAACAGACATGATAGCTTTACTAAAATTTTTAGTCCTCTTAGTTTTTAGTGTAATTCTCACTTTTCTCTAATTTGAACTTTTAAAAACTCACAACGCGGCCAATGACCGCGTTTTAAATTTTGTACTTTTAGAAAAATAATGATTTGAAAAAAGCATTCTTCAAACTGCTAGCGAAATTGAACAAAGCTTTACTTCCCTCCTACGGAAAGCAACAGTTAGATCTTTCAAAGGCGAGTAAACTTCAAATGGCAGTGATTGGATGGCGTTATTACGTAACGACAAATGCCCTAGATTAAAATTGAAAAAGTGATTGACAATTATAATTGCTTATTTTATTTCTCCCATTAAGGAAATTGAGTTCAATCAAAAAATTACACTGTACAATTTCTCCCCCTAAACGTTCCACTAATTTACAGGCCGCTTGAGCAGTGCCACCCGTTGCCAATACGTCATCGTGAATAAGTACCTTATCGCCTTTTTCGATTCCATCAACATGAATTTCCAACGTATCTATTCCATATTCTAACTGATACGTTTCACTTAAAGTTTTTGAAGGTAACTTTCCTGGTTTACGAATTGGAACAAAGCCTGCATTTAAATTAGCTGCAAGTAAAGGACCAAAAATAAAACCCCTACTTTCCATACCCACTACTTTATCGATAACCTGACCATCTACAAATTTCGTTAACTCCTCCGCCGTTTCCTTTAATGCTTTAGGGTCTTGCAACAATAATGTAATATCCTTAAAAAGGATTCCTTCCTTAGGAAAATTGGGCACATCTCTAATAAAGCTTTTTAAATCCATTGAATATAGTGGTCTTAATTTTGTGGTAAATGTAAAAAGAAATATATTTGCACCCCGTTAAAGGGGGAAATTACGGCCTCGTGGCGCAACTGAATAGCGCACTTGATTACGGCTCAAGAGGTTACTGGTTTGAATCCAGTCGAGGTCACCACTAAAACCCTGCAAATCATATGATTTGCAGGGTTTTTTAATAGTAGTATGTTATCTTAAAAAGATTCCATCATACTATTAGGTATTCCAATGAATTAGATAATTAAAATAAAACCGATGCGAATGCTAATTAGCGTCCAAAAACTAGTAACCAGCTAATATAGTTAAGACAATTTCCTTTTCATATTAAAATCTCACATCTAGTATGTTAATGTATTATAACCATTTGCTTGTAATTGAAGCATGCGTACAGAGGCAGTAGGGGTAACGTTAAGACCTTCGAAAAGCGTTTCTTCTGCAACCCGTAATTTTTCCATGGCAACACTACAAACGCTAACCTTTACTTTTCCCTTATATTTTTGAAAAAACTCTTCTAGTTCAGAATTTTTGACCAATTGGGTCACCACTTTTCCTTTGACCACAATTTCGTAATCCTCTATGGGAACACCGTTTTCAATGAGCAGGTCATACATGCTTAACACTCCCTTAAAATGCCTTTCAGTGGTAAGCACAAAGGCATACTTAGGTGTTTTTTGCAAATCTGAAATTGTTTGTTGGTCTAACTTTTTTTGACCATGAACTAGTGTGGTAGAAGTGGCCATAAGGATAATGACCAAAAGGATTCGTAGAATAGTTTTCATGAATTTTATTTTGATATTTATTTAGTAATTATAAAAATACTGAAATATAATTTACGGATTGTGAATCATTAAGCGATTGTATTTGCCCGTTTTTCAAATCAATAATATCTGTATTCGTGAAGATTAGCGAATCATCAATTCTTTTTAAGTTTCCTTTAAGTCAGGTCTTAAAAATGGCAAAATCTCAAAAAGTAAATTTTCAAACTTTAAAAAAAATATTTCTTATCTTGGACTTTAACATAAATGCAACTAGAACCTTAATCATACCACTAAACTAATATTTTAATTATAATTCAAAATTTTAATGAAATAGCATACATAACTCTAATATTGATTCAAAATTCTATCTTGAAAATAATCTGTTAAATGATAAGGCTAGCCTAAATTTGTAATTGCCATAAAAAATCAAATGAAAATTTATTTCAAATATGACTTTAAGGTTACGTGTGAAGTTATTTTACAAGAACAATTGAACCGACTCCAAATACCTTATTCCTTGAATTCATTAGGAGAATTTGAAATTGACGAAGACATTTCCATAGTTAAAAAAGAGGAGTTAAAATCAGCCATGCTGCATTATGGCATTACACATTTTAGATGATCAAAAAATAGCGATTATCGAACGTATTAAACAGACCGTTGACGATCTTATACTTGAAGAAAATAGTAAGGATTTGAATATTTCAACCTATTTGAGTTCTAAATTAAATTACACTTATTCTCACCTATCCAAGATTTTTACAGAAGCTAATTTTTCTTCTATAAACAATTATTTCATTTTAAGGAAGGTTGATATTGCAAAGGACTTAATCGTAGGAGGACATTTGACATTAACAGAAATTGCATACAAACTCAACTATAGTAGTGTAGCACACCTTTCTTCCCAATTCAAAAAAATAACCGGTTTTACACCCAGTGATTTTCAGCGTATCTTTCAGAAGAAAAAAAATTACCAATTGAAAAATAATGATATTTAATTTCGCATCATGAACAAAGGTATTTTGAACATCGCCTTGGCGGATGACGATGCTGATGATCAACTAATCTTTAGGGAAGCAATTGAATTGTTGGACATTAAAACAAATTTATCATTTTTTGATGATGGTCAGGAACTTATGGATTACCTCAAATTACCTGACCTTTCTTTACCCGATATCATTTTTCTCGACCTGAACATGCCCATAAAAAATGGGATGCAATGTTTAAAGGAGATTAGAAAACAACCTAAATTAAAAAATTTATCTGTGGCTATTTATTCCACTTCTTCATCTGAAAAGGATATTGAACAAACCTTTGTCCATGGTGCCAACATTTACATTAACAAGCCTGTAAACTTTAAGGCTTTACAAAATGTTCTGGAAAAAGTGCTACAACTCCAATGGCAATATCACACCTCAAATCTTAACCGGGATACTTTTTTATTCAGAATATGAATACATCACATGCCCTTATTCAATCTAAAATGCATGAACTCATTTCAATGGTTTGAAATGATTCAAAAGCTTCTAATTTTCCATTTTTCTTCTTGAGTATTTAAATACCCTATCTAAAAAGAAGAGTATACTAGTTTATAAACTCTAATTGGATTAGGATTGTGGCTAAGGAAACAATATCCTTTTAATTATCAACTGTTTATGGTCAGATAATTTTTAAAATAACTCACTTTTCCTATTGAATTACCACATTTGTAGGTTATTTCCCAAGAATCTATAACATTATGCCATAATTGTATAATGAGATAGACTTCACTTTTAATAACCTTTGATGTAAGCAATGAAAATGATCATCTAATAATGACCGCAGAAAATAAAAATTTTTTTAAAGCATCCCAACAAGGGGCTAAAGTTGGTAAAATTCGACCTAAACCCGTTACCTCTTATATGAAGGAACCGGAGCGAAAGACTTTAAACAAAAATAATTTCTCCTCATTGTAATTAACCTAAAACAAAACACTATGAACGCCATAACCCTATCATCATCCGTAATTAAAAAAATGTTCCAGAATTTACACCAAACTCTAGGTGGAGAACTAAGCATGAATTACAAAGAACATATTTTAAATGTTGACAATGAACTTGGAAAAGGAATGATTAGAGGTATGAGTTTTAATGGTGGAATTAGCTATTTAGAATTCGATATGACATTCTCTGAAAACTTTCAACTGACTATTGGAACTACGGAAAATGCTCCAATTTGTTTTGCCTACTGTTCAAAGGGTAGTATGGAACACAGTTTTGATAAGGATACTGAAAAACGTACCCTTGAAAATTTCCAAATTGGAATAATAACCAATGAGCCTTTTGCTGAAAATATACTCTATTTTAAAAAAGAAGTAAACGTTAAAACCACTTTGATTACCGTTAAAACCTTTTCCAATTCCGATTCGGATATGCACAATGGTTTTAATGAACGATTACAAGAAATATTCTTAAAGCAATACCCAGCCAAAAATTCTGTCTATTTAGGATCTTACAATCTTAAAGTTGCTGATAAGATTCAACAGTTAGAAGCCATCAAACAAGATGGTATCGTTAGAAATTTATTAATAGAAGGTCAAGTTCACATGATTCTCGCCTTAGAATTACAGCAACATGCAGATGATTTATCGAACTTAGGAGATAGAAAGGATAGCTTAACCACATCTGAAATGGATTTGGTACTTGAAGTTTCAAAATTCATTGAAAACTATCCAGAGCGAGCCTTGACCATTGCTAAATTGTGTGGTAAATCTGGTTTATCTCCCTCGAAATTACAAGATGGCTTTAAATTATTACACGGAACTACAGTAAGTGATTATATACGTGATGTACGCCTTATCAAAGCTGAAGAACTTATAAAAAATACAGATTTAAATATTTCTGAAGTGGTATATAGTATCGGACTAACAAGCCGTAGCTATTTTTCTAAAATCTTCAAGAAGAAATACAATTGTAGTCCTAAAAATTACAAGGATAAGCAAACAATATCAGCAATATCTGCTTAGCAAAAAGTTGAGTTTGGTTGAATTTCAAATTTGTTCTAAAGCTGATTTCTTAATTGAAGTCAGCTTTTTTATTTCATAAATAAAAAGATATTCTAAACATGACGCTTTAGATAGCCATAGGTAACAAGCGTAGTTTCGAGCTGATGTACTTGTTCATTCAATGTTTTACTAACTGAAAATAATAAATCCTCAGCTAAGAGGTTGTAACAAAAATAAAGCGCCTCTTCGTGGGTATCTATATAAGACTTTAAATTTTCCTGATTATCTTCTTTTAAAGTGAAGTCCCAAGAATGCATTTTTACCTCAATAGGTATGTTGAATCGAACAACAGATATAGATTCAATTGTCCAGTATAATTGATTCATCAAATCCATTTTTTCATACGCGGTCTGCTCATAGAATTTTTTATAAATTGGATTATTTGCCCTAATGGCAGCATTCAAGTTATGGTTCATACTCAATTTATGAAGCCCTATCAATTCTTGTAACCTACTAATAACTTCCTTGGTATCCATGTTGTAAAATTTACTTGAAATTATAAACACACCATCAAAATTGACGTCTCTATTAAAATACATATTAACACTATCCAATAATTCTAATTTTAATATTATGCGCTTTTAGATATTAGTATAGCCTATTAATTCTATGGAAATAGTCATTCTCCTATTAAAAGATTTCTAAATAATTATAATTTTTTTATAAATTTGTCTTAAACCTACCCTGAATGTCGCATTTAAAAAACCATATAATAGCCATTACCGATGACGATATGGACGATAGAGAAATCTTCCTAGAAGTCTGTAATGCTGCTTGTCCAGACATTAATGTATTGGTCTTTGAAAATGGCGATCATTTGCTTCAACACTTAAAAAATCCAGAAAAGACAGACCCTGCCATACTATTTTTAGACATAAATATGCCCAAAGTAAACGGTTTCGATTGCTTACGTAAAATAAGGGAGAGTCAAGAATTTGACAAACTCTGCATCATTATGTATTCAACATCAGTAAGCCAGGCAGATGTAAATAAAGCCAAAGAATTAGGAGCTGATGGTTTTTTACAGAAACCTTGTAATTATTCACGTCTCATGAAATCCATTGAGAAAATTCTAGAGACCGATTGGACTGATCCATGCGCAGAAATACACCAATCCAATTTCTTGATTACAGCTTAGTAATTTATTTCTAATTGGTCTTGTTCGTTGGATTAACAGGTAGGTAGATGGTAAAATTCACTCCTTCCTTTTCATTAGGCGTAACGGAAATATGCCCATGATGAATATCAACTATACGCTTACACAAAGCAAGACCTATACCCGTTCCTGAATATTTGGATTTGGAATGTAATCTACTAAAAGGTTTAAAAATCTTGTCTGCTTGGCTTTTGTCAATACCAATACCGTTATCGATGAATTGAATTTTCTTATACACTGCTTTAGGTAAGCTATCAAAAATAGCTGACACGGTAGAACCTTTTACATTTTCTGATAAAATCCTGATTACAGGTATATTATCATTGAATTTAATTCCGTTTTTAATAAGATTACTGAATAACTGATATATCTGCGTACTCATAGCCTTAATACTTCCTAAATCATCAGTAATGATGGTAGCATTTTTTTCAGTAATCAATAGCTCGAGATCCTGTTCTATCTTTTTCAATTTAGCATTCAAATCTACTTTCGTAAACTCTGTTTTGTCTTCAGAAACCTTACTGTACTCCAATATATCCTTAATTAAGGAAGTCATTCGATTAGCTGAATTCTCAATTTTATCAATTAGCTTTTCAGCAGGTTCATTCTCTCCTATTTTATCCTTTAGCATGGAGTTGAACGTTCTTATCTTACGAACCGGTTCTTGAAGATCATGGCTCGTAATATGAGCATAATCTTCCAAGTTATTGTTCAGTTTACTTAGTTTTCTATTAGAATTTTCAAGTTCGGATGTTCTTTCCGCAATTTGTGCTCTTAGTTGTTTCGTAAATTCCTTCTGCTCTGTTATATCCACATGTGTTCCAACAAACCCTGCAAAATTTCCATCCTTATCCAGGATAGGATGGGCTTTATTCAAAAACCATCCGTAGGTATTGTCCTTATTTTTAACCATGTACTCTAATTCAAAGGGTTTTCTGTCTTCTGAAGCTTTCATAAATGACACTAATGCCCTTCTTTGATCCTCCGGATGAATATAATCCAACCATCCATCATTTAAATTATCTTCTAAATTACTACCCGTATATTCCAGAAAAGTTTGATTAATGTAGGTACACTTATCATTTTTATCTGTAATCCAAATGGTAATAGGAGCACTATCTGCAATAACCTTAAAGCGTTCCTCACTTTCTTTAGCTTGATAGAGTAGTTCCTTATCATCTGAAATATCAAGCACCGTTACAATAGCATTTTCTGGATTATGATTATTATCAAAAAGTATTTCCGCAATTATCCTTATAAACTTAATTCCATTTTCTGTGATTAACCGTAACTCATAATCAACTGAACCCGTTTTTAAGGCTTTGGGGAATTTTACTTTGGCAATTTTCAAATCTTCTGGATGCACTTTGGCTAACACCTCACTTTTTGTAAAATCCCTAATTTCCTCTTCATCAATTAATGCTGAAAAAGATAAATTTTTAGGAACAATGGCTTTCTGAAAATCATATTCAAAAACAACCTGCTTTGCCGCTTTTAAAACAGTTTCCAGTTTTAACTGATTCATTTTTGCCTCAGTAATTTCCTGTGTTAGGTACAATATTCTTTTACCCACACCAAAAGAGATACTAATGGGAACAGTCAAAATTTCATAATACCGGTTTTCATATTCTACCTCCAAAAAGCCTGATTCTCCGTTAAGACTAGCTTCACACACCTTCCTTATTTTGTCAGACTGTTCCTGAGATGGATTTAGATTTGGCATTACCTTACCAATGACATCTTCTGGACGAAGTGTATCTAAACCTTTACCGCCAATATATTCTATTTCTAAATTCTCATTCAGCACACCTACGGTACCATTAGGAATATTTTCGGCAATAGTTCTGTAAATCAACTCATTTCGTTGACTTATATCTTTTTCCTCCATCAACTCACGCTCCTTTTCCATCAATGCCTCATTGGCTAAGCGCATTTCATGATTGGCAGTATTCAGTTCTTCATTGGCAGACTGTAATTCTTCATTACTAGTTTCCAATTCTTCATTTGAAGATTTTAATTCTTCGTTAGCGGATTGCAATTCTTCATTAATGGTCTGCAATTCCTCATTTGTGGCCTCTAGCTCTTCCGTGAAAATTTGCAGGTGTTCACTTTTGGTTATCAGCTCATCCTCCAGTTCCTTGATTCTTAAATCCACGAAATCTGCAGTATCCAATTTTTTCTGCAATTCCAGTACCTGCTGATCCGGTGTAACCTCCTCAAATACCACCAAATAATATTGAGCATCACTAACCGTATAAATAAAGGGTATTATCTTGATTTTTACATGATGGGTATTACCATACAGCTCAAATTTTATAATATCACTACTGTGCCGCACTTTAGTTTTCTTAACCTGGGCATGTAAGGCTTTTAGTACCGTAACCAATTCTTTATTAGCCATCTTGTAGATACTGGCATTCATGTTACCTTCACTAATCTCCATATACAGGCGTAAACTACCATGTACCTGTTTTATCTCACCCTGTTCATTGATAATGACAAAAGGGTCCTCATATTTATGATATAAGGTCTCCTTGGCTACATCTACAATTGACATATTCTTCACTTCGTTTCTTTTTATTTCTGCTTTTTCAGACTCAGATTTGCCCCTCAAACGTGAAAATCGTAATTGATAATTGAAAGTTGCATCTGTTTTATTATAAATTTTATTGGCATGCGCCTTGTCGAATAGATCCGCTGCCACACTAATACTTTCTGATTTACCTAAGAATAAAATTCCATGGGCTTTTAAGGAGTAGTGAAATATTTGGAACGTTTGTTTTTGAAGGTCATTATTAAAATAAATTAATAAATTTCGACAGACAATAGAGTCCAGTTTCACGAAGGGTGGATCATTACTAATGTCGTGCCTGGTAAATAGAATTTGCTGTTTAATTTCTTTTTTTACTTCAAATTGATCATTATCCCTTTTATCAAAATATTTCCTGACCAATTCTTCATCAAGATTCTCTAGAGTTCCTTTCGTATAAATTCCCTTTCGACCAAAATTCAATGCCCGTTCGTCAATATCAGAAGCAAAAATTTGTACTTGGTGATGCTTTATGTCAACCCCTAGAATCTCATGCAATAAAATGGCTACGGAGTACGGCTCCTCTCCTGAGGAACATCCCACACACCAAATACGAATGGGAACTCCAATAGCTTTATTACTTAAGATATTTGCCAATTTACTTTTATAACTTTCAAAAGCGATAGTATCCCTAAAAAATTCAGTAACTCCAATAAGAACCGACTTAAACAGTAAATCTAGTTCACGAGGAGAGTTTCTAATGGTTTCATAATATTCAATCAAAGAACCAATTCGTAAATTTGCCATTCGATGATTGATACGCCGCATTATTGTCGCCGGTTTGTAAAGCGAGAAATTGGTTCCCGAACGTTTCTCTAAAAGTTCGAATATTGCATCTATACTTTTATCTTGTGGCGGACTGGTTGCTATAGCCTTGCTATTGCTTATAAATTGTGTAATTTCCTCGAACATTTGTTCCGGAGGAATAATTAAATCAACCATTTGGGTGTTGATGGCAGATTTGGGCATATCATTATGTTCCGCAGTCTCGGGAAATTGAGCCAAGGTAAACCCGCTATTTTTCTTAATCTCCATGATACCTTTGGAACCATCACTACCAAAGCCAGATAGTATAATTCCAACGGCCCTATTTCTTCTGGCTTTAGCCAAAGAAGTGAAAAATGAATCAATGGATGGTGCGGTAAAATATTTTTCAGGTAGAGAATCTAACATTAAATCAATACCTTCAATATGGATATCGGCATTTTGTGGCGTCACATAAATATTCCTAGCCTCCATTTTTAAATTACTCTCCACGGTGATTACCGGCCAATTACAGCGTTTATTCAAAATAGCCGTTAATTCACTTTTATAAGTAGGACTTAAGTGCATTACGACCACTACACAGAAATCTGAATTGATTCCATTGAATGAAGAAAGCAATTTAGTGATAGCATCTAGACCCCCTGCCGAGGCCCCTACCCCAACTACATATAATTCCTTGTTATTATCAGAAACATCCTTTATTTTCTTTGCCATTAATCTTGTATCTGCAGTACATTCCGCAATTTATTAATTTGTTTTTGAACTTCCTCCATTTTGTCAACATGGGTATTGGCCAGCGAGTTGATTCCTGTTTGGTTATATTGTTTATTCACTCGCTCCAACAACATTTTCTTCTCTTCGAGTGTGCGCATGGCAATCCATAAAGCTTCCTCCAATGCTTGGTTTTGACTTTTTAATAAAGCTTCTTCTGTAAATGCGTGACCCACGTGACAACGATATCTACCTACTTTAGAATCTTTAATTTTCCAAAGTGGTCCTCCACAAGTAGCACAACTAATTGGAACCTGCTGTCCTAAATTTTGTTCTAAGGCAATACTGCTCCCAATTTTCATGGCAATGGAATTTTCTCTAATAACAGACTCCGGTATTTCTATTTCAATTGGCGCCGTTTCCTTTATTACCTTTCTGATAACATCTTCCATATCCTCAATATTCACCACGTAATCTATATCGATGAACTGTGCTGCATTAGATGGCATATCACCAAATTCAGCCGTTTTAGGATTTTGAATAATTGCAATACCGCCACATTTTTTGATGGCTTCCAAGCCCGCTGTACCGTCATTAAGCCTACCCGTCAACAAAATACCCACACAATGGTTACCATAAGCAACAGCAGCAGACCTAAACAGAACGTCTATAGAGGGTCTAAATAAATTTTCCCGTGGACCATTGGATAAAAAAAGAGTACTATCTTGAACAAAAAGATGATGATTGGGTTTTGCTACATAAACTTTACCAGGCATTACCTTCATCCGGTCCCCTGCCTCTACCACTTCCATTTTGATTTTCTGGGACAATATTTTAGGAAAAAGGGAAAGCCCGTTCATAGAGCCATGAACCACAACCAAAAAAACAGCATTTTCTGTATTCGACAACGATTTCAAAGCTGAAGCAATGGCTTTTTGACCGCCAGCAGAAGCGCCTACAACAAAAACTCTCAATGGCATACTCATGATTTTTATATAAATATACTCTTAGGCAGTTCAAAGCTTTGACTTTTTCAAGTTTTACGTAACCTCAATCCACAACCAATTCTACCCATATTTGTAGTGTGAAAAATAGAAACACCACATATCAAAAAAGTATAGTAGAATTTCTACCTAATCATTCTCATAATTATATATAATTAAGTTGTTTAGAGTTAACACTGAACGCATTAGGCTTAATTATTTTGTGCAATTGATATTAATTTAGACAAAAACATTTGTCAAGGATTTCCATTTGAACCTGTTTATAAAAAATTGAAGTTTATTTTGGCTTCATTTTATCAAAATAAGTCTAATGTCATTCTAATTAAAAAGATTCCTTACTAATTGGCAAAGTAATTGAAGAGGTTGGATAGAATTAAGATAAGATATAATAAATCATCTCCTTTTTAGTGAGGGTAAAATCAATAAAACATGATACAAAGAATATACCTAGCAGACGATGATTTAGAAGATCAAGAGTTATTCAAAAGTGCATTACAACAAATACCATATAGTCCAGAGTTATCGTTATTTCAGGATGGTTTAGAATTGATGGATGATTTATTTTCCAACAAACCGCTTCCTGACGCTATCTTTTTAGATTTATACATGCCCATTATGAACGGGTTCGATTGTTTAATTGATATTAGGAACTTTTGTCAATTTTCAAATATTGATATAATTGTGTATTCTACAACTTACGTTAAAAGAGAAGTTAAACAATTAAGAAAGGATGGCGCCAATCAATTCATGCAAAAACCAAATTCGTTTGAAGAATTAATTAATATACTTTCAAAATCCTTAGATCAGGTAGATAAAAGCGTTGAACAAAAATCTTTAAAAAGAAGTTTTATGGAATTCATTTAACCTTTACTGAAACTTATTTATTAAAATTTAACAAACATATTTTCTATCAACATTTAAATTCTTCCCCTTTCTGTGAACCAAATGTAAATAGTCCACAAAATCATTTCATAGTGTATATACTTATAATAAGACCTTTTTGAAGGTAACATTATAATAACGGATGCAATCCGTTTTAAAATTATCCCAATAGCGCCCTGAGCCCTTCCTTAATTAAATTGCCCAATTCATTTTCCTAACTTGAAGAATAAAAATTGGGAAATGGTAAAATATACTTTGAAGGTTAATGGTAAGCTATTAAATGTGGAGGCTGATGAAGATACTCCCCTACTTTGGATCCTAAGGGATGAATTGAATATGGTTGGCACCAAATTTGGCTGTGGCATTGGTCAATGTGGAGCTTGTACAGTTCATGTTAACGGCAATGCCAATAGAAGTTGTCTTCTAAAAGCTTCAGAACTTGAAGGAAAAGAAATAACCACTATAGAAGGTCTTGCGAACGGAGATACCCTTCATCCAGTTCAAGAAGCCTGGAAAGAATTGGACGTACCTCAATGTGGGTATTGCCAAGCGGGACAAATAATGACCGCATCCGCTTTTTTAGCCAAAAATCCTTCCCCTACCAATGATGAAATCAGGTCTGCAATGCACGGTAACATCTGTAGATGTGCAGCCTATAATCGCATTGAAAAAGCGGTTGCATTAGCTTCAGAAAAATTATAAATACCGAAAGACGATACACATGGAAAAAGAAAAAAATCAGGTATTTAGCCGAAGAAATTTTTTAAGAACCTCAGCATTAGCGAGTGGCGGAATTGTAATTGGAATCAATTATCTAAATGCCACCATTTCAAAATCAATACTACCCAATGATATTTCAGAGCTAGATTTTAAGGACTTTAATGCCTATATCAAAATAGCCGAAAATGGAAAGGTGACCATCTATTCTCCAAACCCAGAAATTGGTCAAGGTGTTAAAACCGCGATGCCTATGATTGTGGCGGAAGAATTGGATATTCCTTGGAAAGATGTGATAGTTGAACAAGCTGCCTTGAACACTAATAAATATAAAAGACAAGTAGCGGGTGGTAGCCAATCCATCAGACAGACTTGGGACATCCTAAGAAAATCGGGGGCCACCGCTAAACAGATGTTGGTTGAAGCTGCTGCGAATAGATGGGGCGTAGAGGCATACACCTGTAGTGCTTCAGATGGGGTCATTACCAACGCCAAAGGAGAAACCTTAGGTTATGGTGAAGTTGCTGTAGATGCTTCAAGACTCGAGGTGCCTACCAACGCAATTCTAAAAAATCCGACCGACTTTAAACTTATCGGAAAAAATATTGTCAACGTAGATATTGATAAAATCATTACCGGAAAACCACTTTACGGAATGGACTATAAAACGGAAGGCATGAAATATGTTTCCGTGTTACGACCAAAAGCCTTTGGTCATCAATTGAAAAGTTTTGACGATAGTGAAGCCAAAAAAGTAAGTGGCGTTACCCAGGTTCTAAAATTTGGGGATAAGATTGCCGTTTTGGCCAATAGTACTTTTTCTGCCATGAAAGGCAAAAATGCCTTAAAATCGGAGTGGGAAAAAGGGAGCACTTTAGAGGATACGGATTACCACGACGAAAAATTGAACGAGATTCTTGACGGGAACGATTTTAAGGTTCGTAGAGAAGATGGTGATGTAGAAAAAGCGTTTGCCGAGGCGGACCAAGTCATTGAACGCACTTATGAATCCCCCTTTTTGCCTCACAATTGTATGGAACCCATGAATTTTTATGCGAATGTAACAGCCGATAGGGTGCATTTGGTAGGTCCTATCCAGACCCCAGAAAGTACTGCCAAACAGGTTGCTGAGCTTATCAAAAGAGATGTTAGTGCAATAGATTTGGAAATGACCCGTATGGGTGGTGGTTTTGGTCGTCGGCTATATGGAGATTTTGTGCGTGAAGCGGCAGAAATATCAAGTCTGGCCAAGCAACCCATCAAACTGGTCTACTCCAGGGAGGATGATATGAATGCTGGAACGTATCGGCCTTCCATTAAATACCGAATAAAGGCATCCGTAAAAGATGGGAAAGTAACCGGTTATCATCTAAAGGAAGCGGCCATAAACAGTAATATGTACGACCTTATCCCTCACTTTTTTCCTGCTGGAGCTATTTCCAACTTGAAAATTGAGACCGGCAAGTACGATAGTAATATTACAACGGGAGCATGGCGAGCACCGTACACCAATTTTTTAGCATTCGCTGAACAGTCTTTTTTTGATGAAGTTGCAGAAATGCTGAAAATGGATACCGTTAAACTTCGGATGGATTTGTTGGACAATGTTGATGAAGGTGCCGATGAAAAAATAGAATACTCTGCCAAACGAATGAAGGAGACCATTAAACTAGTGGTTGAAAAAGGGAATTGGGGAAAACCGGACGCGGATACCTACCAAGGGTTTTCGGCCTACTATAGTCATAATAGTCATGTTGCGGAAGTCGTCAATATTCAAATGGAAAATGGATTACCGGTTGTAAAAAACATTACGGTTGCCGTAGATTGCGGAATTGTGGTCAACCCTACTGGAGCCTTGAACCAAGTGGTGGGTGGTGCCATTGATGGTATAGGACATGCCATGTACGGTGCTTTTCCTTTTAAGGATGGACAACCGTTAGCACACAATTTTGATTCCTATCGATTGATTCGAATGAAAGAAACCCCACAAGTGGACGTCCATTTTGTACAAAACAACCTTTCCCCCACAGGTTTAGGTGAGCCCGGTCTACCACCAGCAGGTGGCGCCTTGGCAAACGCTATTTACGTAGCTACCGGTGAAAGAATGTACAAGCAACCTTTTCTAGAGCAGATGAATAAAATGACGGTTGATGAACCCAAGGAATCAAAAACCTAGAATTTAAAACCATAAAAACATAGTTCACTTTTATCGAAATATACTCAATGAAAAAATCATATAAAATCTCCTTACTTACGTTGATAGTCCTAAGTGGCTTACTGGTAGGTTTTAACGTAAATAAAGTCTCAGAAGACTATATTGCCGTGACAGACCAATTAGAATCCGAGGAAGCATTCAACACCATGATGGACGTTATCTCACATCCTAGATGTGTAAACTGTCATCCTAATGATAATGTTCCCAAAAGAGGAATGGAAGGTACACCTCACCCATATGGGAGAGATGGGGCTACTAGCAACCTTTCTTTTGATGCCTTGTTATGCGCTTCTTGTCATAAAGAAGAAAATGATGATTATGCAGGTCAACCCGGTGCTCCGCATTGGGGACTCGCACCCAAGTCCATGGCATGGGAAGGCCTGACTAGGGTAGAAATCGCAAAGTCGATGATGAATCCACAAAACAATGGCAACCGTTCCCCAGAAGAAACCTTAGAACATTTAACGGAAGACGAATTGGTGCTTTGGGCATTTAACCCGGGATTGCACCCAGATGGTACTCCGCGTGAAAAACCACCGGTTTCTGAAGACGAATACGTGGCAGCGGTTAAAAGATGGTTTGAAAAAGGAGCCGTAATACCAGGGGAGTGATTCTTATTCTAAACGTTGATAAAAAAGCTAAATAGCACTCAAAAAAATCATTTTTTATTTTTTAATAAGGGCCTTGTTCAAATTGAAATTCTTTTCCATAGAATTTGCGTTTAAACAAGGCTTTACCTTTTTATTCCGCCAAAAATTTAAACTCGGCTACGTATTTTTTTTGCATTTTAATTTTATCCGAATCTATTACCAAAATTTCACCAGTATTCAAATCATAAGAATTCCATTCTGGTAATTCTACTCCATTTGGGTTACCTGTTTTGGCGAAATTTACCCAATACGCTGACATTTGATTTTCCAAGTCAAGTTCATCTGGTTTCCAACCTCGATTCCACTGATCCAAGGTGTGAAGTGCAAATGGAACTTCTGAGGTGTGAAATGCCCCATAATTCGGGAAGTTGGGTTTATCTGTAGGAACGTGAGCGAATTCATAGATATAAATCTTCGGTTCCATATATTTGGCCATCAAGTAGGCAGGAGTACCTGCAAAACTTAATAGATTTAATTTTTGCTGCGATAGTTTAGCTTCTTCATCGGTTTCCGCTGGGAAAAGCTTTAAGTAATCATCTGCTCTAAAACCGTAATTTTCTATGGCTGATTTTTTAAAACTTCCGGAAGTTACTCCTTCCGAAGGAAAAAGACTTCCATCACCGGTTACCCAACCCATTAAAACATTCACTTGATTTTGTTTACCTTCCTTAAAATGCGACATAAGGTCTATAGGTAAAAAGTAATTATCTAATACCACACCAAATCTTGGACTTTTTGGGTCATTACTCAATTCCTGTAATTTATCGGCAGGGATTTTACGAAGCTCCTCTACCGAATTCGCCATTGCCAATTCCATAAATGTCATTCCCTGCTTTTCTGCCGTTTCAAGGTCTTGCAGTAGTCTACCACCTAAAAGTCCACCACTTTGACAAATGGCTTTATCAAAATAACCATTAGACAATGGCGAAGCAATTTGTGCATTTACACTAAAAGAACCAGCAGATTGCCCTGAAATGGTTACATTCTCAGGGTCTCCGCCAAAAGCCGATATATTTTCCCGTAACCATTTCAAAGCCTGTAATTGGTCCATAAATCCATAATTACCCGATGCATTATATCCTGATTCCGCACTCAACTCTGGGTGTGCCATAAATCCCAGCACCCCTACCCGGTAATTAAGACTCACAAAAACAACGCCCTGCTGGGCCATTTGCTCACCGTCATAGATATCACAATTGGCCGAACCACTTGAAAGTCCACCCCCATAAATCCACACGAATACGGGTAATTTATCATCTTGTTTTTTAGCAGGTGTCCAAACATTCAAGTACAAACAATCTTCACTCAAAGGTTCTGGTTTTGCAATGAATTCCTCCGTCCAACATAAAAACGGTTCAGGTGTATTTTGGATAGGGCTAGGTCCAAAATCTGTACATTCTTTTATTCCCTCCCAAGGTAAAATAGGTTGTGGAGCTTTCCAACGAAGTTCCCCAATGGGTGGTTGCGCAAAAGGTATTCCTTTATAAATGTCTATGTCACCGCTGGAATAACCTTTAACCTTACCCAGTTCTGTTTCAACTACACTTTGCGAGTAAACCGACAGTGATATAAAGAATAAAACGATTAATTTTTTCATGCATCAAATTATTATGAGACTCAGGATTTCTGAAATTACTAAACCTACGTGTTCCTAAATTTAGTTATTAAAAGTTTAGTGAATTATCTCAAATTCCTTATTCTATCATTATTACTTTACAAACCAATTATTGAAAACATAACAACAATAAACCAATTTTTAAAAGCAACTTTTATGAATGTAGTACATCTATGATTTAAAGTGAATGCTGTGAATAAATGCTTACAAAGTAGATTATCCGGTTTAATCCTAATTGGATTGTTGTTATTAACACAACTAAATTCCTGTACTAAAGAGGAATCAAACGATTTGATCTGTAATACAGAAAATCCTATTGAAGAATTAAAATGGTTAAACAATATGGTTCATGATTTTTCTGAATATGAATATATAAGATTAGCCAACTATAAGGGTCAGGTTGTTTTTTATAATGTAAACTGCGACCCTCTGGTAAATTACGTTTCTATAACCTACAATTGTAAGGGAGAAGCGTTAGGTTTTACTGGTAACCTCAGCATGGATTTTTCTAATGACCAATTACTATGGAAACCAGATAATTCTGTGTGTGATTTTAATATGGATTAAAATAGGAATCATTGAAATGACATGATGGTTATTTATTGGGCCTTGTTTCTACCTACTGTAAACACCAAATTTGTCCAGATGTTTAGAGAATAATTAATTTAAATCTTCAGCTAAGCGTTACAAACTATTTTTATTAACTAAGGCTTCAAAAAGTTTTCAATTAAAATACTGACCATCTTATTTAATGTTAAGATAAGGATGTCACTTACGTTGTAAAGCCTTATCTAAAATATTCTGTCATTTGGCGCTCTTTACCTTTACCTTTGCACAGCTTTTCTATGCCATAGACCAAATACAGAACAATGAAAGACGGATTTTCCCACCTACTTTATAAATATCTTCTAGAAACGGGCATGAGTGAAACCATAGCCTCGTATATCAATGTATTCCTATTGCTATTGGCCATTTTGATATTGGTCTGGTTGCTCGATCTTGTTATTTGGAAAATTCTAAGGGTAGTGTCTATTAGGCTTGCCAAAAAATCAAGGACAAATTTTGACAATTTCTTAGTGGCCAATAAAGTACCACACTATGTTGCGCATATGGTTCCTTTATTGGTATTATTTGAATTTGTTCCTGCAGCCTTTGTCGATTTTGAATATGCTGGAAGCATAGCGCTAAAAATTCTGCAAATTCTGTTTGTGATACTGACGCTCTTCACGGTGAAAAGCCTTTTTAGAAGTATCAATGATTATCTAAAAACCAAACCAAAATTCAGGGACAAACCTATGGATAGCTATATTCAAGTGTTTATGATATTTGCATGGTTTGCTGGTATCCTTACAATTATAGCCATCTTTACAGGAGTAGAGATTTGGAAATTCTTTACAGCACTTGGTGCAGGATCTGCCGTTATTCTTTTAATTTTCAAGGATTCCATTTTAGGATTTGTAGCGAGCATACAGGTCAGTATCAATGACATGGTACGGATTGGAGATTGGATTACTTTTGAAAAGTACGGTGCAGATGGCGATGTTATAGAAATTACTTTGGCCACCGTTAAAGTCCAGAATTTCGATAAAACGATAACCACTATTCCCACCTATGCCCTCATATCGGATTCTTTTAAAAATTGGCGTGGAATGCAGGTTTCCGGTGGACGAAGAATTAAGCGGGCTATTATTATTAGTCAAAAAAGCATACGTTTCCTAACCGAAACCGATATCATTGAACTTAAACAAATACAATTGATATCTGCATATTTAGAGACCCAAAGCGCAGATATCAATACCTATAACTTGCAAAAGGAAATCGATAAGAATTTACCCATAAATGGTAGGAACCTGACCAATTTTGGTGTCTTTAGAAAATACATCACTACTTATCTTGAAAATCATTCGGCCGTCAATAAGAAAATGACCTTAATGGTGCGACAGTTGGAGCCAAATCCTCAGGGAATTCCTTTAGAAATTTATGCCTTTAGTAAGGATAAACGTTGGGAAAACTATGAATACGTAATGGCCGATATTTTTGACCATCTATTGGCCGCCCTCTCCTATTTTGATTTAAAGGTATTTGAACTACCTACATCGATTAATCCAATTTTTGAAACTCCCGGAGAGCAAATAGCGGAAAAATAATTTAATGAAGAATTGGGTGATACTGTGATAATTCAAATCAAAAAGAGTTATTGTAATTAATTCCAAGTCTTAACTATCAATGTTAAGCGCAAAAGCCAAACCCTCTTTTAAATATTCTGAGTTTAACAACAAGATAAAAAGCATAACCACTTCAAAAGATAAATTGAATTCCCATTTTGATAAAAATTCACTGATTACCACGTTTTAATAAATCTCAAATGGAGATAAACAAAGGCAACTTGTACCTTTAACCTGTAAAAAATCAGCATTGAAGAAGGCCATACTTTATATGATCATTAGCACCGTTTCATTTAGTTTAATGAATTCGTTCATTAAATATTTGAGTCATGTACCCACCTTTGAAATCGTATTTTTCAGATCCTTGGGGTCGCTAATTTTAGCCACCGGTTATATCCTATTGAAAGGGATTCCAATGCTTGGTAACAGCAGAACATTAATGGTATTACGTTCCATATTTGGTCTTACCGCCATGAGCCTTTTTTTTATGTCCCTAAAATATTTACCTGTTGGAACGGCAGTTTCCTTACGATACTTAGCACCTATTTTTGCAGCAATAATGGCAATATTCGTATTGAAGGAAAAACTAAAACCAATTCAGTGGTTTCTATTTCTGATCGCTTTTTCTGGAGTAATCGTTCTAAAAGGTGTTGACTACACCGTCGATAATACCGGGCTTATTTTGGTTTTAATTGCTTCCGTGTTAAGCGGAATGGTGTATATCACCATTCGTAAAATAGGAAATACAGACCATCCTTTGGTTATTGTCAATTATTTTATGTTCATAGGAACCGTCATAGGCGGCATTCTCTGCATTTTTAATTGGAAAACACCCATTGGTAAGGATTGGTTAATACTTTCAAGCTTAGGTATTTTTGGATTCTTTGGTCAGGTATTTATGACCAAAGCCTTTCAAATTGCCAAAACCAATTTGGTAGCTCCATTAAAATACATTGAGGTTATTTTTACTATGACCGTAGGTATAGCCTGGTTCGGAGATATTTATACACTATGGAGTTTATTGGGCATCCTCATGATCATTGGCGCCTTAATGGCGAATGTAATCGTGGGGAATAGTACAAAGGCAAAATAAAAAAACTATCAAAAAAAAAAGATTTTTGATAGTTTTAAAGGCTGATTAATTTTCTTTTTATTTTCGGGTAGACTCTTGCTCGGCAAGACTATGGTTAACGTCGTTTAGTGAACTTACTAATACGGTATTCACCTCATCCTTAATTTCATTTCCAAATTGATAATAGATTACAGCGGCAAGAACTACTGTAAAAGCTATAATACAATTAACAATCATTTTAGAATCGAAGAACTTTTCTGAGTTATCCATTTTGCTCTAAATTAGTTGGTTAGCAATTTCAAGGTAATCTATTAAAATTATATTAACAAATAATTAAGAAAAAATCCTTGATATCGAATACAGTATAATTTTAGAACAAACCCTATTACATTTATAATCCTTCGCTCTTATTTTTTACTAATTCATAAGAGTAATTAACATTTAGTTAACTGAATAACAGCTACTTAATTGAAATTGCATTAATAATTAATTCTTTCGGGATAACTGCAAAATTCATATTCTTCTAACTTAGCACTGTGATTATAAATCACATAACTGAAGTTAAAAATTAAAATAAAACAATATGAAAATTTTAAAATCGATTATCTGTACAGCGCTACTTTTTTTTGCGATTGGTCTAACCGCTCAAACCAACAAAGATCAAAAGGTGATTAAAGATGCCGATAAGGCAAAAACAAAATTGATGAAAATGGAAGTTGGTCTGGACCAATTTTTCACAAACTCTGCGGGGTACGTAATATTCCCAAATGTTGGTAAAGGTGGTTTCATTATTGGTGGAGCCTCTGGAAATGGTGTCGTTTATGAAAATGGAACCATGATTGGTATGGCAGATTTAAAGAAACTTAGTGTTGGTCTACAAGCAGGTGGCCAAGCTATTACAGAAGTCATTTTCTTTGAAAACGAAGCTGATTTAGCGGAGTTCAAAGAAGGAGATTTCGAATTTGCTGCTGAAGCCTCTGCGGTTGCCTTAAAGTCTGGAGTTGCAGTAAATGCGAAATATAGAGATGGTGTAGCGGTATTCGCTTTACCAAAAGCTGGTTTAATGGCCGATGCTTCTGTTGGAGGACAAAAATTTAGTTATTCCCCAATGGTAGAGACTTCCAAAGAGATGAAGTAATCCTTCATTAGTTTCTATATTAGATAAAAAATGTCTCCTTATAAGGAGACATTTTTGTTTTAAAACTTAACCATTCTTCGTGAACCCAGGGTAACAGGTCATACCGCCATCCACAAAAATAGTCGTACCATTAATATATTCAGACTCATCCGAAGCCAACCAACTGGCTACACTACCAATATCTTCTGGTACACCAATTTGCTTATAGGGTATTAATTTCAACATGCCTTCCCTACCCTCTTTGGTACTCCAAACATCTTTATTAATATCCGTTTTTATGGCTCCTGGGGCTATTGAATTACATCTAATTTTATCCGGGCCGTATTCTTGGCAAATGGTCTGCATCAACATAACTAGACCGCCTTTTGATGCTGCATAATTTGCATGACCTGCCCAAGGAATCACCTCATGTACGGAACTCATATGAATGATTTTCCCTAAGGACTTGGAAATTTCTGGCCGCATTCCTCTTCTCTTAAATTCCAGGATTGCTTCTTTCGCACACAAGAATTGTCCTGTTAGGTTTACATCAATAACTCGCTGCCAATCTTTTAAAGGCATTTCATGTAACGGGTGGTCCAATTGCATTCCGGCATTGGCTACACAGACATCCACCGTTCCAAATTCCGCAATAGTGGTTTTGAACATGTTCTTTACATCCTCCTCCTTACTTACATCGCATTTTACTACAATTGCTTTACCACATTGCGAATTTTTGGTAATCCAGTCTGCCACTTCCTCTGCTTCTTCCTTACTACTATGGTAGTTCACCACGATATTAGCGCCCTCCATACCCATAGATTTTGCCACTGCTTCCCCTATTCCGTCACTAGAACCCGTAATGATACAGGTCTGCCCTTCTAATCGCCTATTCGGTTTTTGCATCCTTTTAAAATTTTATTGAACATTTAATTCCTTCCATACCCTGAATATAAAGTAATATTTTGAAGGTCATTAAACATTCACTACTGATTTATTTTTTGGGATAGTAATCTTTTTTTTAGGGATGATTTGTGCTTAAAATATTGAATTCCTTTAGATAAAAAACAATGGCAACTACAAAACAAAAATCAGTTAGGACAACATTGGCTCTAGGTATGGGTGCCATTGTACAAAAAAATAAAGGAGTCACTTTTAGAGTATGGGCGCCCAATGCAGAAAAAGTTTCTGTAGTGGGGGAATTCAATAAATGGAACGAAGAAAAAAACCCTCTAAAAAAAGAAGAAAACGGGTATTGGGCCACCCAAGTTAAAGATCTCAAGCCCGGGGGAGAATATAAATATGCATTGCATACACCTTTCGGTACGGTAATGCGTAATGACCCATATGCCAAAAAAATGACCAATAGTAATGGAAATTCGGTCGTAGTAGACACCAATTTTAAATGGAAGAATAAAGATTTTCAAATCGATAGCTTTAATAAATTGGTCATCTATGAACTTCATATAGGCACTTTTAACCGAGAAGACAAAGACCAAGAGAAACCTGGAACCTTTAAAAGCGCAGAAAAAAAACTAAGCTATCTAAAGGCATTAGGTATCAACGCCATTGAAATAATGCCCGTAGCGGAATTCGCTGGTGGAATCTCTTGGGGATACAACCCAGCATCACCTTTTTCAATCGAATCCGATTACGGTACTCCGGAAGAATTTGCGTCTTTAGTGGATACCGCCCATGGGTTGGGAATTGCCGTAATCATGGATGTGGTGTACAACCATTTTGGTCCGTCGGATACAGATTTGTGGCAATTTGACGAATGGCAGGAAAATGATAAAGGTGGCATTTATTTTTATAATGATTACCGCTCCAGTACGCCTTGGGGAGATACAAGACCTGACTACGGTAGACCGGAAGTGAGAAGGTACATTCGGGATAATGCAATGATGTGGTTGGAAGAATATAAATGTGATGGTTTACGTTGGGATGCTACATCCTACATAAGATATGTGGATGGCGGTATTGGCTATCACACCGAAGAAATCCAGGAAGCAAAACAAATGATTCAGGATATTAATAGGGAAATCCATGAGAAATTCCCGGGTAAATTTCTAGTAGCCGAAGACCTTAAAGCTGATTTTAAAGTTACTACGGAAGGATATGATGGACTAGAGTTTGATAGTCAATGGGATTCTGAGTTTGTACATCCTATTAAAGAGGTCTTGGTCAATACTAACGATGCGGATAGGAACATGCAGCAAGTGGTGAACGCTGTTTTGTTCAAATATAATAATGATGTATTTGAACGTATCATCTACACGGAATCTCATGATGAAGTAGCCA
>CAWJFH010000019.1:0-35278 GCA_963842105.1 uncultured Flavobacteriaceae bacterium
TATTGGATTTATGGCAGAACAACCCAAGCGATAGTTTTGACCATTATCTCTATTGTTTCCGGATTTTTACTGATAAAGGCCTGGAACCGTTTAAAAGGTAATTTACTGTAGCACTCCGATAATGAAAGACCGTATTTTATCTGTTGATATTTTTAGGGGGGCTACCATTTTACTTATGGTCCTCGTTAATACTCCAGGTACTTGGTCTGCGGTCTATGCGCCATTTTTGCACGCGGATTGGCATGGGTATACGCCAACCGATTTGGTATTCCCCTTTTTCCTTTTTATTGTGGGTACTTCTATTGTCTTTTCTTATCAAAACAGACCTATAGATTCAAGCACCTACAAGAAAATTGGCGTCCGTACACTAAAGTTGATAGCCTTGGGTATTTTTCTTGGGGCATTTATCATTCGGTTTCCGTTTTTCAAGGATTTTGAAAATATTAGGTTCCCCGGAGTTTTACAGCGTATTGGTGTTGTTTTCTTTTTTTCAGCCCTATTGTTCATTCATTTAAGTTGGAAAAAACTAATTGCGGTGGCTTTATTCCTTTTAATAGGATATTGGATATTGATGACTTTGATTCCAGTGGATGGCGTAACCTCCACCTTAGAAAGGGCTCCAAATAACCTGGCCAACTGGCTGGATGTAAAGGTTTTTGGTAGACATAATTATAAATCGGATTATGATCCAGAAGGGTTGTTAAGTACGATTCCTTCCATAGCGAGTGCGCTCATGGGAATATTTACCGGTTTGATATTGACCTCAAAGCAAGAGAAAAAAGCTACTATTTTAATGGGATTGGGCGGTAGTTTGCTGATTATTGGTCATCTCTGGGATTTGACTTTCCCTATCAATAAAGCACTTTGGACCAGTAGTTTTGTACTGGTGACAGCTGGTTGGGCAAACTTGATTCTAGCCTTAATCTATTATTTGACCGATGTTAAAAAGATAGCGTTTGGCTCCATTTTTAGATATGCCGGAGCTAATGCCATAGTTATTTATTTTTTATCCAGTTTTATAAGTAAGGTCATGGGCCAGATTAAAATAGGCGACACTTCGTTGCACGGTTGGCTTTTCCAAACCGTTTATGTACATGATTTTCTAAGCATGCAATCTTCGTCGTTGCTTTATGGACTATCGGTTGTGCTTTTTTATAGTATATTGGGGTATGTTCTATACAAAAGAAAGATTTTTATAAAAATCTAGTTTTTACCGAATGCCCAAGTGATAAAATTCGGAAATGCATTGCCCCAGGTGGGTAGGTCATGTTTGCCACCATCAATCTGTAAATAGGTAATATCCCCTGGAAAAGTATAGCCCTTTTTTGTCAGTTCTTTGATGACATCTAAGGTGTCGTCTATGGCATCAATAATTCCGTTATTGTTTCTATCGGCCTTTTCATCCATCGTTCCGCATTGAAACCAAAACTTTAAATCTTTAGGATACGATCCGTTTTTGACAACATCCAAGATTATTCTGCTTCGGTCCAACAGGTCATTTTTTACATAGGCTTTTTTACGCCACCAAAATGAGCCACTGAACACTCCTGTTTTACCAAATAGGGCGCTGTGGTTGTAAACGATATCAAATGCGGAAAGTCCTCCTAATGACATGCCGCAGTATACCCAGTCTTTAGCATCTGGGGAGGTTTTAAATTCCTGCTTAAGAAATGGAATAAATTCCTTGGTTATAAAATTGGAATATTTAAGTGCTTGTCCGCCCCTACCTTTAAAATCAGCAGTAGAAGCCGTGCCGTATTCATGTATCCGATTTTCATTACAAAAAAGGCCCACATATATAAAGGGTTGGGTGGTAGTGGAAGCGAATGCTGAGGACAGTGTTTTCTCTAATCCCATGGCGTCGTAATCTTGACCGTCATTCATCAATAATACAGGAAAATCTTTATTTGATTTTAAATAGTTAGGTGGTGTTACGACACGAAATTGCACGAAACGATTTAGATTATTGGAAAAATAACTACCTTTTATGCTGATGTTCTCAATCTGGAATTGCATAATTTTTTTAATTAAGGGTGCAAGTATAGTAATCCATTAAAATAAAAACCCACATATTTTAAAATAAATTACTTTTGCCGGCTTTAAAACTTTGATTTTAAACGCTTTTACACAAAACTAACTATGGCTAAAAAAGAATTCATTTAATATTATTCGAATACATTACAAAGAAATATAAACCTTGAAATTACCGGTCATTGGGGGCATCCTATTATTATGTTCCCATCTTCCGGAGGTCAATTTACCCAAAATACAGATTTTGGACTGGTAGATTCGGTCATGAATTTTGTTGAGGAAGGAAAGGTGAAACTGTATAATGTCGAAACGATAGATATGCTGTCCTTCTATGACGACCATATGGATACGGGTACTAAAATGCATAACTACGAATTATATATGCAATTTTTGAAAAACGAGCTCATTCCGTATATCCAAAGAGAATGTAATAGCCATAGGATAGGAGTCGCTGGGGTAAGTTTTGGAGGATATCACGCTGCCAATACCGCTTTTCGATTTCCAGATTTAATTTCCCATTTGATTGGTATGAGTGCCGCTTTCAATATTAGGACTATGGCTCCAATGTCTGATGACATGCGTATTTATTATAACTGTCCAGATGAATTTATGAGACATGAAGAAGGATGGAAATATGACCATATGCAAATTGTGTTGGGTACTTCTGATTGGGATATTTGCTTGGAAAAGAATAGGCATATGTCCGGTATTTTAAACAGTAAAGGAATTGCACATTGGTACGATGAAAAAAAATGGGTAGCTCATGACTGGCCGTTATGGAAAATGATGTTCCCAGAGTATTTAGCGGCATATTTTAATTGATATAAGCAAGGGATTATGGTATTTGAACAAAAAGAATCCAGTTTAAAATCCTAACTTAAAGAAGTAAAGAAAAATTTAATTAACAAAAATAGAACATGGCAAAAAAAGTAGGAATATTATTTGGGATGGAAGATACCTTCCCATGGGCATTTATAGATAAGGTAAATGAATTAGGTAAAGGAGAGATTGTTGCCGAAGCAGTACAAATAGACAAAGTACAGCAAGGAATCGATTACGGATATAGCGTAATTTTTGACCGTATTTCGCAAGAAGTACCCTTTTACCGTGCATATCTTAAAAATGCAGCTTTAAAAGGAACTGCGGTAATTAACAATCCATTTTGGTGGAGTTCCGATGAAAAGTTTTTTAATAACTGTTTGTCGATGGAAATGGGTATACCCGTACCAAAAACGGTATTGTTGCCATCGAACGCAAGGCCGGATAATACATCCGAAACTTCTTTCCGTAATTTAAAAGCGCCTTTAGATTGGGAGTATATGTTTGATTATATTGGATTTCCAGCATATATGAAACCCCATGATGGAGGTGGTTGGAAAAACGTTTATCGCGTAGAAAATACAGATGATCTTTTTGCGAAACACGAAGAAACCGGGCAATTGGTAATGATGTTACAAGAGGAAATCGTATTTGATGACTATTTCAGGGTGTATTGTTTAGGACAAAAATATGTACACATTATGCCTTATGATCCAAGAAAACCTTTTCACGAAAGATATGTTAGCGATATAAAGGCAACAGGAGATGAGCGGAAGAAACTATTGGAAACCGTCCATGATTACACCTTAAAATTGAATCAAGCTTTAGGCTATGATTTCAATACCGTAGAATTTGCTGTGAGGGATGGCGTACCTTATGCTATCGACTTCTGTAATCCCGCACCAGATGCGGATATTCATTCTGTTGGTGAGGAGAATTTCAAATGGATTGTGGAGCATTCAGCCAAATATGCTATTGAAAAGGCAAAAGCACATGACCCTAAAAAGAACAATACTTCATGGGGAGGATTTGTTAGAAATAGCGTTGAAGGAGGTAGTCCAAAAATGGGTTCAGTGAATTTAAAAACAGCTGCTGAAGCAAAGAAAACTGCGGTCAGGACCAGGACGACAAAATCTGGCACAACAACGAAATCAAAGCCTGCGGCGGAAGAAAAGGCGACTACTCCTAAAAAAGTAGCGCCCGCAAAGAAAACAGCGGTAAAAAAAGCGCCTGCTAAGGGCAAGACCGCACCTAAAATCAAGAAATAGGGTGTCTGGTAAATTTTGTTGAATTTAAAGAGGTTACATGCATAAGTTTACATTGGGTATAGAAGAGGAATTCCAAGTATTGGATAGTGATACGTATAGATTACGTTCACATATGTCCAAAATAATAGACGGTGGAAAAGTACTGCTTCAAGAACGAATTAAGGAGGAGATGCACCAATCCATGGTTGAAATGGGCACTAATATTTGTGAAAACATCCATCAGGTACGCGATGAAGTTTCTTATCTACGACAACAGGTCATTAAATTGGCAGATGATGAAGGATTGCTAGTCGCTGCAGCAGGTACACATCCTTTTTCTGAATGGGATGAGCAATTGATTACCGCTAATCCAAGATATGAGGCGATTATCCAGGAAATGGCAGATGTAGCTAGGGGTAATCTTATTTTTGGCATGCACGTGCACGTCGCAATTCCCAGTAGAGAGGAAGGGCTGGAAATATTGAATACGGTGAGGTATTTTTTACCTCACCTTTATGCTTTATCAACAAATTCTCCTTTTTGGGAGGGTAGAAATACCGGCTTTAAATCGTATAGAAGTAAGGTGTTCGATAAGTTTCCAAGGACAGGTATTCCACCGTTTTTTGCCAGTGTTGGTGAATATGACAAATTTGTAGACATTCTGGTGAAAACTAATTGTTTGGATAATAGTAAAAAAATCTGGTGGGATATACGTCTTCATCCTTTTTACCCTACTATTGAATTTAGGATTTGTGATGTAGTCATGACCGTTGATGAGGTTACTTGTATTGCGGCCTTAATGCAATGCTTAGTAGCTAAATTGTATAAGATGAACCGTAAAAACCAAACGTTCAAAAATTACCGGCGTTTATTGTTGAATGAGAACAAATGGAGAGCAGCCCGTTGGGGAATTGAGTCAAAGCTGATAGATTTTGGAAAAGAAGAAGAAGTCCCTTTTTCTAAATTGATGAACGAGCTTTTAGAATTTATTGATGATGTAGTAGATGATTTAGGGTGTCGTGCTGAGGTTAATTATGTATATCAAATGTTGGAAGAAGGCTCCGGAGCTGATCGCCAATTGAAAGTTTATCATGAAACTGGCGACCTTACAGAGGTGACCAAGTATATCGTGGCACAGACAAAGAAAGGCTTGTAAAATAAGATGAATAATGAAGGGGAATTATAGAATTGCAATTTTAGATATGAACGGGGAAATGCCTAATGAGGGTATGCGTTGTATCAAAACTTTAGCGGGAGAATTTTTAGCTGAAGAAGGTATTAAAGGTAATTATGATGTTTTTGAGGTAAGGGTAAAAAATGAAATTCCGGATATTGATCAGTATGATATGTTCATATCGTCAGGAGGTCCTGGATCCCCTTTTAAAACAGGTGCGGAATGGGAAGCCAATTATTTTGGATTTTTAGATAGTATTCTTACCCATAATTTTTCCAGTCATCAGAAAAAATATGTCTTCCTAATATGTCATTCATTTCAGTTGGCCTGTATTCATTGGGATTTAGCTAAAGTGACAAAGAGGCGTTCTACATCCTTCGGTATATTTCCCATTTATAAAACAAAAAGCGGCGAAAAGGAAGTGCTCTTTCAGGACTTGAACGATCCTTTTTATGCAGTAGATTCAAGGGATTACCAGGTGGTGGGTCCCAAAGAGTGGAAATTGGATACTTTGGATGGAAAAGTGTTATGTAGGGAGAAAATCCGCCCACATGTACCTTTAGAGCGAGCAGTAATGGCTATTCGTTTTTCCAATGAAGTATTTGGGGTACAGTTTCACCCAGAAGCGGATGCTGAAGGAATGCTACGTTATTTCGTTCAGGAAGAGAAAAGAAAACAAGTGGTGAAACGTCATGGGAAAAAGAAATATTTGGAAATGATCGAGCAGCTAGACGATAAGGCGAAAATTTGGAAAACGAACAAAACCATTATTCCAACGTTCCTAAAATTATCCGCAGAAGCCATCGACACTCAAAAATTACAAACCGTATGATACCTAAAATAAGGGAAGAATTCAATGCCACGTTCAAAGAGTCTTATTATGAGAATCTTTTAAAGCATATTGAGGAAACCTACAAGGAACCCAGTGCTTTTAGAATATCTGAAACACCGGTGTTTATTAGTAAAGAGGTAAAAAAAGAGGTAGAAGCGGCCTGTACTTCGATTATTGAGCAGTTGTGGAAAATTGATTTCAAGGAAATACGAAAGAAGTTCATTCCAGAGGCTTTACAATCTCCAGTTCCCATGGGCAATCCTCATTTTTTAGCCATTGATTTTGGATTATGTGAGGATGGCAAGGGAGGTATAACCCCGCAACTAATAGAATTGCAAGCGTTCCCAACCTTATTCTTTTACCAGCCATTTTTGGGAGAATCTTTTATGGAATATTATCCGAATATGCCAAAAGAGGGATTCGACTATTATTTGAATGGTTTGGATAAGCAGAGCTATTTAGAGAAGGTTAAGCATGTAATTTTAGGTGAAGAAAAGCCAGAAAATGTTATTCTTTTAGAACTTTTTCCAGAAAAACAAAAAACGAGAATCGATTTTTGGTCCACCAGGGATGCCTTAGGTATAGAGGTGGTTTGTATGACTAAGGTCATTAAAGAAGGAAAAAAGCTTTTTTATCATAAGGACGGGGTAAAGACCCCCATCCATAGAATTTATAACAGGGTCATTTATGATGAGTTGGAGCGAATACAAGATTTAAAAACCAATTTTAACTTGAACGATGATTTAGAGGTGGAATGGATTACCCACCCAGATTGGTTCTTTATGATTTCTAAATGTGTGATGCCCCTATTGGAACATAAAAACATTCCTAAATCCTATTATTTAACGGACTACCCCATTAACCTTGATTTAAAGAAATATGTATTAAAACCCTTGTTTTCTTTCGCTGGGCAAGGAATCAATTTACATCCTGATCAAGAAACCATTGAAGCAATCGAGGATAAGCAGAATTATATTCTTCAGCAAAAAGTGGAATATGCTCCTTTAGTAAAAACTAATACTGCTAAAAACTCAAAAGTAGAATTGCGCATGCTTTTTGTTTGGGACGATGAAAAGGATAGGTTAGAACCGGTAATCAATCTAACGCGCATGAGCAAAGGGGAGATGATTAACGTATCACATCAGGTGAACGAAACGTGGATCGGGTCATCCATTAGTTTTTTCGAGCAGTAAAATTAGGAGCGGTTGGCCATCAGCTTCGCTACATATTTCCCAATAACATCAAATTCTAAATTTACGATAGTCCCAACCTTATACGTATTGAAGCGAGTGTGCGCATACGTGTAAGGAATAATGGCAACATCAAAAGTATTCGTCCCAGAATTAACTACGGTTAAACTGGTTCCATCAATGGTTATGGAGCCTTTTTCAATTGTAGGATTTCCTTTTGCGACGTCATAACTAAAGGAAAAAATCCAACTTCCATTTTCCTCTGTAACCTTTGTGCATTCACCTACCTGATCTACATGCCCCTGTACAATATGACCATCTAGTCGAGACCCTAAAATCATGGCACGCTCAAGATTTACGCTATCCCCTACTTTTAAGGAATCTAAGTTGGTTTTCTTTAAGGTTTCGGCAATTGCGGTAACGGTATAGGTGGTATCATCCAGTTCAACAACAGTTAAACAAACCCCATTATGAGATACACTTTGGTCAATTTGAAGATGTGGAGTTAGCTCAGAGGCTATGGTGATATCCAAGTTGCTACCTTTCGTTTCTAGTGCGGTTACTTTACCTAATGTTTCAATGATACCGGTGAACATGTGTCGTTTAATTTAAGTAATTTTGACAATCGAAATTTGACGATAAAGGTACAGATTATCATGGAGGAAAATAGGAAAATTAGGTTAGGTATTTCAATAGGGGACTTAAACGGTATTGGCTGTGAAGTGGCTTTAAAGACATTTGAGGATGTTCGTATGATGGATTTTTGTACACCTGTAATTTTCGCTTCCAACAAGACGGTCTCCCATCAAATGAAAGCTTTGAACCTGAACATTGTTTTTAACGGAATTCCAGACGCATCAAAGGCTATAGATAACAAATTGAATATTGTTAATGTTTGGAAAGAAATACCAAACATACAATTTGGCGAGGCAACCCCAGAGGGAGGATTGTACGCTATAAAATCCTTAAGGGCTGCGGTTGAAGCGCTTAAAAACGGCGATATCGATGTTTTGGTAACGGCACCCATCAATAAAAATAATATTCAATCCGATGATTTTAATTTTCCTGGTCATACCGATTATTTAGCTCAGGAACTGGAGGGTGAAAGTTTAATGTTCATGGTGACGGAATCCCTGAAAGTAGGATTGCTCACCGATCATGTTGCGGTAAAGGATGTATCTTCTGCCATTATACCAAGATTGATACGGGATAAAGTGAATACGATAGAAAAATCCTTAATGATGGATTTTGGTATTCGCAAACCTAAAATTGCGCTGTTGGGTATTAATCCACACAGCGGGGATAACGGGGTGATTGGAAAGGAAGATGAGGAGATATTGAAACCTGTCATTCGAGAGATGTCCAATATGGGGCATTTGGTATATGGACCCTATTCAGCGGATAGTTTTTTTGGCTCTGATGGGTACAAAAAATTCGATGCTATTTTAGCAGCGTATCATGATCAAGGATTGATTCCGTTTAAAACTTTATCTTTTGGTCAGGGAGTTAATTTTACCGCTGGTCTTGATAAAGTACGTACCTCCCCTGATCATGGAACGGCGTATGAAATTGCAGGAAAAGGGGTGGCAGATGAAAGTTCTTTTAAGGAAGCGGTGTATATGGCGCTGAAAATATTCAAGAATAGAACAGAATATCAAGAGCTCACGAGTAACGTGTTAAAAAAGCAGCGTTTAAAAAGGGAACGCTAAACAAAATAAGGACGAAAAAGTTATAAAGATAATTAGTTGATAACTATTGGGTTTTATCAAAATAATAGTATCTTTGCACCCGCCTTTTATGGGGCGGAATTGTTTAATTAAGAGTTGTACGTGATGAAGCAAAAGGAGTTCAATATTCCTTTCTCAGGGTTGAAGCAAGGAAAACACAACTTTAATTACCAGATTGATAATACGTTCTTTGAGTCTTTTGGGTATGATGAGTTCAATGGTGCAGACGTTAACTTAGATGTTGTTCTAGGCAAGACAAGTACCATGATGGAGTTGGATTTAGAAGCTTCGGGGACTATCAATGTTGATTGTGACATTACCAGCGAACCTTTTGACCAGACTATAGATGCAGATTTGCATTTGGTTGTCAAGTTTGGTGAGGAATATAATGACGAGGATGATGAAATACTCATTCTGCCGCACAATGAGCATCAGGTGAACATTGCACAATATGTATATGAAATGCTAGTATTGGCAGTTCCACAAAAAAGGGTACACCCCGGTATTGAAGATGGAACATTGAAGTCAGAAGTCTTGGATAAATTAAAAGAGCTTCAACCAAAAGAGAAAAGATCAGATAAAGAAGAAAGTGATCCCCGATGGGATGAATTAAAAAAACTATTAACGGACAAATAAGGTTTAAATGGCACATCCTAAAAGAAAGATTTCCAAAACAAGGAGAGACAAGAGAAGAACGCACTATAAAGCAGTAGCACCAACTTTGGCAACTGATTCCTCAACTGGGGAAATTCACTTGTACCATAGAGCACACTGGCACGAAGGTAAATTATATTACAGAGGTCAGATTTTAGTCGATAAGACTGAAGAGGCTGAGGCTTAATACCGAAATAAAGAGATACAAGCTCCCACTTCACTTGAAGTAGGGAGTTTTTTTTCGTCTTATCTAAAAAAACGGAGTTTTCTAAACCTAGGTTTGGAATCTAATTCCTGATTTTAGTGCATAAGTAAATTTTCAAAAACCCGATAACTTATAGAGAAAAGTCGATGAAAATCATTAATTTTCATGACTTTTGACTCGTTTTTTAAGTTTTTTATCAGAAAGTAAATAAAGTATGACCAAAATAACGGCTGCCATAACTGCTGTAGGAGGGTATGTTCCCCAATTTGTCCTTACCAATAAAATGCTTGAGGATATGGTGGATACCAATGATGAATGGATTGTCTCAAGAACGGGAATAAAGGAAAGAAGGGTACTTAAAAAGGAGGAAGGGGAAGGAACTTCGTATTTGGCAATTATGGCCGCGAAGGACCTCATGAAGAAAAAGAATCTTGATCCAAAAGAAATAGATTTAGTAATTGTGGCTACGGCAACACCAGATAGTATGGTGGCTTCCACAGCCGCATTCGTTGCTTCGGAAATAGGAGCGGTGAATGCATTCGCTTATGATTTGTTGGCGGCTTGTTCCAGCTTTTTATTTGGAATGTCGACTGTCGCAGGGCATATAGAAACCGGTAGATATAAAAAAGTACTCTTAATAGGGGCAGATAAAATGTCTTCCATCATTGACTATACAGACCGTACTACTTGTATTATTTTTGGCGACGGTGCTGGTGCCGTTCTGTTTGAACCCAATACGGAAGGTTTTGGATTACAGGATGAGTATCTGCGCGCAGATGGTAGCGGTAGACGATTTTTAGGAATGGAAGGTGGTGGTTCCATCATGCCGGCCACGGAAGAATCTGTGAGAAATAGAAAGCATTTTATTTTTCAGGAGGGTAAAACCGTATTTAAATTTGCGGTTTCCAATATGGCTGATGTTGCTGCTAAAATCATGGAGCGGAATGATCTTACAGAAGAGGATGTTGCATGGCTCGTTCCACATCAGGCCAACAAACGTATTATTGATGCCACCGCCAAGAGAATGGGTGTTGATGACGCTAAAGTGATGATGAATATCCAAAAATATGGTAATACTACCTCAGCAACATTACCTTTGTTGCTTTACGATTATGAAAGTCAGATTAAAAAAGGGGATAACCTGGTATTCGCAGCTTTTGGAGGCGGATTTACTTGGGGTTCCATCTATTTAAAATGGGCTTATAACTAAAATTAACGACCAAAAAACTCAATTAACTATGGATATAAAAGAAATTCAAAGCCTAATCAAGTTCGTAGCCAAATCTGGCGCAAGCGAGGTAAAATTGGAAACTGATGATATTAAGATCACCATCAGAACCGGTAGTTTGTCCAGTGGAAATGAACCAACGTATGTTCAGGCCATGCCTATGGGCCAGCCAAACATGCCTTCTTCACAACCAGCGCAGACAGGACAGCCGCAACTTACGGCTGAAGAAACTGAGGTAAAGGAAGCTGCAGCTACTAAAAAAGCGGAAGAAGACAAATACATCACTATAAAGTCTCCAATCATTGGTACGTTCTATAGAAAGCCTTCTCCAGACAAACCTTCATTCGTTGAGGTGGGTGATACCATTTCTAACGGAGATGTCCTTTGTGTTATCGAAGCGATGAAATTATTCAACGACATCGAATCCGAAGTATCAGGAACAATTGTAAAAGTATTGGTAGATGATTCTTCTCCTGTTGAATTTGACCAACCTTTATTTTTGGTAGACCCGGCTTAACTAAATTTTGAGTAGTTACTTTTAAATGTCCAATGGCTAGTTGGATATTTGAGAATCGATTGGAACCAAGAACTTAAAATTTAAAAGATGTTTAAAAAAATACTAATAGCAAATAGGGGAGAAATCGCTTTACGTGTTATCCGTACCTGTAAGGAAATGGGGATTAAAACGGTCGCCGTTTATAGTAAAGCAGATGAGGAAAGCCTACACGTTCGTTTTGCAGATGAAGCAGTTTGTATAGGTCCGGCAGCAAGTAGTGAATCGTATCTTAAAATACCTAACATCATCGCAGCTGCAGAAATCACGAATGCAGATGCTATTCACCCGGGATACGGCTTTTTATCTGAAAACTCCAAGTTTTCGCGTATCTGTGCTGAACATGAAATAAAATTTATTGGAGCATCTGGTGATCAGATAGACCGTATGGGCGATAAGGCTACAGCCAAAGAAACCATGAAGAAAGCTGGTGTGCCTTGCGTTCCAGGTTCAGAAGGGCTTTTGAAAGATGTGGCTGATGCCAAAAAAGTAGCCAAAAAGATGGGGTATCCTGTCATGATCAAAGCAACTGCTGGTGGTGGTGGTAAAGGAATGCGGGCGGTCATGAGCGAGGAAAAAATGGAGGAGCTTTTTGACAGTGCAGTAAAAGAAGCCTCAGCAGCATTTGGCAACGGCGCTATGTACATGGAGAAGTTGATTGAGGAGCCTAGACATATCGAAATCCAGATTGTGGGTGATCAATATGGAAAAGCTTGTCACTTATCAGAACGTGATTGTTCCATACAAAGACGGCACCAAAAATTGACCGAGGAAACCCCTTCCCCATTTATGACCGATAAGTTAAGGGATGCAATGGGTAAAGCAGCGGTTAAAGCGGCTGAATTCATTAAATATGAAGGAGCGGGAACCATTGAGTTTTTGGTCGATAAACACCGTAAGTTCTATTTTATGGAGATGAATACCCGTATTCAAGTAGAGCACCCCATTACAGAACAGGTAATTGATTATGATTTGATCCGTGAGCAGATTTTAGTTGCGGCTGGGGTGCCGATTTCAGGTAAAAATTACCTTCCAAAACTACATTCTATTGAGTGTAGAATCAATGCAGAGGATCCATATAATAACTTTAGACCTTCGCCGGGTAAGATAACCACTTTACATACTCCTGGAGGTCATGGCGTTCGTATGGATACGCATGTATATAGCGGCTATAGTATACCTCCAAACTATGATTCTATGATTGCCAAGTTGATTACAACGGCGCAAACTAGGGAAGAGGCCATCAATAAAATGAAACGCGCTTTAGATGAATTCGTAATCGAGGGTATTAAAACCACAATTCCTTTTCATAGGCAGTTAATGGACCATCCAGATTATTTAGCTGGTAATTATACCACAGCGTTCATGAACGATTTTAAGATGGACCCACAACCAGAAAATTAAACTAGGACTCCAACAGCAATGTTGGAGTTTTTTTATGGTTTTTTTGCAAAAGGAAAAGCCGGTCTATCTACTATATCTTTTAGGCTCGAATACTAAAAATAATGTCGTCGCTTTTACTCAGATAGATTTACTTATTTTGATTAAGATGGATTGGATAGTATTATTGTAGTTCTCCAATTTATCGGGTTGCCCTCGCTCTAAAGATGGATTGTGTAAGAGAATCTGCAAAATTATTTTTCGACTCTAAATTAAGAGCAATTATAGTTATTTTTATAGAAGTATTTCAACTAGCTAGAAATTAAAAAGGCTTAGGGGATATTCGATATTGGAGTACTAAATCTTCATTCTCAACAACCTGGAGGTTTACTAGAAAACAAGGATTTTGAAAATTTGAAAGGGGACTATTTTTAAATGGAATTTTAGATTGAAATTTTGTAATAACTTGAGGAAAGTATTGTAAACAGTATTCAAAGAAATTTTGAGATAAGAAAAGATAAAATGAATATCACCTTAGATTATCCTTCGATCATACTTTTTTTAGCCCTGAACAATCTATTTTTAATCACACTGTTAATTTATAAATATTGGTTCCATCACCAGCAATGGCATTTACTACTGGTAATATTAGGGATAGCGTTTCAAACGATGGCGATCATTCTGTTTGGCAAAAGAGATCTATTACCCTATTTATATACCATCCGTATAAATAATTTCCTTTTAATTACCAGTTTTGCCTTGACATCATTTGGTCTACTTTCATTTGATGGTAAACTTCGAAAAAACCTTTTGAGGACCTTTCTTGTTTTTGTCGTCTTGTTTTATATTTCCATTTTGATAGTTGAGGAAAACTATACAACCCTTACCATTGTAAGAATAATCTCCTGTTCATTTTTTTATGGTATTGGGGCATTTTATCTTTTTGTAAATAAAAGACAATACAAATTTCCTATAATCATAAGCCTTGTGCTTTTCATTTATTCCATATTTCAGCTTGTGCGTGCTTTTGATATCTACAAAATGGACCAGAATTATGATTTGCTTAAAGCTTCTCTAATGGGTAATTGGTTTCTAGTCATTACCCTTTTTGTGATTAGTGCCTCAAGCATAGGTTTTATAATGCTCTTAAAGGAAATAGACGAAAAAACAATACGAACTAATAACCTAATCATCCAAAAGGATAAGCTTAAACTAGAAACACTGAACCAAACCCAGAACAAACTCTTTTCCATCATTGCGCATGATTTAAGAAGTCCGTTTAATAATATAATTGGGCTTTCTGAACTACTTCTAAAAAATGTGAAGCATACGAATGATAAAGAATCTGAAAAATGTATAGGTTTTATAAATTCTACCGCGGAAAATACCCTGAATTTATTGGACAACTTATTACATTGGGCAAAATCACAAACAGGAGAATTGGTTTACAATCCAGAAAAAATAATACTTTCAGATGTCATACTTGAAATTATAAGACTTCAAACATCCCTTGCAAACGCTAAAAATATTTCGCTTCAGTTTTCCTCTACTGAAGATATAGAAGTATATACCGATGAAAATATTTTAGCCACCATTTTACGCAATCTAATTTCCAATGCCATAAAATTCACCAACCCTGAAGGACAAATCACTGTAACAGCTACTAAAAAAGAAAATCAAGTAGAGATTTCCGTGGCTGATAATGGAGTGGGGATGAGTGAAGAAACAATTCAGAAGATTTTTGATCCGGCCATTAAGGTAACCTCAAAAGGTACTGCGAATGAAAATGGTTCTGGATTCGGTTTGGTACTTTGTAGGGAATTTGTAGAAAAACTTGACGGACAACTTTTTATTGAAAGCGAAGAAGGAAAAGGCAGTAATTTCAAATTCACATTGCCTTGGGGAAAAGAATCAAATTAGTAGAGGAAGAAACCAAATTCTTTATCTTAAAATAAATACGGAAAAATGAACCTTAGCTATTGGGAAAGAACATCTTGGTTGTCCAATATTGACTTTACGGTGGTCGGAAGCGGAATTGTAGGTTTAAATTGTGCAATTCAGTTAAAAAAGTCCTATCCTAAAGCATCTATTTTAGTTATGGAAAGAGGTGTATTGCCCCAAGGGGCCAGCACCAAAAATGCGGGATTTGCCTGTTTTGGAAGTATCTCCGAAATTTTGGCGGATATGGAGCATCATACCGAAGAGGAACTGGTGAATTTAGTTAAGGATAGGTGGAAAGGTATTCAAGCCTTACGCTCATTGTTGGGAGATAAGGCCATTGGTTATGAACAACATGGAGGGCATGAACTATTTTTGGAGCAAGATTCAGAACTTTTCTATAAATGTTTAGAAAAGATGGGAGCCATCAACAGCATGCTCCACCCCATTTTTGAGGAAGATGCTTTTTCAACAACTACCAATCTTTTTGGATTTCAGCATATTAAAGACAAGTATATCACGCATCGATTCGAGGGTCAAATCGATACTGGTAAAATGATGAAATCCCTTCTGCAAAAAGCGATGGAACTGGGAATTAGTGTAATGAATTCAACCTCCGTTACGTCATTTGAAGATCAAGGAAATCAAGTTTTGGTACAAACAGATTCTTTTGAATTTGAATGTAAAAAGCTTTTGGTGGCCACCAATGGTTTTGCTTCCCAACTTTTGAAAGAAAAAGTAAAGCCCGCAAGGTCACAAGTATTGATTACCAAACCTATCCATAATCTTTCCATCGAAGGTACTTTTCACTTGGAGGAAGGCTACTATTACTTTCGTAATATTGACAACCGCATTCTATTGGGCGGGGGTAGAAATCTCGATTTTTCAGACGGAAGAAACTACTGATTTTGGTAATACGGCTATCGTTCAAGACAAATTAGAAGAATTACTCAACACGGTCATTTTGCCAAACACTCCTTTTGAAATTGACTATGGATGGAGCGGTATTATGGGTGTAGGGCCTCAAAAAAAACCGGTGCTTAAATTAATATCGGATAATGTAGCCTGTGGCGTTCGTTTGGGAGGTATGGGTATTGCCATTGGCACCTCTGTAGGTCAAAAATTAGCTCGAATATTTGAGTAAAAAACGCTTTATCGCATTTTTAATATTCTTGTCTGAAACATGGTAGTACTGAGTATGATATTTTTTATATTGCTCCTTAGATTGATCTGAATATAAAGCTTACGATATTTGTACAGTGGTCTTAGAACAGCCACTTGAAAATAGTGTCTAGGTATTTTTGAGTTACTATATGAAAATGAAATTTTTGAAAATGACAGGAATTTCCTGTCTTATTGTTGTATTGCTTTTTATTGAATCCTGTGGTACTACACAGACCAGATATCAGCAGGAGTACGCTAAGGTCTGGAACGAGATGATTAAATCCAAGGCGTGGCAAGAATCATTGTTGGCTCAACAATCTGCCGCAGAAGAGGATTTGTACGCTAGTGCGGATACGGAGATTATTTTAGCCGAAAGTCCTAAGTTTGAAGTAGGTTTTGAGGATAAATATCAAAGTTTGGTGTCAAGAGCCTATTTTAAGATTATTACCGAAGCGGAAAAGGCAGACGCCCGTATTTCTGCCGAATATAATTTGCTACAGGAACAATCTTCCAGCACTCATTCCTCTAAAAAAACGACTATCTGAAATCACCCAAAAGTATGAGGCGCACAAAGCAATGCTTAGCGGACTCAAATCTTGGAACATATTCAGTGAAAACCGTTCTGGTGATTTGAAGTATTTTAAAGCGGAAAATGAAATAGCGGTCCAGAAGATGATGAACAAAGGTGAAAATGACACTCAAATGGTCAACTATCTTATTTATAAATTGGCTGACCTATATCACGTTGAAGACAACTAAAAATCTTGAATCACTTAAGCGTGATGCCTACGACTATTGTTTTCAATTCGTAAGTCGGAAATTGGATAGAATTCAAGTCCAGATTCGTGAACTGGAACAGTCTTTAACTTCTGAAACCAAAAGTAGTGCAGGTGATAAGCATGAAACAGGTCGGGCAATGATCCAATTGGAACGTGAAAAATTAGGCCAGCAATTATCGGAATTAGAAAAAACACAACAAGCTACTTTCTAAAGTCCCAAGAGACCGTGACACACGAACCGTTGGTTTAGGAAATCTCGTCATTACAGATGCTTTTAGTTACTATATTTCCATATCTGCGGGCGAATTCAAACACGAAGGGAAAGCAATCTATTGTATTTCAGCGGCAACCCCAATAGGTCAGCTTCTCATGGGTAAGTCCGTTGGGGAGACTTTCACTTTTAATGGAAAAACCACTTCAATTGTAACAATAGTTTAAAAATTGTTGACTTATTTTTAGTTATCTTGATGCCACAATATCTTTTAGTACCTAATTGATAAAATGGATAAAAAGACAAAACTAAGGAGTAGCGAGTGGTTTGGCGGTAATGACAAAATGGGTTTTGTCCATAGGTCTTGGTTACGGAATCAAGGGTATCCAGATGATTATTTTGAAGGTAAACCCGTAATAGGTATTTGCAATACGTGGTCAGAACTTACACCATGTAATGGACATCTTCGTGATTTTGCTGAAGTAGTTAAAAGGGGAATTTTGGAAGCTGGAGGTTTTCCTTTAGAATTTCCGGTAATGTCCCTAGGGGAGACGATAATGAAGCCCACGACCATGTTGTTTCGTAATCTGGCAAGTATGGATACGGAAGAATCCATAAGGGCCAATCCATTAGATGGAATAGTACTATTGACCGGTTGTGATAAAACGACACCATCTACTATTATGGGGGCCTGCAGTGTAGATCTGCCAACTATTGTTGTGCCTGGGGGTCCTATGCTCAGCGGACGCTTTAGGGGAGAGAAAATAGGATCGGGTTCCATGAACTGGATGATAAAGGAACGGCAAGAGGTAGAAGGGTATTCGGCCGCCGATATACGTGAAGCAGAGGTTTGTGTTGCCCGTAGTATTGGGCATTGCAACACCATGGGTACAGCTTCAACCATGGCTACCATGTGTGAAGCATTAGGATTGACCTTACCAGGATTTTCCTCAATACCCGCCGTGGATTCTAGAAAAAAATTATTTGCCCAATTGTCCGGTAGGCGCATTGTGGAAATGGTAAAGGAAGATTTAAAACTATCGACCATATTAACGCGTAAGGCTTTTGAAAATGCCATTGTTACCAATGCCGCAGTTGGGGGATCCACCAATCTTATTATTCATTTGACCGCGATTTCCGGTAGAATTGGGGTAGATTTAAAATTACAGGATTTTGATACTGTTGGTAGTAAAGTGCCACTATTGGTTAACCTTAAACCTTCAGGTAAATATTTAATGGAAGATTTCTTTTATGCAGGCGGATTGCCTGTCGTCATGAAAGAATTAAAACCGTTGCTTCATACGGGAACGATTACCGTAAACGGAAAACATATCACAGATAACTATGAAAATGAAGTATGTTATGAGAGAGATGTGATTGCCGCGTTAGATGCACCCTTTCAAAAGGAGGCCGGAATTGCTGTTTTAAAGGGGAATTTATGTGAGAACGGAGCGGTTATAAAACCATCTGCCGCTACCCCTAAATTAATGAAACATAGGGGTAAGGCGGTTGTTTTTGAAAGTATGGAAGATTACCATGAACGGATTGACGACCCAAACCTTGAAATAGACGAGAATAGTGTTATCGTTTTAAAAGGAGTAGGTCCTAAAGGGTATCCAGGTATGCCAGAGGTGGGTAATGTGGACCTTCCTAAAAAACTTTTGGCCAAAGGAATAACCGATATTGTTCGTATTTCTGATGGTCGTATGAGTGGCACTGCTGCAGGTACGGTTATTTTACATGTTTCCCCTGAATCTACTATTGGGGGAACCTTGGCATTGGTGCAAAATGGTGACATGATCGAATTGGACGTTGAAAAACGGACATTGCATCTTGATGTGGAGGCAACAGCGCTTCAAAAACGAAAGGCGGAATGGATACCGCCTAAACCACTAGCCGATCGCGGGTATGTTAAAATGTATATTGAACATGTGGAACAGGCCGATAAAGGTGCAGATTTAGACTTTTTAGTCGGCGGATCTGGTTCAAAAGTGGAACGGGATTTACATTAAATTATGGAAATACTCTATTTAGTAATTGCCGTATTCGCTATCATTATATTAACCACTAAGCTAAAAGTGCATGCATTTTTGGCACTGTTTATCATTTCCATTCTTTATGGCATATTTGCCGGTATGCCTTTCAGCGAAATCATTACATCCATTAATGATGGTTTTGGAGCTACTTTGGGTAAAATAGGATTGATTATCGTACTTGGGGTCATTATTGGTGCATTTTTAGAAAATACAGGTGGTGCATTTGCCATAGCGGAAAAGGTATTGAAGATTATTGGAAGTAAACGGGTGCCAACCGCCATGGGTATTATTGGATATATCGTTTCCATTCCGGTTTTTGCGGATAGTGGTTTTATGCTATTGCATCCGTTGAACAAAAGTCTTTCCAAAAAGGCAAAGATTTCAATAGCCGGTCCTGCAATAGCTTTAGGATTAGGATTAATGGCTTCGCATACGATGGTGCCTCCAACCCCGGGACCGATTGCCGCCGCCGGAATTTTAAATGCCGATTTAGGACTGGTCATCGCATTCGGGTTCCCCATTAGTATTATAGCCTTGATTGCGGGAATTATATTCGCCAAGAAATATGCATCCAAAACCAACATAGAACCTATGGTAGAAGATGCTTTGGAAGCCGAAAAGGAGATTCAAGATCCACCTAGTGCGCTTAAATCCTCTATACCAATTCTAGTTCCTATAGTTCTAATTGTATTGAAATCGGTCCTAAATCCTACTAGAACCGGATTAGATAATGGTTTTGTAGAATTTATAAGTTTTGTAGGTGAGCCGGTTATTTCCTTATTGATCGGTATTTTGCTCTGCCTGCTTTTACCGAAGAAGTTAAATTATGATATGCTCTCGTCGTCCGGTTGGGTGGGAAAGGCAATTAAGGATGCGGCCTCTATTATTTTGATTACGGGTGCAGGTGGAATTTTCGGTAAAATTCTTCAGAACTCTGGTATTGCTGATATTTTGGGTCAGACCTTGACCGAATATAATATGGGTATATTTTTACCTTTTGTTTTGGCCGCTGCAATAAAGACTGCCCAAGGTTCTTCAACTGTGGCACTAGTAACTACGGCCTCTATTATCATGCCTATGATGACTCCTTTAGGGTTCGATTCTGAAATACAGAAAGCCTTGGTGGTTGTGGTCATTGGAGCGGGATCAGCAGTTGTTTCCCATGCCAACGATAGTTTTTTTTGGGTAGTGACCCAAATGAGTGGTATGAATGTAAAAACAGGGTATCGGTTATTCAGCTTGGGAAGTGGGATTCTTGGTCTTACCGGTGCAATTACTGTATCTATTTTTTATTCCATCTTTGCATAAATAGTATTAAATCGAGTACTTAAAATGAACATTCTGATTCTTATGATTCAAAAATCTAGAATAGGATTTGACTTAAATTTTAGGCTTGCTTCGATTCGCTTTTTTAAGTGATGCTCTTTTCTTGGACTGCAATCGTTTTTCAATAGAAGACCTAGTCGGTTTCGTTCGTTTTCTTTTTTTTGCTCTGATTAATGACTTTTCTAGCAGTTTAAAAAATCTTTTGATAACCAGATCTTTGTTTTTGTGCTGACTTCTAGATTCGTCACATTGAAGTATCAATAGTTTTTCTTTGGTCAACCTGTTTTCAAGTTTTAAAAGAACCCTGTTTTTCTCACTATCCGTAAGTCCCATGAGAATTCAAGACATCAAAGTCAATTCTACTTTTGAAGAAACCTTGTTGGCATGTTGCCCACCGGGCCCACTACTTCTTATGGCCTTGAATTGTAATTCAGTAAGAATCTGGTCTTGGTTCAAAAGAGGGTTTTCAACAAAAGTAATCAAAAACAAATGTTCCCACTTTTTTTGGAAAAGCAGGAACATGTAGAAAATCTAATCGTCTTTTCAAATCCTTATAGGATAGGCAAAAGAATCATGGCGAAAACCACAACAGCTAATATAAAATGAACTTTTCTCATCGTATGTATTTAATTATTCCAAGCATTAACGTAACGAATTGAATATTAGTTTGTTTGGCGATGATAATTTCGTTGAAAGGTAATAATAGAACGATAAGAATTTCTAAGGATATTATTCTGATTGTACTGCAGCTGCTTCTTGAATGCGTTGGTTAATAGTTTCTATGGCTACATTTAAAAACACCTCTTTTCCTTTCGGGAATAACTTATCAGCATTAAAAAAGATGGTTTCCTCCTCTGGACCAACACTTTCCGTTAAGTAATGGCTTCCCATAGGATAGGCCTTTTCCACAGTAACCTGTAATCCGGATGAAGGTGAAACTCTAAACTCATGTGCGTAGACAATGATTTTTCTTTTGGTATTCGCATAGGTTTTAAGCACATCGATGGAGATAAGGCTAGCTTCCCCAAACAAGGAGGCTACATATAAGCTTTTTGGATTCCGATATAGTTCCATGGGCCTGGCTCGGGCTATAATCTCCTTATCTCTCAACACTACAGCGCGGTCTGCAAATGGCAGTACATCCTGTACATCATGTGTAGCGACTATGGTGGTAATTCTATTTTCCTTTAGATAATTGAAAATATTACGACGTAGACTATTTTTGAGAAAATTATCAATATGTCCAAAAGGTTCGTCTAAAAGCAAGACTTCCGGTTTTTGGGCCAATACCCTGGCCAAGGCAACTCGTTGTTGCTGACCACCACTTAAGGTCTTTACTTTTTTATCGGCAAATTCAGTGAGCTCTATCATTTCTAGAAGCTCTTGGGTTCTTTCTTTAAGTTCTTCCGGAAAGAAAACAGAGAGGTATTGACTAATATTTTCAGATACCGTAATAAAGGGCATTAAGTCAAAATCCTGAGAAAGATATTTCATGAACTTGGGTCCGGGAACAAGATTATAGGCGGGTCCTAAAATGGGTTCGTCTTCCCAAAAAATTTCACCATGCTCTAAATCCATCAACCCGTAAATGAGCTTTAACAAGGTGCTTTTTCCACATCCACTTTCGCCAATAATAGCAATATGTTCCCCACGTTGAATACGAAGATTGATGGTATCCAAAACTTGAAGTTTATCATAGGAAAAAGAAACATTTTCTACTCGTAACATGGGTTATTCTTTGAATTACAAAATTGAAAAATCCGCTCTTAATAGAAACGGATTTTTCGATAATTTATTGATTTTAAGTGCTTTTTACTCTTTAAAGTTTTTTAAAACGGATGTATTCGGTAGTTGCGTATAGCCCATATTATATAGCGTAAAGCCATAAATATCAGCATATTGTTCTATCGTTTTACTTACCGGTGTACCCGCTCCATGCCCGGCGTTGGTCTCGATACGGATTAAGGTTGGGTTATTACCAGCTTGTTTTTCTTGAAGTTCAGCGGCAAACTTAAAACTATGCGCAGGAACTACGCGATCATCATGGTCACCTGTAGTTACCAAAGTGGCTGGGTAGCTTGTTCCTTCCTTTACATTATGAACCGGGGAATATCCTTTAAGGTATTCGAACATTTCTTTGGTCATCCTCTGCCGTACCATAATCATAAGCCCATCCGGCACCGGCGGTAAAGGTATGATATCGAAGCATATCCATTACTCCAACTGCAGGTAAGGCCACCTGCATCAAATCTGGTCGTTGGGTCATGGTCGCCCCAACTAGAAGTCCGCCATTAGACCCTCCACGAATGGCTAAATATTCTTTGGAAGTGTATTTATTTTCAATTAGATATTCTGCTGCGGCTATAAAATCATCGAATACATTTTGTTTCTTGGTTTTAATACCCGCATCATGCCATTTTTTACCGTATTCTCCACCGCCACGTAGGTTCGGTACGGCATAAATTCCTCCCTGTTCCATCCAAACCGCATTGGTAATGCTAAAGGAGGGAGTTAAACTTACGTTGAAACCACCGTACCCATAAAGAATAGTCGGGTTTTTACCATTGAGCTCAACACCTTTTTTATGGGTAATGATCATGGGTATCTTGGTGCCGTCCTTGGAAGGGTAGAATACTTGCTGGGATTCGTAATTATTTGGGTCAAAATCGATTTCAGGTTTCCAATACAATTCAGATTTCCCAGTGGTCACATCGTATTTGAATAAGGAACCAGGTGTATTATAATTCGTGAACGAATAATAGAATTCCTTATCCTCTTTCTCGCCACCAAAACCACTTGCGGTACCAATACCCGGCAAATCAATATCTCGAACCAGTTTACCTTCGTAATCGTATTGCATTACTTTTGAAATGGCATCGACCATATATTCTGCAAAGAAATAGCCACCACCGGTATTTGGGCTAAGTACATTTTCTGTTTCCGGAATAAAATCCACCCAATTTTCAGGCCTAGGGTCTTTAGCATCTACAGTAACGATTTTTTGATTGGGTGCATTTCTATTGGTGACGATATAGAGTTTAGACCCAACGTTTTCTATAACGTAATTATCAGAATCTGTATCTTCTACAATGGGGATAAGAAGTCCGTTAGGGTCTTCAAGGTCTCTTATGAAAAGTTTATTTCCTGAGGTAGAAACGGAAGCACTTATGACCAGGTATTTGTTGTCTTCTGTAACACTTGCGCCTACATATCTGTGCTTTTCAGTGGGAATACCACCGTAAATAAGTTCATCGGTTTTTTGTAAAGTTCCTAATTTATGATAATAGACTTTGTGTTGATCGGTCTTTGCCGATAACTCACTACCCTTAGGTTTGTCATAGCTCGAATAATAAAAACCATCATTTCCTTTCCAAGAAACACCACTGAATTTTATATCGACTAAGGTGTCTTCCTTAATTTCTTTGGTTTCAGTATCTATAACAATAGCCTTACGCCAATCACTTCCGCCTTCCGAAATCAGATAAGCGGCTAGGGAACCATCTTTTGTAAACGTTAATCCGGCAAGGGAAGTAGTGCCATCTTCTGAAAAGGTGTTGGGGTCCAAAAAGACCTCTGGTTCAGCATCATCCTTAGTGCGATACACTACATACTGATTTTGAAGTCCGTCATTTTTGTAAAAATAGGTATAGTCACCTCGTTTACGGGGAGAACCCAGTTTCTCATAGTTCCATAATTGCTCCAATCGCTTTTTTAAATCATTTCGAAAAGGAATATTTTCCAAATACCCGAATGTAGTTTTATTCTGGTCTTTTACCCAAGCTTCTGTTTCTTCGCTTCTATCATCTTCAAGCCAGCGATAAGGGTCTTTAACTTCGGTTCCAAAATAAGTGTCTATGGTGTCAACTTTTGCGGTTTGGGGATAATTCACGGGTATAGCTTCTGTTTTAGATTCGTTTTTACAAGAAGAAAATAGGATAATGCCAAGGAGGCAGGGTAGTAATTTTTTCATGCTTTTTTCTGGTTTTCGCACTAAAATACCATAAAAAAACCTTCAAAACAGTGTTGTTTTGAAGGTTTTAACGTTCTAACGATAAGTTTTAAACGAGTCCGTTAGCAATTAAATATTCTGAAATTTGAACAGCATTAGTAGCAGCGCCTTTTCTGAGGTTGTCTGCCACAATCCACATGTTCAAGGTGTTTCTTTGGGTTTCGTCCCTTCGTAAACGACCTACAAAAACTTCATCCTTATCATGCGCATAAATAGGCATAGGATAGGTATTCGTATCCGGATTATCCTGAACGGTCACGCCGGGCATCTCGTTCAATAATTTACGAACTTCACTAAGTTCAAAATCGTTTTCAAATTCTACGTTTACAGATTCTGAGTGTCCGCCCGCAGTAGGTATTCTAACTGCAGTTGCACTAACGGAAAACGTACGGTCGTCCAATATTTTTTGTGGCTCACGAGCCAATTTCATTTCTTCTTTAGTGTATCCGTTTTCCAAGAAGACATCGCAATGGGGCAAGGCATTTCTACCAATTGGGTAAGGATAGGCCATTTCACCTTGAATGCCGGCAATTTCGTTTTCCAATTGTTTTACTGCTTTAACCCCGGTACCGGAAACAGATTGGTAGGTGGAAACCACAACCCGTTTCATCTTGTATTTTTTATGAAGCGGATAAAGTGCCATGACTAATTGGATGGTAGAACAGTTAGGGTTTGCTATAATTTTGTCCGATGCGGTCAATTCATGGGCGTTGATTTCTGGAACCACCAATTTTTTGGTGGGATCCATTCGCCAAGCCGAGGAATTATCGACTACGGTAGTTCCCACTTCGGCAAATTTTGGTGCCCATTCCAGAGAAGTATCTCCACCGGCAGAAAATATCGCAATATTTGGTTTAGCGGCAACGGCATCTGCCAATCCTATAACGGTATATTCCTTGTCTTTATAGGTCATTTTTTTACCTACGGAACGTTCAGAGGCGACCAATAATAATTCCGTTACCGGAAAATTACGTTCTGCCAATACTTTCAACATCACCTCGCCTACCATTCCAGTGGCACCTACTACAGCTACTTTCATTTGCTAGTTCATTAGAATTAAGCGGCAAAAATAACCAATACAATAACTTGAACAAGCAAAAACACAAAGAATAATCAAAATATAACAAAATGTTTAATATATAACAAAAAGTGTTTTGGCTTTATAGCTTATTTAAAATAGTCTTGGTAACCGAGAGAGGTGAAATCAAAAAAAGAACCGTCAACTTTGTTAGCGAAACATAGTTGACGGTTTTGGTTAAAAATAAGTTGCAGTGCAACGGCACCCTCGTTAAAGGGGTTATTTTATTTCTTTTTTAATTCATCACGAATTTGCATCAAAAGCTCTTCTGTAGTAGGTCCTTTTGGAGCTTCTTCTTTTGGAGCTGGTGGCGTTTTGGTTTTGTTGTAAGCTTTAACGATCATGAACAAAACAAAACCAACAATAATCAAGTTGATAATTGCATTCACCCATTTACCGTACATGATGGCATTTTCTGGTTTGGTAACTTCGCCATCTGCGCCAACAATAGCTTCTGACAATACAATTTTCATATCAGCGAAATCTACACCTCCGCTAAAATGACCTACAATGGGCATCATGATATCGGTAACAAAGCCGTTAACGACCATACCCATGGCACCAGCTAGCAATACCGCTACTGATAAATCGATGACGTTACCTGTCATAATAAAATTCTTAAATTCTTTGAACATGTTCTTATGATTTTAATTAATGGTTGATAATAATCGTCAAAAGTAGTAAAAAATGTTAATCCTTAAAAAAATGTTAATTAAAAGGATTATTTTTTGATTACCCTTCCAATTCGTTGGGATAAGTCCTGTCAATAATTCATAGGAAATGGTATTGGCCGTTTCTGCAAAACTCGGTTGCCGGCAGTCCTTTTCCAAAAACGATGACTTCATCTCCTTCAGAACAATCAATTCCGGTTACATCTACCATTATCATATCCATACATACATTTCCAATAATGGGCGCTTTTTTGCCATGTACACTAACGTATGTTTTTCCATGACCATATTCACGGCCAATGCCGTCCGCATGCCCTAAGGGTAATGTTGCTGTAATGGTTGGTGAGTTAGACCTATACTTACGGTTGTACCCAACCGTTTCACCTGCTGGAATGGTATGTAATTGTGCGATAATGGTTTTTAAAGTTCCTACCGGCTTTAGTTGTTCATCTACATCAGGATGGTTTCCATATCCATACAATCCGATACCGCTTCGAACCATATCGTATTGCGCTTCTGGATAATTGATAATTCCGGAGGTATTCAAAACATGCTTCAAGGGCTTTTCAGGAAAAGCGACATCGGTCTCATCACAAATCTTTTTAAATAAGGATAATTGTAGATTTGGTGAATTCAGCCTCATTTAAATCTTCAGAGGCTGCTAAGTGCGATAAGACAGCTATTGCTTTTATGGCGGTCTGATGTTTAATTGTATTGGATATTTCAGGAATATCTTCCAACGAAAACCCCAACCGGTTCAGGCCCGTATTGAATTTGAGATGAATAGGATAATTTTCAACCTTCATTTCTTGAGCAGCGCTTATAAACTCACTCAAGATTTTCTTGGAATAAATACTGGGTTCCAAACAATGATCTATCATTGATATCAAAAGAAACCTGCTGTGGGTGCAAGGACCAAAATGGGTTGGGTAATTCCAGCTTTCCTTAAATAAATTCCCTCATTCACATAGGCAACGGCAAAATAATCTGCTCCTAATTCTTGTAATTGTAAAGCTATGGCCTGCGCATCGCTTCCATAGGCATAGGCCTTAACAACCGCCATAAATTTGGTTTCCGGTTGTATTTTTGACCGTAAATACCGGTAATTGTTTTCCAAAGCGGAGAGATCGATCTCTAAAATAGTTTCCCCTGCTTTAGCCATTCGAATTTCTCTTTGGGGTATTGATTTCTTCTGAATTTACATCCATCGTTTTTACTCGTTCTTTCAACATGGCCTTATAATAAGCGCCACGACTTAAAGGTTCGTATTCGCCGGTTTCTCCAAGCATCACCAATTTATCATTGGCCGATTTTCTAAAACTATAGTTAGCTAAATTACCGGTGCGGGTGCAAATGGCGTGTACTTTGGTCACATATTCTGCAGTAGCCATTAACGCTGGCATTGGTCCAAAAGGTTTTCCTTTAAAATCCATATCAAGTCCAGCAACGATAACGCGTACGCCTTTATTGGCCAAGTCATTACAAACCGTAACGATTTCATCATCAAAGAATTGAGCCTCGTCAATGCCTATAACATCACAGGTATCGGCCAAAATCCGAATATTGGCGGCTGCAGGTACTGGGGTAGAACGTATTTCATTAGCATCATGGGAGACCACCATTTCATCATCATAACGTGTATCTACCATAGGCTTAAAGATTTCCACCTTTAATTTTGCAAATTGGGCACGTTTTAAACGACGGATCAACTCTTCCGTTTTTCCAGAAAACATAGATCCGGCGATGACCTCTATCCATCCGAATTGTTCTTTATGATTAACCGTGTTTTCGAGAAACATTTTGTAGTTTTATACGAAAATAAGGGGTTTTCGTTTATTATTTAAGAATGATAAAGTTATTAAAAAAAGCCACCTTCTAGGTCCGGACCTTTAAAATTGTGTGATGAAAAGAAAGTTGAAACAAGAGTTAAAAAAATTATCCACGGATATTCTTACGGCAGATAATCTGGATGATATCTCAGGTCTTTATGAAGTTTCTAAACAACTTTATGAAAAATTGGCTGTGCTAAGGTTTATTGAGGAAGAATTGAACGATATGGAAGTGGATGTTTCTAAAAATGCGATAGCTGCCAAATTCGAGGAAATGGCGAATGCCATATTGCGTTCCAATAAAACAGTGCCCGAGAGTAATCCGCATGAAAATGATATTATGATTCCAGGTATGGATACCATCAAGGACATGGTTTCTGAAATGCCAAATAATGAGGAATTAGAAGATGTTTTGGCAGAATTTATGGCAAAACCCAACTTTCTAAAAAATGATAAGGAACTATTTATGCCTTCAAAGGAAGAGCTTATGCAAAAGGAGGATAAATCGAAATCGCTGAACGACCGTTTTGGTAAAAGTGATATCAAGGTAGATTTGAACAATCGGTTAGCTTTTGTAAAGCATTTGTTCAATGGTAGTATGGAAGATTACAACCGGGTGCTGTCACAATTGAATACGATAGATTCTGAAGAACGTACCGTAGCGTTTATTGTAAATATGGTAAAACCAGACTATAATCAATGGGCCGGTAAAGAGGAATATGAAGAACGGTTTATGGAAGTGATTTCCCGTAGATTTGCTTAATTGATCAAGAATAGAATGATATACCCAGCACTTGTGTTGGGTTTTTTACTTTAAAGAAATGGGAAAACTATATTTGGTGCCAACCCCAATTGGTAATTTGGAGGATATGACCTTACGGGCCATTCGAGTCCTTAAGGAGGTGGATTTGATTCTTGCCGAAGACACCCGTACGAGTGGAAAGTTATTGCAACATTTTGAAGTTTCCACACCCATGAAGAGCTATCATATGCACAATGAGCATAATATGGTAGATTATTTGGTTGGCCGTTTAAAGAATGGAGAAGATATGGCCCTCATTTCCGATGCTGGAACACCCGCCATTTCTGACCCCGGATTTTTATTGACCCGTGCCTGCGTGGAAAATAATATTGAAGTCGATTGTCTTACCGGGAGCAACTGCATTTGTTCCTGCTTTGGTCAACAGTGGGTTGCCTAACGACAAGTTTGTTTTTGAAGGATTTTTACCGGTAAAGAAAGGAAGACAAACAAGATTAAAGCTTTTGGCAGAAGAAACCCGAACGCTGATTTTTTATGAATCTCCCCATAAGTTGGTAAAGACTTTAGCCCATTTTGTGGAGTATTTTGGAGCGGATAGATCAGTTTCGGTGTCACGTGAATTGACCAAATTATATGAGGAAACCGTACGGGGAACAGCAGAAGAAGTTTTAAAACATTTTACGGAGAAGCCTCCAAAAGGTGAAATTGTGATTATCGTAGGAGGTAAAAAATAAAAAGTATGACCTTAGAAGAATTCAAAAAGAAAGTAAAAGATACTCCGACGGAAATTTCCTTTTCGGAGACTATGGAAGTTATCGATTCCAATTTCGAATTTACCCCAACAGCTTTTACGAATGGTGTATTACAAAATGCAGCCGGACAAAATTCCGGTTCCTGTAAACTATTTGGCTTTGCAAAAAAGCAGGGTTTCACCAAAGAACAAACCTTGGCTTGTTTTGGAGACTTTTATTTTGAAGAGGTATTGAAAGATGTGAATGGTAACGGACATCAAAATATTAGAAACTTTATGAAGACCGGTTTTGAAGGCTTGTCTTTTGAGGAAGAGCCCTTAAAATAATTTGGACAATATAACAGCGGAATTAAGTTTCTTGTAAAATTGCAACAAAAATTTTAATTGTTAAATGGCTAATGGATAATCCTTTTTTTACAAGCTATGACTACCTTTGCCCTCAGTTGAAGGCATGAAAAAGTCATTACCAATTATTCTAACATTCTTATACCTTGTGGCCATGGTTAGGCCCATTATGCCCATAGTGGAGTTCGTCATTAACAAGGATTATATTGTTGAGTTTCTTTGTATCAATAAAGATAAACCTATGCTTAATTGTGATGGAAAGTGCTATCTGGCCAAAATGATTCAGGAAGAGCAGAAGGATCGACATCAAAATTTACCTTCGGCAGATTTACGGGATTATCCAATTGGATTTGTACAGATACTTGATTTCGATTTTAAAACTGTACCAACTTCCAAACGCCTTATTTTATCGTTTCAGGATTTAACTTCAGAACAGTTTCTACCCCGCATTTTTCATCCACCCAATTGTTAAACACATTTAATTTATTATAAATCTCCCATCCTAGGTAAGGTATATGGGACAAGGTTTATATGATTTTAGAATTCCTTTTTCAGGCTCTTTTTGAGCTTGATGGGATATGAATCCGTTTAACTCATTTTTAACTCGAATATCCTAAGGATTATTGGGGTTTCACAACCATTTATTGTTAAAAAATATTATGAAATCAATACATAATTATATAATATCTCTATTATTTATAGCTGTGGTAACCAGTTGCAACACTGAAGATGAAATCACGAACCTCACAGGCGAAGGTGCCGTTAATATAACGTTTGATAATAGCTTTGGAACGGACGACCTCATTTTGGGGTCGACCAATATTGCAAACTCACAAGGAGAAACGTTAACCATTAACAGATTAAACTACATCGTAAGTAATTTTAGGCTTACCAATGACCAAGGTGAAACATTTACATATGCAAAAGACGACAGCTATTTTATCACAAGTGAAGAAACAGGAGATACAGAAGTTACATTGCAGAACATACCTGCCGGTAGATATGTTTCCATCACTTTCGGTATAGGGGTAGATCAAGAAAAATACCTTCAAGGTGCAGAAGGGCAAGGTACATTCTTAACTGAAGCAGAAGAAACCAACATGATGTGGTCTTGGCAAGCAGGCTACAAATTTTTGAATTATGAGGGTACATTCACTTCATCCACAGTAACTGATGCAACCGAATTTAAAGTACATATGGGCAGTCATGGTTCTAGTCTTGATAATTACAAAGAAGTGACTTTAAGCTTCGGCTCAGAAGCATTGGTAAGTGATGAGATGTCACCTATTATTCACTTGGTGGCCGATGCCAATGCAATTTTAGATGGAGATAATAAGCTATCGTTATCAGAGCAATCGGTAATTATGTTAAGTGAAGAAAAGTCACCGAAAGTGGCACTCAATACTGCTAGTATGTTTTTGGTAGACCATGTTCATAACGGATCAGGAGATTCTCATTAATTAAATCGGGGTTGCCCATTATTGGACAACCCCGATTTTTAAAACTTTAAAGAGATGAAATATCTATTTTGGATATTACTGTCCTTGTATTTGGTTTCCTGTAGTTCAGATAATGATGAATATGTGGCTATTGAAGAGAATACCTTTTTACAAGTAGACGTTCCGGATAATTTTCCTGACTTGGCTTATGATATTGATGCCAATCCGCCAACACAATTTGGCTTTGAATTAGGCAAGAAGCTTTTCTATGATGGTCGCCTATCATCAAACGGATTTATTTCTTGCGGATTTTGTCATGAACAACGGTTTGCGTTCACCCATCACGGACATCAATTCAGCCATGGTATAGATGACTTGGAAGGCACTAGAAACACGCCATCCATAGCCAACATGGCATTTTCTACAGAGTTCACCTGGGATGGTGCTACCTCACATCTCGACCTTTTTCCAATTATTCCGATTACGAATGAAGTTGAAATGGGAGAGACCATGTCTAATGTGCTAGCCAAATTGGCCGATGACAAATCGTACCAAAAGCAATTTGAAATGGCGTTCGAAGAAGGTGGGGTAAACACTGAAAATTTCTTAAAAGCCTTATCGCAATTTATGGTTATGATGATTTCAGCAGATTCCAAATACGACAGGTATAGAAGGGATGAAGATGGGGTACAGTTCACTGAAAAAGAAGCTTTTGGTTTGTCGGTCTTTCAAGCAAAATGTGCTTCATGTCATGCAACCGATTTGTTTACCGATGGTAGCTTTAGAAATAATGGATTACCACCGAATATGAAATTAAACGATATCGGTAGGGCCGAAGTTACTGGTAGTGATAATGATAAGTACAAGTTTAAAGTACCAAGTTTGAGAAACATAGTTTTGACCGCCCCTTATATGCATGATGGCAGATTTGGAAGCTTAACATCTGTGTTGAATTTTTATTCGAACGGAATGGTTGATTCCCCAACGTTAGACAACCAATTAAAGACAGAAGAAGGTTTAGGTATTCCCTTAAACGAAGTGGAGAAAGAAGGACTATTGGCATTTTTCGAAACCTTGACCGATGAAACTTTTATTAATGACAAACGATTTTCAGAATATTAAAACATGAATAAATTAATAGTAAGTTTAGTGATACTCATTTCTGCAAATTGCGTATTTGCAAATGATGTTCCCGATGATCCTATCGCGTGTATATGGAAGAATACTGCATTCGAAGATTTCTGTGATACCTGTGGTTGCGGTGGTAATGGAGGTAGTATGGGCTTTGGTACAGGTTTAAATAATAATTTTATCGGACTCAGATATATTGGTCAGAAGTACCGTTCCAGAGATGGTATTTTTGATAATTCACCATGGATAAATGAAAATTTCAACACCGTACAATTGTGGGGAAAAATACCGGTTTCCAATAGGATTACGATCAACACATTGCTTCCCTATCATAGACACAACCGAACTTTTGCCGATAATACTGAGCAGAAAATCAATGGGATAGGAGATGCAACCTTGTTGGCATATTATAACTTAATACAACCATTACCGGATAGCATCATATCGATTAAGCCTAAGCATGCATTGCAAATAGGTGGAGGGCTGAAATTACCAACGGGTAGTTTTGATACAGCGAATATTGAGGGAAGTGTAAATCCTAGTTTTCAGTTAGGTACCGGTAGTTGGGATTATTTATTGGCTGCGAATTACGGATTAACCTATCGAAATTGGGGATTTTCCACTATGGTGAACTACACGGTGAAGACAGAAAATAGTGTAAACTATCAATTTGGAAATCAATTGAATTTAACCTTAAATGCGTTTAAGACGTATTATGCATCGAATTCTTTAGCCTTTACACCGCAGATTGGGATAGGAACAGAGCATTATGAGCAAAATAAAGAGTTCGGTTTAATTGTGAACGATACCGGTGGAGATGTTGTTTTTGCAAGATTGGGTTTGGAGGCTACTTTCAACAGATATGCTTTGGGACTTTCTAGTATGCTGCCCATGGCACAAAAGTTGAACAACGGTAAGGTTGAGGTAAAGAACCGGGTTTCCTTTTATTTAAATATCAATATTTGAAAAGTAATCGAATCAATTTTAAGGGCTTGCCTAATATAGGCGAGCCTTTAAAATAATTTGCTAGGTCGGTACAAAATAGCCTAAATTGAAACCATGTTAGCACCATGGATCATAGCGACATTTACGGTTGTTGCTGTTTATTTTTTGGACCGATGGGAGAATAGGCATATTCAGTCTTTGTTCGATTGGGTACCAGCGATACTATTGGCCTATATCATTCCCGCCCTTATCTCCTATAGTTTAGATGCTGATTACTCTCAGGCGAACATTCATGATTTTAGCAAAGAATATTTTATTCCGTTGGCCATAATTGCGGTGATGAGCAGTCTATCGTTAAGTCAGCTAAAGGCCATTGGTTTTAAGCCTATCGTAGTTTTTGTCTCAGGCTCGTTTTTTATTGCAGTATTTCCGGTAGCACTCATGTTTTTATGGAGCGATACGCAATTGATTTCCAAAACCTTGATTACTGAAAATTATTGGATGGGTATTCCACCCATCGTGGGGAGTTGGATAGGAGGCAGTACCAGTCAGCTCGTATTGAAAGAATTGGTGGAATGTCCTGAAAATATATTTCTCACCGTTTTGGTGATGGACAATATTTTGGTCAATGTATGGACAATTCTCATGTTTCAAACCATAAAGAAAAGTGACATGCTCAACAATTGGTTTAAAGTGACCGATGTAGCTATTCCTGATGATATTCGGGTGGAAACTGGCAAAAAATGGTCGCCATGGTTATGCGTCACTGCTATTGCTAGGCGTCGTATTGCTGACCAATCTATTCCTTGAAAGTTTTGTGGTAAAGGTGGTGTTGCTATCGGTTTTAGGTTTGGTCATCAGTAATTTTATTTCGAGTTGGAATTATAAGTTTGCTTTAAAATCCGGTGGTATATTGATTATTGTCGTAATGGCCGTTTTAGGACTTAAACTTCAAATAGCCACTTTAGGGTTTAACATGCCTTTTCTTGGCTTTTTATCAATTTGGTTGGTGGGGCATTTGGTTTTTATGGTACTGATAGCAAAATTATTGAATGTGAATATGGCTTGGGTACCCATTGCGAGTATGGCCAATGTTGGGGGTATTGCCACAGCACCAGCGGTTACCGCTGCTTATAATTTAAAATGGATGCCTCACGCCATCGTTTTAGCTATTTTGAGTATGGCGACGGGGACCTTTTGGGGTATGTTGACGATTTGGTTGTTGCGAACGTTTGTGGTGTAATATCATGTAGTCATGGAATGAAAACAGAATAAGATAATGCAGAAATTATTGAGTGAAATACGAAGTTGTCAAGTTTGTAAGGCGCATTTGCCTTTAGAACCACGACCCATTGTTTCAGGAACCGTCACTTCAAAAATTATATTGGTAAGTCAGGCACCGGGCAAAAAGGCCCATGACCAAAATAAAGCCTGGGACGACCCAAGTGGCAAAAAACTTAGGGAATGGTTGGGTGTTTCTGATGCCGTATTTTTCAATCCGGATAATTTTGCGGTATTGCCTACGGGTTTTTGTTATCCGGGAAAAGGAAAAACGGGCGATTTACCGCCTAGAAAAGAATGTGCTCCTTTATGGCATTCCAAAGTATGGGAAGAGTTCACCAATGTAAAGCTGATTATTTTAATCGGGAAATATGCGCAAGACCAATATTTGGGGAAAGCCTCCAAAAAGAACTTGACAGAGAACGTATTGAATTATCAAGAGTTCTTGCCCACTTACTTTCCCCTACCCCATCCTTCACCAGTTAACCATTTTTGGAGAGGTAAAAACCCTTGGTTTGAAGAAGAGGTCGTGGGGGAGTTGCAAG